>JBIPLJ010000068.1:0-21501 GCA_044368415.1 Burkholderiaceae bacterium
CCCGAGGCGAGCAAGAACAAGATCCTGTTCGAGAACCTGACGCCGCTGCACCCCGAGGTGCCGATGGTGCTCGAGCGGGACACCAAGTCGGAAGAGAACTTCACGGCGCGGATCATCGACATGATCGCGCCGATCGGCAAGGGACAGCGCGGGCTGATCGTCGCGCCCCCGAAGGCCGGCAAGACCGTGCTGATGCAGCACATCGCGCATGCGATCACCGCCAACCATCCGGACGTCGTGCTGATCGTGCTGCTGATCGACGAGCGACCCGAGGAGGTCACCGAGATGCAGCGCTCGGTGCGCGGCGAGGTGGTTGCTTCGACCTTCGACGAGCCCGCCACCCGCCACGTCACCGTTGCCGAGATGGTCATCGAGAAGGCCAAGCGCCTGGTCGAGCACAAGAAGGACGTGGTGATCCTGCTGGACTCGATCACCCGGCTGGCCCGCGCCTACAACACGGTGGTGCCGGCCTCGGGCAAGGTCCTGACCGGCGGCGTCGACGCCAACGCACTGCAGCGCCCCAAGCGGTTCTTCGGCGCGGCCCGCAACATCGAGGAAGGCGGCTCGCTGACCATCATTGCCACCGCACTGGTCGACACCGGCAGCCGGATGGACGAGGTGATCTTCGAGGAGTTCAAGGGCACCGGCAATTCCGAGCTGCACCTGAACCGTCGGATGATGGAGAAGCGCGTCTACCCGGCGATCGACATCAACCGCTCGGGCACGCGACGCGAGGAGCTGCTGATCCCCAAGGAGCAGCTGACCAAGATCTGGATCCTGCGCAAGCTGCTGCACGACATGGACGAGCTCGCCGCGATGGAGTTCCTGCTCGACAAGGTCAAGCAGACCAAGTCGAACCAGGAGTTCTTCGATTTGATGAAGCGAGGCGGCTGATCGGGGGTTTCGAGCTGCGCAGCAGCGAGCCCGATCAGCGGACGCCGCATACTTGCGGCGGCCTGGTGCGGCGAGAACGTGAATCCGCCGAGAGGCGGCAGGCTGCCGCCTGATCCTGATATACTAGAAAGCTTTTGTAACCATAGGGAACGTGCTCGCCCCGTCAATACGGCCTGCGCGCGGCGACCCAAAAGACCGAGGCTCCAACATGAAAGACGGCATCCACCCCGAGTATCGCGAAGTCGTGTTCCTCGACATGTCGAACGGCTTCAAGTTCATCACCCGCTCGACGGCCCATACCCGCGAGAAGATCAAGATGGACGACGGCAAGGAGTATCCGCTCTACAAGCTGGACGTCACGTCCGAATCACACCCGTTCTACACCGGCGCCCAGCAGCGCATCAGCGAGACCGGCCGCGTCGAGAAGTTCCGCCAGCGCTTCGCGCGCACCGGCGCGACCAAGCCGAGCTCGGCGTCCTGATCGTGGGTCGGCTGTCCCGGACCCACCGGTCCGGGAGCACCGCCGACGCCCACCCCGGGACGCCCGCAGCGCGCCCCGTTCCTCAGGGCAGCCTTCCGGCTGCTGCATCTCACCAGGGCAGCCTTCCGGCTGCTGCATCTCACCAGGGCAGCCTTCCGGCTGCTGCATCTCACTAGGGCAGCCTTCCGGCTGCCCTGTGTCATTTCCGACCGTGAAGCCCTTCTTCGTCACCGCCCTGCAGGCTGCCAAGATGCCGCGGTGGCTGCTGCTGCTGATGTGTGCGCTCTACATCGTGCCTGGGCTGGTCGGCCGGGATCCGTGGCGCTTCGAGGATGCCGCCGGATTCGGCGTGGCCTGGACGATGTCGACCGCCCCGCGCGGTCTGGCCGACTGGCTGATGCCCAACGTCGTCGGCGTGCCGATGGTCGAGGAAGGCCCCCTGCCCTTCTGGCTCGGCGCGATCGCGGTGCGGGCGCTGCCCTTCCTCGCGCCCGACGCGGTGGTGCGCGGCGTGGCGATGGCCTGGGTTGCGCTGTTCTTCGTCTGCCTTTGGTATGCGACCTGGCTGCTCGCGCGCCGGCCCGAAGCGCAGCCGATGGACCCGTTCGGCGCGTCCGCCAATCCGGTCGACTTCGGCCGCGCAATCGCCGATTCGGCGCTGCTGCTGACGCTCGCGACCTTCGGGCTGCTCGCCCGCCTCCACGAGACGACGGCCGAGGCGGCTCAGGTCGCCTGGGTCGGCGTGTTCCTGCTCGGCTGCGCGCTGGCGCTCGAACGCCCGCGGCTGGGCGGTGCGCTCGCGGGGCTCGCCATCGGGCTGACCGCCGCATCGCGGGGGCTGCCGCTGGCGGCCGCGCTGCTGCTCGCCGCGCTGCTGCTGGCGGCGCGTGTCGGCGCCTTCCGCTTGGTCGCGCGGCCAATGATCGCCGGGCTGCTGCCGGTGGCCCTGATCGTCTCGGCAGCCTGGCCACTGGCGCTGTCGACGGCAGGCGAAGCGGGCGCGCGGCACCTCGCCGGCTGGCTGGCCTGGAACCGGTCCCTGGTGTCCGGGCCGACCCTCGACACCGCGGCCTATGCCATGCAGACCGTCCCGTGGTTTTTCTGGCCCGCCTGGCCGATGGCCGCCTGGGCGCTGTGGCGCTGGCGCGAGCGCAGCCTGGAGCCCGCCCTCGCGGTGCCGGGCCTCTGCGCGGCCGTGCTCGCACTGGCCGCGGCGCTGTCACCACGCGGCAGCGAGGCGATCCTGCTGCCGCTGGTGCCCGCCGCGGCCATCCTCGGCGCGCTGGGCCTGTCGACCATCCGGCGCGGCCTGGTCAGCCTGGTCGACTGGTTTGCCGTGATGACCTTCACGCTGATCGGCGCGGCGCTCTGGGCCTACTGGATCGCGTTCCAGACCGGCTGGCCGCCGAAGATGGCATTCCGCGCACAGCGCTCGGTCCTCGGCTTCCTGCCCTCGATCGACGTCTTCGAGGTGGTGGCCGGCGCGGTGGTCACGCTTGCGTGGTTCGCGCTCGTTGCCTGGCGCGTCTCCCGTCAGCCGCGCGCGATGTGGCGGCCGGTGATCCTGTCGGCCGGCGGCATGGTGCTGACCTGGTGCCTGCTGATGACGCTGTGGCTGCCCGCCGGCAACCATCGTAAGACCTACCGCGACGTCGCGCAGCAGGCGGGGCTGGTGGTCTCGCCACGCCACGGCTGCGTCGCAACCCTCGGCCTCGACGTCGCGCAGCGTGCGACCTTCGCCTACTTCGGCGGGCTGCGGCTCGACGACACCCGCCGCGACTGCGAGTGGCTGCTGGTCGCCGACCGCTCGAACGCCCCGCTCGACGCGGCGCAGGCAAGCGGCAGCTGGCGCCAAGTCTGGCGCGGCCAGCGTCCGGTTGACCGCCTGGAGCAGTTCCGCCTGTTCCGCCGCACCGCCGGCTGAGTCCGGCTACGTCGATGGCAGCCGCGGGCGCCACGCGTGCGATCGTGTCGCTCGGCTGGCCGATGTTCGTCGGGCAACTTGCGGTGATGGCCAACGGCATCATCGACACCATGATGGCCGGGCACCTGTCGGCCCGCGACCTCGCCTCGGTCGCGATCGGCTCGAGCATCTACTTCGTGGTGTTCGTCGGGCTGATGGGCACGCTGCAGGCGATCTCGCCGGTTGCCGCTCAGCACTACGGCGCCGGCCGGCTGCGCGAGGTCGGCGAGACCTGGCGACAGGGCCAGTGGCTGGCGGCGGCCCTGCTGGTGCCGGGCGCTGCGATGCTCGCCTTCCCGCAGCCGCTGCTCGCGCTCGCCGACACCGAGGCCGGGGTGCGAACCGGCGCGGCCTCCTACCTGCAGGCGGTCGCGCTCGGCCTGCCCGCGGCGCTCTGGTTCCGGGCGTTCTCGACCCTCAACGTCGCGGTGTCGCGCCCGCGCACGGTGATGGCGATCAACCTGGTGGGCCTGGCGCTGAAGGTACCGCTCAACACCCTCCTCATGTACGGCAGCGACGCGCCCGCGGTGTTCGGGCTGCCCGCGGTACCGGCGATGGGCGGTGCGGGTTGCGGGCTGGCGACCGCAGTGGTGTTCTGGCTCTCGGCGGCGGTCGGCTTCGTGTTGCTGCGCCGCGGCCGGTTCTACAGGCGCTTCGCGATGCGCGGCCTGGGGCGGCCGCGGCGGGCGCCGCTCGCCGAGCTCGCGCGCCTGGGGCTGCCGATCGGCGGCATCTACCTGATCGACGTCAGCGCGTTCAACGTGGTGACCCTGCTGGTCGCGGGTTTCGGCACCGACGTGGTCGGCGGCCATGCGATCGCGGCCAACGTCGCGGCGACGCTGTATATGCTGCCGCTGGCGCTGTCGGGTGCGGCCGGCGTGCTCGCCGGTCAGGCGCTGGGCCGCGACGACCCGGTGGAGGCGCGCGCGATCGCGCTGCGCGGCATCGGGCTGGTGCTCGGGCTGGCGCTGCTCGGGGCGCTGGCGCTCGCGTTCGGGCGCGGTCCGCTATCGCGCGCCTACAGCGATGCGCCCGGGGTCGCCGCGGTCGCGGCGACGCTGCTCGCCTGGGTTGCCATCTACCACCTGGTCGACGCGCTGCAGTGTGCGTTGGCCTTCGCGCTGCGCGCCTGGAAGGTCGCGGTGCTGCCGATGGTGGTGTTCGCGGTCTCGCTCTGGGGCGTGGGCCTGGGCGGCGGCTGGTGGCTCGCGGTCGGCCTGTCGCTCGGTGCGCCCGGCTTCTGGATGGCGGCGATCGCCGCGCTGACGCTCGCCTCGGCCGGGCTGGCGATGCTGTTCGTGCGGACCACGCATGTCGCGGACCGGACAGGCGACCCCGGCGCGAAGAGCGCCGCCGGCTCAGCGCAGCCCTAGCGGCAGCACGATCGACGCGAGGCCACGGGCCGAGCGGAACCGGCGCCCTCGCTCCGGGCGGCACGTCCGCGGGTCGGCTGCGCTCACTCCGGGGCCATCAGCCGGAAGAAGTGTTCGCGGTAGTGGCGCAGCTCGTCGATCGATTCTTCGATGTCGGCGAGTGCCGTGTGCGCGCTGCGTTTGGCGAACGCCCGGGCAACTTCGGGGCGCCAGCGCTTGCACAGCTCCTTGACGGTGGACACGTCGAGGTTTCGGTAGTGGAAATACGCCTCGAGCTCGGGCATGGTCCGCGCCATGAAGCGGCGGTCCTGGCAGATCGAATTGCCGCACATCGGGGACTTGCCCGGCGGCACCCACGGCCGCAGGAAGTCGATCAGCCGCGTCTGCGCCTCGGCCTCGGTCACGGTGGAGGCGCGCACCCGCTCGGTCAGCCCGGAGCGCCCGTGCGTGGCGGTGTTCCAGGCGTCCATTGCGGCCAGAACGGCGTCGGGCTGGTGGATGGCGAGCACCGGTCCCTGGGCGAGGACCTCCAGCTTGCTGTCGGTAACGACGACCGCGACCTCGATGATGCGATCGACCTCAGGCCGCAGGCCGGTCATCTCCATGTCTACCCAGACTAGGTGGGCTTCGTTCGGCGCGGCGGGAAGGGGCTGTGACATAATTTTCGACTCCGTCTTCATTCTCTCACGAGCAACGACTTGGCCTCTCCGGTGTCACCGGCCCTGATCTTCACGCTGGCCTTCGTACTCGCCCTCCTCGCGTCGGTTGCCACGCGGCTCTGGCTGGCGAGCCGTCAGGCGCGCCACGTCGTCCGGCACCGCGACACCGTACCCGCCCAGTTTGCCGAGCGCATCCCGCTGTCTGCACACCAGCGCGCGGCCGACTACACGGTCGCGCGCGTGCGGCTCGGCCTGGTCGAGACGGTGCTGGGCGCCGCCGTGCTGGTCGGATTCACGCTGCTCGGAGGCATCGCCGCAATCGCCGACCTGCTGCGCGAGGCACTGCCCGAATCGCCCTTCTGGCGGCAGGTGCTGCTGGTCGGCGTGGTCGCCGCGATCGGCGGCGCGATCGACCTGCCGCTGTCCGCTTACCGGCAGTTCGTGCTGGAGAAGCGCTTCGGCTTCAACCGGATGACACCCGGCCTGTTCCTGGCCGACCTCGCCAAAGGCACCGCGCTCGCGATCGCGCTGGGCGCGCCGCTGCTGGTGGCGGTGCTCTGGCTGATGGAGCGCGCCGGCCAGGCCTGGTGGCTGTGGGCCTGGGCGCTGTGGATCGCCTTCAATCTCGCGGTGCTGGTGCTCTACCCGACCGTGATCGCACCGATGTTCAACCGCTTTGTGCCGCTCGAGCCGGGCCCGGTGCGCGAGCGCGTCGAGCGGCTGCTCGAGCGCTGCGGCTTCGCCTCGAAGGGCCTGTTCGTGATGGACGGCAGCCGGCGCTCGGCGCATGGCAACGCCTACTTCACCGGCTTCGGACGCGGCAAGCGCATCGTGTTCTTCGACACGCTGCTGTCGCGGCTCGATGCCGACGAGATCGAAGCAGTGCTCGCGCACGAGCTCGGCCACTTCAAACACCGGCACATCCTCAAGCGCATCGTCATCACTTTCGCGATCAGCCTCGCCGGCCTGTGGCTGCTCGGCTGGCTGTCGAACCAACCGTGGTTCTACCAGGGCCTGGGCGCTACGCCGCAGGCGGGCGATACGCTGGGCGGCTACGCGCTGCTGCTGTTCTTCATGGCTATTCCGGTCTTCACCTTCGTGCTGCAGCCGCTGTCGAGCTGGCTGTCGCGGCGCCACGAGTTCGAGGCCGATGCCTTCGCCGCGCGCCAGTCGAGCGCCGAGGACCTGTCGCGCGCGCTGGTCAAGCTCTACGAAGACAACGCCGCGACGCTGACGCCCGATCCGGTGCACTCGGCTTTCTACGACTCCCACCCCCCTGCCGGGGTCCGGCTCGCGCGGCTTGCCGCGCTGCACCCCGAGGCGCCTGCGGCGCCTGCCACCTGAGCCTCACGACCCCGGAGGTCGGCCATGAACGTGCCCCAGAGCCCCGAGCACCTGCGCGCGCGCGACTGCGCGCCGTTGTCCGGCCGGGACGCGCTGCGTCCCGATGCGATCGACGCGCAGCTCGCGGTGCTGCCGCGCTGGTCGGTCGTCGACAGCGCGCTGCAGACGACCTACGCGTTCGCGGACTGGTGGGAGACCATCGCCTTCGTCAACGCGCTCGCCTGGATGGTCCACAGGCAGGACCACCATCCCGAACTCGTCGTCGGCTATGACAGATGTACCGTGCGCTGGAACACACATTCGGCCGGTGGCATCACCGTCAACGACTTCGTCTGCGCGGCCCGCAGCGACGCGATCCGCGACGCCAGGCCGGGCGCATGACGCGCAGCCAACGGCCGATGCGGCGCACGGGTTGAGCGAAGCCCTGGCGCACGCCACCGTGCTTGCCGCCTACGGGCGGCAGTTCTGGCTGCGGCTCGACGGCGACGATGAGAACGGCGGCGGCGGCGAGCGCAGCGCCGTTACGCGCGGTCGCCGCAGCGACGTGGTCGCAGGCGACCGAGTCGCTTGGCGCGACCTCGGGTCCGGGCAGGCGGTGATCGAGGCGGTGATGGCGCGCCGCAACCTGCTGCGCCGCAGCGACGACCGCCGCGAGAAGGCGCTAGCCGCCAACCTGGATCGCGCGGCGATTGTCATCAGCGGCGAGCCGCCCTTCTCTGAGGAGTTGCTGGTGAGGGTGCTGATCGCGGCCGAGCGCGAAGGCATCGAGTGCCTGCTGATCGCGACCAAGGCCGACGTGCCCGGTGCGCTCGAGTCGATCGAGCCCCGGCTGCATGTCTACGAGTCGCTCGGCTATCCCGTGTTCCGCATCGCGGCGAAGGCCGAGCCCGAAGAAACGATCACGCGGCTGCGGCCCGAGCTCGGCGGGCGCACGACGCTGCTGCTCGGGCAGAGCGGCATGGGCAAGTCGACGCTGGTGAACCTGCTGGTGCCCGACGCGGCACTCGCCACGCAGACCATCTCCGAGGCCCTGCAGACCGGCAAGCACACGACGACCTTCACCCGAGCCTTCGACCTCGTCGGCGGCGGCCGGCTGATCGACTCGCCGGGCTTCCAGGTGTTCGGCCTGGCGCATCTGTCGGCCACCGAGCTCGAGCACGGCATGCGCGAGTTCCAGGCGCTGCTGGGCCATTGCCGGTTCTACAACTGCACGCACCGTCACGAGCCGGGCTGCGCGATCCGCACAGCGGTGGCCGAGGGCCGCATCGATACCCGTCGGCACACGCTGTACGAGCAGCTGCGTGACGGCGCGCGAGAGCGCTGAGGCGCGTCGCTCAGCGTCCGAGCCAGTTCGCGATGGTGAGCATCGCGAACAGACCGATCCAGAGCACCACCGAGCGCCAGACCAGCCCGACAGCGCTGCGCAGGCCGGTGGCATCCGGCGGGCTGCCGGCCCAGTCAAAGCCACTCGGGGCGCCGCCCGACAGCGAGGGATCGGCGTCAAGCGCAGCCGCGTCGCCCCGGACCTCGGCCTCGACGCGGGCGTCGGCGACCCTCAGGCCGAGCGCCCCGCCGCCGGTCATCAGCAGCAGCCGGCGCTGCTCGTCGCCGCCGCGCACCGCCGAGGCCGCGCGCCAGCAGTAAACCGCGTCCTCGAAGTTGCCGACCACGGCGAACCCCGCCGCCGACAGCCGCACCGGCAGCCAATCGAGCACCCGGTACGCGCGGGCCGCGAAGCGGCCGTAGGGCTCGGCGGCCGGGGAGACCGGCGCCGGCGGCACGGCCGCCGGGCCGCCGACCGCGGCCACCAGGGTGTCCGGCGCCACCTCGCTCGCGGGATGCCCGCCACATGCCCAGTGCTCGGCGAGGAACTGCGCGGCGCGGTACATCACTGGGCCGATCGCACCAGGCAGCAGGATGTACCAGAAGAGCGGCCCGAACACATGGCGGTGGGCTGCGATCAGCGCATGCGCGATCGCCATTCGGCAGAGCTCGTCGACTGGCAGCTCGCCGATCGCGAAGTCCGGATCGCGCTGGCGGATCCATCCCTGCAGAGCCTGGCGCGCGCCTTCGGAGTCGCTGGCGGCGAGCGCGAGCTGGATCTCGGTGAACGCATGGCTGAACTGCCGGAAGCCGACCGTGTGATAGAGCACCAGCACGTGCAGAACCAGCACCGGCAGCACACCGACCAGCTCGAGCAGCACCTGCGCGAGCCAGATACCAACGATGGCAACCCCCACCGCCAGACCCCAGCCGAAGGCGCCATGGCGCCACTGGCCGGCGTCGGTCGCGCCCGCGATCGCGTCGGCGACCGCCCCCGCCGAGCGGTGCGCGCCGTTGTCTCGCGGCAGCGGGCGCATCTGCTCGAACACGAGCGCCAGGATCAATGCGACAAAGCCCATGGGCGGATGATACCGACCGCGCTCAGGCCGCGACGTACCGGTAGAGGTTGCGCAGCATCGCTGCGGTAACGCCCCAGACGAAGAACTCGCGACCGTCGTCGGGGCGGACCCAGGGCATCGCGAGGAAGCTGCGCTCGAGTCCGTCGCTCCAGCGGTAGAGGCGGCGCTGGTGGTTTGCCGGGTCGAGCAGGAAGACCAGCGGCACCTCGAAGACCTCAGCCACCTCGTTTGCGTCGGGCTCGAGCCGGTGCTCGGCGTCGACGAGGCCGACCACCGGCGTGACGATGAAGCCGGTGCCGGTCGTGTAGGTCGGCAGCTGCCCGAGCACCTCGACGCAGGCGCGCGCGAGCCCGATCTCCTCCTCGGTCTCGCGCAGCGCCGTGCCCACCGGCGAGCCGTCATGTGGCTCGGTGCGCCCCCCGGGGAAGGCGATCTGGCCAGCATGCGCCGACAGGTGCGCGGTGCGCACGGTGAGCATCACGGACAGCCCTGCGGCGCGCGGCACCAGCGGGACCAGCACGGCGGCCGGGCGCGGGGTGTCCGGGCCGAGGCGCCAGCGGTCGTCGATGAACTCGGGGGTCCACACCGGCGGGTGGCGGAAGCGCTCGCGCAGGGCGTCGGCGTGCAGCTGCTCGAGCGCCACCTTCGGCAAGGCCGCGACGGTGTCGTCGATCGGTGCGTCGCGCGGGTCGGGGATGGACCGGCGCGTCATGCTCGGATCGGCCGCGGCGGACGCGCGCCCGGTGGACGCGGGCGCGCCGTAGGCGCGCTGCGTCGGACCGTCGGCCGCGCTCATCGCGCGACCGGCGCCCGCATCACTTCGGCTGCGCGGCCGCTGCGACGGGCGCGCGTCCCGGCAGCTTTTCCTTGATCCGCGCCGATTTGCCCGAGCGTTGACGCAGGTAGTAGAGCTTCGCGCGGCGCACGTCGCCACGGCGCTTGACCTCGATCGAGGCGATCAGCGGCGAATACAGCTGGAAGGTTCGCTCCACGCCCTCGCCCGAGGAGATCTTGCGGACGATGAACGAGGAATTCAGGCTGCGGTTGCGCTTGGCAATGACCACGCCTTCGTAGGCCTGGACGCGCTTGCGCGTGCCCTCGACCACGTTGACGTTGACGATCACGGTGTCGCCGGGGGCGAAAACCGGAATCGTCTTGTTCAGGCGAGCAATCTCTTCCTGCTCGAGCTGCTTGATGACATCCATGTAGGGCTCCAGACCATCGTGCGCCGGATTGTTGGTGGGGCCGGTTCGAGACCGGAATGCCCGGGGCAGAGGATGGCGTACGTGCTTCGGTCGTGCTTCGCTTATTTGCGAATCTGTTTGCGAATCTGTTTGCGAATCCGGCGGGCGAACATCGCAAAGCCCTCGATTCTAGCTCATTCCTCGCAGGAGCGCCTCGTCCAGCGCTGACAGCCGGTGTTCCTGCCTCGCCTGCTCGATCAGCTCGGGCCGGCGCTCGGCTGTCACGCGCAGTGCGTGCTCCCGTCGCCAGCGGGCGATCTTCGCGTGGTGGCCGGACATCAGGACCGCCGGCACCGGCGTGCCGCCCCAGGTCTCGGGACGCGTGTAGTTCGGCCCTTCGAGCAGGCCGTCCGAGAACGAATCCTGCTGCGACGAGGCGCCATCGGACATGACGCCCGGCAGCAGCCGCACCACCGCGTCGATCAGCGACAGCGCGGGCAGCTCGCCGCCGGAGACGACAAAATCGCCGACCGACAGCTCCTCGTCGACCGCGGCGTCGAGCAGTCGCTGATCGACCCCTTCGTAGCGGCTGCAGAGCAGCGCGAGCGCGGGGAGCGCGGCCAGCTCGGCGACGCGCCGCTGCGTGATCGGCGCTCCCCGCGGCGACAGGTGGACAACATGCGCGCGAGCGCCGCCGTCGGCCTCGCGCCGGGCGTGCATCGCACCGAGGCAAGCCGACAGGGGTTCGGGCAGCATCACCATGCCGGGCCCGCCGCCGAACGGCCGGTCGTCGACCCGACGGTAAGCGTCGGTTGCGTGGTCGCGGGGATTCCAGCAGCGCAACCGCCAGATGCCACGCTCGATGGCGCGCCCGGTCACGCCGAAGCTCGCCGCGGGCTCGACCATCTCTGGAAAGAGCGTGACGACCTCGATATCCATCGCGTGCGGCGGCGCTCCGGGCAGGCCCGGGATCAGCGCGACCAGTCGGCCTGCCAGTCGACGACGATCCGCCCTTCAGCGGGGACGGCATCGACGACATAGGCGTCCACGAACGGGATCAGGTGCCCGGTGTCGGTCTCCAGGATCGGGTGCGCGCCGTGATCGTCCACGGACACCACCGTGCCAAACGACTCGCCCGCCGGATTGACCACCGCACAGCCCTCCAGGTCGACCCAGTAGACCTCGCCCTCGGACAGCGGCGGAAAATCCATCCGGCGCACGCCCACTTCGGCTCCTTTCAGAGCGAGCGCGGCGTTACGGTCCTCGACGCCCTCGGGCTTGGCGACCACCGTGGACGCGTGGCGGCGCGAGCGTTCGAGCGCCAGCCAGCGATCGATCGCGGGATGCGCGGTCGCGGCTGGCCGCTGCAGGTGCCAGACCGAGGCACCCAGCAGCGCGGTGTCACTCGCGCCAGCGAACGGCTCCACCTTGACCCAGCCGCGCACGCCCCATGCGTCGATGATCCGGCCGAGCGGCACCGTGCGCCGAGGGTCACGGACGACGGACGCCTGCCCCGGACCGGGCACCGGGGAGACGACGGGATCCTGGGACTGCACCGGGACCTCGATCGCAGGCTCGCCGGGTGGCGTGCCGCTCGCGCGGCTCAGGCCGCGGCCGGCGCTGCGGCTTGCTTGGCGAACTGCTTGATCAGGCGCTGCACGGTCGGCGAGACCTGCGCGCCGTGGCTCTTCCAGTACTCGATGCGTTCGAGCGACAGGCGAAGGCCCTGCTCGTTGCCCGAGGCGATCGGGTTGTAGAAGCCGAGCCGCTCGATGAAGCGACCGTCGCGACGGTTGCGGCTGTCGGTGGCAATGACGTTGAAGAACGGGCGGGCCTTGGCACCGCCGCGCGAGAGACGCAGAACGACCATCTGGGTTCCTTGCAGACTTTCCGGGAAACCCGCGATTGTAGCCGATTTACGGCCCTGCAGTGAAGCCCCGGCGAGGGTGTCAGCGACCGGTGGCGAAGCCGCTCCCGATGAAGCCGCCGGTGGGTCGTCCCTGCACGGCGCCGGGCGAGCTGGTGTATGCCGAGCCGCCGTTGCCCTGGATCGGAGCCGGCAGGGTGACCGCGCCGTTAAGCGGCGGGAAGAACGGGCCGCCATGCGGTGGCCAGGGCCGCACCCGGGGGGTGCCGTACCAGACCTGTGCACCGGCATCGGCGTAGACCGGCTGGGGCTGGCTGCGTGCACGACGCTCGGCGTCGGCCTGCTCGAGACGATCGCGGTCCTGCTGGCGCCGGTTGAAGTCCTCGGCCTGCTTGCGCCAGTAGGCGCGCTCGGCATCGGCCCGCTGCCGGGCCGCGCCTTGCGTGGGCAGCACGTAGCTGCGCTGGCCGACCTGCGAGGCGCCCGCGGCCGGAGGCCGGTCGCTCAGCTCGAGGGTGCCGTCGGGCAGGCGCGATTGCCAGATCGTGGTCGACGGGGTCGAGCCGACCGCACGGCCAGCCTGGGCGAGATCGTCGGCACTCATCGCGCGACCGCTGCCGACCACCGCGGCGCCGATGGGCGCGCCCGGCGACGCCGCGGACGCGACGCCCGTGCCGCCCGCACCACAGACCGCCACGATCACCGCGACCCTCAGCCCACCGGTCCTGCGACCGCGATTCTCCGAACCTGACGCCATCATCGCCTCCGGACCGCCACGCGATGCGACGCACCGGTGTCGGAAAACTTAACAGCCTGATTTTTTAGGACCTTTGCGGATTCTAGACGCTCGCGACGCGAACGCAAGCGCCGCCCCTCCCCTCCCCCGGGGCCGGCGTGACTCGCTGCTCAGAACAAGCGTCCTTGGGCCGGGCTCAGAGGGCTAGGCGGGCTTGACACCATCTCACGTCCCAGCCCCGCCGCACCGGGTGGCTCGAACAGATCGCAGCGCAAGCTCGGCCGCTCGCGGCCGATACCCAGGCGGCGCAGGCGGACGTCGATCCGCATCCGGATCATGTCGGCCCACGGACCCGTGCCGCGCATGCGCCAACCGAAGCGCGGGTCGTTGTCCCGGCCGCCGCGCATCTCGCGCAGCCGCGCAACGACCCGGGCGCGCCGCTCGGGGAAGTGCTCGCCCAGCCAGGCGTGGAACACTTCGACGAGCTCGTGCGGCAGGCGCAGCACCACGTAGTTTGCATGGCGAGCGCCGGCCTCGTGCGCGGCGTCGAGGATGGCCTCGATCTCGGGCTCGTTGACGAAGGGGATCAGCGGCGCCAGCGACACCCCGACGGGCACGCCGGCGTCGGCGAGCCGGCAGATGGTCTGCAGCCGCCGCCAGGGCGCTGGGGCGCGCGGCTCGAGGATCCGCGAGAGCGCCGGGTCGAGCGTGGTGACGGTGACCATTGCATACGCCAGCCCATCGCGGGCCATCGGAACCAGCAGGTCGAGGTCGCGCTCGACGCCGCTCGATTTTGTGATCAGCGAGACCGGATGGCGGGTGCGCGCGAGCACCTCGAGGCAGCCGCGGGTCAGCCGGAGCTCGCGCTCGACCGGTTGCCACGCGTCGGTGACCGTGCCGATCGCGATTGGCGTGCAGCGGTAGCGCGGGGCGGCGAGCTCGGCCTCGAGCAGCGCCGCCGCCTGGTGCTTGGCGAAGAGCCGGGTCTCGAAATCCAGCCCCGGCGACAGACCGAGGAACGCATGACCCGGCCGCGCATAGCAGTAGACGCAGCCGTGCTCACAGCCGCGGTAGGGATTGATGGATGCGTCGAAGCCGATGTCGGGCGAGGTGTTGCGGGCGATGATCGAGCGTGCGGCGTCTGGCTCGACCACGGTCGCAGGCGCCGCAGCCACTTCCGCCTCGTCGGCGGGCCAGCCGTCGTCGATGGGCTCGCGCGCATCGCGCTCGAAGCGACCGGCCGGACTCGACACTGCGCCCCGGCCTTTCCTGACGATGGCGATTGGCTGCACCCAGTGACCTCCGGCGACGGCGTCGCCGCAGGCCGGACGCTGGCGTGCGCGCGGCCTCGTGACTGTACAAATATACAGTTTACGGCCGGGCCGGTGTCAAGCCCTGCGCCGCCTGCGGGTCGGCGCCGAGTAGCGCCGCCACCCGTTCGCGCAGCCGCTCGGGCGATGCCTGCGACGCGGCCATCGGCTCGCCGACCTCCAGCCCGACGGTGCTGAACGGCCCACGCCGAAACGGGCGCACCATCGCGCGGCCGCGCTCGATCCGCGAGAAGTAGCTGCCCCAGAGGTTGGTCAGCGCCATCGGCACCACCGGCACCGGATGCGTCGACAGGATCTTGGCGACGCCGCCGCGGAACTCGCCGAGCGTGCCGTCGCGGGTGATCGAGCCCTCGGGGAAGATCGCCAGCAAGTCGCCCTCGTCGAGCACCGCGCGCGCCGCGTCGAAGGCTGCCGCGTAGGTCGCCGGATCCTCCTTCTGAGGGGCGATCGGGATCGCGCGGGCGAGGCGGAACACGCCACCCAGCACCGGGATCGCGAAGATCCGGTGGTCCATGATGAAGCGGATCGGCCGCGGGCTCGCCGCCATCAGCAGGATCGCGTCGACGAAGCTCACGTGGTTGCAGACCAGCAGCGCCGCACCCTGCACAGGGATGTGCTCGCCGCCGCGGACCCGAAAGCGGTAGACCACGTTCGACAGGATCCACGCGAGGAAGCGCAGCAGGTACTCAGGCACCAGCAGGAAAATGTAGGCCGCGACCACCGCGTTCAGCAGGCCCACTGCGAGGAAGACTTGGGGTAGCGTCAGGCCCGCGGCGAGCATCGAACCGGTCGCCAGCGAGCTCGCGATCATGAACAGCGCGTTGAGGATGTTGTTGGCCGCGATGACCCGTGCGCGGTGGGTGGGCTCGCATCGCAGCTGGATCAGCGCGTACATCGGCACGCTGTACAGGCCCGCGAAGAGTGCCAGCAGCGCGAGGTCGGCGAGCACGCGCCAGTGCGCCGGCACCGCGGTGAACGCGCCGATGCCCATCGGCGCCGACGCCGGAACCAGGCCGCGGGTCGCGAAGTACAGGTCGACCGCGAACACGGTCATGCCGATCGCGCCGAGCGGCACCAAACCGATCTCGACCTGCCGGTGCGACAGCCGCTCGCACAGCAGCGAGCCGGTCGCGATGCCGATCGAGAACACCACCAGCAGCAGCGAGGCCACCCGCTCGTCGCCGTGCAGCACGTCGCGCGCGAAGGATGGGAAGGTCGACAGGAAGACCGCGCCGAAAAACCACATCCACGAGATGCCGAGCAGCGAGCGGAAGACGACGATGTTGCGGTGCGCCAGCTTCAGGTTGCGCCAGGTCTCGGTGAACGGGTTCCAGTTGATCCGCAGGCCGGGGTCGCTGGCGGGGGACACGGGGATGGCCTGTGCGACGAGGCGACCGGCGAGCGCGACGAGCACGCAGCCCAGCGCGGCCCAGCGCGCGCCGGTCTCGGGGATCGCGATCAACAGGCCGCCGATCACGTTGCCCAGCAGGATCGCGACGAAGGTGCCCATCTCGACGACGCCGTTGCCGCCGGTGAGCTCGCGGTCGTCAAGGTGCTGCGGCAGGTAGGCGTACTTCACCGGCCCGAACAGCGTCGAGTGCAGGCCCATCAGGAACACGCAGCCCAGCAGCACCGGCACGTTCTGTATCCAAAAGCCCCAGGCAGCCAGCACCATCACCGCGATCTCGAAGGTCTTGACGAAGCGCATCAGCGACGCCTTGTCGAGCTTGTCGGCGAGCTGGCCGCTGGTGGCCGAGAACAGCAGGAACGGCGCGATGAACAGCGCGCCGATCACCAGGCCGGCAAGCGACGCCGGCAGCCAGGCGACCTGCAGCTGGTAGGTCACCATCACGGTGAATGCGAACTTGAACAGGTTGTCGTTGCCGGCGCCGAGGAACTGGACCCAGAAGAACGGCGCGAAGCGCCGCTGGCGCAGCAGCGCGAACTGATCGGGCTGGGAGGGGTTCACGCAGGCGTCCTCAGATGGATGCGGTCGGCGGCCGGCGCCGGATGCCGGCCGTCGGCGCGGCCGGCGCGACAGTCGTCGCTCAGGATGGAAGGCCGCGGCCGGTGGAGCGAGCGCAGTGCGCCATACGGTCGACGTGGCCGGCTCAACGCAGTACCGTCGGCGTGGCGGCGAGGCCGGCGCGGGAGAGCCACGCGAACACCGAATCGGCGGTCACCGTCTCGATGCGACCGGCGAAGCGCTTGGTGTCCGGATGGTCGTCGAAGGCCACGTTGGCCGAGCCGACGCGGGCACCGAGCCGGGTCAAGGCGTCGATCCGCAGCACCGCCGGCTCGTAGCCCCTCAACCGCAGCCACGCCTGCGCGCGCTCCCGGTTCGATGCTGCCGGATCCGCCGCGAATGCCATCGTCTCGATCACCCACTGGTTCGACTGCTGGTACCGGACCGCCCACGGGTAGGCAACCATGGAATACGCCGGCTGGTGCAGCCGCGCGACACGCGTAGTGTCGCTCAACACCGCGAGCAGGCCGCGTTGCAGGGCCGCATCGGGCACCGCCCAGGCGGCAGCGGGCTCAAACAGGTCGTCGAGGAAGAAGTCGCCGATGCCCTGCCGGTAGATCGACGCGCGGTCGCTGCCGCAGTGATTGAGCTTGTGCACCACGCGCCAGGCGCCGCCGGCCGCCGCATCCCGGTACGCCAGGCCCAGGTGCGACCAGCGCTGCCCCCAGCGGCCGAGATCCTGCCCGGCGCGCGCGAGCACCACGACCTGCGCCCCGCTTTCATCGAGCGCGCGGACGGTGCGCTCGGCAAGACCCAGCCCGTCGCGGACCGACGCGACGGTTGCAGGACGGGCCTGGCAATCGCGGCCGGCTCGCGCAGGCGCCGCGGCGAGGATGATCGCGATCGCGAGGACCGCGGTCGCGACGTGGCGGCGGCTCACCGGGTCACCTGCTCGGTGTGCAGCAGCGCGCGACCGATCTCGTTCGGCACGAAGGCGATCGCCGCACCGGCGGCCGAGAGCACCCAGCCGGCGCCGATCGCCGACACGGCCAGCACGGTGCCCGCGCCGACCGACACGCCGAGGGCGGCATCGCCGGCGAGCACCACGCTTGCACGGGTACCGTCGGAGACACGCTCGAGCACACACAGCGTGCCTTCGGCGACCCGGGTGACGGAGATCACGACCAGGATGCCGCCGCCGACGAGCATCGAGGCCGGCGCGGCGAACGACACCGCAATGGGGAGCGCCGACAGCGCGCTGGCCTCGCTCGCGGTCGTCGGGGGATGCGCGGCCGCGGGCCGCAGGCATGCCAGTGTCACGATGCAGACGGCGATCAGGGACGTCGCGGACGAGGCCCAGGCGGGGCTGGTTGCACGGCGGAAGGTGGTAGTGGGCGCGATGCGGTTCATGGCGGGGTCCGGTGGGCGAGAGAGGGCGCGAGAGGGTGCAGGCAGGGACGCGCGAAGACGGCGATCAGCGCGCGGCCGGCTCGTCGTCGTCGCCGGCAGCCGCGACGGGCGAGGCACGGCGCTCGTGCGGGGTCGCCAACGCGGCCTCGTGTGCGTCGCGCAGCGTCTTGGCGAGCGTGAACACCGTCGAGATCAAGAACAGCCAGCCCACACCGAGGTAGGCCTTGTAGGTCGGCGCGATCTCCATGCGCATCAGGCCCCAGGCGGTCAGCGCCATTGCCGCGGCGAAGCCGCCCCAGACAACCACGCTCCACAGCGGCGCGGCATCACGCTGCGTCTCGGTGTCGCGCACGTGCCGGGCGACGACAAAGGCCGCCGAAGTGCAGAACAGGTAAGCCATGAACATGAAGGCCCGATCGAGCGACTGCCCGGGCAGCCAGGCCAGGCCGATACCGGCGAGGGAAGCGGCGACGAGGAACGAGACCCACACCTGGACGGTCCAGGCACGGGTGTCGCGGCGGGGGGCGGAGGCGGTACGGTTCATGACGCGGATCCAGGTGGGTTGGGACGGATTGGATTCTGGCGACCGCGCCAAACGGTATCAATCAATATCGAGCTGGACCGACTAACGGCGCTCTATGGTATCGTTACACGATACTAGAATCCGGAAACGCCATGAGCAGCACCCGCGATCTCGTCACCGCGCTGAAGGCCGAGCTGCGCCGGGCGGGCGTGACCTACGCGCAGCTCGCCCGAGAGCTCGGCCTCGCCGAGTCGAGCGTCAAACGCATCCTCGCCAAGGGGGACATGCCGCTCGGCCGCATCGACGAGATCCTCGCGGTGCTCGAGCTGGATTTCACCGAACTCGCCCGCCAGGTCGTCGACCGGCGCCCGCCGCGCCTGATGCTCGAGCCCGAGCAGGAGCGTGCGCTGGTGGCCGATCCGCGGCTGCTCACCGTGGCGCTGTGCACGCTCAGTCAGTGGACCTTCGAGCAGATCGTCCACCACTACCGGATGGAGCCCGCGCAGGTCGTGGCGGCGCTGACCGCACTCGACCGGCTCGAGGTACTCGAACTGCGGCCGAACAACCGCTACCGGTTGAAGATCGACAAGACGCTGCGCTGGCAGCCCGACGGTCCGCTGATGCGCTACTTCCGCGAGCGGGCGATGGCCGACTACTTCTCGGGCGGCTTCGACGGCGAAGGCGAGCTGCTGACGCTGGTCCACGGGCAGATCTCGCCCGCGCAGGCCCGCTGGTTCTCGGAGCGGCTGCAACGGCTCGCGCAGGATTTCGCCCAGCAGCACCTGGCCGACCAGCAGCTGCGGGACGACGAGCGCGGGGCCTACACGCTGCTGATGGGCCTGCGCGGCTGGTGGTTCGAGGACCTGAGAGCGATGCTGCGTAACGAGCCGGGCGCCCGGGCGGGCGAGCCTCGGCTCGGCGCCCTCAGTGCAGCACCATCGGATCGAGCGCCCGCGCAGGCTCGAGCAGGTCGGCGCGCGCCGGCTGCGGGATCGACGGGAACACTGCCCTCGGCGCGGCCGAGGCGCTGACGCCGGCCTCGAGCATCGGGGCCTTGGCCGCGAGCATGCCGCAGCGCACAGCGCAGCTTCTCGAGATCGAGTAGCGGCAGCCAGCGCGAAAAAGCGGCAAGCGCCTCGACACGGCGGCCAGCAGACCAGTAGCCGAGGATCTCGCAGGTCAGCACGTCGCACTCGTCGCCGCAGAACGCGGACTGCGCGGAGTATGTCGCGAGGATGCACAAGCCGTCGGATCCGGCGTCGAGGGCGGGCGATGCGGGCAGTCTTCTCGGGCTGCCTTTCTCAGAGCATACGCGCCCGGATGTCGCGCAGACACCCGGCCACCCCGGCCCTCAGAACATCGCGTCCTCGAGCGCCAGCGTGCCCGCCGCGCCGTCGACGATGGCCGCGCGGTGCGCGCCCGCACGCGACAGCACGTGGTCCGCGTAGAAGCGCGCAGTGCCGATTTTGGCCTTCATGAAGGCCGCGTCCTCGTCGCCCGCGGCCAGCAGTTCGGTGGCTCGTAGCGCGGCGCGCGCGAGTTGCCAGCCCGCGAGCACCGTGCCGCACAGCATCAGGAAGGGCACACTGCCGGCGTAGGTGACACGCGGATCGGCCTTGCCCTGCGCGACGAACCAGGCGATCGAGGCCTCGAGCGCGTCGGCGCCCTCGGCGAGCTTCGATCGGATCGCGCCCAGGTCGCCGTCCTGCGGCAGTGCCTCGAGCGTCTCGCGCACTTGGCCCACCATCGCCATGCCGGTGCGGCCGCCGTCGCGCACGGTCTTGCGGCCGATCAGGTCGTTGGCCTGGATCGCGGTCGTGCCTTCGTAGATCGTGAGGATCCGCGCGTCGCGGTAGTGTTGCGCCGCGCCCGTCTCCTCGATGAAGCCCATGCCGCCGTGCACCTGGACGCCGAGCGAGGTCACCTCCAGGCTCATCTCGGTGGCGAAGCCCTTGACGATCGGCACCAGGAATTCGTAGACGGTCTGGTTGGTCTTTCGCACCTCGGCATGCGGCGACGCATGGGCGGCGTCGAAGGACGCCGCAGCTACATAGCCGAGCGAACGGGCGCCCTCGGTGAGCGCACGCATCGTCATCAGCATCCGGCGCACGTCCGGATGCCGGATGATCGCAACCGGCCCCGCCGAGCCCTCGACCGCACGGCCCTGCACGCGGTCGCGTGCGTACTGCACCGCCTTCTGGTAGGCCCGCTCGGCGACCGCGACGCCCTGCATGCCGACCGAGAAGCGGGCGGCGTTCATCATCACGAACATGTACTCGAGGCCGCGGTTCTCCTCGCCGATCAGCCAGCCGATCGCGCCGGGCGCCGCGCTGGCCGTGCCGGCGCCGCCGCCCGCAGAAGGCGCAGCCACCGGGAACTTGCCGTCGCCATAGAGCAGCACCGCCGTCGGGCTCGCCTTGATGCCGAGCTTGTGCTCGACCGACGCGCAGAAGACGTCGTTGCGTGCGCCCAGCCGCCCCTCGGCGTCGACCAGCACCTTGGGCACGACGAACAGCGAGATGCCCTTGACGCCCTCGGGCGCGCCCGGCGTGCGCGCCAGCACCAGGTGGACGATGTTGTCCGCCATGTCGTGCTCGCCGTAAGTGATGTAGATCTTCTGGCCGAAGATCCGATAGCTGCCGTCAGGCTGCGGCTCGGCACGCGAGCGCACCTGCGACAGGTCGGAGCCTGCCTGCGGCTCGGTGAGGTTCATCGTGCCGGTCCACTCGCCGCTGACCAGCCTCGGGATGTACAGCTTCTGCTGCGTGTCGCTGCCGGCGGTGAGCAGCGCCTCGATGGCGCCGTCCGACAGCAGCGGACACAGCGCGAACGACAGGTTCGCGCTGTTCGTCATCTCGGTGCAGGCGGTGGCGACGAGCTTGGGCAGCTGCTGGCCGCCGAAGGCCGCCGGATGCTGCACGCCCTGCCAGCCGCCCTCGGCGAACGCCCTGAACGCGGCGCGAAAGCCCGGCGTGGTGGTGACCACACCGTCCGACACGGACGAGGGCTTCAGGTCTCCGGCCCAGTTCAGCGGGGCCAGCACCTCCCCGTTGAACTTAGCGGCTTCGGTGAGCACCGCCTCGACGGTGTCGTCGGTGGCGTCCTCGAAGCCGGGCAGTTGCCGCACGCAGTCCAGGCCCGCGACTTCGCGGATGGTGAACAGCATGTCCTTGACCGGTGCCTGATAGCTCATCGTCGTCGTCCTTCGCGGTGTCGGGGGGTCAGAGCTTGCCGGCCAGCTCGGGCACGGCCTGGAACAGGTCGCCCACGAGGCCGTAGTCGGCCACGCCGAAGATCGGCGCCTCGGCGTCCTTGTTGATCGCGACGATCACCTTGGAGTCCTTCATGCCGGCCAGGTGCTGGATCGC
>JBIPLJ010000020.1:0-64331 GCA_044368415.1 Burkholderiaceae bacterium
AGTCTCATAAGGCAATAGATCCGATGAACGCGCTTATGGTTCCAGCCGTGGCCGTCGGCGCGAAGCCGCCGGAAGCACTTCCAGAAGCCCCAGCGCGTGCGTTTCGCGATGATCTCGTTGAGCACGTCGACGACCGGCGCATCGTGCAGCGCCCGGTCCACCGTGCCCTTGTAGTACGCCGACCGCGACAGATTCGCGATCCTACAAGCGCGTGTCCTCGAGATCCGGTGCTCACAGACGAGCACCTCGATGACGGCACGCTTGGCGGCCGGCGTCAGAACTTTCGCGACAGGACGTCCTTGATCGCCGCGTTCTCCAGCGCTAGGTCTGCGTACAGCCGCTTCAGACGCGCGTTCTCGGCCTCGAGCTCCTTGACGCGCTTGAGCTCGGGCACAGACATCCCGGCGTACTTGCTCTTCCACTGGTAGTACGTGGCGCTGCTGATGCCGTGCTTGCGGCAGACCTCGCCGACCGCCAGACCAGCCTCGCCTTCGGCCAAGATCCCCATGATCTGGCTCTCGCTGAACTTCGATTTCCTCATCGCCTCTCCCGGCAGTTGAGGAAGTCTCCGGTTTCATCCTGTCCACTTCAAGGGGGAGCTTACGGGAAATTGAGCTGTTCTTCTACGTCTCCAAGTTTGGCCTGCTGCGTGTCGTGGACTACGCTGCAGGAATCACGTTTGCTCGCGAGAATCATGCACTGTGAGCAGATGTGGAAGTGGGCGCTCCGGATCGCTCAGACACTGCAGGATGCCTTCAGCGAAGTGATCGACCATCGCAGACAGCGAGTATCGATCCGCGCAGCTCGACGCGTAAGCAGCCATCTTTTGCAAGCTGGTCCGGTCGCTCAGCAGAGCCGCAGCGTCGCGGGCGAAGCCTATTGGCGTATCGCTTGCGAACACGCCGTTCCTACCTGGTTCCAGGTATGCGATCTCAGGGCTGTGAAGTGCCGAGCTCGTCGTGACGACAGGCAGGCCAGCGCAGAATGCGTCGATGATGGCCAGCCCGATCATGCCGGGATTGATGAACAGGTCGGCCATCCTGAAGTAGGACGCCCGGTCCGAGCCGTGCAATGCGCCGACGTAATGGATCCACGAGTGGCGCTGTGCCGCTTGGCGCACCTGAACTGCGTCCGAGCCCGCGCCCAGGATCACGAGGTGAAAGTCGGGCTGCAACTCGCGCAGCTGTACCGCTGCTTGCAGAAGCAGGGTGATCCTTTTCTCCGTATAGAGTGATCCGCAGTACAAGCCGACAGGACTGGAAGTCGGAATGCAGTGTGTTGCGCGGAGATGGGACAGCACGTTCGAATCGACGGACTTGAGTTGTTGCTTGAACGAGTCGGTATCGACGGAATTGTTCAGGCATGTGATGCGCGAAGCGGGAAATCCGGCTTCGGTCACCAGTTCTGCCGACAGTGCCGTGTATGCGAACCACCAGTCGACTGGAGTGATCAACCGGCGTTTCACTTGTTCTACCAGCGAGCGCTTATCGGCTGCCTGGAAATTGCGTCCATGGCCCCAGTAGGCGAGCTTGTAGCGTCGAGGTCCGAACATCGGAACGAAGTTGTAGAGCAACCTCATTTCCTGCGTGACAATGACCAGATCTGTCTTCCGAACGGCCGGCCCAAATCGTTGCCAGCATATTCGTTCGCCTGCCCAGTACTTCGATTCAACACGCTCCGCCCAGTCGAGGGTGCCGCTGTCGTTCTTCGCTCGCTCCGATGGCGAGGGGGTCCCGACAAGGACGCGAAGCTCGACGTTTTTCCTTGCCAAGACATCCTTGAGTTGCTCGAACAACGGGACGCGATAGTGAGTCAGTCTACGTTGAACGATGACGACGCTACTGGACCGGTTCACGTTCACCTTGGAAGGCCGCGTCGCCGAGGCAGTTGCGATAAATAGATTCGAGTTTCTGAAGGTTTCGCGCAGCGCTGAGGCGAGTCTGAAAGAAGCCTTGTGCGGCGGTTGACATGGTCTGGGAAAGCATGGGGTCGGAAACAAGTCTGAGAATCGCTTCCGAAAACTCGGATTCGACTCCAGGTGCGCACAGCAATCCCGTACGGCCGTCTTCGATGATCTCGGCCATCGCGCCGATTCCAGAGGCGACGACCGGCAAGCCGTTTGCAAATGCCTCCGAAATGACCATTGGAAATCCTTCGAACCAAACGCTTGGCATCAGGAGGCAGCTTGCCTCGCGCATTACTGCAAAGACGTTTTCGCGGGGCAGGCTGCCGAGTAGCTGCAAGTTGGGTAATCCCTGCAGGAGAGGGGCTTCGGGCCCGTCTCCAATGACGCGGAACTGTATGTGGCTCAGTGTCCTGGCAACCCGTGCGAGCGTTTCGACTCCTTTTTCTTTTGAGAGTCTACCAACGAAGAGAACACCTGCTCTGTTGGTGGGTGGCGACATTGACGTCGGCGCTTCCACGAAGTTCGGCTTTACATGGATTCGCTTGGCCGGAATCCCTGCGCGTACAAAAATGCCCTTTGCGGTCTCCGTCAGGGCAATGTAGGCATCTACGCGTGTCTTGTAGGTGCGCAGCGCGCGGTGAGCGATGACAAGGGCCGCTGATACCGCGCTCTGGGGCGCTGCATCCTGATAGCACCTTCGAATCACGCCTCGCCACGGCAACGTACCGACGCAGTCAGTACAGGGCTTTCCTTGACGGAACAGCAAGGCATTCAGGCAAGTCAGCCTGAAATTGTGGAGGGTCTGGATAACAGGAACTCGGCGGCTATTGGCTGCGAAGTAAACAGCCGGAGATACCAGTGGGAAGGTGTTGTGGCAGTGAACGATGTCTGGACGGGTTTGGTCGATCAACGCACCGATCTCCCGATAACTGCGTGTCGACCAGATCGTCGATGTCGCAGCTGCCCAGCGTCCGGTGGTGTCGAGCTCGTCATTCGACCGCAGGTATGTGGTCACCTGATGTCCTGCACCCTGCAGCAGTCGGCGCTCATTCTCGAGGACAGTATCTTCCCCGCCTGCCTGCCTGTAACGGTTGTGGACAAGCAGGATCTTCATTCTGGGGTACATCGCAGAGGATGGAGTAACGTTAGGGCCCCGCGTCGCGCCGCTTGGACGGACGGTCCCGCAGAAGCTGATTCGCTGCCCCGAGTATGAAGCTGGCGTTTGTAGAGAAGTATCGGCGACTGAGGCGTCGAGGTTCGCAGAGCAACCGGAATAGCCACTCCAAACCAGCTTCCTGCATCCAAGTAGGGGCGCGAAGTCGAAGGCCACTGTGAAACTCGAACGCCGCGCCAACGCCAATCATTACGGCGGCGACTCTGCGCGAGTTGGCATTGATCCACCGTTCTTGCTTGGGACAACCGAGGCTGACGAAGACAAGATTTGCGCCTGATGCATTGATTTCTGCGATCGTGGCTTGCTCCTCGTCTTCCGTGGGCGGTCGGAAAGGTGGCGAAAGTGAGCCCGCGAAGCGAAGCGCAGGAAACTGTTCGCTCAAGCGCTGTTTCAGCAGGTCCAGGGCGGAGGTGGTGTTTCCAAAAAGGAACACCGACTGCCCTTCGCGCTCTGCACGCTGGCAGCACCTCCACATCAAGTCGGGACCATTGATGCGTTGCTGATTCCGACGCCCGAGTCGCCGCATGAGCCAGGCCACGGACATCCCATCGGCTGTGGCCATATCCATTTCTTCGAGCACCCGTCGGAAGTCGAGATCGCGTTGTGCCGTCACCAGCGAGTGTGCGTTGCACATCGCCACGGCACGTGACTCATGCCTCGCTCCCCATGCCACGATCGTATCGAGGGCGCGATCCCAATCGACGACATCGATCTGGGTTTCGAGCACCTTCTGGCGGACTCGGTGGCCGCCTGCTGCCCTGGCAGGTTCTTCGAGGCGGCCCGCGATTCGATCGTCTACATCGACTGCTTCATTGGCGTCGAGCGAGATCGACACAATGGATCGGCGCGGGTTACGAGCCATCTATGGAGCACCGGTGAGGCAGCCTTCGCGAACCGCGTGAAGCAAAGGCGCAGGAGAGTTCGAATTGTAGGGCGACATGACACGATAGGTTACGAAATGAGACAGATTCTCGCATCACCCGCGTATACGAGACCGCCGTAGCGCGTAGGCCTGTCGCCGGCCGAGGTGAGCAAACCTGCCGCCGCGAATGCAGACGTGGCTCATGCGGCAAGGCCCTGACGAGCGCCCCGAGCTTACGCCCGTTCATGAAAACAACCGTCATCGGATCCGACAACGTCGGCCTCGTCTCGGGGGCTGGCCTCGCCGATAGGGCAACGACGTCATGTACGTCGACGTCGATCCTCACAAGCATCGCGATGCTCGAGGGAGGCGAGATCCTAAGCTACGAGCCCGGACTCGCGGAGACGGTTCGGCACACCGTTGCGCCTGTGCTTCACGCTGGAGATGCACTGCGCGGTTGACCACGGCACCATCCTGCCCATTGCTGTGGGCACGCCGGCGTGTGAAAGCGGTTCCGCTGACCTGATGTACGTTCTGACTGCCGCGCGTGACGTTGCCGATCCTAAGCCTGATTTTGAGATCACCGGCGACAAGGCGACACGGCGCTTCGACCAAGACTCAACGGGCCGACATTTTGCGCGTGGCGCAGGGCGTGCTGCGGGTGCCGGACCGCGTACCCGCGGGCGGTCCGGGCGGCAGCGCCATATCGGGCGATGTGTCGGCCACGTACGCGGCTACCTTCGAACTCGCGCGCTGGGTCGGATTCGTGAGGTAATCTCACCGGCTGGAGAGCTTATCTTCGTGGTATCCCAGGCGACACGGTTCTCTATTCGGAGTAATCGCGAAGCATGTGCGCGTTCGTCTCGATATAATTGACGGGTTACCCTGAAAGCCCGGAGCCACCATGCCCAAGTCCTCTCTAGTTCAACTCCGTCAGCAGATTGCGCGCCTCGAAACTCAAGCCAAGAAGCTCGAGGAAACCGAAGGCTCACGCAAGCGCAAGGCGGTCACCGAAGTGCGCGCGCTGATGCGCAAACTCGGAGTGGGGCTCGCCGACCTGCAGACCCCGGATTCGCCCAAGACCGCACGAGTCGCGGCGATCAAGCCGAAGCGCGAAAAGTCCGCTCGCCCCCCGGTGCCGGTGAAGTACCGCAACTCCGAGACCGGCGACGCCTGGACGGGACGCGGCCGTACCCCGAGGTGGCTCGCTGCGCTCGAGGCCGCCGGCCGTAGCCGCGACGAATTCAAGCTCGGCTGAGGCTCGCACGGCGGTTCAAGCCGCCGCGCCCGCCCGCAGCGACATCACCAGTCGCACCAGTTGTGACTGCCGAGAGCAACCGGTGCGCTCGTACACCGTGGCGAGGTGTGTCTTCACGGTGTTGGCGCTGATGCCGAGCTGGCGGGCCGCCTCCTTCACCGAATCGACCCGCAGATAAGCTTCGGCCACTCGGGCCGACGAGGTGCTGAGGTCGAAGAGCTGGGCCAGGAGCTCGACCTCGAGCTGCTCGCGAGGCCCGAAATCGATCAGCGTGCCGATCACAGCCGAGCCGTCGGTTACAGGGCCGCCTGAACGCTTCGGACGTCGTACCGGAGCCAGGTGCAGCACGCTGCCACGGCCGGTGGTGGCCGTGTCGATTCGCAGCGAACGAGCGGCGCTCGGCGATTCGAGGCCTGAGTGCGGCGCTCCGGATGGCATTACACACTCGTACACGGCCTGCTCCACGGCAGCCTGCAGCGCGGCGTCGGAGCCGGCGAGGCGCATCACGCCGATTGGCCGGCCCGGCATGGGGACCAGAGCGAGCGGAGCACCTCGGCCTAGCATCCGGGCGGCGGCGGCATTGTGGGCCAGCACGCGGGCGTCGCAGTCGAAGACGAGCAGGCCGCGTGGAATGGCGTTCGCCGCGTCTGCCAGCGCTTCGTTCGCCACGGATGCAGCGGCTCGGGTACGTCGCTCGGCGGCCTTGAGGGGCGGCGTGTTGGGGGGCGGCACGGAACTCATCGTCCTGCCATCATTCCAGCCGCGCCCGCGTCGTGCACCGTCGACTCGGGTGAGATGATGGTCACCGTCTTGCGCGAGTGTAATGAAGCGCGGTGCCTTGGTGCTGCGGCCTGGTCCCTCGCGCCGCAGAATTGAAAACGCCCGCATCGGGCGGGCGTTTTGTCTGTACGGCGGAGCGGTATCAGGCCGCGGAGAGCCCCGTGCCGCTCGCATTCCCGTTCTTGCGCCGAGCCGCCCAGCCCACCAGGCCCAGCCCCGCCAGCATCATCGCCCACTCGTGCGGCTCCGGCACTGCGGCGACTGCCACGTTGTCCAGACCGACGAGCGTCGAGCTAGACTGGAACTTGTTATCGCTGCCGATGATGGTGATGCGCGTCAGCGCGCTGTCGGCGACGAAGCTCAAGCTCTGACCGGCCCAGTTCACTGCGAATGAACCGTTGAGCGCCGGCGCGTTGGTGGCCTCACCGAGGAAGCCACCGTTCACGCTGACCGACACCGAAGCCGGACCGTATTGGGCCGTGGGGATCGAACCGAGGTCGAACGTCAACTGGTATTGCTGCCCGGCGACAGTCGAAAACGCGTTGGAGGTCAGGCCCTTGTTGTAGCCGTCGTTCCCACCGGTGAGGTCGATCCACTGCCCACCGTTACCGGACAGCCCGAGGTGAGTAGAGCCGGTAAGTTGCACGGTGGTCCCGACCACCCGCCACCCGGTGATCTCGGTGCTGTTTTCAGCGTAGTCAGCCGTAACTGCCGACGGGATCACGTTCGTCTCGAAGTCTCCATTCAGCAGGAGCGCCGCGGACGACGCGGCAGAGGCGGTGCCGAGGGCAAATGCAACGGCGATTCGGGCAGGTGTTTTCATGGAAGCCTCAGCAGTGGATATGCGAATGCTATCGCTAACGGGGCAGGATGTCGCCATCCAAGAGGGTGACGGCCTCGGGTGCTGGTTGTTCCCAAACGTCGAGTGGGGCATTGACACTCAGCGGTCCAGCATGCCGTCTGGCTCGTCGCTGATCTCGCTCAGTGACATCAGCAGCCGCACGAGCTGGGCCTGCCGAGTACAGCCGGTCTTCAGGTACACCGCCGCGAGGTGGGTCTTGATGGTGTTGGCGCTGACGCCCAACATCACGCCCACTTCCTTGACAGTGTCCACCCGCAGGTAGGCCTCGGCCACGCGAGCTTCCGCATCGGTCAGGCCGAACAGGTCGCGAAGCATGGTCGGCTCGAGCGAGGGTGAGCTGTTGCGATCGATCAGCACGCCCAGCACGCAGGCATGGGGCCCCGGGCTCTGCGGCATCGAGTGCGGTGCGATCGGCGACAGTTGCAGGATCAGCCCGGGCTGGCCGTTCTCGTAGGTGAGGACGAGCGCCTGGGCGGGCCGTTGATCCCGGGCGACCAAGGTACGCAGCGTCGGTGATTGCAGGGCGACTGCCGCGGGCGCGATGCACGCACGGAGCGCCCGCTCGAGCTTCAACTGCGTGGCGCTGCGCTTGACCTCGAGGCGGATCCGGTCGTGCGGCGGCTCGGCCGAGGCGGCGAGCTCGATCTCGCTGCGCTGCTCGATCGAGCGGCGGGCGGCGGTGTTGGCGCCGATCACGTGGCCGCTCGTGTCGAACAGCACCAAGCCTTGCTTGAGCGTATCAACCGCAAGGGCGAGGAGCGGTGCACCGGACGCAGACGTGTTGAGGGCATCGGCCGGTTCCTTGGAGGAGGCCGGGCGCGTTCTAGCAAGCATGGTGTCGAGAGCCAGCGAAGTGGACAGGCCGTCCGGGCGGCGTCAGGTGGCGCAGTCCGGCGTTGGAGTATGCCGGTTGTCGCTAAACCGTTGCAATCACGCGACGCGGCAAGAAAGGGGTCGGACTCACCCCCAATCAGCAACGCTGGAATAAGTTTCCGCGCAAAGGGGTCGCGGCGGGCGGCGCCCACCTACGCCGGCTGCTCAGCGTACCGGGTGCAGCCTGGCGACACGGACCCGTTCACGAAGCAACGCGAACGTCGCAACCACCAGAACGGCGCCGATCGCGTCCGCGATGAGATCGTCCAGGCCGACGACGCGCCCCGGGTTGAACGACTGCGCGAACTCGTCGGCAACGCCCACGAGGACCGCGGCCATCGGTGCCAGGACGTCGGCGGTGGGGCGCCCGCCCCCGAGCATGACCCAGGCCAATGCGCCGAAGCCCCCATAGACCGTCAGGTGCGCGAGCTTGTCCCAGGGCGCCGGTACGACGCCCACTGCGTAGGGCTGGGCGCCGTGCCAGAACAGATTGGCCAATACGAACACGAACGCGAGCAGGGCAAGCATCCGCATCCAGCGGGTCGGGAACAGGACGGCGCGAAGCAGCGGCATGGCACTGTAAAAGCGGAACGACAAGGACGCGGCAGGTTAGCAGGTACCGCGCAGGGCCGCGCCGCCTCCCGTCGGAGCCGGCGGCCGGAGCCGGTCTCCGGTCGGTACGGGCGAGCGACCGGTGAGCACGCCGCGGTGTGCGGATGCGTTGTGTCGTATCGGCGGTGCGATGCCGTGTCGCCTCCAACTGATGGATTGTCCGGATGCAGCCCGGGGCCCACACTGCGGCCTCTCATGGCCTCCTCCCCCTGTTCTTCGCCTCGCGACCTCGCTGCGGTGCGCCGTCGCCTGCTCGCGGCGGGCGCCGGTCTTGCAGCCGTCGGACCCGGCCGGACCTCACACGCACTGATGGCCGGCATGCCGCCCGACACCCCCGTCGCCCGCGTCGATCCGAACCTCCCCGACTCGCAATGGGCAGGCGTCGTGTGTGTCCGCAACGGCGGCGGTGTGTTCAGCGGTGCGCTGGTCCACCGCAGGCTGGTGCTCACCGCCGCCCACGTGGCGGGCGGCCAGGTCTCGGGAATATCGGTGCAAGTGAACGCAGGCGAGCCGCGGGTGCTAGGCGTGGCGCGGGTGCATGTGCACCCGGGCTGGAAGGGCTTCACCAAGCCCTTCGCCTTCGACGACGTCGCGCTGCTGGAGCTGGAGGTGCCTGTGCCCGAGGGCGTGCCGGTGTACGCCCCGTACCTGGGGCCGATGCCCCAGGGCACACCCCTGAGCTTCGTGGGCTATGGCGCGAGCGGGCACGGCGATCGCCCGCCGAGCATCGGCGCGGATGCGTCGGTCAAGCGAGTCGGTGCCAACCGCGTGGACCGTGTCGTGCCGCGCCCAGAGCTGCCCGAGGTGCCCGCGATCTTCCTCTACGACTTCGACGGGCCCGACCCGGCGAGCAATGCCTTCGGTGGCCTGTCGCTGGGCAACAGCGAGGAGACCTCCGCGGCGGGCGGCGACTCGGGCGCGCCGGCCTTCGAGCGCAGTACTGAGACACCGCGGATCGCCGGGGTGCTGGGGTTCGTGGCCGACTTAAACAAGCCGGGCACGCAGCACTCGACCTTCGGTGCGTCCGGCGGGGGGGCGCTGCTGTCGGGCGTTCAGGACTGGTTTCGGGCGAGAATCGCTGAAGTTTAAGGTTGGTTCAATAAAGCGACGCCGTTCAAGCGAGGCTGGGTCGGTCAAGGGGGAGCAGTGGAAGAAAGCTACTACGGGCACAAACGCACTGACGTTGCTGCATTGGTTCCATCGATCGGGTCGACCGGCAGAATTCTCGAGATAGGTTGCGGTAAAGGTGAGTTTCGAACGAATTTTCCGCAAGCGTGCGAGTACTGGGGGGTCGAACCATCGGCCGAACCCGCCGAGGTTGCGAGAACGACTCTCTCGAGAGTGATCACTTCAACCTACGAGGGCGCGAGGGCAGAGATTCCTGACGGTCACTTCGATGTGATCGTGTGTAACGACGTGATCGAACACATGGTCAACCCATTCGATTTCTTGGTGGAAATCAAGGGGAAGTTGAAGGTCGGCGGGGTCATCGTCGGGTCGGTTCCCAACGTCCGCTACATAGGTAACCTGTTCGGCTTGTTGATCCGGAAGGACTGGGAATATGTCGACAGCGGTATTCTCGATAGAACGCATCTTCGCTTCTTCACGGAGAAGAGTCTCAGGCGGGCCCTATCTGACGGCGGATATGTCATTGAGGAAATCAAGGGTCTCAACGGCATCTCTCCAGGGAGCAGGTCTCCCCTGAAGTACCTCGCGCAGTACGGTCTGGTGATGACACTTCGCCTCATCGCCGAAGATGCGCGCTACTTGCAGTTCGCGTTCAGGGTCAGGCCCGGATGTTCGCCCGCATGATCGAGTGGCCTGCCCGAGGCGGCGGCCGCACAGTCTCGCCCGGGCAGATCACTCCACACCGCCTGTAGACGAGGACTTCGCCCCGCGAATCCTGCCCATCACCCACGCCTTCGGCGGTGCCCACCAGTTGCGCTTCAGCGTCGGCCAGAACTGCATGTGCCGGGTGTGTTCAACCCAACCGACGTTGACCATCCGCGGGTTGATGAAGATGCGCTTGCCGCGCGCGCGCAGCGCCGAGTGGAAGCTCAGGTGCTCGCAGAGCTCGCCGCCGTCGGGGGCGAGCCCGATGTAGCGCGAGTCGCCGATCGCCTCGCGCCGGTACACGGCCAGCCCGCCGAAGGCCGAGTCGACCTCGATGGGCGGTGTGTCCTCGGGAATGCAAAGGTGGCGCGAATGTACGGCGGCATAGAGCGCCCGCTCGGGCGACACGCCGCTCGACTTGAGGAACTCGTACTGGCGCCAGCAGTCGCCCTGCATCCAATCCGGATGGCGCAGTGCCCACAGGTCGTAGTACGGCGCGCGCTGATTCGCGGTGCAGACATCCCAGCCCTCAAAGTCCCAGCACGAGAGCAGCCCCTCGGGGGTGAGCAGGTCGTTGACGCCGTCCAGGTCGGCGACGACCAGCGTCTGCACGTCGCGGTAGCGCGGGTCCTCGGCGAGCCGGTCCAGGTAGCGGTTGCGGCAGTGCGCGATGCGGTCGGTACGAAGGGGCAGGGTGCTCCGCAGCTCGCCGAGCGACTCGAAGTCGAAGTCGGGCCGCTCTCGGCGCAGGGCCTCGAGGCGCGCGACGGTGTCGTCGGAGCTGTCGCTCTCGATGACCAGCCACTGCACACGTTCGAAGCCGGCCAGGGCTGCGGAGACGCGCTCGACGGCGCCACGGATCGCACCGCCGCAGTTGCGCGCAAGGCCGACGGCCAGGACCGGGCCGGAATGGCGGGCCCGGGGGGCGGTGGCTGCCGAGTGCATGGCCGCGGAGCCGAGCGGAACCGGAGCAGTCATCGAGTCGTGGAGGCAGCGTGCCGAGGGGCTCGCGCGGCGCGGGGCACCGGACGTCGCCGTATCGGAGGCGCAAAAGTGAGCGTGAGCCGGAGCATAGCGCCTGCGGCGGATGGTGGAACGGGCGTCAGTGTGTCAGGCCGCCGGCAAAGGCCGGGTTCGGCGGGCGGAAACGACACGGGCCGCCCGAAGGCGGCCGTTCCGGATGGCAAGTACGGCGGGAAGGCTCAGCCCAACAGGTGTCACTGACGCGGGCATAGAGCGTTGCGCCACCGAGGCCGAGATTGATCACCCCCCGCTTAGGTGATCGAAACGGTGCCGGGTCGGCATGGCGCCGGCCGAAGTCCCCCGCCTCAGGCGAACTCCGCCAGCGCCCCCTTCATCGTCTTCATCGCCTTGACCTCGATCTGGCGGATGCGCTCGGCCGACACACCGAACTCCGCGGCCAGTTCGTGCAGGGTCATCGTGCCGCCCTCGTCCTCGTCCTTGAGCCAGCGGGCCTCGATGATCCGGCGGCTGCGGGCGTCGAGCGCGTCGAGCGCCTGGCGAATGCCCTCGCCGTGCAAGCGGTCGGTCTGGCGGGCCTCGAGCTGCTGGGTCGGCTCGGCGCTCGGCGCCTGCAGGTAGGCGATCGGGCCCCAGGCCTCGTCGCCGTCGTCGGGCGCCGGGTCGAGGACGATGTCGCCCCCGCCCATGCGGGTCTCCATCTCGACGACGTCCTGGCTGCGGACGTTCAACTCGCGGGCGATGGCCTCGACCGCGTCGGGGCTCAGTGTGTGCTGATCGGGCTTGTGCGAGCGCAGGTTGAAGAACAGCTTGCGCTGGGCCTTGGTGGTGGCCACCTTAACCAGCCGCCAGTTCTTCAGGATGTACTCGTGGATCTCGGCCTTGATCCAGTGCATGGCGAAGGACACCAGCCGCACGCCACGATCGGGGTCGAAGCGCTTGACGGCCTTCATCAGGCCGATGTTGCCTTCCTGGATCAGGTCGGCATGCGGCAGGCCGTAGCCGAGGTACTGCCGCGCGATCGAGACGACCAGACGTAGGTGCGACATCACCATCTGGCGGGCGCCTTCGAGGTCGCCGGTGTCGCGCAGGCGGCGGGCGAGGGAGACCTCCTCCTCGGCGGACAGCATCGGCAGTCGGTTGACGGCCGAGATGTACGCATCGATGTTGCCGACGGCCGGAACTGCCAGGCCGCCACCGAAGGCATGCGAGGGTGTCACCAAAGCGGTCGTGGGGCGGGTCATCCGGTCTTCCTTCCATGGGGCGACGCGCCCCGATCAAACGATGCTAGCACTCTGAGGTCGTGAGTGCTAATCGATCCTGACAATCGGTCCCATCGAGCGCGTCAATTGCGGGCGGATCAGGGTTCCACAAGCCCGGCTTGCGGAAAACCCGTGGAGTTTCAAGACTTTGACGCGTCCCGTCTGTGAGGCAGTTGGCGTGCCTAGCGTTCCCGCATCCCCTGTCCGGCACGGTTCAGCGGCTTGAGCAGGTACTGGAGCACGGTCTTGTGGCCGGCGAGCATCTCCACGGTGGCGGTCATGCCGGGCAGGATTTGCAGGTCGCTGCCGTCGGGGGCACGCAGACCTGTGACGGGGGTGCGGATCAGCACCCGGTAGAAGGCGCCGGTCTCGTCGGGGTCGGGGGCGCCGGCGCCCGCGAGCGCGCCGCGGCGCTCGTCGCGCAGGGTGTCCGGGCTGATGAACTCGACGGTGCCCTCGAGGCCGCCGTAGACGGCGTAGTCGTAGGCCGAGAGCTTGACGACCGCTTTTTGGCCGGGTCGCAGGAACGCGACGTCGGCGGGCTTGACGAAGGCCTCGACCACCAGCGTGTCCTCGATGGGGACGATCTGCATCAGGTCCTGGCCCTGGGAGATGACGCCGCCGAGCGTGGTCACGCGGATGCTCTTGACCGTGCCCTTCATCGGCGAGCGCAGCTCGGTGCGCCGGTACGAGTCGGCGCGGGCGTTGGCGGTCTCGCGGGTCTGCGCGAGCTCGGCCTCGACCTTGTTGAGCTCGCCGGCGGCGTCCGCTCGGTAGCGGTTCTGGCGGTCGGCGAGCTGCAGCGCCAGGTCGTTACGCTGGCGCTTCAGGCGCAGCGCCTCGACCTCTGACACCAGGCCGCGCGCGACCAGCGGGTCGATGATCTCGATCTCGCGGTCGAGCAGTGCGATGCCGCGCTTGAGCGAATCCGCGCCTTCTTCGAGGGCCTTGCGCCGGGCGTTGAAGGTCTCGGTCTCGCGCCGGATGAGTGCAGGCAGGGCGCCGGCTTCGGACGGGAACTTCAGCGCCTCGCCGTAGGCCTCGGCGCGCAGCCGGGCGGCCTGCGCGGAGAGCGCGGCCACCTTGCCCTGCAGCTCGCGGTACAACGCCGAGGCCCGGGTGTCGTCCATGCGGATGAGCACCTGGCCGCGATCGACGCGGTCGCCCTCCTTGACCAGCAGCGCGGTGAGCACGCCGGGCTCGAGGCTTTGGATCACCTGCTCCTTGCTCGACGGGATCACCCGGCCGTTGCCTCGCGTGACCTCCTCGAGCTGGGCCTGCCAGGCCCACAGCAGGAAGCTGCCGACGACGGCGGCCATCAGCGAGACGGAGAGGAACGCGAGCCAGGGCCGGCGCGGCGGCGGTGGAGCGAGGCGCGGGGCGGCGAGTGAGACGGTGCGTCCGGGTGCCTCGGGCGCGGGGACGGGCTGTTCGCCGGACCCCGGCGGACCCGAAGGCAGATCGGCCGGACCCGGCGGCGGCCCGGGTGGGGGGGCCGGCGGCAGGCCCGGCGGCAGGCTCGGCGGGCCGGCGCCTTCCTGTTCAGCCCGGTACACGTGGCACCTCCCGGGCGTCGGTCACCGGCACGGTGATCCCGCGGGCGAGCTGCTCGAGGGCGGCGGCGCGCGGCGCGTCGAGCACGACGCGGCCGGCCTCGATGACGACGATGCGGTCGACCAGCTCGAGCGCCGCCGGCCGGTGGGTGGCCACCAGCAGCGTGCGGTCGCGCGCCCATTCGCCGATCGCGGTGATCACCTGCTTCTCGCTGTTCTGGTCGAGTCCGCTTGTGGGCTCGTCGAGCAGCACGATGCGAGGGTCGCGCATCAGCAGCCGTGCGAGCGCGACGAGCTGGCGCTGCCCGCCCGACAGGCCCGCGCCGTCCTCGCCGAGCTGCAGGTCCAGGCCGCGAGGATGGCGCGCGACCATGGTGTCGAGGCCGAGCGTGCGCAGTGCCCACATCAGGCGGGCGTCGTCGGGGCCGCGGTCGCTGCGTGCGATCTCGAGGTTCTCGCGCAGCGTGCCGAGGAACAGGCGCGGCTGCTGCGGCACCAGGCCGACGACACCGCGCAGCTCGGCCGGGTCGAGCTGGCGGGCTTCGATGCCATCGACGCGGACCATACCGGCAGTGGGCGTGTACAGGCCCGCTGCGAGCCGAAGCAATGTGGACTTGCCGCTGCCGGTGCGCCCGAGGAGCGCGACCTTCTCCCCGGCGCGCAGGGTGAGGTCGAAGCCGCGGAACAGCGTCGGGCAGTTGCGGTCGTGACTGAAGTCCACGGCCGAGAACGACAGGTCGCCGCGAGCCGCGACCAGCGCGAGGTAGCTGCGGTCGGGCTCGCGCTCGACCGGCCGGTCGATGAGCGCCTGCAGCCCCTCGAATGCGCTGCGCGCCTGCTGCAGCCGCAGCGCGAGCGAGGCCACCTGCCCGAGCGGGCCGATGGCGCGGCCCGAGAGGATCACCACGCCGATCAGCCCGCCCAGCGAGAGCTGGCCGGCGTGGATCAGCGTCACGCCCCAGACGACAGTCACGATCGTGACGAGCTGGCTCACGGTCATCGTGAAGTTCACCACCAGCGCCGACAGGTTGCGCGAGCGCATCGAGGTGGCGGCCACCGCCTCGGTGTACCACTGCCAGCGCTGCTGGGCGAAGCGGTAGGCGTTGTTGACCTTGAGCGTCTCCAACCCCTCGACCGACTCGACGGCCAGCCCCTGGCGCTGCGAGCCGTCCTTCATCGAGCTGCGGATGCTGCGCGCCAGCGGCCCCTGCACCGCGGCGCCGGCGAGAAGCACCAGCGCGATCGCGACCAGCGGTACGACGGCCAGGGGCGGTGCGATCATGAAGATCACCGCGAGGAAGAGCACGACGAAGGGCAGGTCGATCAGCGCGGTGAGCGTGGCCGAGGTCAGCACGTCGCGGATCGACTCGAAGTCGCGCAGGTTGCTGACGAAGGCGCCCGAGGACGCCGGCTTGGCCTCGAGGCGGATCGACAGCAGGCGCGCGAAGAGCCCCGAGGAGATCTCCAGGTCGGCGCGCTTGCCGGCCGAGTCGATCAGCCAGCCGCGCAGGGTGCGCGCGGCGAACTCGAAGGCCAGCGCCATCAAGGTGCCGACGGTCAGCACCCACAGGGTCTCGTAGGTGCGATTGGGCACGACCCGGTCGTAGACGTTCATCACGTACAGCGAGATCGCGATCGACAGCACGTTGATCACGAGCGTGGCCAGCGCAACGTGCACATAGTGGCCCTTGAGCTTCCAGAGCACCTGCCAGAACCAGGCGCGCGCGCTGCGGATCGAGGGAACGCCGGAGCGCATGTCGGCGCCGGGGACCACGGTCATGCGCAGACACCAGCCGGCCTGCATGCCGGCGAGCGCGGGGTCGCCGGTGTGCTCTGGGTCGGTGAGCAGCGTGAAGCGCCCGTCAGAGAGCGCGGCCAGAGCCGGCAGGTCGTCGCCGTGCAGGACGTCGGGGCGGCGCGACTCGCGCACGGCCTGCAGGCCGAAGCCGTCGAGGGCGCGCACCAGCGCGTCCCAATCGAGCGTGCCGTCGCGCGAGGCGACCATCTGTGACTGCAGCGCCGCCGCCGACACCGGCCGGCCCAGGCGGGCGGCCAGCGCGACCAGTGCGTCGAGGAGCGGCAGCGGGGTCATCGGGGTGTGCGCGGTTCGGGGCGCAGGGCCGGGTCGCCGGGGGGCGGGGCGGCCTCGGCGGGGCGCGACGGGGCCGGCGGCTGCAGCGCGGGGGGGGGCGAGGCGGCCGCGGCCGATCGGAAGGGCGGCACCGAGGCGGGCTCGGGCATCGGCACGTCGGGCAGCGCTGCGAAGGTGTTCTCGAAGCGCGGGGCGAAGGCGGCGGTGGTGTAGGCGATGCGGTAGCGTGCGAGCGCTTGGTCGACCTGCGTGGCGACCAGCGTTGCCTCGCCGTTCGACAGCTCCGCGTAGGCGGCGAGCAGGTCCAGCAGGTTACGGCGGCCGACGCGGAATTGCTCGTAGTAGATGGTTACGAGTTCGGTGGCGAGCGTGACCTGGGTGCGCGACTGCACGATGCGCCGACCGGTGGAGGCGAAGTCGACGTCGGCCTGGCGGCGCCGCTCGGAGAGGGTCAGCTCGACGTCCTGCAGCGTGGCCTCGGCGCCGATGCGGGCGGCGACCGCACCCTGCTCGGCCGCCGTCAGCGAGGCGTCGAAGGCCGGCCACGACAGCACCACCTGCGACAGCGGGTCGCGCCCGCCGGTGGCCTCGAAGTCCAGGCGCGGGCGGCGCTGCAAGCGCAGCGTGCGCGCGTTCGCCTCGGCCGCCGACACGTCGCGGCGCGCGGCCTCGACCACCGGATGCTCCTGCGAGCCGATCGCCGCGGCCACCTCGGGCTGCAGCGCGGCAACTGCGGGCAGTGTCATCCGCGAGGTCTCGAGCGGCTGGGGATAGAAGCGGGCGAGTGCCTGGCGCGCGGCGCCGAGTTCGGCCAGCCGGTCCTCGAGCGTGCCGCGCACCGCCTGGAGCCGGGCCTGCGCCTGTACAAGGTCGAAGCGGCGGCCGACGTCAACGCGCACGATCTGCTCGAAGTCCTCGACCAGCCGAGCGTGCCGCTCCAGGTTGGCCTCCGAGACGCGTACCAGGCGGGCGGCGCGCAGGGTGCGCAGGTAAGCCTGCGCGGCGCCGAAGGCAACGTCGTCGCGGGTCGCCACCTCGCGGCTCTCGAGCGCGGCCACGCGCTGCGACTCGCGGTCGACCGAGGCCTCGATGGCGCCGCCAGCAAAGACGTTCACGCGGGCGCGCGGCAGCGGCGTGCTCTGTGCGGCGCCCGACACGCGGCCGAGCGCGCCGACGTCGAAGGTGGGGTAGTGGCCGGCGCGCGCGCCCTCGACGCGGGACTCGGCCGCGTTGCGGTTGGCCTGGGCGGCGCGGATGCTGGGGAAGTCGGTGACGGCGGCGCGGACGACTTCGTCGAGGGGGATGGCGTGGGCGGCGGGCGCGCATGGCAGCACCAGGACGGCGGCGACCCACAGCGCTCCGACGCCGACCGGCCGCGTCACGCAGGCGCGCACCGATCCGGCGCGCCCGCCTGGTACCGTGAAGGGGTCGGGGTGAAGCATGCGGACAGCATAGTCGAATCGCCGGTCACGCCCGACCGCGGGCCGACGGACGTCCAGGCGGCGGGCGTCTGCTGTGGCGCGGTGCGCAGCGTGGTCGACATGGCCGCGATCGGCCGGGCGCCGGTGCGATGCCGGCCCGACGTGGCCCGGGCCTGCGGCCGGCCCGCAGCCTCAGGCGACCCGGATCACGTACAGGTTGTCGGCGCCGGCGGCGTCGATGTCGAGCTGGGTGCGGTTGCCGGCGTTGTCGACGTAGTCCGCACGGTAGACGTAGGCCTCGGCCGTACCGGTGTTGCCCGCCAGCGTGGTGTTGTTCGTGACCGCGCCGGTCGCCGTCACCGCGAGGATGTCGACCGAGGCCCCGCCCAGGAGCGTGCTGCGGGTGATGACGATCGACTCGCCCGCTCCGATCGCGGTGATCAGGTTGAACGACACCAGCGGCGAGGTGTCCGGGTTCGTCGCGGTGCCGGCGCTGATGGCAGTGTTGATGTCTGTGTAGGCCGCCGCGAAGTTGTCGGTGATCGAGAACGTGAAGTTCGTGCCCGCTACCAGCGCCGGCGGTGGCGAGGTGTCGGCGGTGATCGTCGTGGCGCCCGCGGTCGAGATGTTGCCGGGGATGTCGCGGATCGTGGCCCCCACGGCCGTGGCGGCGCCGTTGGTGAGGGCCACAGTCGATGTGATGTCGACGTAGCCGTTCGTGATTTGGGTGCCCGTCAGCGTCGCGGTGCCGGCCGCGGTGCCGCCGACGGTCAGCTGTACGAAGTCGCCGGCCACCGGCAACGTTGCGCCGGCACCGGTGAAGGTCACGCGGACCACCGGGGTCGCGTCGTCGGTGATGCCGTCGCCCAGGGTGCCGGTGTCGCTGACCGGGGCCAGCGCCAGCGTGGGCGCCGCGGGCGCGGTCGCATCGTTGGAGATGGTGACCGAGAGCGTGCTGGCGGTCGAGGTGTTACCCGCGATGTCCACGACCGTGGCCGACACGGTCTGCGCGGCCGCACCCGGGGTGAGCGCACTGGTGGTGATGTCGACGAAATCGTTGGAGATGTCAGTGACGGTCAGCGCCGCCGTGCCGACCGTCAGGCCGCCGACCGTCAGCGTGACCGCGTCGCCGGCCACCGGCGCCGTCGCGCCCGTGCCGTTGAGTGTGATGCGCAGCGTCGGCGTGGTGTCGAGGGTGATGAAGTCGCCGGCCGTGCCGGTGTCGCTTCCCGGCGTCAGCCCGATGGACGGGGCCAGCGGCAAGGTCGTGTCGATGGTCAGCGCCAGTATGCCCGCCGTCGAGACGGTGCCGGCGCCGTTCGTGACCGTCGCGCTGAGGGTCCGCGCGCCATCGGCCAGCGCGGATGTGGTGATGTTGACGAAGGTGGCGGCAATGTCGGCTCCGGTCAGCGTCGCGGTGCCGACCGTGGTGCCGGCGACGGTCAGGGTGACGACGTCGCCGGCCGCGGCACCGGTGAAGTCCACCCGAATGGTCGGCGTGGCGTCGTTGGTGACCAGGTCGGCGGTGGAGCCGCTGTTGCTCGCCGCGGTCAGCGTCGGGACCGGCGCGCCGGGGGTGGTTGTGTCGATGGTCAGCGTGAGGTTGCCGGCCGGGGACGTATTGCCCGCGACGTCGGTGACGGTGGCCGCGATGGTCCGCGAGCCGGCGGCGAGCGCGCTGGTGGTGACGTCGACGTAGTCGTTGGCGATGTCGGTGGCCGACAGCGTGGCTATACCGACCTGCGTGCCGGCGACGCTCAGGCGGACCACGTCGTTGAGTGCCGGTGCAGTCGAGCCGATGCCGTTCAAGGCAACGCGGACCGTCGGCGTTGTGTCGCTGGTGACGTTGTCGCCGACGGTGCCGCTGTCGCTCGCGGCGGTGAGCGCGAGCGACGGGGCAGCGGGCACCGTGCCGTCGACTGTGAGGCTCAGCGTGCCCTGCGCGCTCGACACCCCGGTGGCGCTCTGCGAGATGGCTGTGACCGGTGCGGCACCGTCGGCCGGGATCTCGCCGACCGAGAACGACGTCGACCAGCTCGTGCCTGCCGCGGTGACGGTCTTCGAGGTACCGCCCCAGGTGACGGTTACCGGTTGGCCCGAGGAGGCGCCCGAGACCGTGCCCGAGATCGTGATGGTGCCGCGCTCGGCGAGGTTGATGATGTTGTCGCCTGCGACGGTGTTGATTACCGGCGCCGCAGGGATCGACGCGTCACGTGCGATCGAGGCGGTGGCGACCGCACCGGTATTGCCCGCTGCGTCGATCGCGGCGGCCGCCACAGTGTTCTGCACGAGCGTGACGCCGACTTTGTCGGCGAAGCCGGCGCCCATGCTTCCGGACACCAGGGTGGTCCCAGCGGCAGGTGCCTGGGTGTTGACCGACCAACTGCCTGCTGCCGACGCAGTGGTCTCGTAGATCGCATCGACGGACCCGTTGCCGGCGAGGTCGACCGAGACGCGGACCTTGGCGTTCGCTTCGGCGCTGCCACTGAAAGTCGGTAGGGCGAGGTTGGTGAGCGGGCCGTTGGCGATGACCGGCGCGACAGGTCCCTGGGTGTCGATGACCACGACCCGCGACAGTGTCGGGCTGACGTTGCCGGCGGCATCGGTGGCCGTGACCGCGACCGTACTCGCACCTTGGGCCTGAGGCAGTTCGCTCGTGCCGAAGTCGAGCGACCAGGCGCCGTCGGGCGGAATTGTGCTCGACTTCGTTGTGCTGCCCCAGAGCACCTTGACCGTCGCGCCGGCCTCTCCAGTGCCCGCCAGCGTCACGCCGGCAAGCGCTTCTGCGCCGCTCACCACACTGTCCCCCGCAACTGTCCCCAGGGTCGGCGTGGCCGGCGGTGTGGAGTCCAGCGTATCGATGGACACCACCCGAGATAGAGTCGGGCTGACGTTGCCCGCAGCGTCGGTCAGCGAGATCGAGACGACGCTTGCGCCTTGGGCCTGGGGCAGTTCGGTCGTGCCAAAGAGCAGCGACCAGGTACCGTTCGCGGCGACGAGGCCAGTCTTGGTCGTCCCGCCCCAGATGACCCGGACTGTGGCGCCCGCCTCGCCGGTACCGGTGAGGGTCACGCCGGCCAGGGCCTCGGCAGCGCTGACCACGCTGTCGCCGGCGATCTCGGCCACGGTGGGCGCGGTGGGCGCGGTCGCGTCGATCGCGACCGTGGTGTTGGTCGCCGTGCTGGGGTTCCCCGCGATGTCCCGCGCGATCGCGGACACCGCGTACGACTGTCCGTCGACCAGGCGCCCGCTCCAGGTGCCCTGCACGGGCGCCTGGTCGCCTGTCGAGATCCGCCATGTGCCGTCGGCCAGGGCGATGGTCTCGAACGTCACGTCGCCGGCGTCGCCGGCGTTGCCGTTCTGGTTGACGTCGATGCGCAACAGTACCCGCGCGCCGGCCTCGGCGGTGCCGGTGAAGGTCGGTGCCAGCCCGTTGAGCGCGGCCTTGTTCGTGAACGCCGGGGGCGGGGGGGCGGTGGTGTCCTGGGCGCTGCCGCCGCCGCCGCCGCCGGCCCCCGCCGCCAGCCCGGCGATCGCCAGACCGCCGACGCCCGCGCCGATCGCCTTCCAGCTGTTGTCGGAGGCGGCGACGATCGGGGCGCTCAGGGCGGCCGGCCCGCCAGGGTTCGCGCCGCCGTAGAGCAGGAATGAGCCGTCGGGTAGCGCTGCGATCGGGTCGGAGGTGGGGGTGATCGGGCCGGCCGTGCTCCCGAGTTCGGTCATCGACAGCGAGCAACTCGACGCGCCGCTCGGCCCGCAGGCGGTGAAGAAGTCGGTGATCTCGACGCTGCGCCCGTCGGGCAGGCCGTCGACCACGAGGTGGTTGTCGACCCGCTTGACCGAGGTGCCGGGCAGGGCCTTGCCCGCGTCGTCGACGATCTTGAACTCTGACCCGGGCCGCGCGGTCACGCGCGTGCGACCCTCGCCGAGGGTCAGGCGCTGCGGGGCCGAGCCCCGGACGATGGTCTGAAATTCTAGGGCCACGGATCTGCCTCGTCACTCTGTGGCCGAACGCCCGGCGCATCGCGGCAGGGGCCGCTAGCCGGCGGGCGCCGGCGGGGATATCAATACACGTTGGGGTCGCGACGCAGGGCCTGGACGACGGTGCGCGCCACGATCTGCAGGTCCAGCCGCAGAGACCAGGTCCGGAGGTACTCCAGGTCGAACTCGATGCGGCGTTTCATCTTATCGATTGTATCCGTCTCGCCGCGCGCGCCATTGACCTGCGCCCAGCCCGTTATTCCGGGCTTCACCTTGTGCCGGATCATGTAGCCCTTGATCAGCTTGCGGTAGATCTCGTTGTGGGCGACGGCATGCGGCCGCGGCCCGACGACGCTCATCCGGCCCTGCAGCACGTTGAAGAACTGCGGCAACTCGTCGATCGAGGTCCGGCGCAGCAGCCCCCCGAGCCGGGTCACGCGATCGTCGAGCTTGGTGGCCTGCTTCACTTCGGCACCGTCTTCCTGGACTTTCATCGTGCGGAACTTCCAGACGATGATCTCGCGGCCGTCCAGCCCGTAGCGCCGCTGCTTGAAGAGCACCGGGCCCGGCATCGTCGTCTTGATGGCAATGGCCACCGCCACCATCAGCGGCGCGGTCAGCACGAGCGCCGTGACTGTGATCGCGAGGTCGGCGATCCGCTTGATGATGCCGGTTGTGCCGAAGAACGGCGTCTCGCACACCGCCATCACCGGCATACCACCGACGATGTCCACGCGCGCCTGGATCAGGTCGTACAAAAAGATGTCCGGCAGGAAGTAGATCGAAGCGGTGGTATCGCGCAGTTGGTCGAGCAGCTTCAGGATCCGCGGCTGCGAAGCCATCGGCAGCGCGATGTAGATCTGGTCGATGTGGTTGCCGCGCACAAAGTCGGCGACCGCGTCGATGCGGCCGACCATCGACACCTCGAGGTCGGGCCCGAGCCGGTCCGTCTCGCGGTCGTCGAAGTACGCGGCGAAGCGCGTCTGCGACAGCGGATCGTTCTGGATAGAGCGCACGAGCGTACGGCCGTGGGCGTTTGCGCCGATGACGATCGCCGTGTTGTGACGTCGCAACGTGGACACACGCGACAGCACCGTCGGGCCCGCCCAGTGCGCGAGCGCCTGCCCGATAGGGGTCGCGACCACCCACAGCGCGAGCTGGTCGATGTCGTAGAGGCGCAGTGCGCCGAAGGTTACGCCGACCGCCAGCAGCACGCCCACCACCAGACCCCAGTTGGCGGCGATCCGCCGGAGCTGGCCGGGAAGCCGCGCACGGAACGAGATGTCGCCGGGGTAGGAGAGCACGAAGGCGAGCACGGCGAGGCCCCACTCGGCCCGCCCCACCGGCAGACCCGAGACCACCGTGACCACCAGCAGGGTCGCCGCGGCGAGGGCCGGATCGAACGCCGATTGCACGACCGGTCCGAGGCCGGTGTTTCCGGTTCGGAAGGGCGCGAGCGCTGAGAAGGGTCGGGTGGTCGGAAGCGTTGCCATGCAGACGTTCTCTCTTCTAGCGCGGTGGTGCCGAAGCTGGTACCGTCGCCGCCAGATCGGATGCCGGGTAAAGACCGGCTGATTCTGGGTGCCACAGCGTGTCTCGGCTGTGCGCCAGTTCTCATCAGGGTGCTCATGAACTCCAAAGCCTTCGCAGTCGGACGTGTGTCTCTCCAGGCCGCAGTCTTCTTTCTCGCGCTCTCCGGCACGACCTCGGCTCTCGCGCAGCAGCCGCCGCAGCAGTCCACGCCGGAGTCGACCTTCCGGGCAGACCTGCCCGACACCGTGCGTCTGGGCGTGGGCCTGGACATCGAGCGCCACTCGAACCTGTTCGCGATTCCGGGCGGCCCGTCGGACACGCTGCTGCGCGTGCCGCTGTCTGTCTTCTACGATCGCGACTTCGGCAACCAGCGCCTGCGCATCGATGCGACGGCGACACCCACCAAGTACCTCGACAACTCGCGGCTCGACTACGTCGGCTACAACGCCGGCGGCATCTGGGACATCGAGCTCGGGCGCCCGGCCTACGGACAGATCGAGGGGCGGGTCTCCCGCCTGCGAACGCCCTTCGACGCGGCGCTCACCTCGGTCGAGAACCTCGAGACGCGCCTCTTCGCGCGCGGCCTCGCGGGCTTTCGCTTCACGCCCTCGTGGAGCGTGTTCGGTGCGCTCGACCAGGCGACGCTCGACAACTCGGGCACGATCTCGCGCCAGAACGACTACACGTTCCGCGCCTACGAGGCCGGCCTGCGCTACGAGCCGCGTAACGCGACCGACGTCGACTTCTTCTACCGCCGCACCGACGGCAGCTACCCGAACCGCCAGGTGCTCGACTCCAACGGCAACCTGCTGCCGGGCGGTGTCGACAACAACTTCTCGCAGGACGCGTTGCTCGGGCGCCTGACCTACCGGCCCACCAACGACACCAGCGTCACCGGCACCGGGGGCTGGACGCGCCGCGAGTATGCCAACGTGCCGGAGCGCAACTTCACCGGGCTGACGCTCGGCGTGCTCGCCGACTGGGAATGGTCGGGTTCGGTCCGAATGCGCCTGAACCTCGTGCGCGACATCATCCCGGACACCTCGCTGACCGCGAGCTGGGTCGAGATCCAGCGGATCGCCTTCGATCCGCAGATCCGCCTCAGCGGGCGTACCTCGCTGATCCCGATGGTCTCCTGGGAGCGTCGGCTGTACGACGGCGATCCGGGCTTCACCCTCAGCGGCGATCCGGTGCGGCGCGACACGCTCACCCGTTGGGGCCTGGAGGCGCGCTACGAGTTCGCGCGCAACGTGTACCTCAACGGGTACTTCTGGAGCCTCAAGCGCTCCTCGAACTACCAGAGCTTCGAGTTCACCGACAACGTGCTCGGCCTGGGCGTGCGCTCGTTCTTCTGAGCATCGATGGGTCGGCGCGCGCCGAGGCGCTCGTCGACCCGTCTGCGGATCGCGCCCTGCGATCCGAGCGGCATACATCGCCCGACGGGCGGTCGACCTCGACCCGGGTGAATATGACCGGAGATCGAGTGTCCATGCGGATTTCGGGGCCTTCGGTTTTCCGAGGCGCGGCTTTCGGCACGATCGCGCAGCATCCGCTGATCGGGCTGAAGGGGCCGTTGGGGTCATTACGGGTGCACCAGGACCTCGAGCGTCGGTAGGGTCGTGACGTAGTTCACAGTGGTCGCGGACGAGACGTGCTACTCGCATCCCCGCGCCATGCCAGCCCCAAGGAGTGCCCAATGAACGACTCGCGCAACCGACTCGACGATGCCCGCGCGGCCGACGTCAGGATGACACCGGCCCGTGCGGCGCATTCTCCGATGCGTCGACGACTGCTTCTCACCGGCGGCGCGTCGGCCGGACTCGTAGCACTGGCCGGCTGCGCTGAACCGATCGCCGACGGCACCGCGGATGCGACCGCAGGGCCGGTCGACGGCGGTACCGCCGGCACCGGCGCCTCGGCCATCTCGAAGCCCGCGGGCAGCACGTCCGCGGCCACCGCAGCAAACGCGCCGGTGGTGGACGACGTTGCGGTCGAGCCCAAGGGCACGCCGACGATGGACATCATGACCCGCCCCGTGAACTACTCGGGCAGCGGCAGCCAGATCTCCGAGGCAGCACCCGCGCGCTACAACGACACCAACCGCCCGGCGCCCGCGTCGAAGGCGCATGACGTCATCTACAACACGACCACCCAGCGCCACCAGGTCTCGACCGGCACCAAGTGGGTCAACCTGCCGTCGAACGCGCCGCTCGAGGCGGTCACCTCGGTGACCCTTGCGGCGCGTCCCCGTGCCGCGTCGATGCCCGGCGAATACGTCTTTGTGTCGGACTTCGGCGGCGGCACCTATCAGCGCAGCAACGGCTCGGGCTGGATTACGGTCGGGCGCGACTACATCAGCGTCATCGAATCCCTGCTCGGCGTGCTGATTGCCGGCAAGGCGCTGCCGGATGTCACCCCAGGCTATACCGATGCGCGCAAGGTCTACGTGGATCCGACGGCCGCCGCGGGTGGTTCGGGCACCCTGTCGAGCCCGCGCAACTCGCTGTCGGGCGTGTCGCTCGCCGCCGGCACCGAGGTGCTGATCCGCCAGGGCTCGACCCTGCGCGGCGCGGTGCTCGTGCAAAACGTCGCGGCCTCGCAGGGCTCGCCGCTGGTGATCGGCGTCTACGACCCGGCCAACGGCAATCGCGTGTCCTCGCTCGGCGCGGCCACGGTCGACGCGGGCGGCGCGGCGATCGGCATCCGCGTGATGGACAGCACCTGGGTCTGCATCGACGGTCTGAAGGTCGTCGGCGCCAGCGGCGAGGCCGGCCTGCGCGTCGACCGCGGCGCCAACCTGTTGATCAAGAATTGTGTGGCCGACGCCATGCCGCAGCGGGGCATGATCTTCTACCAGTCGACCTCGCTGACGATCGATGGCTGTCAGGCGAACTCGAACTCGCGCGACGGCATCTCGGTCGAGGCGAACACCTCGCCGATGACTGGGCTCAAGATGTACCGCTGCGTGGCGAACTCCAACGGCGAACATGGCATCCGCTGGGCGCCATACTCGGGCACCGCGGTGCTCACCGGTGCCGAGATCGGCGGCAACACCGCGCGCTTCACCATCGCCGGCACCGACGGCAACAGCGGCTACGGGTTCCGCGCGTCCAACATGAAGGACACGCTGATCTACCGGAACAACTTCAGCGACAACCGCTACGTCGGTCTGGGGCTGCAGGCCTGGACGCCGCATCCGGAGGACACCTGGAGCAACGTCAGGCTCGTATCGAATGACGTGAGCCGCAACGCGATGGGCATCCACTTCAACCGGGTGCAGGCGCCCAAGATGGGCGACGTGACGATCGAGCACAACCGCTGCAGCGAGAACGGCTCGCGCGACGGCGGCCGTACCGCGTCCGATCCGACCCGCTACGGGCGGGGCATCGAGCTCTACTCGAGTGACCCGGCGCTGCGCTGCGAGAATGTTGTGGTCCGCTACAACTCGTGCTGCCGTCAGACGGTATGGGACGAGTGGATGACCGAGGGCGTGGGCATCGGCCTGGACGACAACACCGGCTGGACCAATGTGTACTTCAACCTCTGCGCCGAGAACGAGGGCCAGGGCGTCCAGAACAACACGAACTTCGCGATTCGTCGGTTCGGCAACATCATGATCGACAACAACAAGCTCGCGCAGGGCGCACGCTTCATCAATCCGAACGACACCTGGCTGGGCGAGCTGCGTTCGCAGATGTACCGCTCCGGCCTCGACGACTACGGGCTCGACTTCCTGAACGTGCTGGTGGGCGGCAATGGCTTCTACCAGAAGTTCGCGATCGGCGACCACGTGAACAACGCCGACACGCAGCCGCGCAATGGGCGCCTGCACAACAACGTGATCATCAACGCCACCGCCGCCGGCATCGCCAAGGCCGACGGCACCGAGGTGGTGTCGAACCGTTTCGTCAACACGCCGACGCCGGTGCGAAATGCCTACACTGACGGCACGATCGCGACGGGCTCCGGCGACTCGGTGGCGAGCAACGCGGTGGCTAAGACGGCGGCCGCGCAGTTCGCGGCGGCCTCCCGTACCGTCCTGCTGTGGGTGCCGCACTACTCGCTGCTGTAGGAGTCTGCCTCGCCGGGCCCCACCAGGGCCCTCGCGCGGTCCCCGTTGGGGTCCGCGCTCCGACACCCGCTCCGGCCCGGCCGGTGGCGGGTGTTGTGTTTTTGGCGGCGCGCACGGCCGGGGTGGAGTCGGCGCGGGGGCCGGATCGGCCGTTCGCCGTGCCCTCTGCAAGGCGTGCCGGCATCGATCGTGGGCTGTGAAGTGCTTCACGACGGGCGTCGCTGCCCTAGTCTAAACTGGCATTCTCCTCAAAAACGAAGGTCGTCACGATGCGCTCCACGCGAAGTGTCGGAAGGTAATCGGAACATGCCACGCTCCTCACGCCTCTCCCGATTCCTGATCCTGCTTGCACTGTGCATCTCGCCGTGGCTGGCGAACGCCCAGCAGCGCGACGCCGCGGCGGCCCCGCAGTCCCTACAGCAGCGCGACGACTATGTCGTCGGTGCCGGCGACGTGATCCGCGTGCAGGTCTTCCAGAACCCCGACCTGACCGTCGAGGCCCGCGTCTCCGAGAGCGGCGTGATCTCGTATCCGCTGCTGGGCGCCTTGCGCATCGGCGGCCTGTCGCCGACCGCGGTCGAGCGGCTGATCTCCGAGCGGCTCAAGAGCGGCAACTTCCTGCAGAACCCTCAGGTGACGGTCAACATCGTTCAGTTCCGCAGCCAGCAGGTGTCGGTGCTGGGCAACGTCAACAAGCCCGGGCGCTACCCGCTCGAGACGACCGGCATGCGCCTGTCCGAGGTGCTGTCGCTCGCGGGCGGCGTCGCCCCGAGCGGCGCCGACGAGGTGGTGCTGATCACCCGACGTGGCGGTACTGCGCAGCGCGTCGAGGTCGACCTGGTGGACCTGTTCGCCTCGGGCGACGTGAGCAAGGATCCGGGGCTTCTCGCCGGCGACGTGCTCTACGTGAACCGCGCGCCGAACTTCTATATCTACGGTCAGGTCAACCGGCCCGGTATGTACACGCTTGAGCGCGGCATGACGCTGGCCCAGGCGATCGCCAAGGGTGGCGGCCTGACCCTGCGCGGCACCGATCGTGCCGTGCGACTGCATCGCCGCTACGGCGGCAAGTCGGTGCAGGTGCTCGAGCCCAAGCTCGAGGACCCGATCCGCCCCGACGACCTCGTGTTCATCCGCGAAAGCGTGTTCTGAACGCGGACCACGAGAGACAGCGAGCCACCACCATGAATATGAACCAGTTCTTTTCCGTCCTGTGTGCCCGTTGGGCGCTGATCGCGGCGATCTTCGTCGGGGTCGTTGCGCTGATGATGATCGGCACGACGTCGATGGCGAAGCGCTACAAGGCGACGACCCAGGTACTGGTCGACGTCCGCGCCTCGGATGTCACCACCGGACAGGCCGCCAACCCCGGCTTCGTGCAAGGCTACATCGCCACCCAGGTCGACATCGTCACCAGCCAGCGCGTCGCGGTGCGCGTGGTCGAGATGCTCAAGTTGGTGCCCGAGGGGCCCGATGCGGCCGCGGTCGAGTCGGCCAAGCTCAAGGTTGCCGATGGCATCCAGAAGGGCCTGTCGGTCAAGCCCGCGCGCGACTCCACCGTCATCGACGTCGTCTACACCGACACCGATCCCGAGCGGGCCGCGAAGGTGGTCAACGCCGTCGCGCGGGCCTACATCGAGACAAGCATCCGCGTGAAGACGGACCCGGCGGCCAAGTCGCGCGAGTTCTTCGACTCGCAGAGCCGCGAACTGCGTGTCGAGCTCGAGGAAGCCCAGCGCAAGCTCGGCGCCTTCCAGCGCGTCAAGGGCATCACCTCGGCCGACGAGCGTCTCGACGTGGAGACGGCTCGTCTCAACGAGCTGTCGACCCAGGTCACCACGCTGCAGGCGCAGTCGATCGACAGCCGCCGCCGCGGGGAATCGGCCCGCCAGGGCACGGCCAGCGGCGGCTCGGTGACCGAGGTGATGCAGAGCCCGCTGATCCAGACGCTCAAGACCGACCAGGCGCGCCTCGATGCTCGGCTGCGCGAGCGCTCGGCGGTGCTCGGCTCGGAGCATCCGGAGATCGTCCGATTGAAGCAGGAGCTCGAGTCGGTGCGCGCGCGCATCGAATCGGAATCGGCTTCGGTGACCGATTCGCTCACGCGCTCGCACCAGGTGAACGCCGGGCGCCTCGGCGAGCTCGAGGCCTCGCTCGCCGCGCAGCGCGGGAAGGTGCTGGCACTGCGCCAGACGCGCAGCGAGCTCGCACTCTACGAGCGCGACGTCGAGAACGCGCAGAAAGCGTACGACGCGGTGCAAGCGCGGCTGAGCCAGACCACGCTGGAGAGCCGGGTGGGCAACAGCAACGTCAGCGTGATCAGCCCGGCCGAAGTACCGGTGCGCCCGTCGGGTCCGGCGCCCGAGATGTGGCTGGCCATCGCGCTGGTGCTCGGTGCGCTGCTCGGCACCGCGGTCGCGGTCACGCTCGAGGCGGTGAACCGCAAGGTGCGTGGCACCCACGACCTGGTGGCGGTCGACGCGCCTGTGCTGGGCTCGGTCCGGCGCGTGCCGAAGCGTAACGCCAAGGACCGTCGCCCAAGCTGGCGCAAAGGCGGCCCCCGCCGCAACGCGTCCGACGACACGTCCTACGGTACGGCGGGCTGACCCATGGCCTCCATGCCCCCGCCCGAGCTGAGGCCGGAGTCGGTCTCCGGCACCGAAGCGCCGGGCGCCTCGGCCTCCTCCACGCAGGCGGGCGGCGAGCCCGGCGGCCCTGGCCCGGCGATGAGCCCGGCGCCGATCCAGATGACGGTCTCGGCCCCGGCGCCGGCACCGTTATCGCAGACCACGAGCCTGGCCTCGACGCCTGCGGTGCCGGTCGATCCGGCGGGCCGCAGCCGCCCGATCGGCGAGGTGCTGCAGTCGGCCGGGCTGCTAACCTTGGAGCAGGTCGACCAGGTGCTGGAGCACGCCGCGCAGAAGCGGCTGCCCTTCGGCGAGGCCGCGATCGCCCTCGGCCTACTGTCGCGTGCGCAGCTCGAGCAGGCGCTCGGCTATCAGTTCGACTACCCGGTGGTGGTGGTGGGCAGCACGGCGGTGGCGCTGTCGCGCGAGGTCGTGGTCGCGTTTGATGCGCACGACCCCGTCATCGACGACCTGCGCGAGGTCCGCAACGAGATCCAGCTGCGCTGGCTGAACGGCAGCAGCGGCCGGCGCGCGATCGCCATCCTCAGCACGCAGTCGGGCGACGGGCGCTCGTTCGTGGCCTCCAATCTCGCGGTCACCTTCGCGCAGGGCGGAGCGCGCACGCTGCTGATCGATGCGGACATGCGCGGCGGCCGGCTCCACGAGCTGTTCGGAGCGAACAACGCCGGCGGGCTGGCGGCCTTTTTGTCGGGCCGGGTCGCGCTGCCCTCGATCCACGCCGCGCCGGGCATCCGCAACCTCGCGCTGATCGCCAGCGGCGGGTCGGCGCCCAATGCGGGCGATCTGCTCGCGCGCCCGGCGCTGCAGGCGCTGCTCGAGCACTGCGAGCGGCAGTTCGACGTGGTGATCGTCGATACGCCGGCCGCCTCCGAGGGGCCCGACGCCAAGGTCACGGCGGCGCAGTGCGGCGGCGCGGTGGTGGTGGTCCGTCAGGACCGCACGCCGCTCGAGAACGTCGCGCAGCTGGTGAAGTCGCTGAAGTCGGCCACGATCACCGTCGTCGGCACCGTGCTCCTCGACCACTGATGCCCGCGCCTGGGCGCGGTCGGGCCGCGCGGGTGGGGCGATGAGGCTGCTCTTCCTCGTCCGCGACTTCCTTCCGGCCGCGCGCCCCGATGTGCGCGTGCTGTTCGGCCGCAAGCTGCGCGAGCGTGGCGTCGTCACCGACATCGTCGGCGTGCGGCGCGCGGCCGGTGCGGCGCCCGGCGAGTGGGAGGGCGGCCGAGAGATCTCCGAGCCTGACCCGCCCGGGCCGGTCGCGCGTGCACTGCGGCTGCTGTCGCTGGACCTGCGGATGCTGCGCCAGGCGACGGACTACGACGCGGTCATCGTGCGCGACCAGATCCTCACCGCCTCGATTGCGCTGTTGAGGGTGCCGCGGCGCAAGGTGGTCTACTGGATGTCCTTCCCGTTTCCCGAGGAGGACGCGGAGCGCGCGGGCCTGGCGACGCGCGGCCGGCTGTTCCGCCACGGGCTCGCGCTGCGCGGGCGGCTGACCGGCTGGCTGCTGTACCGCTGGGTCGCGCCACGCGCTGCCCACCTCTTCGTGCAGAGCCCGGCGATGGCGCGGCTGGTCGCCTCGCGCGCGCCGCGCTGCGCGCCGATGACACCCGTGCCGATGGGCTTCGACCCGGAGATGGTTGCCGCGCTCGAGCCGCTCGAGCGCGTGCCCGTGCCCGGCCAAGTCGTGCTGGGCTACCTGGGCGCGATCGACGTGATCCGGCGCATCGACTTCATGCTCGAGGTGCTCGTCTGGGTCGGGGCGCAGCGCCCCGGGACGAACTTCCGCCTGCTGATGGTCGGCGACGGCAGCACGCCGACCGAGATCGACTGGTTCCGCCGCCGAATCGATACGCTCGGCCTGCGGGACCGGGTGGAGATCACCGGCGCGCTGCCGATGCACGACGCCTGGCGCCGCATCCGGGAGGCCGACATCGGGCTGTCGACAGTGCCCCGCGGCGTGGTGTTCGACGTCTCCTCGCCCACCAAGGCGGTGGAGTACCTCGCGCTCGGGCTGCCCGCGGTGGTCAACGACATCCCCGACCAGCAGGCGCTGGTGGCGGCGACGCGGGCGGGGTGCTGCGCGCCGATGGAGGTCGAGGCCTTCGGGCGGGCGATCCTCGAGGTGGTCGACGACCTCGAGGGCTACCGCGCGCGGGCGCTCGCGGCCTTTGGCCACTTGGTGGCCGAGCGCAGCTACGACGTGCTGGCCGACCGCGTGCTCGCGCGGCTGCGGGAGACGCTCGACGCCTGAGTCAGGCGTGCGCGTGCTCGAGGATGAGGTCCACCACCTCGGCGTCGACGGTGGTGTCGAACTTGCGGGCGAAGTAGACCGAGGGATCCTGCAGCCGCGGCAGATCCTTCGTAGTAAGAATCTGCGGGTGCCCGTCGGCGGTGTCGTCCCAGATCACCAGCCGGTTGGTCTTCGGCACCAGCGTCTCGCGGAACGGCGAGTTCATCAGCGTCGTCTGGAACAGCAGCTCGTCGGGGATCAGCGTGTTGCGGAACCAGCGCACGATGCGCTGCATCCGGCCGTCTTGCAGCAGGTGTTCGACAAAGGGCCGGCTGAGCATCATGAAGGCCGAGCCGCCGTAGAGCGGGAAGTCGCGCCGAGCGAGCCGCGGGATGTGGGTGTTGCGGGCCCGGCCGCGGAACTCGAAGTGGTAGGTGTGCACGCGCGAGAGCACCTCGGGCCAGTCGGACTCGACCTCGAAGCACTCGAGGAAGTTTGCGCCGCCGCTGGCGGCGAGCATGGCGCGGAGCTCGGGGATCGGGCGCGTGGGCAGGCACTGCCCGCTCAGGTTCACCACGTAGTCCCAGTCGCCGCCGTGGCGTACCAACTCGGCGTAGCAGTCGATCAGCGCGGCCGGCAGCGAATAGCCGCCCCATGCATTGTTGGTCGGCGGCAGCACGCGGATCGAGTCGGTCCAGCGCTGCCCCATTGCGTGGCGGATGGCGGGCACGAAGCCCGTGCCGGCCTTGATGTCGTAGGCAAGGGCGATCGCGTCGCCCGGGGCGGCGAGCGCCTCGAACAGTCGCGCGACCTGCTTCGGATTCTTGTGCGCCTGGACGGCGTAGGCGATCTTCATCGTGCGGTCGATCCGGGAGAAAGCGACACGGCGTCCGGCCGGTCTTTGCATAGCGTAGCGCGACCGCGGCACGCTGCCCGAGAAATCGCTCACGATCCCCCTATGCGGGTGTGTTCCGGCGGCCGCGCAGGGCGCTCGCCGCCGGGCTCAGCCGGGCAGGGTGCGCGAGCGGCCGGGCGACCCGATGCGCTGCGCCGCCGTCGCATGCCGGCCCTGCCGGTCTTCGATCGCCGACTGGTAGCACGCCAGGTAGCGCGGCAGCACGTGCGAGGGATCCCAGCGCGCGAGCGCCCGGCGGCGAGCGGCAGCGCGCAGCGCGGCATGGCGGGCCGGGTCGGCGACGATCCAGGCGATCCCGTCGGCCAGGGCCGTGGCGTCGTAGGGGGCCGCGAGCGTCCCGCAGACGCGATCCTCGATGGCCTCGGGCATGCCGCCGGTGCGAAAGCCCGCGACCGGGCAGCCACTCGAGAGTGCCTCGGTGGCCATCTGCGGCAGGTTCTCGATGCGCGAGGGCACAACGGTGACATCTGCCGCCGCGTACAGCGCGGCCATGCGCTCATCGCAGCCGATGTGTCCGAACCGGTGGACCGGGAGGGGCCACTCCTGCGAGTCGCCGTCGGCGCCGCTGCCGCCGATCACCACGCAGGCGATCGGCCGCGTGCCTCGGTGACGCTCGGCCAGCGCCCGCAGGGCGGCCTGCAGCAGGTCGAAGCCCTTGTTCGGATCGCCCGTGCCACCCCATGCGCCGAACAGCACCAGGGTGGCGTCCTGCGGCAGTCCGAGCTCGGCGCGCGCCGCGCGCTGCTCGCGCGGCACGAAGCGGCCGGTCTCCAGCACGTTCGGGACCACGCTCACCGGCCAGCCGCGCATCAGCGCGCTCTGCGCCGCGCAGTCGGCCAGCCAGCCGCTCGGGCAGACGATGTGCATCGGCGTGCGCCAGGCCTGGCGCTTGCGCCGCCAGGTCCAGCGGTCGATGTCCAGGCCGCCCGATCCCGCCGGGCGCTCGCCGGCGCGGTAGCCGCTGAGCCAGCGCCCGGCGGGCGTGTCGGGCGCGACGTGCTCGGCACCGCAGAACGCCCACATGTCGTGCAGCGTCCAGACCACCGGCTTGCGCAGTCGGCCGATGTCCTCGATCGACATCGTCTCGCCGGCGATCCAGTGCAGATTCACCACGTCGGCGTCGCTGCGTTCGATGGCCGCGAGCAGACCCGGCGAGGGCAGCAGGTTCAGTGAGCGGTGGCTCGGGCTCCCCGGGTCCTTCAACAGCTCCGAGATCCGCTCGCCGGCGAGCGCGCGCCAGTGCGCGATCCTGCGCCCGACGCGGCCCAGCGGCGCCACGACGCCTGGTGTGTCGGAGCGTCTGTTACGCACGAGCACCGTGCTGTCGTGACCAGCCGCGAGCAGCGCGCGATGCAGGCGCAGCGCGGCGCGCGCGGCCCCGCCCGCCGTGTCTCCCGCCGAGACGTGGAGGACCTTCATTCGAGCCAGAACCCGTCGAGCCGCTTGGCGAACTCGGCCTCGGGCCAGTCGCGCACCAGGCAGCGCGGAATCTGCAGCGAGTCGGTCCAGCGGTGCAGCGTGCCCGGCCAGTTCGCGGCCACGCGCGAGAAGCCGATGTCCACACAGGCCTGGATCGAGGCCTCGTCGATGTCGTGGCTGCCACCGAACGGGTACGAGAACACGGTGACCGGTCGGCCGATCCATGCTTCGAGCTTCCGCCGCGAGACCGCGATGTCCTCGAGCTGCTCGCTCGGCGAGAGCCGCGACAGGCAGGTGTGGGTATCGGTGTGCGCGCCGATGGTGACCCACGGGCTCGCGGCGAGCCGGCGCAGTTCGTCGACGGTCATCGGCCGGTGTGTCGGCCGGCCTGCGGTGCCGCGGCCCGACCACCGCGCGAGCGCCGCCAGGAAGGCCTCGCGCGCGGCTGGCCCGAGCGCCTTCACGTGCGGATGCAGCGCGTCGTAGGCCGCGATGCGCTCGCCGTCGGAGGCGGTGGGCGCCGTGAAGCGCGCCTCGCCCAGCGGCAGGTCGAGCCGCGGCGGATGTCCGTCGCCGACGCGCAGCAGGCGCTCGAGCTCGTCCCACCAGAACTCGCGGTCGGTGCCGATCGTGCCGGTGCTGACGAAGAAGGTCGCCGGCACGCCCTCCTCCTCGAGGATGGGCAGGGCCTCGAGGCAGTTGTCGGCATAGCCGTCGTCGAAGGTGATCACAACCGATCGGCGGCTGTCGTCCGCGGGCGGCGTCTCGAAGCGGTCGATCCGGTAGTGGCGCTCGAGCCAGCGCAGCTGAGCACGGAAGTGCTCCGGGCGGACCGCGAGCTGCTGCGGGTCGGACTCCAGTGTCGTGACTCGGTGGTAGATCAGGACCAGCGTCGGCCGGTCCAGCGCGTTGGCCACCTGGCGCAGACCCCGTCTGACGACGCTCTTGGCATGCCGGGCAATCAGGTCGGTGGTCATGTCGATCTCAAAAGTGTCACGTCGATCTACGCATCCTGCATGCGAACGTATCCGCCGCGGAGCGATCTTTTCACGATTTTCTCCTGACGATGTCCATGACCAGCCGCCCGTTCAGCCGAGTGGGTGGGTTCAATGCGGATATCGGAAGCCGCCTCGGGGCAAAGCGGTCGGTGCGCGCGGCGTGCGGTGCGCGGGCGCCGTTAGGGGGTTGTGAAGGGGGCTGTGAAGGGGCCGTGTCCCCCGGGATCAGGCTCCGCTGGTGCGCCGCGGCTGCAGCGTCCGGTGCAGGCCGGACATCAGCGCATCGCCGACCACCCGGATCGAGTGGCCGTCGCGCACGGTGCGCAGACCCTCGGCCGACAGCCTTTCCCAGAGGGCGGCGTCGGCGCGCAGCTGGCGGTAGCGCGAGACGAAGGTGTCGGGGTCGCTGGCGACCAGCGCGTTGCGGTCGGGGTCGAGGGCGTAGAAGCGGGCGACACCGATCACCGGCGTGCCGGCGTTCCAGGCGTCGCCGACCTGGCCCCAGCCCATCGAGCCGCTGGGCGCGATGACACAAAGCGCGCCGCGGATCGCCTCGAGGGCGGCCTCGCGCGGCAGCCGCGGCAGCCGGACGAGCCGCTCGGGGCCCCACCGGTCGAGCCGCGCGAGCGCCGCACGAGCGGTGCCGTCGGTGGGCGGGCCGACGATGGTCGCGGTGGCCTCGGGCACGGTCTCGAGCAGGCGTTCGACGTTCGCCACCAGGGTCTCGACCGCCTTCCAGCGCGACATCGAGCCGACGTAGATCACGCGGTCGAGATCGCGGCCGTCGCGCGGCGCGGGCTCGGCGCCTGCGGCCGGCGGATGCGGCCACGGCACGTACGCATAGCGCTCGCCGCCGGCCGCGATCTGCGGGCGCTCGAGCGGGTTGGCAATCATCACCGCATCGGCCTGGCGGCCGAACCAGCCGCGCCACAGCGCCTGGACCGGGTCGCGCAGCATCGGGATGCCCAGGTGGTAGCGGCGCGGCAGCGCGCGTGACTCGAACCAGTGCTCCACGTGCAGCAGGATCGGGGCGGGCGAGAGGCGCTGCACGCGGCGTCCGACGACGACCGTGGACTCGATCTCGCACACGATCACGTCGGGCTGGAGCGCCGCGGCCCATTCGATCAGGTCTGCGCTCGCGGTGTCGTCGCCGGAGTCGCCGACGAAGCGCCGGATCGACAGGTTCGGGAACTCGGCCGACAGCGACGCGGCTTCGCTGCCCTTGAGCACGTCGGTCGCCGCACCGATCATCCGACACTCCACCAGGCCGCGCGCGGCGAGGTCGAACCAGACCATGGCGAGCTCGTTGATCGCCGGATCGAAGGCCGGGAAGATGCCGACGATTTTCAGCGGTCGGGAGGCGGGCTGCGGCATCGAGGACTCCGTGGAGGTCCCGCTCGGGCTCGTGACCATCATGACGGGCTTCGGTCATCCAGGGAGGCCGGCGCCTCGCTGCGTGCGGGCAGCGGCGCGCCCGAGGACACCATCGAGTCCATCGGGTCCTCGCCGCGCAGCCGGGCCCGCATCGCACGGACGCGGCGTCCGAGTGCGGCGCGCGCGAGTTTCAGGCGCAGATCGCCGTGGCGCACTTTCGCCTCGAACTCGGCGCGGTCGTGCCCGCTGCCGAGCTGCGCGCGCCTCACCAGCAGCGGATCGCCGAGGTCGGTGTTGCGCCCGGCGATCGTCGAGAACGCCCAGCGATAGCCGGCGGCCTCGACCGCGTCGCGCACGCCCCGGTCGAAGCGCCCGCGCGGATAGGCGAAGGCGTCGACCGGCACGCCGAAGGCCTCGCGCAGCAGCCGGCGCGAGCCCGCGATCTCGCGCTCGAGTCCGGCCGCGTCGAGGGCGAGCAGGTCGGGGTGCGTCGTGGTGTGCGAGCCGATGTCCAGGCCGCGCGCCACCAGGCTGCGGACCTGCGCGTGATCGAGGATGCGCCGCGGCACCAGGCCGTGGTCGGCGTCATGGTCGTTGAAGCCGCCGAGCTTGCCCGCGATCAGGAACACCGTCGCGCCGAAGCCATGCCGCTCGAGGATCGGCCATGCGACGTCGTGCAGGCAGGTGTAGCCGTCGTCGAAGGTGATGACCACCGAGCGCTCGGGCAACGGCCGGCCCTCGGATAGGGTGCGCTCGAGGGTGGCCACGTCGATGCCGGTGTAGCCCCACTGCGTGAGCCATGCCATCTGCTGCACGAACTGCGCCTCGGGCGTGGTGTAGCTCGCCTCGATCGCCGAGCATGGCTCGGCGATCGCGTGATACATCAGCACCATCGGCACGTGCACGGGCGGCCTCTGCGGGGTGTCTCGGGGGCCGCGGCTCAGTAGGTGCTCAGGCCGAGCGTGCGCAGCACCGCGCGCTTGGAGACCCGCGCCATGAATACCGCGAAGGCCGTCGGCGAATGCCCGGCGTGCCGCCAGCGCACCACCACCTCCTCCCAGCGCGAGGCGTCCTGGTTCGAGTGCGAGGTGCTGCCGTCGTGCAGCCTGAACACCGCGAGTGTCTCCTCGACCTGCGCCGGCTCGAAGCGCTTGGCGACCCGCAGGAACAGGTCGATGTCCATCGCGTAGCGCAGCTCGGTGTCGAACAGGCCCACTTCGTCGAATGCCCGCTTGCTGATGAACACCGACGGATGGACCATGCTGACGAACTGGGCGGCGTAGCGCCAGTACGAGAACGGCTTGAGCCCGCGCGGGCCTTCGTCGCGGAAGGTCTGCTCGGTCGTGAAGTGCTGCAGGTGGCCGAAGACCCACTCGGCGCCCGTTCGCTGCATCGCTTGCGCGACGCGGGCAAGCACGTGCTCGTCCCAGTAGAAGTCGTCGCCATGCAGGTGGGCGATGACGTCGCCGGTTGCGTTCTCGATGCCGACGTTCATCGCCCGGCTGATGCCGCCGGTGATGTTCTCGAGGATGCGCGCGTCCGGCGCCATCTCCCGGATCATCTCGAGCGTGCCGTCGGTCGAGCCGCCGTCCACGAATAGGTGCTCCACGTTCGTCCAGGTCTGCCGGCGCACCGAGGCGATGGTGTCGGCCAGCGTCGCGACGCTGTTGCGCGTGCAGGTGACGATCGTGAACTTCATCGTCGCGGCGTCGCGCGCGATCGCGGGGCCGCCGGCCGATGCGGGCTCGCCGGGCACCTGCGGCGCCGGCGTGGCGAGCAGCGTGCGGGGCATCGGCGAGGCGGCCGGCGTGGAAGCGGCGTTCATGGTTCAGGACTCCTGCGGGTCGGACGGGGCCGGGCGGTTACGCCGAAACCAGTCGCGGACGATCCAGGCATAGGCCGGGAAATGGGTGAGCGCATAGGCGATTGCGGTGGCCAGGGGCACGCCGGCGGCACCGTAGCGGTCTGCGAAGAGGATCTTCAGGCCGACGCACAGCGGCACGAAGACTAAGGCAATGTAGACCTGCTGCTTGATGACGTTCACGCCGTTGAGGAACATCGCGACGCCTTTGCCGGCGAGGTCCACGGCGACCCACAGCGCGAGCGCGGCGCCGAGCCACGGCGACTTCTCGAAGTGCGGCCCGATCCACAGGTCGATGAGCCAGCCGGAGGCGGCCCAGACCGCGGCGCCGCCGAGCAGGCCGATGCCGACCAGCAGCAGGCTGCTGCGCACGAAGGTGCGCCGCACCCAGGCGATGTCGCCGCGGCCCACCGCTTCGCCATAGGCAGTCCAGAGCGGGGTGAGCGCGAAGCTCGCGGCGATCTCGGGCACCGAGAAGATCTTCTGGTACACGGTGTAGGTGGCGACCGACTCGACGCCGACGGCCTGCGCGATGATCAGGTTGTCCGAGGCGAAGCACAGCGCCACCGACAGCTCGAGCAGCAGGAACTTGCTGCCGGTGTTGGCCAGACCGCGGATGTCGGCCCAGCTCAGGTCGCCGCGGCGCGGCAGCAGGTACGGCTCGCGCCAGCCCATCCAAGCAGCGACCGCCACCGAGGCGATGATCGGCGCCCCCATGGTCGCGGTCACCATGCCCACCAGGCCGAGATCGGTTCGGACCACGAGCATCACCAGGAGCAGGGTCAGGACGCTGGCGGCGGCGGTGAGGAAGCCGACGAGGTAGCCCTGCTGCAGCGCGAACTGGAGCCGGCCGAGCGCGCTCGCCGGGATGCGGATCGCGAAGAGCACCGCGAAGGCGAGCATCGCCGGCCCCGCCACCTGCGCGAGCACCGGATCGTCGACGCCGATCGCGCGTGCCCACGGCACGAACGGATAGGCCACGAGGAAGACCGCGATCATCGCGGCGCCGACGACGGTCAGCATGAAGAAGGTGTTCGTGACCGCACGCCGCACCGCGGTGCGGTCGTCGCGCCCGACCGCGTTGGAGACCGCCTGCATCATGCCGGCGCCCAGGCCCAGGTCGGCGAAGCCGGCCATTGCGAGGAACGAGGTGACCGTGGCCCAGACCCCGAAGCCGGCCTGCCCGAGGTAGTTCAGCGCGAGCGGCACCGTGGCGAGCGACAGCACGATCGACAGCGCTCGCGCCCCGGCGCTCGACAGGGCGCTTGCGAACACGCGGCCCAGGCGCGTGCCGAATATCGTGCGCAGGGCGCCTGCCTCGCCCTTCACGCTCATCGGCTCTGTGCGGCGGCGCCCGCCGCGGCATCGGGCTCGTCGACGCGCGCGGGGCGGCGCGCCGGGCGCGTGCTCGGTGCGGGAAGCGCCTCGAAGCGGCCGGGCTGCGGGTCCATCACGCGCGAGATCGTGGGCAGCGCCAGGCACAGGCCCCACATCAGCGTGGTGCGCACCTGGATCAGCGGCGTGCCGATGACCATGTCGGGAATCACGAAGGCCATGCCCGCCAGGCCCGCGATGCGCAGCGGGTCAAGCGAGGAGGGCGCCACGTCAGGCTCTCGACGGGCGCTGCGCACGTACACCGCGGCGACGATCGCGAACAGCACCAGGCCGACGATGCCGGCTTTCAGGCCCAGGTGCAGCAAGCCGCTGTGCAGGAAGTCGCCGGCACGCTCGCCCGTTTGCCAGAAGATCATGTTCGCGCCTTCGTACTGCCCCCAGGCGCCGATGCCGAGGATCGGGCTTTCGATGAAGGACTGCCACGCCAGGCGCAGCTCCATGATCCGCGGATTGTCTGGGCCGTAGGGATCCGGGAGGATGTCGTAGATCCACACCAGCAGGCCGGTGCCATCGGCTGCGCGGACCTGCGCCAGTCGCTGGCCCGCCGCGATGGTGACGGCGACGAGCACCGCCGGCAGACCGATCAGTGCGCCGATGACCTGCTGGCGGCGCGGCAGGCCCGCCATCACGACCAGCAGCGCGAGCACGAAGCCGCCCTGCAGCGTGCGACGGAAGGTCAGCGCGATCGTCGCCGCGCACAGCAGCACGATGCCCATGCTCACGGCGCGTTTGAACCGCGTGCGGCCAGGAACCGGCGGTCCTATGGCGCGCAGCAGCGCGAGGACCGCGCCGATCGTCATCAGCATCGAGTCGCTGATGTCGAAGAACGTGATCTTCAGCGCGAGCCTCTCCATGTTCTGGTAGACGTTTGACGGGTCGCCGCCGAATGCTACGAAGCGCACCAGGCCGTAGACCGCGCGCGCGGCCGCAACCACGATGATGAAGTCCGTCAGCCTTCGCACGTCACGCTCGGTGCGGAACGCGTTGACCAGCAGCAACACGAAGATCGCCATCCAGACGAGGTTGACGAACCCCATCGGACCCAGGATGTGGCGCACCTCCTCGCCGAGCCACAGGCCGACGACGAGGTGGCCGAAAAGCATCGCGGCGAACCCGAGCAACCAGACGGCGACCGGCGCGCTCGCCATCGGGCGGCCCTGGAAACGATTCGAGACGACCGACCAGAACAGGCCGCCGAGCACGCCCCACTGCACGAATGGGAACAGCAGTTGGCCGGAGCCACGCGACCAGATCGGCACGCCGGCATCGACCACCGCCAGCGTCGACTCCGGCACAGTGAACATCAGCAGCAGAAATGGATAGGCGAGCAGCGCAGGCCGACGCAGGAGCACGCCCGCCGAGATCACGCCGAGGGCCGCCGCGCCGAGGGCGGCGAGAAGGGTGATCAGGGTCGACGGGTTGATGAATTCGATCGACATGCCGGGGAGGGGTGGGAGTGTGCGTCCTGCGACGGGTCGGTTGCCCGCGCGGCCATGACTTCGCATTCTACGAGCCGCGCCCAGAGGGCCGCGTGACCGAATGCACCGTCCGCACGTCGGCCTGGGCCGGGCGTAGCAGGACCTCCCCCCGCACCATTCGGCCAAGCCGTCCGCCTCGGGACGACCGTTGACCTTCGCGGTACCGACACGAACCGTTGCAGGCTGTGAACATGCGGTTACCGGGAGACTTCGATCACGAGGTCGGGCCGCCGCCTCGCCTATCATCGGGGCACTTCGCGCCCGACTGTGGTGCGATCGATCCAAGCAGGCCGGGCCCGGGCGGAGTCGAACCGGGTCGGCGCAGGTAACAGTGCAACACCTCATCCACAAGGGATAGACATGGCTTCCAAGTTTCGTCGTTCGATCGTCCTGTCCGCGGGTGCCGCGGTCACGCTGGCCGCGTGCGGTGGTGGCGGCTCGTCCGATCCGGGTACAGGCGGTGGCGGTGGCGGTGGCGGTGGCGGCGGCGGCACCACGGACCCGGTGAGCTCGCTGACGGCGAGCTCGACCGCTCTGTTCGCGTTCCCCACCGACACCAAGCAGCTGTCGGTCGTCGCGAAGAACGCGCTCGGCGCCACGGTCCCGAACCCCTCGGTCACTTGGTCCTCGTCGAACACCGCGGTCGCGACCGTCGACTCGACGGGCAAGGTCACCGTGGTCGGCACCGGCGCGGGCACCGCCAACATCGTCGCCACCTCGGGCACCGTGACGGCTACCGTGCCGCTGACGGTCAACACAACGCCGACGAGCGTCGCCGACCTGGTCAAGGCATTCCCGTACAAGAAATCCGGCGCCGGTGCCGGCGCGGGTGCCGCGGCCTATGCCTGGTCCGCATCCTCGGACGTGTCTCTGGCCGACGCCGAGCTGCAGGAGAAACGTGCGGGCTTCATCGCGACCAGGCTGTCGACCTACTACCCCAAGGCGTCCGCGCCGATGGACTGGTACTTCACCAACGACAAGACGGTGCTCACGAAGCACGCCGCCCGGGTCGCCGGTCTGAGCGCCGCCGAGACCGCGAAGGTCGACAACCTGGTGCAAGCCGCCGACGCTAACGGCCGCATCGCAAGCTTTTATTACCTGCGCGCCGGCGAGAACCCCACCCCGACGATGTCGCACGAGTTCGGCGAGTTCTCGCTCGACAACTGCGTGAAGACCGCTGGCACGCCGGACGCCTACCCGCTCGGCTTCCTGCGCGAAGGCGGCGGCCTGTACTGGGAGAGCTGCACGGTGAACGACACCACCGGCGCGTTCACGTTTACCAAGCCGCGCAGCGACCTGATCACGAGCTTCAAGGCGTTCGCGGTCAGCTCGCCCTCGACGCTCGAAGTCGCGACGCTGAAGACGAAGAACTACGACGAGATCGTCGCCAGCACTGGCACGAACCCGACGGATCGCACCGCGTTGTATCCGGCGAGCGCAATGCTGGTTTCGTTCCTGCAGGTCACCTACCCGACCCAGCTCGCGGCGCTGATCACCGAGGTGTCGGCCGGCACGGGCACGTCGTTCACCGGCGCTGGCGTGACCTACCCGCTCGACGCGGCTGGCGCGGTGGCCCGTCTGCTCGTGCTGCTGTCGACGGCCACGCCGGCCATTTCGACCGAAGTTGCGCTGACGACCGCCTACTCGAACTGGGCGCTCGCGCTCACCGCCTGACGGCACCCGCCGCCGCGCTTCGGCGCGGTGTCACGACGACGGCCCGGCACCCCCGGGCCGTTGTCGTTTGCGGAAGGTGTCATGTGCGACGATTCGTGCATTCCGCCGCTGTGCGACGGTCGCGGTCGGCTCATCGTGGCGCAACAGCGGGCGCTCCGGCCCGCCTGTACGACGTGTGCCTGACCTGAGGTGGAAGATGAGCCGTGCCGAGCCGACGACCGTTCTCGAGAGGGGTCCAGTGAGTCCAGTCTCGAAGGGCGCAGCGCGCCCCGCGCCGATTCGCGTCCACATCGTGTACCAAACCGACCCGCAGGGCGTGATCGCCGGCGGCATCGACACGTTCATCCGTGGCATGGTGCGCAACGCGCCCGACGACTTCGACATGGGCATCGTCGGGCTGAGCGCCGATCCCGCGGCGCGCCCGGTCGGTCGCTGGAGCCGCTGCGAGGTGGAGGGGCGTACCGTCGGCTTTTTCCCCGTCGGCGAGCTCGGCGACACGACGCGCCGCAGCCGCGTGCCCCTGACGGTCCGCGTGGCCGCGGGCGTCGTCCGGCACCGAGCCGCCGTGATCGAGGCGGACGTGCTCGACTTCCACCGCCCCGAGGCGGCGCTGCCGCTGCTGTGGACCGACCGCGTGCGCCACTGCTATATCCACCAGAACATGGTGTCGCTCAAAAGTCGGCACGCCGACATCAAGTGGGCGGCGGCGCCCAGCCTGTACTACCAGCTCGAGGCGACGGCGCTGCGCCGCATGGACCGCGTCTGGTGCGTGCGCGAGGACGCGGCCAACGCCTACCGCGAGCGCTTCGGCGACATCGCGCAGCGCTTCGCGTTCCTGCCCACCTGGACCGACCCGGCCACCTTCCATCCGGCCGGCGACGACGGGCGTGCGATGCGCGCCCAGGTGTTCGATGCAGCGTGGGGGCTGGACGCATCTCACGAGATCGCGATCGCGGTCGGCCGGCTCGACCGGCAGAAGAACCCCCGTCTGATGATCGAGGCGTTCGCGCGCGTGGCCTCGCTGCGTCCGCAGCTACGCCTGGTGCTGATTGGCGACGGCGTGCTGCGGGCCGAGGTTGAGCGGCAGATCCGGGACGCCGGCCTGGGCGCGCGCGTGGTGCTTGCCGGACTGCAGCCGCCTGCGCGGATCGCATCGATGCTGCGCGCCAGCGACGTGTACCTGATGTCGTCGGGGTACGAGGGCATGCCCATCAGCGTGCTCGAGGCGCTCGCCAGCGGCCTGCCGGTCGTGTCGACCGAGGTCGGCGAGGTGCCGCGGGTCGTGGTCGGCGGGCGAAGCGGCGAGGTGGTGGCCGAGCAGACGGCCGCGGCGCTCGCCGACGGCCTCTCGAAGGTGCTCGCGCAGCGCGCGCACTACACGCGGGCCGCCTGCGTCGCCAGTGCCGCCCCGTTCACCCCCGGACGGGTCCTGGGCGCGGTGTTCGACGCCTATCGCGAGGACGTCTCGCGCCGCCGCGCCGCCCGTCGCGCCTGAGGCTGCCGGCGCGCGCCCCCGCGCGCCTGGCAAGCCCCGCAGTCCCGCGCTCGGCCGTCGTGCCGACGCCACCGACTCGCCCCCCGCGGCGACGCCGCGCCCGCCGGGCGGGCGTGTCCGTCCACCTGTCCGAGGCGCCCGGTTCGGGCTCGGGTGTCGCGCGGCGAGGACGATAATCGAGATATCCGTCACTCCTCAGCGACCGTACCCCGAATGTCCGGATCCAGAGAGGCCTTCCTAGGGCGCCAGCCGATCGTGGGCCGCGAAGGCGAGCTCATCGGCTACGAGCTGCTGTACCGGGCTCGCGCGACCGACGATAGCGCCCGCTTCGACGACGAGCACAGCGCGAGCTTGCACGTCCTGTCGACGCTGCTCCACGATCTCGGTGCCTCACAGGTGCTGGCCGGCCGCCAAGCCTTCATCAACGTCGGTGCCGAGTCGCTGCGCGACGCCGGCGCCCTGGTGCTGCTCAACCCGCGTCGCACGGTGCTCGAGCTGTCGCATGCGATCGAGCTCGACGCCGAACTGCTCGAGCGGATCCGCATGCTACGCGGGCTGGGCTTCGGCCTCGCGGTGCCCGCCGCGCCGCCGATGGAGCCGCTCGCGCCCTGGCTGCCGCTGGCCACCCACCTGAAGGTAGACTTGCAGACGGTCCCCGATGGCGTTCTGGACGTCTTCGTGCCGGCCCTGCGCTACGGCAATCACGTGCTCGTCGCCGAGAAGGTCGAGACCGAGGCACAGGCGCACCGGTGCCTCGCGCTCGGCTTCCATGCGATGCAGGGCTGGTACCTCGGCCGTCCCGAGGTGATGGGCAGCGTGCGCCTGGGCGTCAGCCACGGCGTGTTGCGCCGCGCGCTCGCGCAGCTGGCCGCGGGCGCCACGCCCGCCGAGCTCGAGTCCACCCTCAAGCTCGACGCCGCGCTGTGCTGGCGCCTTCTGCGCTACACCGCCGCCTCCAACTTCGGGATGATGATCACGGTCGACTCGCTTGTGCACGCGCTGGAGTTGGTCGGGACGCGGCGCCTGGGCCGTTGGCTGCAGCTGCTGCTCAACACCGTCGACGAGCCGCCGCCTGCGGCCTCGACGCTGATGCGTGCCGCCGTCTTCCGAGGCCGCATGCTCGAGATGGTCGGTGCGGAGTACTTCGAGGGCAGCGACTGCGACAACCTGTTCCTGGTCGGCGCGCTGTCAATGCTGCCGGCGATGCTGATGCAGCCGATGACGGTCGCCATCGCCTCGCTCACGTTGCCCGAGCCGGTGGCCGATGCGCTGACGATGCGCCAGGGCCGCTTCGGCCCGCTGCTCGACCTCGTGGAGGCGCTCGAGTCGGGCGCGCCCGAGCGCGTCCATGCCCTCTGCAACACCCTCACCATTTCCAGCCGGACACTCGCGCGCGCGCGACGCTCTGCACAGGTCGCGGTTCAGGAGGCCGCGCTCGCATGACCGATACCGCGTTCCCGACGCTGTCCAGTGCAAAGACAGAAGCCCTCTTCGAGGAGCCCGGGGCCTTCCTCGGCCGCCAGCCGATCCTGGACCGCAACCAGCAGCTGATCGGCTACGAACTGCTCTATCGCGCCGACGCCGCCAACCACGAGGCGCTGGTCACGGACGATAACTTCGCGAGCGTGGTGGTGATCGCGTCGCTGCTACAGGATCTCGGCCCGGAGCAGGTTCTCGGCGGCAAGCTCGGATTCATCAACGTCGGCGTCGAGACCATCGGCCCCGACTCGCCCCTCGGCCTGCTCGATCCGAGGCACACCGTGCTCGAGTTCTCCTCGCGCATGCCCACCGACGAGAAGACGCTAGCGCGCCTTGGCGAGCTGCGCCACGAGGGCTACGGCATCGCGGTGACCGTCGACTCTCCGGCGGTGGTCCGCCAGCCGCTGTTTGCGCTGACCACGCACGCGAAGGTCGACCTGCTGCAGATCCCCATGGAGCAGCTGCCGCTGGTGATGAAGCTGCTGAAGGCCGCGGGCGGCAAGCGCACGTTGGTCGCCGAAAAAGTCGAGACGCGTGAGCAGGCGGCCGCCTGTCTGGCGCTCGGCTTTGATTGCCTACAGGGCTTCTACTTCGCCAAGCCCGAGACGCTGGCGGCGCGCAAGCTCGAGCCGGCGCGGGCCGCGGTAATGCAGGCGATCAAGCTGCTGCTGCGCGGTGCGGACATCGTCGAGATCGACAACGCGCTCAAGCGCGACGTCGCGCTGTCGGTGAAGCTGCTGCGCTACATGAACTCCGCGGGCATGGGCCTGTCGGGCAAGATCGACTCGATCAAACACGCGATCTCGCTGCTCGGCTACCAGAAGCTCGCCCGCTGGCTCACCCTGCTGTTGGCCTCGAGCGACAGCAAAGACCCGACCGCGCCGCTGCTGGCGCGCACCGCGATCACCCGCGGCCGCTTGATGGAGCTGCTGGGCGAGGGCCGCTTCCAGGTCGGGCAGCGCGACAACCTGTTCATCGCGGGCACCTTCTCGCTGTTGCCAGCGATGCTGATGACGCCGATGGCGAGCGCGCTCGAGGAGCTCGAGCTGCCGAAGTCGGTGGCCGACGGCCTGCTGTACCGCAGTGGCGAGTTCGCGCCGCTGCTGAGGCTGGCCGAGGCCTGCGAGGATCCGGCGCTGTCGGGCGTCGCGCAGCTCTGCAAGGAGCTCGACATCTCGCCGAAGGCGCTCAACCTGGCGCAGATGCAGGCGACCGACTGGGTCAATCAGCTCGGGATCTGAGTCCCGGCACGGTCGCGCAGGGCGCGGCGGCTGCCGCCCGGGCCGCGCGCGCAGCGCGCCCCGCAGCCGTCGCCGCCGCATAGAATCGGGGGATGAACTCCCCCGCCCACGTCCCCTTGGTCGTCGCCACCCGGGGCGACACCGTCGAGAACGTCCACTACGGCTCGATCGCGGTCGTCGACCGCGGCGGGCGCCTGCTGTGGTCGGCCGGCGACCCGCGCGCCGAGACGTTCACCCGCTCCACGCTCAAGGCCTTCCAGGCGCTGCCGCTGATGCGCGCCGACGGCCCGCGCCAGTTCGGCTTCGACGAGCGCGAGGTCGCGACGATGACCTCGAGCCATTCGGGCGAGCCCTTCCACATCGCCGCAGTCGAGGGCCTGCTCAAGAAGGCGCGCAATCACTGGCGGCGCCTGAAGTGCGGCTGTCACGTGCCCTACATGTACGAGACGCTCGGGCGAACGCCGCCCATGCATGAGAGCTTCGACGTGCGCTGGCACAACTGCTCGGGCAAGCACGCGGGCTTCCTCGCCTGGTGCCAGCTGCACGAGGCGCCGGTCGAGACTTACCTCGAGCCCGACCATCCATTGCAACGCAGCGTGCGCGCCGAGATCGGCGGACTGCTCGGGCTCGATCCGGACACGATCCCGGGCGGTATCGATGGCTGCAGCGCACCGAATCTGGCGCTTCCGCTCGACGGTCTGGCGCGCCTGTGGGCGATGCTCGCCGGCGGCGGCGCCGACGAGGCGAGCGACGCGCTGCTCGATCGCCTGTTCGGCGCAATGACCGCGTACCCGGAGTACGTCTCGGGCACCGGCCGCAGCGACCTGCACTTCATGCGCGCCGGGGCCGGCGACTGGGTGGCCAAGGTCGGGGCGGCCGGCGTGCAGGTGCTCGGCGTGCGCTCGCGCGGGCTGGGCATCGCGATCAAGATCGCCGACGGCCATTCCGATGCGCGCTTTGTCGCCGCCTTCGCGGTGCTGCGCGCCATCGGGCTGGTCGAGCCCGACGACGACGCACTGTCGCGGTTTGCGAAGATCCAGCAGGTCAACGCGAGCGGTCTCGCGACCGGCGAGCTGCGCCCTGTGTTCGAGCTCAACGCGCACTGAACGCGCGAGGCCCCTTGATCCCCGACACCACCATTGGGTGCGGTCGGGGTCGTCACCAACGGCTAGGTCGGCGGGGCCCGCACCGCGGCACCCCGTACCGCACCGCGCTCAGGGCGCGCCGCGGGCGGCGGTCCGGGGTGGTGCGCGGCGGGTCGTGTCGACCAGCTCGCGCATCAGCGCGAGTTCCCGTTCGGTGCTGCGCTCGAACCCAGCCCGCAGGTCGGCGAGCCGCTGCTCCAGCGCCGCGATCCGCTTCACCGTCGCGGCGAGCTCAGCCTCGAAGGCCGAGTCGGCCGCCGTGCGGGCGGCGCCGGCCGGCGGGGGGAGGGAGGCGGTCAGCATGACGCGGTCACGCGCTGCGGGCACGGCCCGGCGGGGTGGGGTGGGGTCGATGGCGGCACGCAAGCCCGGTGCCGGGCCGCCCGTCGCTGGCGCGACGCTCGTCACCCCGCGCGCGGGTGCCGTGCGGGCCGGCTGCGGCGCGGCGGCCGACGGCGCCGCCGTCGCAACCGCGATCGGCTCGGCTGCAAAGGCGGCCACCACGGCCCGTGCCTCGGCCTGATCGATGCCAAGCACCACCGCTTCGGGCGGCACCTGCAGCAGCGCGCCGGCGAGCGGCCGCGGTGGGCGTCCGACGAAGGCCGTGCGGTTCGCGCGCCACAGCGCTGCAGCCGACTGTTCGAGCGTGGCGCCGGGCGGGCGCAGCGCCTGCGCGAGTGTATCGAGGTCGGCGCCTTCGGCGACGGTGATTGCGTTCGGGCGCGCCTGCGGGGCGATCGGCGTGGCGAGGGGCGGGAGGGCCGTTGCGGATGGGTCCGCGCCGTCGGCTGCGGAGGGGGCCGCAAGGGACGCCGCGAGCGCGTCGCGGCTTGGTGCGGTGCGCGCGGCGGGCGGCTCGGCATCGCGCACGTTGGTTCCGGTCGAGTACGGCACGCTGCTGCCTTCGACCGTCGTCTGGGGGGGGGCACCGCGTGCCAGCGGCTCGCTGCCGCGCACTGCTACACGGTCCGCAGGCTCAGGCGAGCCCAGGTTCAGGCGGTAGAGGCGGCGCTCGCCGCCCTCGGACTCGAGCAGCAGCACCAGCTCGGCCGCGGCTACCGGCAGGTCGCTGTCGATGCGGACGTAGCGCTGCCCGTCGGCCTCGGTCACCACGCGCACCGTCGCCGCCGCGAGCGCCGGGTCGCGCACGAAGCCCAGCCGCTCGTAGGCCGTTGGCGACGCGAGCCGCACCGAGGGCGGCGTCGCGGTGCCGGTCGCGCGCGGCAGTGCGACCACGGAGCGCAGCGGCTCGTTGCGCACCGACTGCGCCGTCAGCGTGCCCAGCGCCGCGCCGGAGACCGGTGCGGCCGCCAGCACCGTGGCCAGCAGCAGCGGGCGGGCGTGCGCGAGCACGCTCGAGCGGGTAGACGGAGGCGTCCGTGCCGGGGCCATCGATGGGGTCTCTTTGCGCTATGACGCCGCGTCGCGGAACGCGCGCGGACGAGGCCGGAGCTTACCCGTTCGGGTCGGCCGCTGGGCATCGGCCTTCCCCGCCTTAGCCGCGCTCGCGGGCGACGGCCCCCGTTCAGGCGCGGCCGGAGGCCACGGCCGGCGTCGCGGCGGGCTCGCCGATGCGCGGCATCAGCGCGGCTGCGGCGAGCGCGGTCAACGCCACGCCGGCCAGCGCGACGAACACCGTGCCGAAGCCGCCGCCCGCGTGCAGCGTGGAGACGAGCGCGACCGCCCCGGCGCTGCCCAGGAAGCTCGCGACGTAGCGCAGCCCATAGGCGCGCGCGCGCCACTGGTCGCTGGTGTAGCGCGCCACCATCGCGTCGTTGATCGGGATCTGGCCAAAGACGAAGAACATGATCCCGATCGCGGCCGCCACCAGGCCCCAGCCGCTGCCGGTGGTCGCGAGCAGGAACAGCGGGGCCTGCAGCGACACCACCGCGATCAGCGCCGAGCGTAGGCTCACGCGGTCGATCAGCGAGCCGACCAGCAGCTGCGCCATCGCAGCGATCAGGTAGACGACCGCGATGATCGCGCCGATCGCGCCCAGCCCCATCTCGCCCGCGAGCAGGCCGCTCAGCCGCTCGTCGAAGAGCTTGGGCATCGACACCGTGGTGGCATGGAACAGCAGCCCGTTGCAGACCACCGCGATCAGGAAGACGACCACCAGCCGCTTCATGACCTCGGGCGGTACCTTGACGCTCGCGGCCTTCTTCGAGCCGGCCGCGTTGGTCGCGCCGCGGCTCGCCGCGAGGTAGACGAAACCGATCCCCATCGTGGCGACGCCGGGCACCACGAAGGCGGCACGCCAGCCCACGAACTGCACGATGAGGCCGGTCACGAGCGCCGCCACGCCCAGTCCGAGGTTGCCCCAGACGCCATTGACCCCGAGCGTCCAGCCGAGCCGCGGGCTGCCGATGGTCAGCATCGCGATCCCAACCGGATGGTAGATCGCCGCGAACGCGCCGATGAGCGCGAGCGCCGCGCCGAGCTGCCAGGCGCCCTGCGACAGGCCGGCGAGCACCGAGGCCGCGCCGATGCCGAAGAAGAACACCACCATCATGCCGCGGCGGCTCCAGCGGTCGGCGAGCCAGCCGGCCGGCAGCGCGCCGAGCCCGAAGATCGCCACCGCCGGCAGCGACAGCGGCAGCAGCTGCGAGAAAGACAGGCCCCACTCCTTCGAGATCGCGAGCACCGCGGTCGGGAAGATCAGCATGAAGAAGTGGTCGATCAGGTGCGCCAGGTTCAGCAGCAGCGCATGCCGGGGGGTGGGGGCCATCGGTGTCTCCGGTGAGGCAGGGTGCGTGCCCGCGCCCGCGTGTCCGTTCCGATCATAGCGCCGGGCGGCCCGCGCCGGCCGGTGGCGTTCCGCGCACTGCACGGCGGGCCGATCGCCGCGTGTCTGCACGGTGGCGGCGGGCGTCGCACCCCGCCGGCGAGCGGGGCGATCCTCACGCCCTGCGCCGGACGCCCGCTACGATCCCGGCCATGCAACAACCCGCCCCCCACGCCTGCGCGTTCCTGCCGACGCCGACGCGCTCCGCCAACCGCGTCCGGCCCCGCATCGTCGACTGCCTGGCCCCGCTCGCCGCGGGCGCCGTGCTTGCCTGGGCGGTAGCGGTGCCCGTCGCCTCGATCGCCGCCCCACCCGATCGCGGCGCCGCCGAGGCCGCGACGGTCGGCGCCTTGCGCATCGACCGCACCGAGGTCACCGTCGCACGCTTCGCCGCCTTCCTCGAGGCGACTGGCCGGCGCAGCGCCGCCGAGCGCGAGGGCGGCGGCTACGAGTGGGGCGCCGGCTGGGAGCGCCGGCCCGGTTGGACCTTCAGCGCGCCCTCGGGCACATCCGCGCGGCCGGATGACCCGGCCGCACACGTCAGCTGGTTCGAAGCGGCGGAGTTCTGCACCTGGGCGGGCGGGCGCCTGCCGGGCCGCGACGAATGGTCCGAGGCTGCCTACGTCGAGCGCCGCCCGCGGCCGCCCGCGCCCTTTGTCACCGGCCGCCGCTACCCCTACCCGACCGGCGAGACATCCGACGGCGCGAACCTCTCCGGCTCTGGCGACCGGTTCGAGCGTCATGCGCCGGCCGGTGCCACCGTCGCCGGCGTCAACGGCCTGCATGAGATGGCCGGCAACCTCTGGGAGTGGCTCGCCGACGCGCGCGGCGAGGACCGTCTGACCGCCGGCGGCTCTTGGTGGTACGGCGCGTCGCAGACGCAGGCCTCGGGCATGCAGTGGAAGCCCGCGAGGTTCTTCGCGGTCTACGTCGGTTTTCGCTGCGTGTACCCGCCGGGCTGAAGCCGGGAGGCGCCGGATCGTCCGCAGGGCGGCGCGGATCATCGTCGCCATCGGGGCATCGCTCGGAGACCGACCATGACTGCGCGCATCGACGAGCCGGCCGTGCGCCGGGCCTACGACGATCGCATCGCCGGCCACTCGCTCAAGCCGCTCTGGGAGGTGCTGGCCGCGCTGGTGCCGGCGCAACCCGCGACCGATGCCGTGCCCGCGCTCTAGCGTTGGGCCGACGTCCCTCTGTTTATCGCCGAGTCCGGCTCGCTGATCACCGCCCGTGAGGCCGAGCGGCGCGTGCTGATCCTCGAGAACCCGGGGTCTGCCCGGCCAGTCGACCACCACCTCGACGATGTACGCCGGCCTGCAGCGTGTTTTACCCGGCGAGGTTGCGCCCGCGCATCGGCACACGCAGTCGGCGCTGCGTTGGGTCGTCGACGGCGAGGGCGCCTACACCGCAGTCGACGGTGAGCGGGTCACGATGGCCCCGGGCGACTTCATCATCACGCCGATGTTGACCTGGCACGACCACGGCAACCCCGGCGATCAGCCGGTGTTCGCGTGCGCTGCGCGCTGAACCACAAGGGCATCGCCTGGACGCCCGAAGTGGTCTGGCTGCTGTCCGACGAGCAGCGCTCCGACGGCTATCGCGCCACCAATCCGCAGGCGCTGGTGCCCGCCTGAGTCGACGATGACGGCAGCCGCCTCGGCCAGTCGGTCGCGATCATGGAGTACCTCGACGAGACGGGCCCCGGACCGAAGCTGCTGCCCGCCGATCGCCTCGGCGGCGCGCGCGTGCGCTCGCTGTCGATGCTGATCGCCTGCGACATGCACCCGGTCAATACCCTGCGGATCCTGAAGTCTCTCAAGCAGACGCTCGGGTACGCACAGGCCGAGGCCGACGCCTGGGTCCGCCACTGGCTCGCCGAGGGCTTCGCCGCCGTCGAGGCCGAACTCGCCGATCTGCGCACCGGCCGCTACAACCACGGCGACACGGTGACGATGGCCGACTGCTGCCTGGTGCCGCAGGTGTTCAGCGCGCAGCGCTTCCAGTGTCCGATGGACGCGTATCCGCGGACGATGCGCGTGTTCGACGCGTTGATGGCGCTGCCGGCCTTCGACGCCGCGCAGCCCTCGAGGCAGTCCGACGCCGCACGCGCGGCGATCTGAACGCGGCGAGGCACGGCCGCCCGGCGCCGCGAGCGTGCGGCGCCTGCCGCGCCGTATCGACCGCCGGTCGGCTGTCGATGCCCGGACGAGGTGGCGGCGTCGGGCGCCGCAGTCGCTTTGGCTAGACTGTGTTTCTTCCTTGCCACGACAGCGTTCCGCCCCGATGTCCACGCCCCGCGTGCCCGCCTCGAAGCTGTCCGTCGCCCCGTGCCCGCGAGCCTGTCCGTGATCCGCCGCTGGATGGCCGCCGTCGGCCGCGGCGCCGTGTCCGGGGCCGACCCGCTCGCTGAGCCGTCCGACGGGGACCCTCCCGCCGAAACGCGGCCGACGCCGGAGGCGGTCGCAGCGCGTTTCCTGGCGGATCCTGACCACTTCGTGAGGGCCTCGGTCGGCGCCCATTCGTTCGGGCCCGAGTATGCGGGGGCGCGTGGCTTCCGGATCGAGATCGTTGTCTCGGGCCTGACCGTGGCGAGCGCGCGCGGCGGCTCGCTGTACGTTGCCGACGATGGCGAGACCACTGCGGAGATTGCCCACTACGAGGTCGGCCCGGCATTTCGCGGCCTGGGCGTTGGCATCCCGGCCGCGCGCGCCCTCTTTCGCCACCTGAACGCGTCTCACCAGGTGACGCGCGTGTTGTTCGTCGCCCCCGTCCAGCGCCAGCTGCGCGTGCCGTTCAAGGCCTTCGTCGCGCGGATCGGCGCCGAGCCCTTCGGGCACTTTGCCGACGACCTCATGGCGCCGCCGCTCTTCGCCTGGTCGGCCCGTCGCGCGTTTGCCTGAGCGGCCCGCGCTCGGGCGCGAACGAGGGATCGAGGCCGGGATGCTGCCGTCGTCAGTCGACGAGCGCGGCGGCGAACTCGTCGGCCGAGAACGCCTGGAGGTCGTCGATGCCTTCCCCCACGCCGATGAAGTACACCGGGATCGGCCGGTCGCGGCGCGTGTGCGCGAGCGCGGCGAGCGCTCCGCCCTTGGCCGTCCCGTCGAGCTTCGTGACCACCAGTCCGGTGAGCTGCACCGTGTCGTCGAAGGACTTCACCTGCGCGAGCATGTTCTGTCCGGTGTTGCCGTCGAGCACGAGCAGCACCTCGTGCGGCGCATCGGGCCGGGCCTTCGTGATCACGCGGCGGATCTTGCGAAGCTCCTCCATCAGGTGAGCCTGCGTCGGCAGCCGGCCCGCGGTGTCGATCATCACGACGCCGGTGCGCCGCGCGATGCCGGCCGACACCGCGTCGAACGCGACCGCCGCCGGGTCGCCGCCCTGCTGGGAGATGACCTCCACGTCGTTGCGGCTGCCCCATTGCGCGAGCTGCTCGCGGGCCGCGGCGCGGAAGGTGTCGCCCGCGGCCAGCAGCACCGTCTTGCCTTCGCGGCGCAGGTGCCGCGCGAGCTTGCCGATCGAGGTGGTCTTGCCCGCGCCGTTGACGCCCGCGATCATCATCACCAGCGGCTCGGCGCGGTCGATGTCGATGGGTTGCTCGAGCGGGGTCAGAAGCTCGACCAGCAGCGCGCGCAGCGCGGCTTTGACCTGCATCGCGTCGGTGATCCGCTCCTTCCTCACGCGTTCGCGTAGCGCGGTGAGCAGCCAGGCGGTGGTCTCGACGCCAGTGTCGCTGGTGATCAGCGCCGTCTCCAGTTCCTCGAACAGCGCCTCGTCGACCTTCACACCGACAAACAGCCCGGCGAGGTTGCCGCTGGTGCGCGCCAGCCCCTGCTTGAGCCGAGCAAGCCAGGGCTTGCGGTCGGGCATCGGCGCCGGGACGAGCTCGGCGCCGGCGGGCGGGCTGGAGGGCGCAGGGGGCCGCGGGGCCGGTGCCTCGACCGCGCGTTCGCGCTCTGCCGCGCGTTGGCGTTCGTCGGCCTCGAACGCCGCCTCGGCAGCCGCCGCGGCCTGCGCCTCGATCGCCGCGGCCTCCTCGGGGCTGACCGAGGCGCCGTCCTCGGCCTGTCTGGGGGGCACCGGCGCCGGTCCGGTGCCGCCGCGGCCCCCCGGGACGAAGCGCGACCAGAAGCCGCCGAGGGCGGGCGCCTCCGGCGCGGGCGTCGCCGCGCTGGGCGCCGCCGCGCTGGGCGCCGCCGCGGCGGGCTCCGGCTCCGGACCAGGCAGTGCCGGGGGCGCGGCTGCTTCGGACGGGCCGAAGCAGCCAGAGGAATCAGAGGAGCCAAACGAGCCGGGCGATTCGACCGACCCGTGCGACGCGGGTGTCGGGGGCGACTCGGCCGTGCCGGCGTCGGGCGCGACCTCGGGCTCGGCCGGCTTCTTGCGGCGAAGGAATCCGAACATGGGGGGTGCCTGGGGGCGGGCCCGCTCGGCCGCAGGGGGCAACGGGCGCCGGAGTACACTCGGGATCCACGATTCTACGCTCCACCGATGACCCCTCCGACCGAGCGCCGCCGCACCCCAGGGCTCGCAGTCCTCGCCGCCGTCTCCGCCGTTTCCGCTCTCTGGATCGGTGCCGCCATGCCTGGCGCGGCGCACGCGCAGCCTGCGCCGTCGTCGTCGGCCGCCGCGCAGGCCTTCGAGCGCACGCTGCCCAACGGCATGAAGGTACTGGTCAATCGTGACCGGCGCGCTCCTACTGCGGTCCACATGGTCTGGTACCGTGCCGGCTCGATGGACGAGGTCAACGGCCGCACCGGTGTGGCCCATGTGCTCGAGCACATGATGTTCAAGGGCACCAAGACGCTGGAGCCCGGCGAGTTCTCGCGCCGCGTCGCCGCGATCGGCGGCCGCGAGAACGCGTTCACCTCGCGCGATTACACCGGTTATTTCCAGCAGATCCACACCTCGCGCCTGCCCGAGGTGATGCGGCTCGAGTCCGACCGGATGGCGAACCTGAACCTGTCCGCAGACGAGTTCGCCAAGGAGATCCGCGTCGTCATGGAGGAGCGTCGGCTGCGCACCGAGGACCGCGCGGGCGCCCTCGTCTACGAGCAGCTGATGGCCGCCGTCTTCAACGCGCATCCGTACCGGCACCCGGTCGTCGGCTGGATGAGCGACCTCGAGTCGATGACGGTCGCCGACGCCCAGGCCTGGTACGACGCCTGGTACACCCCGTCGAACGCGATCCTCGTGGTCGCCGGCGACGTCGACCCCGAGGCCGTCTGGACGCTTGCCCAGGAGACCTACGGGCGCATCCCGTCGCGCGCGGTGCCGCAGCGTAAGCCTCAGGTCGAGCCGCCGCAGCGCGGGCTGCGCCGCATCCAGGTGAAGGCGCCCGCCGAGAATCCGTCAGTGGTGATGGCGTTCCGCGTGCCGAAACTCGAGTCGATCGACGGCGACCGCGAGCCGTACGCCCTCGAGCTGCTGAGCTCGGTGCTCGACGGCGGCGACAGCACGCGCTTGACGCGCAGCATCGTGCGCGGCTCGCGTGTGGCCAACCGGGCCGGCGCCGGCTACGACATGACGCAGCGCGGCCCGGCGGTGTTCATCCTCGACGGCACGCCGGCGGAGGGCCGCTCGACCGAGGACGTCGAGCGCGCGGTGCGCGCCGAGATCGAGCGTATCGCGAAGGAGGGCGTGCCCGCGGCCGAGCTCGAGCGGGTCAAAGTCCAGTACGTGGCGGGTCAGGTCTACAAGCGCGACTCGGTGTTCGCGCAGGCGATGGAGCTGGCGGGCCTGGAGATCGTCGGCCTGTCGCACCGCGATGCCGACCGTATCCTCGAGAAGATCCGCTCGGTCACGCCCGAAGAGGTCCGCGCGGTCGCCGCCAAGTATTTCTCCGACGACCAGCTGACGGTGGCCACGTTGCTGCCCCAGCCGATCGGCGACAAGCGGCCGGCGCCTGCGCCCGCCGGCCTGAGGCACTGAGGTCACGATGATGCCGCTCCCCGTCGTCCACCTGCGTGGACTGCTGCTACTGGCGCTGCTGTTGTGGGCGCCGCTCGCCTCGGCCGTGCTGCCGATCGAGACCTGGGCCACCGCGCGCGGCGCGCGCGTGTACTTCGTGCGCGCCGATGCGATCCCGATGCTCGACGTGAGCGTCGACTTCGACGCCGGCTCGCGCCTCGATCCCGCCGGCCGCCCGGGCCTCGCGTCCTTCACTGCGGGACTCCTCGCGCGCGGCGTCGAGGGGCTCGACGAGGCGGCGCTGGCCGAGCGCTTCGCCGACCTCGGCGCGAGCCGCGGAGGCGGTGCGGGCGACGACCGTGCGAACGTGTCGCTGCGCACGCTGTCCTCACCGCGCGAGCGCGACGCGGCGGTCGACCTGCTGGCTCGGATGATGGCGTGCCCGACCTTCCCGGAGCCGGTCGTCGCCCGCGAGCGCGAGCGTGCGGTACAGAGCCTGCGCGAGGCCCTGGTACGCCCGGAGACCATCGCGCAGCTCACCTACGAGGCGCTGATCTACCCGACGCATCCGTACGGCCGCACCGAGTCGCCCGAATCGATCGCAGCGATCGGCCGCGCCGACCTCGTCGCCTTCCATCGGGCGCGCTACGGCCCGCGCGGCGCGGTGGTGTCGATGATCGGCGCGATCACGCGTGCCGAGGCCGAGACGATCGCCGAGCGCCTCACGCGCGAGTTGCCCGAAGGCACGCCCGCGCCGGCGATGCCCGCGGTCGAGGCGCCTGCGGCGGCCGAGCGCCGCATCGCGCACCCGGCCACGCAGAGCCACATCCTGATCGGCGCGCCCGCGATCGCCCGCGACGACCCCGACTTCTTTCCGCTGTTCGTGGGCAACTACGTGCTGGGCGGCGGCGGCTTCGTCTCGCGCCTGACCAGCGAAGTGCGTGAGAAGCGCGGCCTGTCCTACAGCGTCTACTCGTACTTCTCGCCGATGGCCCAGGCCGGCCCCTTCACCGTCGGGCTGCAAACCCGCAAGGAGCAGACTGACGACGCGCTGAAGGTGGTGCGCGAGACGCTCGCGCGTTTCGTCGCCGACGGTCCGACAGAGGCCGAACTCACCGCCGCCAAGCAGAACCTGGTCGGCGGCTTCGCGCTGCGCATCGACACCAACCGCAAGATCCTCGACAACCTCGCGAACATCGGCTGGTACCGGTTGCCGCTGGACTACCTCGAGCGCTGGACCGAGCGTGTCGATGCGGTCGGCGCCGCGCAGATCCGCGAGGCCTTCCAGCGCAAGGTCAGGCCCGACCGGCTGGTCACCGTGGTCGTGGGCGACGGTGGCGCACGGCCCTGAGCGCGGGCGCCGCGCGGCGTCCGCGGCTCCGGCTCCGGCTCCGGCTCCGGCTCGGTTCTCGGGCCGTGCCGCGAAGCCCGCCACGGCCGCCGTGCGCCCCGCGAAGCCGGCCCCGGCGCGGCGCGGGTCAGAGCCGCCCTCGAAGGTGAGGATCATCGGCGGCGACTGGAAGCGCACGCCGCTCGTGGTCGTCGACGTGCCGGGCCTTCGACCCACGCCCGACCGCGTGCGCGAGACGCTGTTCAACTGGCTGGGGCAGCGCCTCGACGACTGGCGCTGTCTGGACCTGTACGCCGGCACCGGCGCGCTGGGGCTGGAGGCCGCCTCGCGCGGTGCCGCGAAGGTGGTGCTGGTCGAGCGCGACGCGCGTGCCGCGGCGGCGCTGCGCACCGCCCGTGAGCGGCTCGAGGCCGAGGCGGTCGAGGTGGTGCAGGGCGACGCCGTGACCTACCTGTCGAATACCCGCGACCGCTTCGACCTGGTGTTCCTCGATCCGCCCTTCGGCAGCGCCGAGCTCGAGCGGGTGCTGCCACGGCTGGCCGCGGTGCTCGCGCCGGGCGCCGCGGTATACGTCGAGGCCGATCGGCCGCTCGCGCCCGACGCGCCGCCGCTGTCAGCGGTGCCGGGCCTCGTCGCGCACCGCGCCGACAAGGCCGGTCAAGTCCACTATCATCTGCTGCGTATGGCCCCCCCGGCCCCTGGAGCCTGACGATGGCCATCGCCGTCTATCCCGGTACGTTCGACCCGCTCACCCGCGGCCACGAAGACATCGTCCGCCGTGCGGCCAGCATCTTCGGCCGGGTCGTGGTCGGGGTCGCCGGCAGCCGGGCCAAGGGGCCGATCTTCACGCAGGAAGAGCGCATGGAGATGGCGCGCGACGTCCTCGCCCCCTATCCGAACGTGCACGTGGCTGGCTTCTCGGGGCTGCTGCGCGACTTCGTGCGGGCCCAGAACGCGGGCGTCATCGTGCGCGGTCTGCGCGCGGTCGCCGACTTCGAGTACGAGTTCCAGATGGCCGGCATGAACCGCTACCTGCTGCCGGACGTCGAGACCATCTTCATGACGCCGACCGACCAGTACCAGTTCATCTCGGGCACCCTGGTCCGCGAGATCGCGATGTTCGGCGGCGACGTCGGCAAGTTCGTCTCCCCTTCGGTCGAGGCCCGCCTCAAGAGCAAGATGGAGCAGATGGGCGGCCCGTCGGGGGGCTGAGCCGTCCGCACACGCCATGGCCCTGCTCATCACCGACACTCGCGCGCGCCCGGACGGCGCACTGCGCCGTCAGCGCGCGAGAGGCCGGCCCGTGCTCGGGCCGGCCATTCGTCGAGTGTGAGCGGGGGCATCGAAGATGGCCCTGCTCATCACCGACGAATGCATCAACTGCGACGTCTGCGAGCCCGAGTGCCCGAACGGCGCGATTTCGATGGGCCCCGAGATCTATGTCATCGAGCCGGGCAAGTGCACCGAATGTGTCGGCCACTTCGACGCGCCGCAGTGCCGCCAGGTCTGCCCGGTCGACTGCATCCCGAACGATCCGCGCCATCCCGAAACCCGGGCGCAGCTGCTCGTGAAGTACGAGCGGCTGCAACGCGGGGACTGACGGCCTCCGCGCGCCGCGCGCCGCATCAGCGGCACCGAACTCCCGCTTCTCCGCGCTTGCGCGGGTGCCTGCCCCCCTAAAGTTCGCCGAGGGGGCGCAGGTCCGCGTCCCGCCACGGGGAGCGCGATGAAGGCAGTCATCCTGGCCGGTGGCCTCGGCACGCGGCTGGCCGAGGAAACCTCGATCCGGCCCAAGCCGATGGTCGAGGTCGGGGGCCGCCCGATCCTCTGGCACATCCTCAAGCACTACTCCCGGCACGGCATCAACGAGTTCGTCGTCTGTCTGGGCTATCGCGGATATGTCATCAAGGAGTACTTCGCGAACTACTTCATGCACATGTCGGACATCACGTTCGACCTGGCGAAGAACGAGATGGAGATCTGCCAGCGGCACTGCGAGCCGTGGCGGGTCACGCTGATCGACACCGGCGAGGAGACGCAGACTGGCGGGCGCCTGCGGCGCGTCGCGAAGTACGTCGGCGACGAGACCTTCTGCTTCACCTACGGCGACGGTGTCTCCGACGTCGACCTCACCGCGCTCGTCGCCTTCCACCGCAGGCAGGGGCGCCTGGCGACGCTGACCTCGGTGCAGCCGCAGGGCCGTTTCGGCGCGCTCGACATCGAGGGCGGGCGTATCACCCGCTTCGAGGAGAAGCCGCAGGGCGACGGCACCTGGGTCAATGGCGGCTTCTTCGTGCTCGAGCCGCAGGTGCTGTCCTATATCGAGGGCGATGCAACCTCCTGGGAGCGCGAGCCGCTCGAAGCGCTGGCGCGCGAGGGCCAGCTCTCGGCCTGGGCGCACCGCGGCTTCTGGCAGCCGATGGACACGCTGCGCGACAAGATGAAGCTCGAGGACCTGTGGCAGCGAGGCGTGGCGCCGTGGAAGACCTGGACCTGAGCGGCCTGTTCGGCGGTGCCTACGCGAATCGCCGCGTCCTGGTCACCGGCCACAGCGGCTTCAAGGGCAGCTGGCTCGCGCTGTGGCTGCGCGCGCTCGGCGCGCGCGTGGCGGGGCTTTCGCTCGCACCCGCCGCCGGCCCCGCCCACCATGCGCTGCTGGGCGGCGCCGACGGCCCGTGGACCGACCTGCGCGATGCCCGCGCGGTCGACGACGCGGTCCACGCGTTCGCCCCCGAGATCGTCTTCCACTTGGCCGCGCAGCCGTTGGTACGTGCCTCGTACCGCGAGCCGCTCGACACCTTCGCGACCAACGTGACCGGGCTGATCCACCTGCTCGAGTCGGTGCGCCGCTGCGGCTCGGTGCGCGCGGTGGTGAACGCGACCACCGACAAGTGCTACCGCAACGATGCGCCCGCCGCGGCGGGCTCGCAGGGCTTCGCAGAGGGCGATCCGCTCGGCGGGCACGACCCGTACAGCGCGTCCAAGGCCTGCGCCGAGATCGTCTCGGCCTGCTGGCGCGCGAGCTTCCTCGGCGCTCGCGACGGCGCGTTGCCTGTGGCGCTCGCCACCGCGCGCGCGGGCAACGTGATCGGCGGCGGGGACTGGTCCGAGGACCGGCTGGTACCTGACCTGGTGCGCGCGGCGATCGCGGGCGCACCCTGCCGGCTGCGCAACCCGGCGTCGATCCGCCCCTGGCAGCATGTGCTCGAGCCGCTCGCCGGTTACCTGCAGTTGGGGGGCGCGCTGCTCGAGTCGACCGCCCATTCCCAGGCCGATGTGCAGACCGCCTTCAACTTCGGCCCTGCGCCCGAGGGCCACGCAAGCGTGGACGAGGTTGTCGCAGGTTTCGCCGCGCACTGGCCGGCGCTGTGTGTCGAGGTCGACGCGGGCCCGCATCCGTACGAGGCCGCGGTGCTGCGGCTCGACTGCACGCGTGCCCACGAGGTGCTCGGCTGGCGCCCCGTGTGGGACACCGCGACGACGCTTGCGCGCACCGCGCGCTGGTACCGTCGCTGGCAGGAGACCGGTGCCGCAGACAGTGCGGGCGATCTGCGTGCCTACGTGGCCGACGCGCGCGCCGCGGGTCTGGCGTGGGCCGCGAGCGCCGCACCGTACCGGTTCGACGGCCTGAGGACGGCGGCGTGAACGTCGAGCGCACCCCGATCGAGGGCATGTGGGTGGTCGCCAGCGAGCCGCGCGGCGACGCGCGCGGCCGATTCACGCGGCTGTTCTGCGAGGAGGCGTTCGCGCCCGTCCGTCCCGGCCTGCGCTTCGTGCAGGTGAACCTGTCGATGACCGCCGCGCGCCGCACCGTGCGCGGGCTGCACCTGCAGCGTGCGCCGGGCGCCGAAGCCAAGCTGATCCGCTGCCTACGCGGTCGCGTGTTCGACGTCGCCGTCGACCTGCGCGCCGGCTCGCCGAGCTTCGGGCGCTGGCACGCGGTCGAGCTCGGCGAGGACCTCGAGCGCAGTGTCTTCATCCCCGAGGGCTGTGCGCACGGCTTCCAGGCGCTGACCGATGATGCCCAGCTCCTCTACCAGCACACCGCGCCGTACGCCCCCGGCCTCGAAGTCGGCGTGCGTCACGACGACGCCCGCCTCGCGATCGCGTGGCCGCTGCCGCCGGCAAACCTCTCGCCGCGCGATGCAGCGCTCCCCGCGTTCGACGAGGCGCTCCGACACGGACTGATCGCATGAACTGCCGCCATTGCCGTTTGCAGCTGGGACGCGCGCCTGCCGACACCTTCCTCGACCTCGGTGCCGCACCGCCCTCGAACGCGTTCCTGCGCGAGGCCGACCTGCTGCGTGCCGAGGCGCACTTTCCACTGAAGGTGTTTGCCTGCCCGAGCTGCGCGCTGGTGCAGGTCGACGAGGTGCAGCGCCATGACCTGCTGTTCTCCGACGACTACGTGTACTTCTCGTCGTATTCGAGCAGCTGGCTCGAGCATGCGCGGCGCTACGTCGACGAGGCCGTCGAGCGCTTCGCGCTCGGTCCGTCCTCGCAGGTGCTCGAAGTCGCCTCCAACGACGGCTATCTGCTGCAGTACGTGCGCGAGCGCGGCATCGGCTGCGTCGGCGTGGAGCCCACCTCGGGCACGGCGCGCGCCGCGCGCGAGCGCGGCATCGACACCGTCGAGGTGTTCTTCGGCCGCGAGTCGGCCCGAGCGCTGGTCACCGAGCGCGGACGCTTCGACCTCGCGATCGCCAACAATGTGCTCGCCCATGTGCCCGACATCGACGACTTCGTCGCCGGCTTCGCCGAGGTACTCGCACCCAACGGCTCGGTGAGCTTCGAGTTCCCCCACGTGCTCGAGCTGGTCCGCTTGAACCAGTTCGACACCGTCTATCACGAGCACTTCTCGTACCTCTCGCTGCGCGCGGTCGAGCGCATCCTCTCCACGCATGGGCTCGCGGTGTGGGACGTCGAGACGCTGCCCACCCACGGCGGCTCGCTGCGCGTGTGGGCCGCGCCGACCGCGTCCCGTCGCGAGGCCCGGGCCTCGGTCGCTCGAATGCGTTCGCACGAGGCGGATGCCGGCATCGGCACACCGGCATTCCACGCGGGCGTACAGGCCGCCGCCGAACGCGTGAAGGACGACCTGCTCACCTTCCTGATCGGGCACAAGCGCGCCGGCCGGCGCGTCGTCGGCTACGGCGCCGCTGCAAAGGGCAACACGCTGCTGAACTTCGCCGGGGTGCGTCCTGACCTGCTGGCCTTCGTGGTCGATGCCTCGCCGCACAAGCAGGGCCGCTTCCTGCCCGGCTCCAGGATCCCCGTGCTCGCGCCCGAGGCACTGCGCCAGGCGCGGCCCGACGTGGTGCTGGTGCTGCCGTGGAACCTGCGGGAGGAGATCGTCACCCAGCTCGCCTTCGTGCGCGACTGGGGCGGACGCTTCGCGGTGGCGGTGCCGGCGCTGCAGGAGTTCTGAGGGGGCGCGGCCCGTCGCCGCCCGGGGGCGGGCATCGCTGCCCTGACCCCGCGCCCTCAGGCATGCGGCCCGAGGGTCCCCGCGAGGCCTCACACTCCGCGATGCCCGCCCCCGGGCGACGACGGGCGAGACCACGGTGGCATGAGACACCTCTCACCCCCAAAAATGGGGTGGGTAACGAACCGACCCTCGAACGAACGCCGGCGAGCGCACCTCCGTCTCCCGGCGCCGCTGTCCTTCAGGCCGTCGCGCACCGACTGGGCCGCACCGTCTCGCGCAGGTGACCGACGGGCATCGGCCGGCGAAGCCGGCCGATAGGCACCATGGTCGCCCTCAGCTTCGACGGTGGCCGGTCAACCTCACACGCTTCGTAGGTTGCGCGGCGAGCCGCGCCGAGCTACATGCCGAGACATAAGTCAGCGGCAACCCTTGGAGGAGACCGGCCA
>JBIPLJ010000132.1:0-21472 GCA_044368415.1 Burkholderiaceae bacterium
CTCATTTATTCCGACCACGATTTTATGGGCCGCACCGGGCAACGCCATAGCCCGGCGTTTAAGCCCAACTGGAACCGCGACTTGTTCTGCGGACACGATTACATCGACTCCCTCTGCGCCATCCAAAACGCCGCCTGGGAACGCCACGCGACTCCCGGCCAATCCCCCGCCGACGCCGGAGCCCGGACCCGGTTCATCCTCAAACTCGGCGAGGTGTCACCGCGCGCCATCCGGCACCTCAGCCAAATCCTCTGCCACCGCAACGCGCCGGTGCGCGACAGCGTGTGCCTCGGAGGGGCCGCCCAACGGCAGGCAATCTCCGAACATCTGGCCGACCGGGGCGCCACGGTGGCGCGCGGGCCGATGCCCGGCACGAGCCGGGTGCTGTGGCCCCTGCCCGACCCGCAGCCGCTGGTGAGCATCCTCATCGCCACGCGCGATCACCGCGACATTCTCGAGGCCTGTATCCGGAGTATTCAGGCCAAAACCACCTACGCCCACTGGGAACTGCTGGTCATCGACAACCAATCCAGCGATCCCGCCACCCTGGATTATCTGCGGGAGGTGACCCGCGACCCCCGGATCCAGGTCCACGCCTACAACAAACCCTTCAACTATTCCGCGCTCCAGAACTTCGGGGTCCGCCAGAGCCGGGGCGAGATCCTCGCCTTCCTCAACAACGACGTGGAGATCATCGCGCCGGAATGGCTCGAGGAAATGGTCCGACACGCCGCGCGGCCGGACGTGGGCGCGGTCGGGGCCCGGTTGCTCTACACCGACGGCCGGATCCAACACGCCGGGGTGGTGCTCGGCATCGGCGGCGTGGCCGGGCACGTGCACCGGTTCGCCCCCGGCGACGCCCCCGGCTACGGCGGACGCATCCTGCTCACCCACGAGCTAAGCGCCGTCACCGCGGCCTGCATCGCCATGCGGCGGGAGGCGTTCGAACGAGTGGGCGGGTTCAACGAAAAAGACCTCAAAGTCGCGCTCAACGACGTGGACCTCTGTTTGAAGCTCGGGGCCGCGGGGCTCAAAAACATCTACGAACCGGCCGCCGTGCTTTATCACCACGAATCGCTCAGCCGCGGCGTGGATGACACCCCGCGCAAACGCCGGATTTTCCACCAGGAACGCGCGTATATGAAAAAGAAATGGGGGGCGCTCATTCAGAACGACCCCCATTACAACCCGCATCTCTCTCTGGAGAGAGAAGACTACTCGGTGCGCCTACCCAGGGAAAGAAGCTGAGCCACGCGCCCCGGGAGGGAGCCCTGCCGTTTGCGCACACCGGGTCGGCCTTCGCGGATCCCGTGCTCCTTGTAATGCTCGTAAGCCGGCACCCCGGCACCGGCCACGTCGGGATTTTCCTGGAGATAAAACTCGGCATCGAACTCCTTCTCCGGCAGGAGCGAATCCCGCCGCAAGATGGATTGCTCGATGAATTTCGGGTCCACCACGTGGCCGTTGCAGATGTTCGGCACGGTTTTGCCAGTGGTGACATCCGTGATCTGCCGGTAATAGATCAGGCCCTTGAACGGCTCCGAGAGCATGGGCGTGTAATACACGCAATTCTCGAAGTAATAGTGGGTCACCTGCGACCAGCGGGTCCGGTCGGGGTTGGTTTGGGGCGCTCCGCCGTGGAGCAAGTTGGCGCACCAGATCAACGCGTCGCCCTTGCGCGCCGCGAACGTTTGTTTCTGAGGCTGGGTCCGGGCCACGAGATCCTGCCACGCATTGTGATACACCTCCTGGGACACTTTCTGGCCGGCCGAATAGGAGCGCCCCGTGTGTTCGTTGGTGTAGATCGGCCATTGGTGGGTGCCCACGTAATACTCCAGCGGGCCGGCCGTCTCGTCGATGTCCTCCAGCGCCACCCACACCCCGCACATGAACCGCTCTGGCACGCTCGAAAAATGGATCGCGTCGCTGTGGTAATGCTGCTGGGTGCCCACGGGGAAATTCAACGTCTGGAACGGAATCGCCCGGCGCCCATACAACCGGCCCAAGATCTGAAGCACCCGTCCGTTGACCGCCAACGATTTGACGTCCTCGTGGGTCTTCCATGCGTCCTGAATCCGCAGCCCTCGTCCAGGGTTGGCCCGGTGCCCCTCCCAGTCGTAAAGCGGATGCAGACTCGACTTAATCCGCTCCGCGCGCGCGTCAAACTCGGGATCGGGAAACCGCAACACCGCAAACCCCTGCGTGTGGAGCTGCTCGGCCACCGGCACCAGCTCGGGGTCTTCCACCCGTAACTCCTCCAGCCAAGCGGAAAAGAACGGGGACTCAATCAGGGGGATTCCGGGAAGCGAATTGTTTTTCATGCGATCTGTTAAAAGAAGTTTGTGGAAAAAGCGGCCACGGCAGTCAAGCCGTTCCGCATTCAAAAAACGGCGTCAGCGGAGAGGGTTCATGAGCCGGCGCCGATCCTCGGGATACTCCTGCACGTTAAATACCTGGTCGGATCCGTATAAAATGCCGTTCTCGAAATCTTTGTATCCGTGCAGGATCCGCCCCGGAAACTCGGCGAGCGCGGCCTCGTCTTTGAGGAAAACCGCCACACAATCGCTCCACTGATCGTGGTCCTGTTTGCCGATGAAAGATTCCAGGAGCGCCGTGCGATAACGGTTGCGCCGCGCCCACGCCACCAGCGCCTTGCCGCTGTCGGGATAAAACCTCCAGCAATCCACCGGATACCGGTGAAAAGCCCCGCAGGATGGGGCGTTCAGATAGAAGAGCCCGTTGGGTTTAAGGATCCGGATAGCCTCCAAAAACAGCACCCAGAACAGCTCCGAATGTTCAAAACACGAGGAGCTCACCACGAAGTCCACCGAGGCGTCTGGCAGCGGCAGGGTGTAGGGATCCTCCAACACGACATCCACGCCCTTGGCGGCGACGAAATCGAGCCCGACGTAGGAGCAACCCGGCGGGCAAACGTCGCGCAGCGAGCCGTTGACATCCTGTGAGCCGATCTCGACGACCGTGGGAGCGGGCCTGCCCGCCACGTAGGTCTCGAAAAACAACCGGCCGTGTTTCAGTGCGGTGGGATGCATAATAAAAACTCAATCAGCGCCCGCCCGTGACGAGCACCAGCCGGCGCGCCAGCACAATCCTGCCGCGCGTTTCAAACCCGAAAAACACACCCCCGCGCAGCTCCGCCAGGGAGGCCTCGTACCGGAACCCAGAACGCACCGGCACCGCCAGCGGCAGCGCGGCGTTGGAAAAATGCTCCACAACATCCGGCCGGTCCTCGTTCATCGGGTAACAGAGGGTCTCACGCGACGTCTTGATGACAAAATGCAGCGGGTCAGCCCCATCGCCGCTCGGCACCGCCCAGCCGCGGATCAACACAGAGGCCGGGTCCGCTCCGAGCGGCCCGGGAACCGGTCCGTCCAGATGCCACTGCCGGACTCCGCCCAGATCCTGGGAGAGCGCGTTGATTTGAATCATCAAGGGTTCAGACATGGAGATGCGCACGGCGGCGTTGAATAGTTCCCCGACTCTCCCCGAGAGAGCCGGTTTTTAGCGGGCCTCATGACAAACTGCGCCCCTCTTTCTGCCCGTGCAGCACGTAATGCAGCAGGGGGTTGATCGCAGGCTCGGCCTTGGACACGTCCGGATAACGCTTGATATAATCCTGGGTGTCAAACTTCGGGCCGGGATTTCGCCCCTCCCTTGCCCCGTGCCGCAGGTAATGCACCGCCGGATCCTCGCCCAACTCCACCACATCCGGATACGTGGACCGATACCAGGCCGCGTCAAAAAGGCCCGACTGCTCCAACAACGCCTTCTGTTTTGCAAGGCGGCGCCGGACAGAACTCCCGCCCCCGAGCGCGCGCCCGAGCCAGCGCACCGGCGCCGACACCTTCCACGAAAACGACTGCTTCATCTTCTGGGCGGCGGCGCGCGCATCCTCCAACGCCACGTCCCGGTGGAGCAACATCTGCGTCAAATGCGCCAGCTCACGGAACCGTTCATTGACGCTGTGCTGTAAGGTGTCCCGCTCGTTTTCGAGGGCAGCGACTCGGGTCTGGGACGCGCGTTCGAGAGCCTGTTTGCTGTTGAGATGGGCCGCCTCTTTCTCGGCAAGCGCACGGTCCCGCTCCTGGATCATCCGAGTCAGCTTCGCCAGCTCGCGGAACCGTTCATCCACGTTCTGCTTGAGGGCGTCTCGCTCCTTTGCCGTCGATTGGGCGGTCGTCATCGCCTCATCCGCGAATTGCCTCAGCCGGGCGACCTCGCTGGACAACTCGCTGAGGCCCCGCATCAACTCGCCGCGCTCGTTCTCCAGCTCACCCAACCGGGCCTGAGCGACGCCCAACTCGCCAGACAACCTCTGGACCTCCTCCCGGCGAACCCCCAACTCCGCAACCGCCTCTCCGTGTTCCCGGGTCAACCGCCCCGTTTCATTCTCCAACACCTGGAGCCGCCCCCGCAGCTCCGCAACCAGGGCGTCGGACTGCTCTTTGTGAACCGCGGCGCTCTGAATCAAGTTGCCCCGGATCTCCTCCAACGCGGTGATCCGCTCGGCGAGCTGCCCGCGGCTGCCGGCGTTTCTGGCATCCAACACCTCGAGTTGACGCGTCAGATCCGCCACCTGCCTCGCCGAGGTGCGTTGCCCCTCCTGCGCCCCGTGAAGCGCCTGGTGCGCCCCCTCCAATTGGGCGCGCAGACTGGCAGTCTCGCCCTGCAGAGCGCCCGTGTGCGCCTTCAACTCCTTCGCTGTCAGCGCCTCGGAACAGGACCGCCCCAGGCGCGAAAAAACGTGCCGGACGGACTGCGCCGCCGCCGATCGGTCGTCCACCTCCACAAGCCGTTTGACGAGTTCGGTGCGCTCACCGCCCACGCTCAGAACCCCCAGGCCGTGCCCGTGATGAAACTCAAACGCCGGGTATTTCTCCCGCAACGAAGTAAAATAACGAGCGACGCCGAATTTCTCCCAGCGCACGTTCGTGTCGTGAAAAAGCACCACCGCGCGAGGGGAAAGCTTCGGCAGCCACGTCTCGAAATCGTGCCGGACGGAATCAAATGTGTGATGCCCGTCGATGTGGAGCAGATCGATCGATCCGTCGGCAAAATGCGGCAACGCGTCGTCAAAGGTGGACCGGAGCAGATTCGAAAACGCCGAGTATTCGTTCGTATTGTGGGCGGAGACCTTCTGGAACACTTCCTCCCCGTAAAACCCGGCCTGATCGTCGCCCTTCCACGTGTCCACCGCGTAACAGCGGGCATCGAGCCCCAGCCGCTCCACCGCCTGGCAGAAGGCGAAATACGAGGTGCCGTAATGCGACCCCAACTCCACCACCACCCGGGGCCGGAGCGCGTCCACAATCCAGAACGCAAACGGCACATGCTCCACCCAAGCCGACGGCGCCAGATACCGCGCAGGCCAGAGCATCGAGGAGAGCGCAAACGGCCGGAATTCTTCAATGGGCCCCTCGGACACTTGGACGGCGGTCCGCCCCCCCTCAAATGCAAGCGCAGCGGAAGCCGCTTCGGGCTCCCCTGAAACAAAATTGGTCATCGCTTTCGATAAAACGCGGCAACAACGCTGGCAACACATTCGACGACCGAAAAAAGGAGTCCGAACACGGCCCGGCTCACCCGGCCCGTGTTCGGCGCCCCGACAGCCGGTCCGAGGCACTCCAGCGCACGCTCTGTCGCCGGTTGAATCGCGCCGCCGCCGAAGGGATTTGAGCCCGAAAACGGGAGTTTCAGCGGAATCACTGCGAGCGCGAAAGCGCAGAGCCCTGGCTTTCTGTCATTTACAATCCGTTCTCCGCGCTCTCCGCGTGAAAAGGATCTCTCTCTTAAACTTTGGAGTTCGGGTTGAGCCGGTGGCCGCGGGGAGCGAACCGTGATTTGTCTGCCTCTTCGGAGGCCCGAGAGGGCATCCCCTGTGACCGATCCATTTCACCCCAGCCGCTTCACTTCGTTGAACCGGACGCGTATCCAGCTGGGCCTCCGCCTGCAGTCGGCAATGGCCCATACGCGAACCTCCTCACCACAGACTTCGTAATAGACGGCGAATGGAAAATTCCTCGCTCACAGCCGATGCGCACCAAACATCACGCGATGAACCCCTGCATCAACGAGAAGTGAGTCGATATCTGCCGACAACGAGTCCAAAAAGGAACCACCCAACCCCGGCTTCTGACGTTCGTAAAACCGATAGCCCTCAATGAGGTCCCGCTCTGCCAGCGATGAGAGCCTAATCTTCACCGACCTTGCGCAGAACGCGCATTTTGACTTCAGCCCAGTCGCTGAACTTCGCCTCGCCCTCCGCGTGCAGCGCTCGTCGCTCGGCGAGCAACTCCCCATGCCACTCGGGCGACGCAAGGTCCGCCTCCGATTCCTTGAGGCTGGCCCACACCTTCTCCATCACCTCTAACTTGTCGCCTACGGACATAGAATCCAGAGGGAGGACGACATTTGGCATGGCGAGACGTTCCGTCATCCAGGCTGTTCAGTCAAGGGCTCGAGTCCGGAAGGCCCGAGGCGCTCACGCATCTAAAATCGATGCCGAGAGGCTGGATGTGGATCATTTTTTTGAGGGATCTGCTGGGCACAGACAACTGGCGAGCCCTCCCGCGGCAACCGGCTTTCACGACAGATCGTGTGTCCCCTGCGGCCACCCCCACCTTCACATTGAGAGCACCGAGATGAACTCATCTGGCGAAACGCCCGCCTGCCGAAGGAGTCCCGCGAGCGTGCCAGTCTTGATCTCGCGGTGATGGGGAACCACGCACCCCGACGAACCGCGCCGCATGACCATGTGGCTGCCACGCTGCCGGGCGACCTCGAAGCCGAGGCGCTGCAAAGCGCGCACCGCCTCGGCCCCGGACACCCGAGGAAGCCTAGGCATGAGACGCCACCTCGAAAGTCGTCAGCAAGGGCTGGCCGGTCTGAGCCAATGGAAACTCTTCCAGATACAGCTCCGTGGCCTCGCGGAGATTGTTAATGGCGTCGGGCACGGACTCGCCCTGTGTCGTGGTGCCTGTCTCGGGGTTGAAGGCGACAAAACCGCCCTCCTCGGCTGGAATCAGAACGGCGGTGAGAAGCATGGCGGTAATCTGCGGGAATCGCGCGTTGAGTCAAGGAGTGGAGGTCTGCGCTGGGCGACAGACGTTGGCGGCACGTTGACATTGGCGAGGCCATGAGTCAGTCCCGGAGGACGTTTTGCGCGTCCCTTATGGCCCCCGCCCACAGGGGTGAGGGGTGAGCTTTCAGGTGTGAGCCAGAGGGCGGCCCGGGCGTGATTTGGGACGCCCTTACAAGGATTCATGTTTGTGGAGGGCGCGGCCGTCCCCCCCGGGCTATCTTATTCCGCCCCTTCGGGGCTCACCCCTCACCCCTCACCCCTCACCCCCTTGGGTTTGTTGTCGAAAGACAAAACGCTCGGATACACATCGCAACCCGCTACCGTGTGTATCCATGAAGCGCACAAACATCGTCCTCGATGAAAAACTCGTCTCAGAGGCACTCAAACTCACCGGCCTGAAAACCCAAAAAGAGTTGGTTCATCACGCATTACAACAACTCTGCCGACGTGAACGCCAAGTGGGCTTGCTTGAGCTCAAAGGCAACGTCTCCTGGCAAGGCGACCTGCATCTCATGAGGAAAGACCGTTTCGCATGAAGGTCCTTGTCGATTCGAGCGTCTGGATTGATTTCCTAAGAAATAACGCCACTCCTCAAACACAACTCCTCGAGCAATTGATCGCAGAGAGAGAAGATCTCTGTATCTGCGGGTTTGTCTTCACAGACGTTCTTCAAGGAATCAAAGACGAAAAACAATACGTCGCCACAAAACAGCACCTCTCCAATCTGATCTATTTAGAGGACGATGTTTCCACATTCGATCTCGGCGCCACCATCTACAGGGAATTGCGGAAACAGGGCCTAACAATCAGAAACTCAATCGACTGCCTGATAGCGGCAACGGCTATTCAACACAGCTGCCATCTTTTAGACGCCGATCGCGATTATGAGCTGATTAGTCAACATTACCCACTCGATCGCCTCCGGAATAGAGACCGGTTATAAAGACACGTTTTTCGTAAGCATCCGGTCAACCCATTGCCGCCGGGCACCGTTCAACGCGGTCCACCGGGACGGCGGCTGGGACTGGCTCCGCCGATCACGGACCATGGCTTTGAGCGGATGCCTATACGAGTTGGCGAGTTGGTGCCGCCGTCCTGCGGCGCGGTATGGGAAACGGGCGAGGAACACCGCGGGGCTCGATATTTCGTCCGGAGGGCAATTTGTCTGTCCCTTGTATGGCTTTCTGGGTCCCGCAGTAAATCTGCGTTCATCTGCGTCATCTGCGGTTCAACGCCGCACTCTCTAAGTAGGGGGCCGGAGATTTTGTCTGCCCCTAATCGCCCCGTTCCCGGCCATCCCAAGACCAAAGGAAACGTCATCATCGGCAATGATGTCTGGATAGGAGCAGACAGCAAAATCATGTCCGGCGTCACGATTGGCGATGGCGCAGTCATCGCCGGAAGCGCGGTCGTAGTAAAAGATGTGGAACCTTACTCCGTGGTCGGAGGTAATCCCGCGAGGCTTTTAAAATACCGCTTCTCGCCGGACATCATCGCGCAACTCATGCGATTAGCCTGGTGGAATCTTCCACCCGAAACAGTCAAGCTGATCACCAGTGAACTCTGCTCCGCGCCTACCCCTCAATTGGTTCAATCGTTAATCGAACGGTATGGCGAAAACCCATAACAACCCCGCGCTAAAAAAAGGATGTTGAGGGCGACAGATTGCCTGTCCCTTATCGCCCCGCGTGACCATATCGCCGCTCTATTTCAAAAATTCACCGACCGCGTATGCTGACTCATGATTAAACGCCACCACGCCATGATCGATGTAGTCCCTCCCATCCACATTACGATACGCCCATTCCTTAGACGCATCAAACTCCTTGCCCGGGTTAAAAAAAGCATTCATATGATAGACCGCTGCATTTTTCGCGGTGACATGACAAACGAGTGAATTACGGGTGCGAGAAGCATCTAGGATCGGGGCGCCTCCATGGGGCAATTGAGGATGCCAGATCACGGTACTACCCTTACCAACGTATATATCCTCGACCACGAGACCGGCTGCGACGCAGCTTTCCATGACGCGTCTTTGATAGGAATCCCACAACCTATGATCACCTGGTTGCAAATCATCGAGGTTCTCATACAGCAGACGCGCGATTGACTCCCGATCCTCCTCAGCAAGAAGGTGCCCCCTCTTGACCACCTGCAAGGGGCCATTATCAGCATCCGTATCTTCGAGCGCCGTCCATACACCAAGATACTTGTACTCTGGCCGGGTGCAAAAATATGGCGTGTCCCTATGAATCCCCTGGCCGGACCCGCGCTGGAAATAGAGAGAAGTATACAGCGTAGACGCCGAACCCAGAAAGCGATCCTGAACGGCTAGAGCGATTGGGTTCCTCGAGAACAAATGAAGCAATGAGGGGAGAACCTGATGCAGGTTGATTATTCTAACATACAAACCCTCAGGGGTTCTATGCCGGTGAAATCGCTCGGAGTGAGCCGCCTCCAATTCTGAGAAATCTCGAAGGGCGCGATCACAAGCCTCAACCGCCACTGCGTTCGGTATGACTGTAATACCATCCCGCATTAACTGATTAAAATAATGGTCGGCAGAACAACCAAAATCGCCGGGCACCACAACACTTCCACTCGTGCATGTACTCATATAATTCTCTAATAAGCCAGCTATGAAACAATATCTTCGCAAGGAAACAGACAAGCGCCCCGATGGACAGGACTACATCACGACAGCCCCGAAGGAACCACCGAACGACGTAACCGTCAGAGCGAGTCATCTCCAGCGTTTGTTAAATTGACAAACCACCAAGAAACGACCCCGGCAGCAAGAAAAAAAACCGCTAACGATAGGAGATAAGAGACATGTCGGGACAATTTGTCTGTCCCTTGTGGGGGGGGAACCCATGGGAACCATTACGGCCTGGCTGTCTTGGACCGGTTGCTCTCCACCCCGCCTCGCGGCGACGCAGTTACCGACCCATCACTGCCGCATACAGCCGACTCGGCAGACGGGACTTTCATCCGCTTGATCACCGCATTCGACGGCGCACACCTGCCCCTTGATTCGCACTGGAGATTTGTTTGTCCCTTATCGCCCCCTGTCAGCCTTCCCTTCCTGTGTCAAAATTTCTGGGACAACAGGCCCCACACGGAAGAATTTTATTGCAAATGGCAAGCGCAGAGAACCTAACTATCGCTGTTTCAACAGTGTGAGACGGAATTTATGAGCAACTTTGAGTATATAGACGAGCAACTTCGGAAAATTGATGGTTCGGCTACAACAACGGATAGGGCTTCCGCTTATCGGGAGCTCCGCACCCTGGGCATCAATGACTTTTTGCAAGTCCTTTGGAACATGCCATCCTGCGAATACCCCGTCCTCTCAAAAGTCTTGCCCTCGATGGCTTCGCTCGAAACTCAAGCCAGTTGGACTGGTTCGAGCGGACCAATCCTCATGAACCAGACAGTGTCTTTCGTTCGAGCGGCCGCTTTTAACTATGGGCAGATAACTGGGCTCTCGCTTGAGGGGAGAAAAATACTCGATTTTGGTTGCGGTTACGGCCGAATGCTACGCGCATTCTCATATTTTACAGACAACATCCACGGAGTTGATCCGTGGGAAGAATCAATCAAGATGTGCCGTCTGGCAGGCCTAATTTCAATTGTTTCACAGTCAGATTACCTTCCAACTTCGCTCCCCGTATCATCGGATTTTGATTTCGTTTTTGCCTTTTCCGTTTTTACTCACCTTAGCGAGCGGGCAACGAAACAGTCCCTCAAAGCTCTGCGCCAGCATATGAAGGACGGCGCCGTATTGTGCGTAACTATCAGGCCGATTGAGTATTGGCGCGCGGTCTACAACGACAGGGATGAAGCCTTCTTTTCCGCCTTGGAAAACGAACATAGATCGGTTGGGTTTGCCTTCTTCCCGCATCACCGAGACATCATTGATGGCGACATCACCTATGGTGATACATCAATGACCCTTGAATACCTGCTGTCCGTTGCCGACGGTTTCCAGTTCGCCGCCGCAGACAGGTCCGGCGACGACGAGATGCAGCGATATATTTACTTGCGGGCTGTCTAACCGAAGGTCGGTGCCCCTCAGACCGCTACCCACCTCCAGCCACCGGCCACCGCGAGCAAGGCGAGACGAGATTTGCTCCGGCCGCCGCAACCAAATTTCCGGCTAGAAGGAGGTCGCCGGTGGCGGCCGACAGTCTAGATCGTCTGGGTGGCGTTAGCTCCAGAGATGCGGAAAGTGTCTCCGGTATCGGAAATAGTAGCGTTCGTAATTGGTTCAACGGTCGGCACCGAAACTCGGCTCCCGCCATCCGATAAAAGTCACGCTACAGTCGCAATTTTTATTTTATTCGTAGCCCCCTACGAAACGGCTTCATTATCCGCGACGAGAATTAGTCACGAGGAACGAAGAACAGTATGTCCATCACGGCTCTAACGTTATCCACGTGACGCGAAAGCGAATGCATCGAGGGCGTCCTCTGGCTTAAAGGCCTGCAAATCAGTGTCAGCCACTTCTAAACCCAAACAAGCAGCACTAATGGAAAGCATTCTTTCAAATGCGTGCGCAAAGGTTCCATCTACCTGACCACACTCTCTCTCAAAGTATTCCTCACTATAAAGCATGTGCATGGGCACCAGTGCTTCAATTCGAGCCCAGAACATAGAACCAGCAACCAAAGGCAAGTCGTTCAGCTTGCAAACAGGAAGCCCCAAGCGAGCCGTGAGCGCCAAGACGGTGTCACAATTTGCACCCAAAAACTCGGTCATCTTAAGAATGTGCTCCCGGGGAAGCACAATGCCAATTCCGGAGTCCGTGCTCAAAGCACGAAGAATCGCTTCGATTCGATTTGGTTCCAACAGACCGCTGAATAACTCATTTCTCCAAGCGTCCCCATCTCCGCGATGCTTAGATTTCTTTGTATGTAATTTGCAATAAACTCTGATTCCTTTGCGAATGAGGAAATCATACATCTTGCAAAATGGCAGAATATCCCTGCCATGGTTCTCCGTGGAGAACACAATCCACTCGCAACGAACTCCACGCGATTCAAACACATCTCGGCAAGCATCTACCTTATCGGGTGGAGTAGTAACCATGAACAAAACACCTTGAAGCACTGGAATCCGCTGCCAGTAGTCAATGATCTCGTGTAGGATTTCAGGATAGAAAGCGTGAATGACGATCGCGATTTCCTTGGTCCTTGGGATCTCGCCCGTACCCGCTTGCTTGCTCCGATTCCGATATTCGTGGCGGACGCGTGCCATGCGGAGCGCGTCTAGGTATCCATATCCGTAGCGCTGATCCGGCTCAAGATGGGCACCTTCGGCCCACTCATTCCATGCATTGATAAACAATAAACCATTGCGTCCTTGCGCGAAAGCGGTGTCTTCAAGTGCGTTTAGGGCCCATTGTTGGAACTTGCGGGGTGACGAGTTAATGAATATTGTCGCATTCGTCTTCTTGCGCGCAGTGTTATCCCATCCAGGATTGATGCATCGATAAATCGGGTAGCCAGGATGGGGTAGATTCCGGCTTCTCTCAATGTAACCTGTCCAGTCAAATATCTTTCCAGTAAACTCGGGATTCCGTTCAGCGACGCTTTCGGTGACCAGATGCGGAGTCGCCCCCAAGTAACCGCTGGGAATGTTTGGAGCAAATTCAACTCCTGCGTCGCAACCATAAACCGCTGGATGGTTGCACTCGAATGACTGGGTGTATATAAGATGCAGGTCACCAATCCCATTCTTAATGCACCAGTCGCGCCATATCCGCGTGGTCATGACGGGATCAGGCATCAATGACGGCCTGTAGATCAGAAGAACAGGCTTACCGTCGATGCGCAGATATCTTTGGTCTTGCAGATATTTTGAGATATATTTAATGAAATCAAGATCGTCTTCGTGCGAGTAATTCTGCGCCAGCAGAACGTCGCTTTCTTTTCCATCCCAGCGGCGCGTCCAGTTTTCATTTGCCCAGCAAAGGCAAAAACCATGATCAATGGTCTTATCATTGAAGAATAGGTCGATTGGCTTCTCTAATAGAGTCTTGCCATTGAACCAGTAGAAGTAGAAGCAGAATGCATCTACACCGTATGTCTCTGCTAGCTGGACCTGCCTTCTGAGAATCGAGGAGTCTTCAATGATGTAATGGCCGAGCTCTGATGGCTGATGTGGTTGGTAGTGCCCTTTGAACATGGGCTTAGCGGGTTTTACATTCGTCCACTCAGTGAATCCGTCTCCCCACCATGCGTTATTTTCGGGGATAGGATGGAATTGGGGCAGATAAAAAGCGACTGTCCGATAGGAATCGCTGGCGTAGTGGAGTTGGCTCTTGGAAGATTCTCGGATGTATTGAACGTCAACCTTGTCTTGACACGGATCCCTCTCGTTTTTCGGCAACGGACGCGCCATTCTTCCCTCGCGCTTGCCTTGAACAAGGTAATGATAGAGGGGATTGACTAAAGCATTGGCAACGTCTGGATATTGTTCTCTGTAGAAGGTTGTATTGAAGGTCGGAGATGGGTCAAGGCCGGCCTTCCATCCGACCGTGCAGTAGTGGAGAACCAGTCCATCTTGGTCGAGACTTCTTATCTCCGGAAATGTCTCATGGTATGTTTTGGTGTACCAACATGCATCAAAGTGGGAGCTACTCAGAAGTGTTACTGCGTCACGCTGACTCGTTTCGAGAGCCTCTTCTGCCGGACTGAAGCGCTCCAGATATTTAACGAAAGGCTCAATCAAGTTAGTTGGATATGGCAGCTGATGTTGAGTGGCGTCGGGTGCGCAGCGAAGCCGTTCATGGGCCAGCTTTTCCTTGAAGCACGGGTGCGGAGCCCGCCCCTCAGTCAACCCCACCTGTAGGTAATGCGCCACTGGCTCATAACAGTTGGCATCACTATCCCCGTTCAGGTACCAAGCAACATCGAACAAAGGGTGCGGACTTTTTAACTGCCTCCAGCCTTCGGAAAGATAGTGAAAAAATGGCTCTCCAGGCAGAGCGGAGTCAGCAGCGAACTGCGACAAGTAGAACTCAGTGTTGAATAGGGGACTAGGATTCCGACGCAGCGCTGAACCGAACTTCAAAAAGTGATCCCATGCGCTCATCCCAGTCTCAGAAACGTCCGTATAGGTCTGAACATACCATTGCGCATCGAACAAAATGGACGGCTCTCTGTTTTTCATTAAGGAGGATTGTTCAAAATTCAAAAATCACCAGCAGTGAATACCCGGCAGCCGCTTTCTCGAGACTTAAACTAAACAGCTCATACGTAGCATCGGTCCTTACGGAGGTCTATCCACAGTTTATAAGACTCGAAAACACTCCATTAACTCGGCACAAGAGATTTGTCTTTTGGAGGCGGCGTACGCTGATGACCATGCGGTCAAAACCAAATCGACCACCACCAAGTTGATAAGGAGATTTCTTAGCGAAACGCTGATTAACCTTCTGCGGCCGTTTTCCGGCATGCTCTGTACGTAGAGATTTCTCAGGTGGCAATTGCATCAGCGTTTTCTTAACGTCTCGCACCGATAGATTGATAGTGGAAGTCCAATGCATCGTCTTTTGAATCGAAATAAACCAACCTACCTCCATCCAAAACTGCGGCAGAGTCACAATAGTCTCCAATGTAATGGGGTTCGTGAGAGACAAGGATCATCGCCCTGTCCCGCCGTTTCGCGAAAAGCTCGATGCGACATTTCTCGTGGAACCTGCTGTCCCCGACAGTAATGACCTCGTCTATAAGGAAACAGTCGAAGTCCACGGCCATGGAGATGGCAAACGCGAGGCGGGCGCGCATGCCCGAGGAGTATGTCCTAAGAGGCTCTTGGAGATACTTCCCCAGCTCGGTGAAATCTTCGACGAAAGGCAGGGCCTCCTTGAAATTTGCGCCGTAAACCCGGCAAATAAAGCGGAGGTTGTCCACTCCGGTAAGGCTCCCTTGAAATCCGCCGGTGAATGCGAGAGGCCAGGACACCCGCATCCGGCGCACCACTCTCCCGCTGGTGGGTTTTTCCGCGCCGCTGATAATCCGAATCAGCGTGCTTTTGCCGGCTCCGTTCCGGCCGAGGATACCCAGCTTCTGGCCGGGCTGGACGGTCAGGTTGATCCGATTGAGCACGACACTCGACCCGGCCCGCGTCGGATAGGCCTTCGTGACATTCTCAAGCGCCATCATGCGGGTTGAAGGTGCTGGCTGAGCCGACGAGTCACGGAAAGACCCAAAAGCATCAGAGTGAGGTTTGCGACTGCAAAATATCCGGCGTCGTAATGCGGGTGCATGAGCCCGCCGAAATAACCCGAGCGGAGCATTTCCACCCCGTGAACCATGGGCAACCAGAGCATCGCTTTCTGCGCCGGGACAGGCAGCCATTCCACCAAATAACCAGCCCCGGACAGTGGAAAGAGAAGATAGGTGACGATGTGCCAAACCCGGTCGAGAAGTTCGCTGCGCTCGGAGAGGGCGCCGACCAGCAGACTGAGGGAGAGCGCAAACCAAGCCAGCATCACCCACCCCTGGAGTGCGACGAGAATATCGCTCGGAGGGGCCATCCAACCGAGGGAGATGAAAACCAGCGAGAGCACCGTCAGAGACACGGAAGCCCCGATAACCTCTAGAAACACGCGGCCCAGCAGCACATCCAATGCGGTGACATTCCGGTGGAACATGAGGCAGAGGTTCGGCTCAATGGCCTTGACGCACCGGTTCGAGCAATTGCGCCAAAGCAGGATGGTGGAATACCCCGTGAGCGCAAACGCAACAATCGGGAGACTGGATCCGTGCGTTAATTTTGTCATCGTCCAAAGCGTGGCGATGCCGCAGGTGAACAGCATCGGCTCCAAGAACAACCACGCGAACCCGATGTTGTGGCGGCCATACCGGGTGATCACCTCGCGCAGGACCAGGGCGTGGATCACCCGCAACTGGATCATTGCGGAGCGCAGAAGCGATCCCGAGAACTCGGAGCCCAAACCCGGTTCGGCGGGGGTTGAGTGAATTCGGGGCGCGGATTGCACGGCGGATAAGAGCGTTAGGGCAGCGAAAGCGCGAGAGGCTCGATTGATTTACCGAACAGCGGGGTTACTCGTGGTAATCAAACGCGGCGAACCCGTGTTTTTTCACCAGTTCATCGCGTTCGGCGATCCGCAGATCTTCCCTGACCATCTCCGCCACCAGCTCCTGGAAAGTGGTCTGCGGGGTCCAGCCGAGTTTTTCTTTGGCTTTGGTCGGGTCGCCCAAAAGTGTTTCCACCTCCGTGGGCCGGAAATAACGGGGATCCACCCGGACAATCGTCCGGCCGGCTTGGTCGGTACCGGTTTCCTCAACGCCCGCCCCCGTCCAGGTGATCTCAATTCCCAGTTCCCGGGCGGCGGCGTCCACAAATGCGCGGACGCTGTATTGGACACCCGTGGCGATGACAAAATCCTCGGGCTGCGTCTGCTGGAGCATGAGCCACTGCATCTCCACGTAATCCCGGGCGTGGCCCCAGTCGCGCAGCGCGTCGAGGTTCCCGAGGTAAAGGCAGTCCTGCAGGCCCAGTTTGATCCGGGCCAGGGCGCGGGTGATCTTGCGGGTGACGAACGTCTCCCCGCGCAGCGGGCTTTCGTGGTTGAAGAGGATGCCGTTGCAGGCGTAGAGACCGTAGGCTTCCCGGTAGTTCACCGTGATCCAGTAGGCGTAGAGTTTGGCGACGGCGTAGGGCGACCGGGGATAGAACGGGGTGGTTTCTTTCTGGGGCACTTCCTGCACCAGCCCGTACAGCTCCGAGGTGGAGGCCTGGTAGAACCGGGTTTTTTTCTCCAACCCCAGGATCCGGATCGCCTCAAGGATGCGCAGGGTGCCGAGGCCGTCGGCGTTGGCGGTGTATTCCGGGGACTCGAATGAAACCGCCACGTGGCTCATAGCCGCGAGGTTGTAGATTTCGTCGGGCTGAACCTGTTGGATGATCCGGATGAGGTTGGTGGAATCGGTGAGGTCGCCGTAGTGCAGGATGAAGTTGCGTCCGGAGACGTGGGGATCCTGGTAGAGATGATCGATGCGGTCGGTGTTAAAAAGGGAGGCGCGGCGTTTGATGCCGTGGACTTCGTAGCCTTTTTTCAGGAGCAACTCGGCGAGATACGCGCCGTCCTGGCCGGTGACCCCGGTGATGAGCGCTTTTTTTAAAGGGGACTGCATGCGGCGTTAATCTTGGTGTTCGCGGATCCCGGCAATGACCATGGTGAGGATCCCCCAGGAGATGAGCCCGAGCACGGCGGTTTCCACCACGCGACGCAGGCGTTTGGGTTCGACGGCTTTGTCGGGACGGTGCGGCTGGGCGATCCGCTCCAGGTAGAGTTGTTTGCGCTGGGCTTCGAGCCGGGCGTTTTCACGGGCCGCCAACGCCATGGTGAGCTCTTTTTCGGCAAACCCGCGGTCCAACACGAGCCGCTCGTATTCGGCGGCTTTTCCGGAAAGGGAGTCCTGTCCGCCGAGCACCTTGTCGGTCTCGGTTTTGATTTCGCCCTCCAACGCGTCGATGGTGCGGCGGTAGGTGGCGATCTGGGGGTTGTTGGGCGAGGACGCCAGGAGGTTCACCAGCCGGGTTTTCACCGTGAACAGTTCCTCCTTGAGTTTGTTGATCTGGAGGAGCTGGGAGGCGGATTGTTTCTCGGGATCGAACACTTTTTTCAGGTCCCGGTATTTGGAGAGCGCGGCTTCGACGTCTTTGGCTTTGAGTTCGGCGGCTTCCACCTGGGCCTGGGCGAAACGCACCGTGTCCTGCCGGGCGCGTTCGTTGAGCTGGTTGATGAGGCGTTCACCCATGTCCAGCAGGGCTTTGTTGATTTCCATGGATTCCCGGGCACTGAACGCGCGGACTTTGAGCTGGGAGATGGAGGAGGAGGAATCGAGGCTGAGCCCGATTTTCTTTTTATAGAACTCGTGGAGCGCTTCCTCGCTGTCGTCGCCGTCGAGCGCGGCAAACCGGCTCAGGAAATCGATCCCGGGCCGGGAAAACGCGTCCTTGAGCTGGAGCTTTTCGCAGAGCTCGCGGAGGGCGTCCCGGGAGAGAATATAATCGTGAACGGTGAACGTGTCGTCCTGGGAGCGGCTGAAGCTGCCGGTGTGGAGCAACGCGGTGAGGCCGGTGGGGGCCTGGCTCTGGGGGCTGCGGACAACAAAGGTGGATTCGGAGATGAAGACGTCGGAGGCGATGACCCCGAAGTAAAGGGTGGCCAGGAGCGTCGGCAAAACCACCACGCAGAGAAACAGCCAGGGGATCCGGCGGCGGGGCGGCGGCGGGGGCAGATATTCTTCGCCGGAGTGGACCTGGATGGCGCCGCCCCGGGAGGATCGAGCTTCGACGATCTGAGTGGACGGGTTCAAGGCGGCGGAGGTGGTGATGGCGATGGCGCTGAGGAGGGTGGTGGTGGCCGCCGTGTGCGGGGGCTCCTGAATCACAACCTCCTCGGCCACAGGGTTTTCCGGAGCGATCGCTCCCGGGGCGCCTTCCTCACTGGGGACAGACCCTTGGGCATCCCCACTGGGGACGGCTGCCCCACTGGGGACAGACCCCTGCGAATGGGGGACAGACCCTTCAAAGGGCAGCTCGGGTTCAGGCTGGGCGGCGGCGACTGTCACGGATGAAATGGAATAAGAAGAGGCTTTAAAAATCGTGCGCCTCGGAAGGCGGCTCCCCTGTTAACGGAGGGACTCGGGCCCGCCGGACACGGGAGGGACGGACCGGCTGGCAACCACCGCTCATCCCTAAGGACGGGTCGGGGGGGTGTCAAGGTCGCGGGGGGCCGACGCCGTTCCCGGGGCCGGTCAGGCGATCCGGGGGGCGGATTGTTCCGGCGGGGTCTGGGGCACCTTGGAGAAGAGCGGTTCCGACTCGGGTTTGCCCCCCCAGACCACCCCGGTCAGGGAGCCCGGGATTTCGAGCCGTTTGTAGAAGCTGCCGTTGTATTGGGTGTGGTGGATCACGTATTGGCGGAACCGGTGGTACAGTTCGGGGCTGGGCAAATGGCGCTGGGTTTCAGTCCAGAAATCATCGAGGGGGCCCTGGAACGTGAGCCCTTGCATGTTGTAAATGGCTTCCCCGCATACTTTGACCGGAGTGCCGTGGTGGATGGCGGAGAAGCCGACCGTGCTGTTGATGACAATGACGCCCCGGGCGTGCTCAAGCAGCGTGGGCAAATGCTGGTCGTGCAGGTAAAACACCCGGCCCTGGGCCCCGTGTTCCAGCGCCTTTTTCCGGATCAACCGGGTGTAATCGTGGTAACCGCGGTCGAGGGGATGATGTTTGATGACCAGGGAATGGTCCGGGTCGGCGTGCGCGGCAAAAGAAGCGATGACGTCGGCGATAAACACCTCCACAGAGTCGAAATCCGAGTGGATATGGATTTGGGCGTCGTTGTGGACCTGGAGCGGGACGAGGAAATAACGCTTGGAGAGCTCGGTCTGGAGTTGCAGATAGAGGCCGCGCTCCTTGGAGCGGTATCGCCAGTCGCGCCAAAACCCGCGCAACCAGCACAACCCCTCCCAGATATGCAGAGGCCGGTGATGTTGGTAATGACGGAAAATCGGGTGAAACAGGGAGGATGCCGCGTAATAGGTCATCGCCCACGCGGCGGCGGCGCCGAACGTTTTGCCGACCGGCAAACTGGGGGCGACGGGCGGGACGGGCGAGTTGAGATGATGGAGGGGGTCGCGCGGAATGTTGGAATGGCCGTTCACCCCGAACCGCTCGAGGGTGATGTAATCGGGCCGCACATACCCTTCTTCAAACACCCCGATATCGACGCCGCGACGGTGGGCGATTTCGTGGGCGACCCGGTGAAGGGGCCTGCAATCGCCGAAGAGGAAAAGGACGTCGATTTTGCGTTCGATGAGGATTTGTTCGAAGAACGCGGGCCATTCTTCGGGGCGTCCGCGGAAGAGGATGGAGTTTCTTGGGGAAAAGAACCAATCGCCGCCGTTGAAATCGATTTTGCAGACCTGAGCGCCTTCCCAGAGGAGATCCTCGGCGAACCGTTTAAAGAAAGGTCCAACGGGGCCTTGGAGGAGGAGAACCCTTTTATTTTTAAAAGAAGCGAGGCCGCCCTGGATCATAATTTGTTTATCGCTCTGCGCGCCAGGGGTATGCTCGCGCCAAGCAACCGCGTCAAGAAGGTTCCTCGCGGATTTTCCCGACGCAGCACGCTCAGCTCAGCGAGAGCGGCTTCGGCCGTGAGGAAGAAGCCGGTTTTGCAGCTCGTGTAGGTGGGATAAACAAGGAGTGTCGCAGCGACAAGTTCATTTAACGTCAGGCGTCGGGTCCGGCGGCCGCAGGGTTCGCGGTCCCGGGTGAGCCCCCAGCCGGCGTAAAAAGGCTGGCCGTAACAGGTTACGGGTTTGCCCCGGAGCAGGCCCTCGAATCCGGTGAGCGAGGTGAGGGTGTGGATTTCGTCCACCTGAGGGAGAAGCTCGGCCATGCCGGTGTCGGTCACCTGGGCGTCACAGAACCGGGCGGCTTGGTCCTCGGCGGCGCCCCGGGCGCGGAGTCCGGCGACGACATCGGGATGGGGTTTGTAGAGGATAAAGGCGTCGGGTTCGGCCTCGCGCACGGCCCGGAGGAGATCGAGGTTGGTCTTGAGCCGGGGGGAACCGAACCGGATGGAGGCGTCGGATTCGACCTGGCCGGGCACGAGCAGGAGACGGCGCGTGGTGGCGGGACGGGTCCAGCCGGCGGACCCGACGTTGTATTTGGTGAGGCCGAGCGCGACGATTTGTTGGCGGAGTTGATCGGCGCGTTCGAGCAGCGCGGGATCGAACGGGAAGGTCTGGAGCAGGTGTTCGAGGAGGGAGGGCCGGGTGGCGTCGTAGTAGATGCCGAGCGGATCGACCACCCAGGAGAGCGGACGAACCAGGCCGGCTCCGAGTCCGACCGAGCGCAGGAACCCGTCTTCGAGCCGGAGAACGGGGCGGTCGGGGGGGATGCATTGGAGTTCGGCGTCGCGGGAGGTGCCCCACACTACGAGACCTTTGTCGGCGGGCGCTTCGGAAAGGCGGCCGACGAACTGCAGGTCGGTCCCCCGGAGGAAGTCGCGGACGAGGGGTTTTTTCCATGGGGAAAACCCGACGGCGGCGAATTTCTGCGGGAACCGGGAGCGCATAGCGCGCTGGAGCCCGACCCAGGGGATGAGGTTTTCCGGGGTATCGGGCTGACCGGTTTGTGGATGGACGTAGCGGGAAACGGCGACAAGCGCGGCATGGACGAGGGCCGGGAGGGAGACGGGGGATCGGCCTGAGGCGGGGGGGAGGTCGTCTTGGGTGAGGGACCATCCGGCGTAGAAAGGGCGGCCGAAGGTGCGGACCTTTTTTCCGAGGAGCAACGCGTGGAACCCGAGTGGGGATTGGG
>JBIPLJ010000069.1:0-21116 GCA_044368415.1 Burkholderiaceae bacterium
CGACGATAGACCGAGGCAGCCTGCGCAACGAACCGGTGAACGGTGGTACCCAACCCACGGATACGAGTCTGGTTCATCGCCGCAGCATCCCGCCCCAGTCGCATCACCCGATCGATCGGAATTGCCAACAAAGGACTACACGCACCTGATTGCAGCAACTCTTGACGGTGGCGACCATACGAGGCAAAAGCTGTTTGAGCCCCGAAGGGGCGAGTTCTTTTGCCGGCCCGTCGGGCGCCTGCGCGAGGCGGGGACCCCGGGCGAAGCCCGGGGTGCGGCCCTCGGAGGAAGCAACGGCCTGAAGGGCAGAGGCGCCGCGCGCCACCCATCGACAGAGCAGCCCCCCGACCGAAACCCCGAAATCCCCTCACCCCGCCGCAAAAACCTCCTCCAACCGACCCAACCACCGAGCCTTCCTCCCCGAGTCCAAAAAGCTCGCCTCGAACGAATTCGCCGCCAGCCCCCGAGCCTCGCGCACCCCCATCGACGGATGCGCGGCGAACAGCGCCACGTAGTTCGCATACAGGTAGCCGCCGAAGTACGCCGGATCGTCCGAGTTCACCGTCACGCAGACGCCGCGTGCGAGCAGTGCCGGCAGCGCGTGCTCGGCCATCGAGCCGTATACGCAGAGCTTCACGTTCGACAGCGGGCACACGGTGAGTGGGATCCGCTCGCGCACGAGCCGCTCGATCAGAGCCGGGTCGTCCACCGCACGCACACCATGGTCGATCCGTTCGACGTGCAAGAGATCGAGCGCGGTACGCACGTACTCGGCCGGGCCTTCCTCGCCCGCATGCGCGACGCGGTGCAGCCCGAGCGCGCCGGCGCGGGCGAACACCCGCGCGAACTTCTCCGGCGGATGACCCCGCTCGCTCGAATCCAGCCCGACGCCCACGAAGCGGTCCCGGAACGGCAGCGCCGCCTCGAGCGTTTCGAAGGCCGCTTCCTCCGACAAGTGCCGCAGGAAGCACAGGATCAACTCGCTGGTGACGCCGAGCGTGCGCTCGGCCTCCGCACGCGCGCGCCACAGCCCGCCGATGACCGCGGCCATCGGTACGCCGCGGTCAGTGTGCGTCTGCGGATCGAAGAAGAGCTCGGCGTGCACCACGCCGTCGGCCGCCGCGCGCCGGTAGTACGCCATCGCCATGTCGAAGAAGTCCGCCTCGCCGAGCAGCACCGAGGCTCCCGCGTAGTACAGGTCGAGGAAGCTCTGCAGGTCGGTGAACGCATACGCCGCCCGCAGCGCCTCGACCGACGAATAGGGCAAGGCGACGCCGTTGCGTCGCGCCAGCTCGAAAATCAGCTCGGGCTCGAGCGTGCCCTCGATGTGCACGTGCAGTTCGGCCTTAGGCATGGTCCGCAGCAGGCGGGCGAGATCGGGATCGAGTCGATCGAGAACGGCGGGGGCAGCGGACATCGTGTGGGCTCCGGGCAGGCGACGACCCGATGCTACCCGGCGCCGCTCACGCCGTCGCCACAGTTGCCCCACCACTGCCGCCATCACCGCCGTCGTCACCGCCGTCGCGGCCCACCCCAGCGCCCGGAGCTCCGGCCCGATGACATGCTCGCGCATCACCTCGCGCCGGCCGGCCAGCACCATCATCGTCGCCATGGTCGGCGCCGCGACCACCCCATTGAACACCTCCGACCAGAACAGCGCCTTGGATCGACAAAGGCCCGGGCGGCGGGGCGGAGATGGTCCCCGGCAAGATGCACGCGAAGATGAACATGTATGTCGCGCGTTGCAAGAAGACCGACGACGACAAGCTGCGTTGCGACATCATCTCCAAGGCCTCGATGGTCGACCCCAAGGTGTGCTGAGCCCGCACCGCGATCCGTGACGGCGGCGGGGCGTTTGGCCCTGCTGCCGATCCCGGGCCGGACCGTGCCGACCATGTCGACCTCCTCCGCCACCCCCGCCGCAGGCCCGCGCATCGCACGGGTGCTGCCCATCGTCGAGATCGTCATGCTGATGGCCGGGGCTCGTCGCGCCGCTGCTGATGGGTTCGAGCCCCGAACTGATCACGCTCGCCACCAACATCCTCATCCTGTCGCTGCTGGCGATCAGCTTCGACCTGTGCTGGGGCTACTCCGGCATCATGAGCTTCGGGCAGGCGCAGTTCTTCGGCGTCGCCGGCTACGTGATCGCGCCGGTCGGCCGCGACCTGGAGTTCAGCCACGCCTGGGGCACGCTGCCGCTGGCGATGCGGGTGGCCGAGACGGCGTACGTGATGGACCGCGGCCGCACCGCGCCAGCGCGGCGACCTCGACGTCACGCCCTGGCTGACATGGTTCCTCGGGACGTTCACCGCCGCCTGCCGTGACAGCCTCGTCGTGGTCGAGGAGACCGTCGAGCGCGGCCAGTACTGGTCGCGGTTCCGCGAGATCGCGCTGAGCGAGCTCCAGCGCAAGGCGCTCGCACGGATGCTCGATGCCGGCCGCGGCCGCTTCGAAGGTGCCATGTCGGTCTGCAAGTTCGCGGGCCTAGCGGGCGTGTCCCGCACCACGGCCTTCCGCGAGTTGGCCGATCTCGTGGCCAAGGGGATGCTGGTTTCGGTCGGGTCTGGGCGCGCCACGCGCTACGAGCTGCCGATGCCCGAGTGGCGATGGACGCCCGCCGTGCGCTGACGCCGCCCTTGGAGCGGCGTCCCGAGATCAGCGCTTCGGATGCCGCCGATGAAAGTCCGTCGCCCCCTGAAACGCATGGGCCGCCCGAACCAGCAGCGCCTCGTCCAGGTGCCGCCCCACCAGCTGGAAGCCGATCGGCATGCCCCGCTCGTCGAAGCCGCCCGGGACCGTGATCGTCGGGCTGCCCGACATGTCGAAGGGCGCCGTGAAGCGCAGCACGTCATCGATGCCGTTGGGCGTCTTGAAGCAATCTCGTCGAGCGCCGCCGCCGACGGGTTGCCGAACGGATGCACCGGCATCAGCAGCAGGTCTACGTCGAGGAACAGCCGGCGCAACTGCCCCTGGAACACCAGCCGGTCGTGATGCACATGCGTGAGGGTCAGCGCGTCCATCGCGCGCCCCTGCTCGATCAGGTCCGCCAGCACCGGGCCGTACTCGGCTTTGTGCGCTGGGCACCAGGGCTCATGCGCGACCGCCGTCTCCACCGCGCAGTACTTGGCCCAGTCCTTGTACATCGGTGTGGTGCGGTCGGGCATCGGCAGCTCCACCACCTTGGCGCCCAGCGCGCCCAGCGCGGCCAGCACGCGGCGCGCCTCGTCGATCACCTTCGCGGTCTCCGGCTGGCACACACCGCAGACGAAGCCCGGGTCGATCGCGATGCGCAGCCCGGCGATGCCCTGTTCGATGCTGGCCAGGCAGTCGGGCACCGGTTCCTCGAGCGTGGTCGGATCGTTAGGATCCATGCCTGCCATCGCCGCGAACATCGCGCCCGCGCCCGCGTCGGCGGCGCAGCGGGTCATCGGACCGAGGTGATCGAGGCTGTCGGCGAGCGCCTGCACGCCGTGGCGGCTCACCCGCCCCCAGGTGGGCTTCAAGCCCGTGATCGCGTTGGCGCCCGACGGGAAGCGGATCGAGCCGCCGGTGTCGGTGCCGATCGCGCCATAGCACAGGCCCGCGGCCGGGGCCACGCCCGCGCCCGCGCCGCTCGAGGACACGCCCGGCCAGTGGTCGGCGTTTCACGGGTTCACCGGCGGGATCATCTCGGGGTGGTGGGAAAGTGTCGGGCGATGCTAGGCCGGCCTGTCGACGGGCGCCAAGCGGCATCCGGCGGGTCTGCGAGGGGTCAGGCGCCTGCCGACGCTACACTGCGGCCTTCCCTGCATCGCCCGGACCATGACCGCATCCCCTCCCGATCCGTATGACGTGCTCGGCGTGGCCTCGAGCGCGAGCGTCGCCGACATCCGGCTCGCCTACCGCCGCAAGGCGGCGCTGTACCACCCCGACCGCAACCCGGCTGCCGACGCGGCCGCGCGGTTCCGTGACGTACAGGCTGCCTACGAGTTGCTGACCGACGACGAGCGCCGCAAGGCATACGACCAGATGCGCCAGAAGCGCCTGCTCGAGGACCCGGCGGCCACCGCACGGGCGATGTTCGACACCTACCTGGCGGAATTCGAATGAGACTGTCCACCTATTTCCACGAGCTGCGCGGCGAGTACGAAGCCGAGCTCGACGATTTGCGCACCGACTCCGAAGGCAAGCCGGTGCTCGACCGGCGCCTGGCCGAGAAGCGGCGTGCGCTCGCCTCGCTGCTGCCGCTGATGGGCTATGCGCCGGTCATGGTCATTCCGGTGTTCCACCGCGCGTTCGGCTTCGAAAAGGCGCACCGACCGACGCTGTTCCAGCTCCTCGACTGCGACCCGGGCGAGTTCCCGACCTGGGAGACGCTGTCGAACGAGCTCTTCGTCGCCGACTGGGCGCGGCCGCTGATCCGGCAGGTGCTCGCGCAGCCCGGCGGCGAGGACTTCCTCGCCACCGCCGTCGCGCTCGAGTTCGAGATGACGCTGGCACGCGGCTACGACGATGGCGACGGCGAAGCCACCGCCGAGGACGGCCGCGGCAGCGGCTCGGACGCCGACGAGGACGTCGACGCCAACGAGGTCGACGACGAGACGCAGAGCGAGGACTACCTCGAGCAGCAGGGCTTCGACCGGAGGACGCCGCAGTGACGCACCCGATCGTCAAGACCGTCTCGGGGCTGGTCTACGAGGGCGATATCGACAGCGCCGAGCGCGCGCTCGCGGTCATCGCCGACCAGGAGGGCGACCGCGCGCTCGCACGCATCATCGAGGAGATGCCGCCGCGCGACCTGGTCGCGATCCTGCGCGAGCACGACGCCTCTCGGATGTCGATCGTCGGCGAACTGATCTCGCCCGCGCAGTTCGCCGCGGCCGTCGCGCTCGAGCGTGCCTACAACGAGAAGAACCACGACCGGCTGCGCGGCATGGTCAATGCCGTGGTGTTTGCCGACGAGGACCGCAGCGACGACTACATCGTCGCGCTCGGCGCCGGCGAGTCCGGCCTGAACGCGCTCTGCGACTACTTCTCCGATCGCCACGAGGAGCTCGAACGCTTCTTTCGCAACGGTACGTTCAACCCGCATGAGGGCGAGGAGGTCGACGGTATCCCGGTGTCGAACCTCGACCTGCAGCTCGGCGAGCTCGACGAGGACTCGGCGCGCGACGTCGTGCCGCTGCGCGAGGTGCAGGACCGCGACTGGCACGAGCTCACCTGGCGGCTGCGCTGCGATCACTACGAGGTGTTCCGCGACATGATGGAGATGCTGCGCGCGCGTCACCATCGCGCCGCCGCGATGCCGCCGCCGCCCAAGCCGAAGTCGCTCGGCCTCGGCCTGGGCGACGATGAGGACGACGTGCTGTGAGCGCGGTCGCCCGCCAGGTCGCGCACCACGACGCGCGCACGCTCTTCGAGCGCGCCTGGTCGCACGCGGTGCGCGAGGGCGCGCTGCGCCCGGAGCGGCGAGAGGCGCTGCTCGTCGAGGGTACGCGCGGTGTCCGGCGCATCGCGGGCGTGCTCGGCTCCGAGCACCTGCGCGAGGACCTCGAGCGCGCGATGCGCAGCATGCTCGGGCTGGTGAACCTGCACCTGTACAGGGTCAGCAGCGGCGACCTCGAGGCCGCGGTGCGCTCGCTGCTCGACAACGGGCTGCTGTACCACACGAAGGGTGCGTCGCAGGCCATCAAGCGGGTGATCGCCTCCGAGATCGGCGAGGAGTTCGAATCGCTGGACGACGCGACCCGGCGCGGCATCGAGGAGCAGGTGGTGGCCGACTGGGCGTTCATGCCCTTCGCCGAATTCGCCGGCCGCGAGCGCGGTGCCGACGAGCGCCGCCGCAGGCGCGGTGCCGCGCGCGCGGTCTCCGCGCTGCTCGACGGGCACGAGCCCGATCCGTTCTACGAGCCCGAGCAGGTCATCTTGACGGCGCTGCTGGTGCTCGGCTGGTCGCCGCAGCGCGCGTGGGTCGCCGACCTCAAGGGCTTCGAGCGGCTGCTGGGTGCGGTGCGCGAGGCGCCCGACCGGCTCGCCGCACTGCCCGATCGCATCCCCGGTCCGTACCGCCCGATCGTCGAGGCGGTGTGGTTCGAGCGCTCGCCCGGCCTGCTGGCCGCCATCACCGATCCGCGCACGCCGCTGCACCGGCTCGCCGCCGGGGACCCGGTGAGCAACCCGCTCTACGAGTGGTTGGTGGTGCCCGACACCGCGCTCGGCGAGGTCGACGCGGCCGAGGCCAACACCACCGAGCACTGGCTGGCGCTGACCGGCGGGCGCACCGACGAGGCGCACCTGCTGTTCACGCTGCTGCAAGGCGTGCTCGGGCTGCGGCTCAAGCTGCCGCTGGGCGTGAAGGCCGCCGAGACGCTGCTGAAGAAGACCTGTGTCGAGCGGCCCGACGAGCGGCTGCTGCGCGAGTGGCTCGACGCGAACGCCCCGCATCCGTATCACGACGGGCTCGAGGCGCTGTGGGACGACTTCTGGACGGACCGCGACGAGACGCTGGGTGAGGCGCCCAGCGCTGCGGCATGCAAGGCCTTCGCGGCCGAGTGGCTGCCTGTGAAGCCGTGAATACACCTGCTGCGCGCCTCGACGCCGACTCGGGCCTGCTCGCTACGGCTCCTTAACGGCTTCAGCGAGCGTCTAGACGCTGTCATCGATGCTCGGCGCCGAGGCCGGCCGCGCGCTCCACGCCAGCCCCGCTGCAACCAGCGATGCCAGCGTCGCCCCCCAGAACACCCACGCCAGCCCCGTCATCAGCGCAGCGCGCGGCTCGCCGCCGTTGCCCACCGCCTGCGCCGCGGCGGCCTGCAGCAGTCCCAGCCACAGCGTCGCGCCGACCACCACGCCCACGGTGCGCGCCACCATCGACAGGCTGCCCGCCACGCCGCGCGACGAGGCGGGCAGGGCGGCCACCACCGCGTCGGCATAGGCGACCTGGAAGATGCCCAGCCCCGCGCCCTGCAGCAGCAGGCAGGCGGCCATCAGCGGCGCCTGCGGGCGCTCCGGCCACAGGGCGATGCCGGCCAGCCCCGTCGCCGCCAGCAGCGCCCCGAGTGTCGCGGCGCGCCGCGTGCCGAGCGCCGGCACCAGTCGGCCCGACGCGCCCGAGCCCGCGAGCATGCCCGCCGCCCACAGCGCCAGCATCAGTCCGCTCTCCACGGGCGTCCAGCCGCCGCCGCGCAGCAGGTAGTACGGCACCGTCAGCGGCGCCGCGAAGCTCGCGAGCTGCGCCAGGCAAGCCGCCGCGTTGATCCGCCGGAAGCCCGGATCACGCGCGACCACCGCCGGCATCAACGGCGAGGCCGAGCCGCGCTGGTTCCGCACGAACCGCGCCGCCGCCGAGCCACCCGCCAGCATGCAGCCGAGCGCGGGCCAGGGCGACCCTCCCGGGCCGACCAAGGCGGTGCCCAGCAGCAGCAGCGCCACCGCCGCCGCGAGCAGCACTGGGCCGGTGACATCGAACCCACCGCCCGCGCGCCGTACCTGGCGTGCCGCCGCCTGCTCCAGCCAAGGCGTGCCCGCGAGGGCGAGCAGCACCACCGGCACGCGGAACGCGAAGACGCCTGGCCAGTCGAGCCAGGCGAGTGCCGCGCCGCCGATCACCGGTGCGACCACACCGGCCGCCGCCTGCAGGCTGCCGAAGGCCGACAACGCGCGCGTGCGCTCGTGCTCGTCGACCAGCAGCGTGGCCAGTGCCGGCGCACACGATAGCGTCATCCCCACCGACACGCCCTGCACCGCGCGTGCGGCCAGCAGCCAGCCGAAGGCCGGCGCCATGACGCACAGCACGAAGGCCAGCGCCCCCAACACCAAGCCCGCGCGGAAGACCCGCAGGTAGCCGATCCGGTCGCCGAGTGCGCCGAACCCTAGCATCAGGCTGCCGTAGACCAGCACGTAGCAGATCGCGACCCAGCGGATCGCGTCCGTCTGCAGCGAGAAGGCCGCGGTGATCGCCGGGAAGGCGACGTTGACCGCGAAGTCCAGTGGCATGATCGACGCGCCGAGCCCCAGGACCGCGAGACCGGGCCAGGCGGGGCGCGTCCGCGTGCTCATGTGGGCGTCAGGGCGTCGGCCCCCACGGCGCCGACAGCATCAGCTGGTTGTTCTGATGCGCGATCATCGGGCGCAGCTTCGCCGCGAAGGCCATGAACTCCGGATCCGCGAACAGGGTCTTCCAGAAGAGCCGGCGGTCCGCGTCGTCCTCGAACTTCCACAGGTGCACCAGCTGGTTGAGCGCGCCGATGTCGCCGGTGAAGTAGCCGATCAGCCGCGCTGGATGCTTCTGGATCGCCGGGTAGCCCTCGGCCTTGTAGAGCGCGACGACGTCAGCCATCTTGCCCACGATGATGTCGTAGGTGCGCAGTTCGTAGATCGGCATGTTCGGAGTCTCCTTTGGGTTCGTGGGCCTGAGCATCGCATCCGCCGGCATGCCGCGTCGAACCGGCGTTCCAGCGGGCCGCGCGTCGCGACGTCGTACCGCGGCGCGTGTCGCATGGCGAGGCATTAAGTCCGGAATTGAGACCGGTCGACGGCCGCCGTCGACCGTCCGACCGCATCGATTGGAGCATGCGCGAGCGCGGCGGCACCGTTCAGACCGTGCGGTTGCCCGATCGGGTCGGTCGCGCGTGGGAACGCCGGATCGGCCGGAGCCCGCGCCCGGAACAGCCGGGGTACCAGGAGTCAAGCGAATGGCCGCAGTATTGAGCGAGATGAACGAGGCGACACGGTTCGGTGGCGCCGAGGCGGTGAAGGCCTTCGTGGCCGCCCGCGCCGCGAGCACCCCCGAGGAGCGCGAGACCCTGCTGGGCCGCGCCTTCGATCGCCTGCGCGGGTCGCAGCTCGATCCGGAGATCGATGCGCGGATGTCCGAGCTCGGCGAGCGCGTCGAGCTCTGCATGGAACGCCAGCGCGAAATCACCGATACCACGCGTGCCGAGCTCGAGACCCAGCGCCGCCGGCTCGGCGAGCAGCGCCTCGAGCTGCAGGACTGGCTGCACGACGGTCTGAGCGTCATTCAGCGCCGCCTCGACGAGGCCGCGCAGGCACATCACGACACCTCCGAAGCGCAGAACAAGTCGATCGCCGAGTCCATCGCGCGGTGCCGCTCCGAGCTCGAGTGCATGGTCGAGGCGATCCGCACGCTCGCCGCGCGGACCCAGGCGCAGGACGACCGCCTGGCGGACGCCGCGATCGCCGCCAACATCAAGCTGCGCCATGACGTCGAGGCGTCGACCTGGTCGCTGGGCTCGGCGCTGCGCTCGCAGAAGCGGCGCACCGAGCGCGTCGAGCGCGTCGTCTCCGGCGCGCTGGCCGAGCAGCGGCGCTTCACCACTCGGATGGCGGTCGTGGTGGGAGTGGTCCAGGTGTTGGGGCTGGCGGCGATGGTGGTCTTCGGCTGAGCCGGCGTCGGCTGCCGCGATCAGCGATCATGCGGTCTCCAAACGGAGGCCCACCCCATGCAGAAGATCCTGATCGTCATCCACGCCCCGCCTTACGGCAGCGAGCGCTGCCTGTCCGCGCTGCGCGTCGCGTCCGCCCTCGTCGGCCTCGACGAGCATCGCCCCGAGGTCCGCGTCTTCCTGATGTCCGACGCCACCGTGCTTGCGCTGCCCAACCAGGTCGACGGCGCCACCAGCGGCCTGCAGGGCATGGTCGAGACGCTGGTCGGCCACGGCGTGTCGGTCAAGGTGTGCCGCACCTGCGCACTGGCCCGCGGCATCGCCGAGCTGCCGCTGATCCCGGGCACCGCCATCGGCACGTTAGGCGATCTGGCGAAGTCGACGGTGTGGGCCGACAAGGTCATCACGTTCTGAGATGGCCGACACTGTGGAGCCTGCCGGCGGCGACCCGCTGATTGCGCTGCGCGACGCGCTGCGCGTGTTCGCCGCCGAGCGCGACTGGGAACGGTTCCATGCGCCCAAGAACCTCGCCGCCGCGTTGTCGGTCGAGGCCGCCGAGCTGCTCGAGCCCTTCCAGTGGCTGAGCGAGGCCGAGTCCGCGGCGCTGCCGCCCAAGACGCTCGAGGCCGTGCGGCGGGAGATGGCGGACGTGCTGCTGTATCTCGTGCGGCTGGCTGACAGGCTGGACGTGGATCTCGCGCAGGCGGCGCGCGAGAAGATGGTGCTGAATGCGGCGAAGTACCCTGTGGCGACGGCGCGGGGGCGGAGCACGAAGTACGACGCGCTGTAGATGCCTTGCGAACGCCTGCTGGCCGGGGCGCAGTAAGCGTATCCCCGGCGGGCCGGCGGCTATCTCTGGCGGCGTCGCGGATGCTGCACCGAGCAACACATTGAGTCGCTGCCCACCCGACCCACCCGACCCCTGCCTGCGCCAGCAGCGCCTCAAACTCCGGCGGCCGCGTCGCCCTTGCCCGGGCGCGGGCGTCGGTCGCTGACCTCGCGGCATCCCACGCTGTCCGTAGAGCGCGAGGGCTTCCTGATGCGGCCCGTCGAGGTATCTGCCGAGGCGCTCGCCTGCGTCCGCACCCGCCAAGGCCGTCGAGCGCGGCGCGCGCACCGGCAAGCCCTTCGGCGCCGACGCGTCGCTCGCGCGCGCCGCCGGCGACGAGCCTGCACCCGCCGCCGGCGACGACCCCGTCCTGCCCGCCGACCGGTTCGAGGTCTGGACCCGCGCCCGCCTCGCCGCCCACCTCGAGGCCATCGAGTCGCGCTCCGAGCTCGTCGAGCTCTCAGGCTTTACGAGCTCTCGCCCAACGATGCGCTGCGGCGCGGGCTACTCGCGCACTTCGACACCCAGGACGCGGCGGCCGACGTGGACCTGATCGCCCTGTGCGAGTCCGGCTTCGAGCAGCGAAGTGTTCACCGCACTCACGTCGCGCGGGTACCGGGGGACGCCGAAGGTGCCGGCCGGCGGCTTCCGGATCGACCTGGTGGTGGAGGGCGCGCTCGATCGCAGGCTCGCCATCGAGTGCGACGGCGACGCGTTCCACGGGCCCGAGCAGTGTGAGGCAGACGTGCGGCGTCAGCGCGTGCTGGAGCGGGCGGTGTGGGTGTTCCGGCCGTGCTTCGCGTCGAGCTGGCTGAGCAGGGCGCCGTCAAGGTGATGGGCCCGGCAGGTACCCGACTCTTTGCACCGGCACTCGAGCAGCCGCTCGGATCGGCGCTGGCCCAGCTCTTCGAGGCCGAACGTCGGCACTGGCAGGCGCTGCAGGACCATCTGGGCGACGGGCTGACCACGAAAAAGTAGAGCCGCTCGGCATGGCTGTACGGCAGCGTCGGCGCGGTACGGACGAGCCGCGTAGCGACATGGACATCGCGCTCGTGTTGGTCGAGGACAGCGTCGACGCGAGCCGCCATGTACGCGACGCCATGCAGCTGCTGCGGGATCGCCTGGGCGTGCACATCTCCCCTGGGGGGCTCACACCTTCGGAGCTGGCCAGGCTGCCTCCAGGTGACCCGTGGTGGTCGGAGGTGCTCCGGGACACAAAGGTGCTCAAGGGCATCAGCCCGGCCAAGGAAGCAGCGCGGTGCGCCAAGGCGGCGCAGCCGACATGACCCGCAAGAGCCCGCGCAAGAAGGTCGACGCGCTGCATCGGCAGGGCCGGTCGAGTGCCGCGCAGGCCTGTCTGGAGGCCGCGCAGCAGGCACATCTGCTTGCGGAAGCAGGCCAGAACTGCAACCCCGTCATCAGATCGACCGAGAGCCGTCCGCGTTCTTCACCAGCCCCTCCTTGCGCGAGGAGATGTCGGCCGCGCCCTGCGGCGTCTGCCACCGTACAGACCCCGGGTGGCTCGTCGCCGACGATGGGGTCGAGGCGCGCCCGTTCACAATCGAACGGTCGCACGGCGTCTTCCGCGGGGACACCACGGCTGCGTCTTCACCGGACCCCCGCCGCATGACCACCCGCCGCCGCTTCGCTGCCTCCCTGCCCGCCCTCGCAGCCGCTCCGCTGGCGCTGGGCGCGTGTTCCACCGAGCCCGCCGCCGACAGCTACGCCGCCACCGCCGCACGCACCTGGCAGGCCACAACCCCGACCGGCCTCGTCGGTGAATCGCTCGGCCGCGAGCTCGTGCGCTGCGCCACCCTCGCCCCGTCGAGCCACAACACCCAGTGCTGGAAGTTCGCACTCGACCCCGCCGGCCGCGCCATCACCGTCCTGCCCGACCTCGCCCGCCGATGCCCCGCCGTCGATCCCGACGACCACCATCTGTTCGTCTCGCTCGGCTGCGCCACCGAGAACCTGATCCAAGCCGCCCACGCCCACGGCCTGCACGGCGAGGCGCGCTTCGACCCCGCCGCCGACGCCATCCGCGTGAGCCTCGAGCCCACCCCTGCCCGGACCTCCACCCTCTACACCGCCATCCCCGATCGCCAGTGCACCCGCGGTGACTACGATGGCAAGCCCCTGTCCGCCCAGGTGCTGCGGATGCTGCAGCACGCCGGCAGCTCCGACACCGTGCGGCTGCTGCTGCTGACCGATCGCCCGGCCATCGAGCGGACCCTCGACTACGTGATCCAGGGCAACACCGCCCAGATCGCCGACCCCGCCTTCGTCGCCGAGCTCAAGGCCTGGATTCGCTTCAACGGCGCCGAAGCCGTGCGCACCCGCGACGGCCTGTACAGCGCGACCGTCGGCAACCCGAACATCCCGTCGTGGATCGGCCGGCGGGCGCTCCGCTGGCTGCTCACCCCCAAGGGCGAGAACGACAAGTACGCCCGCCAGATACGCAGTTCCGCAGGCATCGCGGTGTTCGTCGGCCGCACCGCCGACAAGGCGAACTGGGTGGAGGTGGGGCGCTGCTACGAGCGCTTCGCGCTGCAGGCCACGGCGCTCGTGATCCGCAACGCCTTCCTGAACCAGCCGGTCGAGGTGGCCAGCCTGCGGCCGCCGTTTGCGGAGGCACTGGGGATGGCGGGCGAGCGGCCGGATCTCGTGGTGCGGTTCGGGCGGGGGGCGGAGATGCCGAGGTCGCTCAGGAGGGAGGTGGGTGAGGTGGTGGTTTGAGGGAGGGGGCGGTGAAGCCATGTTCGACATGTCGAGTCTTTGTGTCGATCGGATCCCTGTTTGGCAGGCAGCTCCCCGGGCCGGCAGGACGATCAGCGCCATCACCGGATCTCCGAAGGGTCGTGACCCCGAGGCAGCGACAGGCCCTCATGCCGCGCCACCCGCTCCAGCGCCGATTCGAACAGCGCGCGTGCCCTGCCCGCCACCTGGTGCAGATCCGCGTGCAGCGCCGCGTCGGCCGGGCCGCGCGACGCACACTGCGCACTGTAGGCCTCGAAGCCCGCGAGCTGCATCAGCAGCTCCGCGACGTGGCGCGGGCACTCGCAGGCCACGCTCGAGGGCAGCCCGGCGATCGCGGTCAGCGTGGCGTCGTCGAAGCGGCGCGGCGGCACCGCGTCTGCAGCCGGCACACGGACGTCGAGCGGCGCGGCCGAGTCGCGCATGTCCTCGGACCGCGGGTCGGGCCGCGCCCCGTGTGTCGCAAGCCAGGCACCCAGCGCCTCGTCGTCGAGCGGCTCGCGCAGCACGAGCGCGCCCTCGTCCTCGAAGGCCCGCCGCGCCGCCGCGCCGGCGAATCGATGGACCACCGCCGTGCGCCGCGCCCGCCACGCGGCGCCCGCGGCCACGAGCGTCGGCGGCATGCGGGCCGGCAGACCGGGCACCTGCCAGAGCAGGAGGTCGATGCCGTCGAGCGGCGTGACGCCGTCCGGCGGATCGAGACCGTCGTCGAGCGCGTCGGCCGCGCCGGCCGCCGCCGCCTCGGGCGTGTCGAACACGGCGACGACGCGCGCGGGTGCGGCCAGCCGACGGGTGACCGCCGGACGCTGCAGGCGCGTGGCCAAGGTGCGTCCGATGACGACCAGTCGCAGCGGTCCGGCGGGGTGCCCGGGGGTCGAGGCGTTCGCCGCCGTCGACGTAGCGAGCCGCCGTAGCCGCCCCGTGTCCAAGCCCGCGATCGACCCGATCGCATGGCCCTCGGCCGTCAGCCGCCTCAGCAGCAGCACCCGCGCCACGTCCGCCGGCGAATAGAGCCGATGCCCCGAGGGGGCCGTGGCCGGCCGCACCGCGCGGTGCCGCTGCTCCCAAATCCGCAGCGTCGCGACCGGCATGCCCGCCCGCCGTGCGACTGCAGCGCTGCGGAACACGGGCTGCGGCGCGTCGTCTGCAGTGGCGTCGGGGTCGGATGACATGAAGGTGGTGAGTCGGAAATGAGTCGGATCATAGCGCTGATGTCACCCGATTATCCCTTCGGAGTCGCTACTGAGTCGGATCGGACTACCATGGCAGCATGGATGCTCGTTTCCTCAGCACCTCGCGCCCACAGCGTGACCGGCCCGCTTCCCGACCGGAGCGCGTCTCGTGAGCGCCGCGCCCCGCCCGAGCGTGGCCATCGTCGGCGCCGGCATCGCCGGGGCCGTCTGTGCCCGCGCGCTCGCCGACGCCGGTTTCGCCGTGCAGGTCTTCGACAAGTCGCGCGGCGTGGGCGGGCGCATGGCGAGCCGCCGCGCCGAGTGGACGGGGGCGGACGGCAGCGCCCACCCCGCGCGCTTCGACCATGGCGCGCCCGGCTTCGAGGCCCGCTCCGAGGCCTTCGTGCAGTGTGTCGAGACGGCCGAGCGCGACGGCCTGTTGGCCCGGTGGAGGCCGATCGTCAACCGGGACGGCCGCCTGGACAGAGACGAAGCGCCGCAGTGGGTGCCAACTCCTGACACTCCCGCGCTGTGCCGTGCGCTGCTGACCGACCTGCCGCTGCTGACCGGCTGCACGGTGGATGCGCTGCGGCAGGCGCCCGGCGGCTGGCTGCTGGAGCGCGGCGGCGACGTGGTGGCGCACGGCGTGGGCAGCGTCGTCGTCGCCCTCCCGCCGCCCCAGGCGGCCGTGCTGCTGGCGGCGCATCGGCCCGACTGGGCCGTGCGCGCGCGGGCCATCGCGATGCGGCCGTGCTGGACCCTGATGGCCGTCACCGATGCGCCCGCCGCCCTGCCGGCCTGGGACCTCGCCGAGCCGGCCACGGGCCCCATCGGCCTGATCGTGCGCAGCGACGCGCGTCCTGGCCGCATCCGTGTCCCCGGCCGCGCCCACTGGGTCGTGCATGCCAGCGACACATGGAGCCGCGCGCACCTCGAGGACGCGCCCGCCGACGTCCAGGCCCGGCTCCAGGAGGCGCTCGCGCAGTACGTGGGCCAGCCGTTCGCCTGGTTTCACACAAGCGCCCACCGCTGGCGCTACGCCCACGCGCCCGCCGACGCCGCCGTGCCCGACCTGTGCGACTGGGACGCCGATGCGGGCCTGGGCGCCTGCGGCGACGCGCTCGGTGGCGCCGGCGTCGAGGGCGCATGGCGATCCGGCCGCGCGCTCGCCGTCCGCCTCATCGAGCGCCACCACGAGGCCGCCCGCGCCTAGCGCCCACAGACATCCATGACGCGCCGGGCACCCGGGCCACCCGACGCGTCCCCCCAAGACCGGCCCACCGCAGCACGAGAGGTTTCCATGCACAGCACCCGACGCGTCTTCATCATGACCGTAGCCGCCGGCGGCGCGGCCCTCGCCACCGGCGCCCACGCTCAGGCGAAGCTCGACGAGAAGGACCCCCAGGCCGTGGCCCTCGGCTACGCCGCCGACGCCACCAAGGTCGACGCCAAGAAGTACCCCAAGTACGCCGCTGGTCAGGTCTGCACCAACTGCGCGCTGTACCAGGGCAAGCCGACCGATCCGTGGGGCGGGTGTCCGCTCTTCGCGGGCAAGCAGGTCGCCGGCAAGGGCTGGTGCACCGCCTGGGCGAAGAAGGCCGCCTGAGGGCCGTTGCAGCGTCGTGCGGCCGGAGCGACGCCGGCCGCACGGGGTCGCACCGACTGCACCTGCCCTGCGTGAAGGCTTGCGCTGCCGGCGCCGCTGGCGCGGACCCAATCGAGCGCAAGGACAAGCCCTTCGATGACAAGGCGCTTGGCACCGCATTGGAGCGGCTGACCCGCGCCCCGGCTGCTTCGCCGTGAGCGTCTGGTCCTGGGAGCCTCGGCCCGTTCCCCATCGAGACCTCATCCCGGAGGTCGCCAACATGCCGACCTCCCGCCACACATCCAGCGGCCGCCTCGTCCTCGCCGCCGCCGCGCTCAGCGCGGCCTGCTGATCGACCCCGACCCCAATCGCGCCTCGAGGTGCAGAGCGGCGAGGTCGACAAATGCGCGCAGTGCCGGCGACAGGCTCTTGTGCGACGGGAACACCGCGTGGATGTCGAGGTGGCGCGTGCTCCAGTCCGGCAGCACCGTCTTCAACCGGCCGGCGGCGAGATCGTCCTGGATCGTGAAGGTCGGCAGGCTGGCGATGCCCAGGCCCTCGAGCGCCGCGGCCTGGAGGACAACCGCATCGTTTGCTACAAGACGAAAGCGCGCAGCCACCTGTTCGACCGCATCGCCGCGGTCGTGGCGCAGTGTCCAGCCGGCGTTGGAGAGCGTCGGGCTGCCTTCCAGCAGATCGTGGTCCGGCAGATCGGCTGGCCGTCGCGGTACACCGCGGCGCTTGAGGTAGGCGGGCGACGCGAACAGGCGCGCACCGGCCTGACCCAGGCGGCGAGCGACGAGTGCCGAGTCCGGCAGCGTGCCGGCCCGCACCGCCACATCGAAGCCTTCCTCGAGCAGATCCACGCGTCGGTTCGAGAGCTCGACCACCACCTGCACCGCCGGGTGAAGCCGCATGAACTCCGTGACCACCGGGCGCAGCAGCACCTGCCCCATCACCAGCGCGGCGCTGATGCGCAAGGTACCGCTGGGCGCCGAGCGGAATCGCTCCACCGCGGCCGCGGCCTGCTCCAGCTCCAGGATCACGCGCCGCGCGTGCTCGTGGTAGCGCGCGCCCACCGCGGTGAGGCGCACCTTGCGCGTACTGCGCTCGAGCAGGCGTGCACCCAGGCGCGCCTCCAGCCGGGCCACGCGTGCGCTGACGCTCGACTTTGGCAGCGACAGGCGCTGCGCGGCCGCGGTGAAGCTGCCCAGATCGGCGACGCGGGTGAAGACCAGCACATCGTTCAGATCGTCCATAGCGCCCCCTTGCAGCCCTGATTACACAAGCCGCGGATTGTTCGTATATATGGACAGTAAATCCACTATCCTGCCCTTGTCCATGAGGTGTGCCGGACGTAGATTTACGTTCATCACGTCGTCTTCAAGGAGTGTCGCCATGGACCCGCTCACCGCCACCGACATCGCAGAGATCCAGAACCTCGTCTCGCTGTATGGCCTGACCACCGACAACGCCGATGCCGACGCCTTCATGCGCACCTGGGTCGAGCCCGCCGAGTTCGGCGGGTATGACAGTGGCGCCTTCGGCACCATCGACACCTGGCAGCAGATGTACGAGTTCGAGCGGCACCACGTCGGCCCGGGCGGCATGGCCAACGGCAAGCGCCACCTCGCGATGAACGTCGCGATCGAGCCGATCAGCGCCACCGAGGCTCATGTGACCAACGACCTGCTCGTGCTCGAGGTCGCCGAGGTACCGCGCGTGGTGGCCAGTGGCCGCTACGACCGCAGCGTGGTCGTCAAGACGGCCCAAGGCTGGCGCTTCAAGCGGCGCACGCTGAAGGTGGACGGCGGGTTCTTCAAGCAGGCCGCCGCTTAACGGCGGTCTTGAAGCGCCCCGCTGGCGCGAGCCACGGCGGCAGCGCGTGGCGAGTGTGGTTTGGCTCGAGGTGAGGCGTCAATGCGGCGGAGCGGGAGGCCCCAGCCGCTCTCGGAATGCCCGCAGCGCGTGCGTGAGGTCCGCCACCAGCGTCTCCTGGTAGCGGTACGACATTTCCTGCCCCATCGGCACCACCACCGACAGCGAGTGGCGCCGGCAGCGCGCCGACAGGGCCGAGAGCCGTTCGATCAGCGCATTTACCGCCGCCCGTGTCTCGTCGCCCCGGTGCCGCTCGGATGGCGCCATCGACTCGATGTCGCCCACCGTCGTGCCCGCCCCGAAGAGTGCCGGCACGTCGCGTTCGATCTGCACACGCAGCGCATCGATCCGCCAGAGCCGGAAGCGGTGCCACAGCGTCATCGCGCTGAAGAGCACCGAGAAGCCCACCACCAGCTGCATCCAGCTCGCCAAGGGCATCACGTCCACCAGCCACGGCGCGAAGCGCCCCAGCACGTCCGGCCCCTCCTCGTCGAAGAAGCCGCGCGCCACCGGATTCAACGGCAGCCCCGTCACGTTCGGCTCGCCGCGGTTATGGCGCACGAAGGTCGGGAACACCGCCGCGACCGCCGTCATCAGTCCCTGTGTGCGCGACAGCGACGCGCAGCCGTTGCCCACCAGCAGCGTGTCCACGCGCAGCACGTGCTTGGCTTCGCGCGGCATGCGCCGGACGTAGTCGTACTGGCCCGACGCGATCGTGCCCGCCGCCGTGAAGCCCAGCCGGCGTGCGAGGGCCGCTGCGTTCGGCAGGTCCACGATCTGCAGGCCGCGCGTGCGCACCGCCTCCACCGCGAGCGTGGCGTCCTCGTCGATCACCATCGCGCCCAGGTCCAGCTCGCCGCGCTGCAGGCGATCGAGCTGCTCGTCGATCGGCTGTGTCGACAGCGTCATGCCCAGCTCCGCCAGCGGGCCGAGCACGCGCCGCACGAGCGCCGCCGTGCCGCTGCCGTCCGGGCCGATGCCCACCCGCAGCCCGCGCAGATCGTCCACCGAGCGGATCCGGTCCGCTTCGCGACCGAGCAGCAGCAGCGTTTCGGCGCGCGGCAGCCGGCCGATCAGCTCGAGCCCGCTGTCGCGCGGCCAGTCCACGCCGTCCTGCACCAGCGCGAAGTGCACCTCGCACGAGCGGCGCGCACCTACCAGCCGAGCCACGTTCTCGACCGAGCCCGCCGACGTCAGGTTCTCCACCCGCCCGTGCTCGCGGCCCACCTCCGCGGCGATGCGTTCCACCGAGGCGTGGTACTGCCCGGTCGGCGCGCCCGAGGCGATCGCGACCTTCACATGCCGCAGGCTCGGACGCGGGTCGATCACCGCAACCGCGACTGCGATGAGCGCGAGGGCTGCGAACAGCAGCGCGGTCTTGGTGCCGGTGGACAGACGCTGGGCGCGCTCGGGCAGGCCGAGGACGCGGTCGAGGCGGGGCTTGGGGGTCAGGGGGGTGCGGGAGTCGGGCATCTGGGGGGAGGGGATTCGAGCGAGGCGACACCGTGCATGGGAGGACGGGAAGTTGCAAATCTGGGTGGTTGGCGCCGCGCCCGTGCTTCATGATTCGCGACTTGCCCGGGCAACCCGTGGCGACAGTCGGACTTTCGGGACACCCTCACCCTGAGAGCAGGTCCACGTACGCCTGATAGCTGTAGATGCGGTTCTTCTTCTGGCCTGTGAGTTCAGCCACGATGCCGAGTTCCTCGAGCAGCCGGATGGCGGCGCTTGCGGTCGGAAACGTCGTCCCCAATCGCTGGCGAACGTGCTCGACGCTGAAGCGCGGCATCATCGGCAGCAGTTCGAACAGGCGATAGCTGGTCGGGCCCGCCTTGGGGGACGCCAGCAGTCGCCTGCGGTCGGCGGTGATGAGGCTGGCCACTTCGATGATGCTGCGCTCGGCCTCCGCCGACGCAGCGGCCACGCCGTCGAGGAAGAACGACACCCAGCCTTCCCAGTCACCGTCGCTGCGAATGGCCGACAGGCGTCGGTCGTACTCGGCCTGATGCTGCTCGAGGTATCCGCTCAGGTACATCAGCGGCGCCTCGAGCAAGCGCCAGTGCTCCATCAGCGTGGCGATCAACAATCGCCCGATGCGTCCGTTGCCATCCAGGAAGGGATAGATGGTCTCGAACTGGGCGTGGATGAGCGCAACCCTGACGAGCGGCGGCAGGTCGGCGTCGACGGCGTGGATGTAGCGCTCCAGCCCCGTCAGCAGATCGGCCACCTGCTGGGGCGGGGGCGGCACGAAGGCAGCGTTGCCCGGCCGCGTGCCGCCGATCCAGTTCTGCGAGCGGCGCAGTTCACCGGGTTGCTTGCCGGCACCGCGAACGCCGTCGAGCAGGAGACGGTGCGCCTCGCACAGCAGCCGAACGCTGATCGGCAAGCCTTTCGGGTCGCGCAGCTGCCCTCGAACCCAGCGGAAGGCGCGCAGGTAGTTGGTGACCTCCTCGACGTCGTCGGTGTTGCTGACCTTCAGGCCGGCTTCCTCGTCGAACAGATCGGTCAGCGTCGCCTGGGTGCCCTCGATCTGCGAGGTGAGCAGCGCCTCCTTCCGGATCGCGCTGTAGAGCAGCCAGTCCACCGACGGAACCAGGCCCGACACCCCGGCGAGGCGCGCCAGCGCCAGTTCGGCCTGCCGGTTCAGGTCGATGAAGCAGGCCGGTGCCAGGGACGGGTCGGCCGGCGGCAGCGGATGCGGTACGAAGGCACGGACCGACTCGCCGAGCGTGGTCGTGGTGATCTCGGTGCCGGTGATTCGAGGCATGCAAAGCGGGCTTTAATTGGCCGATTCAAATTAAAGCACGCTTTATTGTGAGCCGCCAGTACCCAAGCGGGCTTTCATCGGCGCGGCTGGACCGGCTGGTCCTCCACCTCAGGCAGTGCGTCTTCCAGCGGCGCCCACGACGCCAGCAGGTCGCGGAGCGTGTGCTTGCGGATGGGCGTCAGGATGAGGGCAGCCTGATTGTCGGACATGACCAACCGATCGACGTGACGCCCGAACAGGTCGATTTGGGGGCGAGAAGTCGACACATGAGCACGATGCGTCGATTTCGGCCCATCGCTTGATCCCTTTCTCCCTCAGCGCTTGCGCCCCGCCTCGAACGGATCGAGCAGCGGCACATCGAAGACCCGGAAGTCCTTGATGTTGCGGGTCACGACCGTCAGGCCGTGGACGCGCGCGGTGGCCGCGATCATCGCGTCTTCGTACAGCGTGTCCGAGCGCGCGTGCACCAGCCACGCCCACTCCCGGAACGTCCGTCCGTCCATCGGCAGCACCGCGTACTGGGCTTCGACCGCAGCAAGAACCTCCTGGGATGTTCCGATGCGTCTGCAGGCACGTCATCAGGCATCATTTGATGCCATGTTTTGTGTCCATTCTTTGGGAGCCGAGGCATGCGAACCACGATCAACATCGATGACGAGTTGATGGCCAAGGCTGCGAAGCTGACGGGTCCGATGGATCGAACTGCCCTGTTGAGCGAGGCACTGAAGGCGCTCATCGAGCGCGAGAG
>JBIPLJ010000070.1:0-20977 GCA_044368415.1 Burkholderiaceae bacterium
CGAAGGCCATGCCGGGCGGCAGCATCAGGCCCTTCTGCGAGCCGGCGAGCAGCACGTCGACGCCCCAGGCGTCCATCTCGATGCGGTCGCAGCCGAGCGAGGCGATGCAGTCGGCCTGCAGCAGCGCCGGATGGCCGGCCGCGTCGATCTCGCGACGGATCGCGGCGAGGTCCGCACGCAGCGACGTGGAGGTGTCGACGTGCACCGTCAGCACGGACCGGATCTCGTGTGCGCGGTCGTCGCGCAGCCGCTGGCCGATGCGCGCGGCGTCGATCGGCGACGCGGTCCCGAAGTCGATCGTCTCGACCTGCAGCCCCAGGCCCTCGGCCATCTCGGCCCAGCCGCGCCCGAATGCGCCAGCGAGCGGCACCAGCACGCGGTCACCACGTGAGTGGGTGTTCGCTAGCGCAGCTTCCCACGCGGTGTGGCCGTTGCCGATGTACATCGCGACCTGCTGCTCGGTGCGCGCGACCCGCTTCAGGTCGGGCACGAGCGAGCGGGTCATCTCGACGAGGGCACCGGTGTAGATATTCGGCGACGCCCGGTGCATCGCGCGGAGGACCCGCTCCGGGACGATCGAGGGGCCGGGGATGGCGAGGGTCTGCGGACCGTGGGCGAGTGACATCGGGGACGGGGCCGTCGGTGGCGACGGCAAGCGGTGCGTACACCGGATTCTCCCATGCCACGCTCGGGGCCGAGGGCCCGGCACGCCGGTCTGCGCGACCGTCTGCGCGCGCCGCTCAGCAGCGCTGCAGAGAGGCCAGCCGCTCGACCACCTCGGCGGGCTCGGCCCTGCGCCGCCAGTCGGCGTCGACCCAGGACCCGGCGACGCGCCCGTCGGTGCCGATCAGGTAGACCGCGGGCAGCGGCAGGCTCCAGTCCGTCGCCGTGCCGCAGGCGGGCCGGACCATGCCGGCCTGTGCATAAGCCTCGCGCAGTTCGGGCGCGATCTCTGTCGCGATGCCGAAGCGCCGGGCGATCGCATTGCCGGCGTCCGAGACCATGTGCAACTCGAGCCGGTCGCGCTCGCGCATCAGCGTGGTCTCGTGCTCGTCCTGGGGCGAGACGGCAAGCAGCTGCGCGCCGAGCGCGCGCAGCTCGGGCAGCACCCGCTGCCAGGCGCGCAGCTCCAGCGTGCAGAACGAACACCAGCGTCCCCGGTAGAAGGCCAGGACCACCGGCCCCTTGCGGAGCAGGTCCGACAGGCGGACCCGGCCCTCGGAGGCATCCGGCAGCAGGACGTCGGGTGCCCGGTCCCCGACCCGGACCGCGCGCTCGAGCCGTCCCGAGGCGAGCAGCGCGCGCGCGTCCCGCTCGACCGCGGCGGCGAGTGCGGGGGCGCGCTCGGCGGCGTGTCGCCAGTAGGCATCGAGGAGGTCGTTGAGGGTCATGGCGGGTGCCAGGCTCGGCATGAGCCCGATGGCCAGGATGCGTCGCGCGGGCGGACGACGGCTGACGGCCCTAGGTGACATCCCTGGGTCGCGCTGCGTACCATCCGTGCCGATGAGCGCCCCCAGTCCTCACACCCCCGCCGCCGCCCCCGCCTCCACCACGACCGTGCCGTCGTCGGACACCGCAGCCCTCCCGACGCCCGTCACCCTCGAGCCGCCGGGCCTCGCGCACCTGTGCGACCTGGTGGTCACCGTGTCGCAGGCGCTCGAGGCCGGCCAGGGTCCGTTCGGCCTGCGGCGGGTGATTCCGATCACCGGTGGCGTGGTCCGCGGCCCGGCGATGCGCGGCCGCGTGCTGCCCGCGGGCGCCGACTTCCAGGTCCTCACCGGCGGCATCACCTCCGCCCATCTGGATGCGCGCTACCTGATCGAGCTCGACGACGGCGCGTGCATCTTCGTGCACAACACGGCGCTGCGCCATGCCAGCGCGGAGGACGCGGCAGCGATCATGCGCGGCGACCCGGTGCCGCCCGAGTCGGTCTACTTCCGCTGCCAGCCGCGCTTCGAGACCGGCGACGCGCGCTGGACCTGGCTCGGCGAGCGGCAGTTCATCGGCCGCGGCGAACGGCTGCTGGGGGCGGTCCGGCTGAGCTTCTGGCAGGTGCTCTGAGGTCAGGGAAGTGAGCGCCGGCTCTCGGTCGGCGCCTTATCCTTACTGGATCACTCAGCCTTCGCGCCCGAGTCCTTGATGACCTTGGCCCACTTGGTGATCTCGGCCGCCTGCGTCTTCGCGAGCTCGTCCGGACCGCCGAGGATGGGGTCCAGGCCCAGGGTCTTCATCTTCGCCTGGACGTCCGGCAGGCCGAAGATCCGGACGATCTCGGCGTGCAGCCGGTCGACCACCGGCTTGGGCGTACCGGCCGGCGCGAACACCGCGAACCATGAGGTCGCCTCGAAGCCCGGCAGCCCCTGCTCGGCGATCGTGGGGATCTCGGGCGCCGACGCCGAGCGTTTCGAACTGGTCACGCCGATCGCCCGCAGCTTGCCCTCGCGGACCACCGGGAGCGCCGAGGGCATGTTGTCGAACATCATCGAGATGCTGCCGCCGAGCAGGTCGGGGATCGCCATCTGCCGGCCCTTGTAGGGCACGTGTGTGGTCTTGACCCCGGCCAGGCTGTTGAACAGCTCGCCGGACACATGGACCGAGGTGCCGACGCCCGGCGACCCGTAGGTCAGCGTCCCCGGTTTGGCCTTCGCCAGCGCGATCAGCTCCTGGAGGTTCTTCGCCGGGATGTCGTTGTTGACCACCAGCAGGTTCGGCGTCGAGGCGATCAGCGTGACTGGCGCGAAGTCGCGGACCATGTCGTACGGGATCTTCGCGTACAGCGAGCCGTTGATCGAATGCGTGCCGACCGTGCCCATCACCAGCGTGTGGCCGTCGGCCGGGGCGCGTGCGACGAACTCGGCGCCGATGTTGCCGCCGGCTCCGGGTTTGTTGTCGACGATCATCGTCTGACCCCAGGACGGGTCGAGCTTGTCCGCGATCGTGCGGGCGAGGATGTCGGGCGCGCCGCCGGTCGGGAAGGTCACGACCATGCGGAGCTGCTTGGTGGGGAAGGTCTGCGCGGCGGCGGGGGCGGACGCGGCGAGGGCAGCGCAGGCGAGGGCGGCGTGCAGCAGGGAACGCATTAAAAGTCTCCTCCATCCCGGGCGGCGGGGCATACCGCGCCCTTCGGGGGATGATTGTGACATCCCGCCGCCGGGCGTTGCCGGCGACCGGTGCCGAACTCGGGGTCATCAGGTTCGGTGCAGTCTTGTTCCGATCGGCCCCGTCAGGACCTGCCGGAAGGGGCGGAACGGATCCGTGCGCCGACGCGTCGGGTCGGGTGGACGAGGCGCGCCCGCTTAGATTGTCGGGCCCCGGGCAGCCGCCCATCGAAGTATCGACCCGCCCGAGCGCCGTGATGAACACACCGAGCCGTTGTCACCGCCACGCCGCGTCGAGGCCATTCCCCGGTGTCGCGTCATCGGCGCTGTCCTTGGCCTTTTTCATCGCGATCGGCCTGCCGTCGCCTGCGGTGTCGGGTCCGTCGCTCGACGGACCGGGCGCGGTGATCGACGGCGTCGATCGCGCGCCACGCGCCAAGCAGGTCCGGATCGACGCCGCACAGCGCGAGGCCCTGCAGCGCGATCCGCTCGCGCAGCCGCTGATCGCTCGGCTGGCCGCCAATGCGGAGATGGTGCGCGTCGCGTCGGCAGGCGACATCGACCGTGTCCGCGCGATGCTCGCCGAGGGCATCGGCCCGGATGCGCGCGACGAAGCTGGACAGACTGCGCTCGCCGGCGCGGTACGGAACGGCCATGTCGCGGTGGCGAGGCTGCTGCTCTCGCGGGGCGCCGACCCGGACCGGCGCGGCCTTCACGGGCTGTCGCCGCTCACATTGGCGACGATGCGTGATCACGGCGAATTGACGGCGCTGCTGCTGCGGCATCGGGCCGACCCGGATCGGCGCGATGCGACCGGCCACACGCCGCTGTCGCTCGCCGCGCACCTCGATCGGCCCGCGGTGATCCGCCCGCTCGCGCTCGCCGGTGCGGACCTCCAGCTCGCCAGCCGCTTCGGCCCGCCCCTGGTCGTCTGTGCCGAGGCCGATGCCGCACGCGCCTGTACCGAGCTGCTGCGCGCAGGGGCCGACCCCGAGGTCCGCGACACCAACGGCCGCTCGCCGCTGCTGCTCGCGGCGATCAACGAGAACGCCCCGATCGCCCGTGCGCTGCTCGCCGCGGGCGCGGAACCGGGCGCCGTCGTGCTCGACTGGCTCGAGCGATGACATTCGCCCGCGCGGCGATGGTCTGCGCGGGCTTCGGCCAATGCCGATCGGACTAGAACGGCGGTCGATTTCGCGCAGAACCGTTCACTTCAGATCGCGATAGTTCGGATCGCTGGCCGTGCGTCAGCTTCGACATGGTCCATCGAGGTGATTTCGCTGAGCGAGCCCCCGGTCGGCCGACCCAACCGAAACGATTTGGAGCCTCACATGTTCAAGAAGACCCTGGTTGCACTCGCCGTTGCGGCGGCGGCCGCGCCGGCGATGGCGGCGATTGATGACGCGACTTCCGGCAACGGAGAGCTGTTCCTGGCCGTGTCGAACTGGCAAGCCGCGGAAGCGCAACGCGTGACCTACACGTTCGATACCGGCATCAAGCTGGCCGACTTCCTGCCTTCGGGCTCGGCGCCCGCGGCCCTCAACGCCCCGGTCACGCTGACCGGCTGGGGCTCGTTCCTGTCGGCGCTGTCCGGCGTTGGTGGCTCGACGGCCGATCTGCGTTTCTCGCTGATCGCGCTCGACGGCACCGGTACCAGCGCAGCGACGCAACCCGGCAACAAGCGGCTCCTGACGACCTCCACGCTGAACGCAGCCGGCACGATCGCCGATGGCGACGGCATCGGCACTGCACTTCAGAACGTCGACCTGACCGCCATCACCGGGGTGAACTCGCTCCAGTCGTTCCTCAACGCGACCAATGGTCTGACCAACCACAGCTCGACCGCCAATGGCTACTCGGTGAACGTCCGCGGCGGCGCGGTCGACGCGGCCGACTACAGCAACGCGTTCCTCGCCAGCCTCGGTTTCGGCGGCAGTCAGATCAACTTCACCACGGACACCGCGCTGGGTCAGCAGGCCCTGTTCATCTACTCGGCCAACAACAACGTCCCGACCGGTGGTGGCATCACCTACGGTAACCGGGTCGCCAACGTGCTCGACTACGCGGGCACCTTCTCGGTGCTCGAAAGCGGCGAACTCGTCTACTCGGTCGCCGCGATTCCCGAGCCGGGCGAGTGGGCGTTCATGCTGGCCGGCCTGAGCCTCGCCGGCATGGTCGCACGTCGTCGCGCGGCCCGTCGCGCCTGATCCGCGTCTCCTCACACACCGACTCCAACCGGGATTTCACACCATGCAACGCACTCTGATTTCGGCAGCGATCGCTGCCGGCTTCACCCTGGCCGCCGGCCAGGCCGGCGCTCAGGCGATCACGCCTGCCCAGATGGCCGCCGTGTCCGCTGCCAACACGCTGTTCATCTCGGGTGCCACCGCGCCCCAGCAGACGCTCATCGACAACATCCAGCTGAACGTGTGCAACAACACGTTCACCCGCCTGCGCTCGACGTCCGGCAACTCGGCCCGCTACCAGGCCTGGGGCTGCACCAGCGGCGGCACCCAGGTCGCGATCTACTACTCGACCCTCGGCTCGAGCTGGGGCGTCCAGCCGGTGCTCTTCAGCGGCGGTCGCAACACCCCGCGCATCGACCCGACGGCGGCCTCCTGTGGCGCCGTTGCCGCCGGTGGCACGTCCGACTCCTGCACGGTCAACGGCATCACGGCGTCGATCCCCGACGTCGGCGTGTCGGACATTCGCCCGAGCGGCTTCGTTGCGCCGAACCTGCCGAGCATCGCCCAACTGGCGGCCGAGTTCCCCGAGCTGGCCTCTGGCGGCCTCCCGACGGCGACCTACGCGCCGGTCTTCACGGCGATCGCCACGCCGTTCGGCGGTGGTGGCGTGATCGACCTCGCCCAAGGCGTGGTGTTCGGCATCGCCGTGAACAATGTGCTCGGCGCGCTGCTGCAGTCCGCTCAGGGCCTGACCGTCACCAACAACGTCCGTGACAACCGCGCTCCGGGCATCAACAAGACCGTGGTGTCCGGCATCCTGTCGGGTTCGCTCGCAGACGCCGACAGCATCGACATCGCGCTCGGCGTCGATACCAGCGGCCTCGCCGGTCCGAACCGCTACGTCGTCTGCCGTCGTGTCCCGACCTCGGGCACGCAGGCCTGGGCGAACGTCTACTGGCTGCGTAACGGCAGCCAGCCTGCTGCCGACGTGACGGCGGCCCCGGGTGCGAACTCGACCGACTGGGGCAGTCTCGGGAAGGACGTGATCTACGCGTCGAACGTGACCGGCGGCAACGTCCGTGCTTGCATGAACCGCGCGACGTCGTCGGGCATTCCGGCAATCGGCATCATCAGCGCCGAGAACGACAACAACGCAGGCGCTTCCCCGGGCGGCACGGCGAACACCTGGTCGTTCGCTAAGCTCGACGGCATCCCGATGGAAGCGTCGACGAATGGCACTCAGGCCAACAACCTGACGAACGCCAAGAACGGCACCTACGACAACGTCGGTGAGGTCACGTTGAACCGTCGCGCCGCGTTCACGGGGGTGAAGAACACGATGTACACGAGCCTCCTGGCCAGCCTGCGTGGCTCGGCTGTCTGCACGGTCTCCGGCGCGCTCGCGACCGGTGCGGTGCAGATCGCGGGTGTCGGTTCGGACAACACCTGCAAGACGGTGTGGACCCGCGACCAGGATCCGTTCACCACGGGCAAGCGCAAGTAACCTGACGGTTCGAGGCCCGTTCGACGGGCCTCGTTCCGAACGGTGTTGACCCAAGACCCGTTCCGCTAACGCGGAACAGGTCTTTTCTTTCCTCGGACGTCGTACGGTCCACCTCCGTTCGCCACCCTTAGGAGCCTGCGGCACTGATCCGATCGGATCGGCGCGTCTCCTCTGCATCGAGAGTCACCCCTTACATTCCGGGTGTCGTGAGAGTGCATCGCACGACCGGCCCGATTACCCGCCCGCGCATCCCCCCACCGAATTCCATGGCAGACCGACGTCCCCGCCGTTTCGCCGCGCTCACCTGCGTGACCCCGCTTGCCCGGGTCGTGCTGAGCCTGGCGATGGCCATGGCCGCCGGCCTGGCATCGGCACAGCAACCGGCGACGCCGGCTGCGACGCCCGCTGCAGCCTCCGAGCCTCGGTTCGACATATACGAGTACGTGATCGTCGGCAACACCGTGCTCGACACCGAATCGATCGAGCGTGCGGTCACGCCGTTCCTCGGGCCGTCCCGAACGATGAACGACGTGCAGAGCGCTCGCGCGGCCCTCGAGCGGGCGTATCAGGCGCGCGGGTTCCAGAGCGTCGGTGTCGACGTTCCGGAGCAGCGCGTCCAGGATGCGGTGGTGACGCTGCAGGTGGTCGAAGCCACCGTCGGCCGGCTCCGGGTGCGGGGCGCGCGCTACTACTCCCCCGGCGTCATCGCCGCGTCGCTTCCCTCGGCCGCTGAGGGCACCGTGCCCCAGTTCGCCGACGTCGGGAGCGAGCTCTCCGCGATCAACGCCGCGCAGGGTCTGGTCGTCACGCCCTCGCTCAAGCAGGGCCGCACGCCGGGCACGCTCGACATCGATCTCGACGTGCAGGACCGCTCGCCGCTCGTCGCGTCGATCGACGTCAACAACCAGAGCGCACTCAACACCACGCCCTGGCGCGTGGGTCTGGGACTGCGCCACTCGAACCTCTGGGAACGACGCCACACGCTGGGTGTCGGATTCCTCGTCACGCCGGCCGACCCGTCCCAGGTGAAGGTGTTCACCGCGAGCTACGCGGCGCCGCTCGGCGGCACGCAGGATCCGACCCTGTCGGCCTATGCCATCAAGAGCGACAGCAAGACGCCCACGTCGGTCGGCAACTCCACGGTGTTCGGTGGGCAGACGGTCGTGGGCCTGCGGATGGTCTCGCCGCTGCGCGGGTACGGCGATATCTTCCACACCTGGAGCGTGGGATTCGACTACAAGCGACTCGAGCAGGAGGACTTCCCCCTGCTCATCTACATGCCGGCAAGTCTCGGTTACACCGCGCTGCGGTCCGTGCCCGGAGCGACCACGCAGCTCGAGACGACGGCCGCGATGAACGTTCGCGGACTCGCCAGCGACGAAACCGCGTTCGCGGCGCGACGCTACCTCGGCTCGGCGAGCTTCGCGACGCTGCGATGGGACGTTTCGCACGAGCAGTCGATCGGCGCGGGCCTGTCGGTGCGCGGCCGCTTCGCGGGGCAGTACGCGCAGCAGGCCCTGGTGCCCGCGGAGCAGTTCGGGGCGGGCGGCGCGAACAGCGTGCGCGGCTATCTCGAGAGCAGCGCCTTCGGAGATCGGGGGTTGCTCGGTAGCCTGGAGCTGCGCACGAAGCCCTCCGAGTTCGCGAAGTCGTTCACCGCGCAGTGGCTCGCGTTCTACGACATCGCCCAGACCACGATCGTCGATCCCCTGCCCGAACAGCGGACCGGCTACACGCTCGCGGGCGCGGGCGCGGGCCTGCGCGTGCGGTCGGGGCGGACGGCCTCGGTGTCGGTCGACGTTGCCCGGTCGTTCCATCCCGTGCCGCCGCAGGACACGGGCTGGCGCGCCCATGTCCGTCTGCAGATGGAACTCTGACGTGAACCTCCGACCCCGCCGCCTGCCGTCCGTCCCGTATCGCCCGCACGCGCTCGCGCTCGCAATCGCTGCAGCGTTCTGGCAGGGCGGTACCGGGTCGGCGATCGCCGCGCCCCCCCTGCTGCCGGGAACGGTCGTGGGTCGCACCGTCTGGCAAGGCGCCGCAGTCTCGGCGGGCGATGGCGTCACAGATCTGGTGATTCGTCAGTCGACCCCGCGCGCGCAGCTCTGGTGGGACCGCTTCGACATCGACCGCGGGCAGACCGTTCGCTTCGACCAGCAGGGCAACCGGAACTGGGTGGCGCTGAACTGGATCGACGATGCGAGGCCGAGCGTGATCGCCGGCCGGCTGGTGGCCGACGGTCAGGTCTACCTGATCAACCGCAACGGGATCATCTTCAAGCCCGGTGCCCAGGTCGACGCCACCTCGTTCATCGCCTCGACCCTCGCGCTGCAGGACGACGCCTTTGTCCGCGGCCTCACCGCGTTGCGCGACGGTCGCGCGACCTTCGAGCGTTCGCCGAACGCACCGACCACCGCTCGCATCGAGGTGCAGAGCGGGCCGGTGACCAACCTCGCGGGGCAGCCGGTGCTCGGCCCGAACGGCCAGCAACTGGTCGAGGCCGCGCGCATCTCGTCGGCAGACGGTGGCCGGGTGTTCCTGTTCGCCACCAGCGAGGTGATCAACAACGGCTTCATCTCGTCGCCGAACGGTCAGATCGTGCTGGCCGCGGGTCAGAAGGTCTACCTGTTCGCGCCGACGACGCAGGACTCGGCGGCCTTCCGCGGGCTGTTCGTCGAGGTCGGTTCGGGCGGTGAGGCGCGTAATCTCGGTACGCTGGTGAGCGACCGGGGGAACACCAGCCTGGTCGGCCTCGCGGTCAACAACGAGGGCCGGATCTCGGCCCGCAGCGCGCTCAGCGGCAACGGCTCGGTCTGGCTGCTCGCGCGCTCGGACCTGCCCGAGTCCTTCGACTCCGTGCTGCGTCCCACGCCGCAGCGTGCGGGCACCGTCACACTCGGGCCGCGCAGTCGTATCGAACTGCAGCCCGTCAGCGAGGTCGGTGGGAACGGCTCGCCGCTCACCGCGATCGACGGTCAGCAGGCGTTCCCGTCACAGGTCCGGATCGAGGGCAGCCGCATCGCGCTGCAGGGCGATGCGCAGGGCGGCGCAGCGATCGTCGCGCCAGGCGGTCAGGTGTCGATCGTCGCGAGCGACGCACCGATCAATCCCAACGATGCCGACACCGTACCGGTGGTCGTCGGCACGGCGCGCGTCTACGTCGGCCCCAACGTCGAGGTCTCGGTCGCGGGGACGCGCGACGTGCAAGTGTCGACCGAGCGCAACCTGCTCGACGTCGAACTGCGCGGCGAGAATCTCGGCGACAGCGTCGCACTGCGATCCCCGTCGCTCGCAGGCACGACGCTTCGCGTCGACCAGCGTATCGGCAGTCCGCTGTTCTCGCGGGAGACATTGAACCGGCTGGCCGCGCAGCAGATCGGCCGCACGGTCGAGGAGCGCTCGGCCACGGCCGGGTCGATTCGTATCCAGTCTGACGGCGACGCGATCATCGAGCCCGGTGCACGCTTCGACGTCTCGGGCGGCTGGTTGCGCTATCTGCCTGCCGTGCTCCCCACCAGCACGCTTTACGATGGCCAGCGGACGATCGACGTGTCGCAGGCGTCTTCGGACATCGTCTACCAGCGCGCCGACAGCTACCGGGTGACCGACGCGCGCTGGGGGGTGACCCGCAGTTGGTCTTTCGCCTATCGTGGCCGGCGCGACCCGGGCTATCTCGAGGGCCTGCCCGCCGGCAGCCTGCAGCTCGACGCGCCGTTCCTCACGATGAACGGACAGCTCGACGGCAGCGTGCTGATCGGCGCTCGGCAGGCGAGCGCACCGCCCGTCGGCGGACTGCTGACCTTCGGCAACCAGCTCGCGTACCAGCAGCCCATCGCAGACTTCCGGCTGCGGGCGCCGGTTCGCTTCGAGCCGCTCCCGGCGGCGGCGCCGGTCGGTGAGAACGCGGACCGTGTGGCGGTCTTCGGCGACCCGGCGACGCCGAACCCGCTGCGGGTCGATACCCAGGCGCTCGCCGCGCGCGGCGTCTCCCGGATCGAGGTGTTCACCAACGACGAGGTGACCGTGCCTGCGGGCGCCCGCGTCGAGCTGCCCGCCGGCGGGCGGCTCACGGTGGCCGCAGGGGGTGGGGTGACGGTCCGCGGCGACATCGTCGTGCCGGGGGCGCGCGAGCAGGTGGTGAACACCGTCTCGGGTATCAGTGCCGTGTCCCGCGGCATCGACCTCAGCGGCGCGCTCCTGCGGGGCGCCTCGGTCCAGGCCGCGGGCCGGCCGGTCGACGTCTCGGTGGTCGGCGCGACCGTGTCGGCGGCCGGCCAGTGGCGGGTCGACGCGGTCGAGCCCGCCGTCGATGCGCCAACCACGGCCGCGGTGGTGAACGGCGGCTCGATCAGGCTGTCGAGTCCGACGTCGGTGTCGCTCGACGCACCGTCGTCGATCGATGTGTCCGCCGGGGCGCGGATGTCGTCGACGCGCGCGCTCAAGCCGGGGACGGCCGGCCGGATCGAACTGCTGTCGAGCGACCCCGGCGACAAGGACCGTGCGGCCTCGGGCCGGATGTCGGTGGCGGGGACGCTGTCGGGCTACGGATTCGCGACGGGTGGCGCACTGCGGATCGACGCCGCCGATGTGGTCGTCGGTGCGTCCGCCCCGGGCACCGCCTTGTCGATCCTGCCCGGCTTCTTCCTCACCGGCGGTTTCTCGGACTACGACCTGCGCGGACAGTCGACCCTGAGCTTCGCCCCGGGCGCGTCGATCCGTCCGTCGCAACTCAACCGCCGATTCGATCCGGACGGTGTGCCCCTCACCGACGGCGACGCGTTGCGAGCAGCCTCGCCGATCGTTCAGCGCCCGGACACCGAGCGCCGGCCGGTGTCGGTGGCGTTCCGCGCGCCGTCGTTGTTTCGCGGGGTGCTCGAGCAGCCGGTGGGCGGGGACATCGCGGTCGAGCGGGGCGGGCGGATCACGCTGGAAGCGGGTCTGAGGATGGACATCGAAGGCCGCCTGGACGCCCCCGGCGGCACGATCGCGGCGGCGGTGGGCCGCAGGCCGGGCTCGGGGAGCTCGTACGACGGATTCCGGGGCAACCAGGGCCTGTACGTCGGTCCGGGCGCACGGGTTTCGGTCGATGGCGTCGATGCGACCTGGCGCGACAGCGCGGGCCGGATCAACGGGAGCGTGCTCGCGGGCGGGACGATCAGCTTCGATGCCTGGGACGGCTATCTCGTGCTGGATACAGGCTCGCGCTTTTCCGCGCGCGGCACGAGCGGCACCCTGCTCGCACGGCCGATCGACGCACCGGACGCCGCGCCGACCGAGCGCAGCGTCCCGACCGACGGCGGGTCGGTCCGGTTTTCGGCGACCAACGGCGGCGCGCTCGCGCCGCGCGTGGACGTCTCGGCCGGCGGCGCGGGCGCCGCGAACGGCACGCTCGAGATCCGGGTGCCGGACTTGCAGACCGGCTTGAACGAATTCGGTCGGCTCCTGCCGGAAGGGTTGCAGACCACGGCCGTCGTCGCGGATGCCGCAGCGATCCCCGCCGGTGTGTCGGCCGGTACGGACCTCGACCTGCTGCGCAACGGGCCGGCGCCCACCACGTCAGAGGAGGCGTCCGAGCGGCCGACCCTGCTGACGGTGGCCGCGTCGGTGCTCGCACCCGGTGCGGCGCGGGATCGGCTGATCGTCGAGGCCCGCGACCGCATCTCTCTGGAAGGCGGCGCCGCGCTGGGCGCGGTCCGCGAGTTGCGGCTCGATGCGCCCGCCATCGCGGTCGCCGCGAGCGCCGCCGGCACGGGGGCCTCCGTTCGAGCGCCGTACGTGGCGCTCGGCAACAGCCGCGTCGCGAACGACCGGGAGGGCACACCTTCAGGCGGTTCCGGAACCCTCTCGGTCGACGCGCCGATCGCGCTCGACCTGGTGGGCGGACTGGCCCTGCAGGGCGTGTCGCGCACGACACTGGCCACCGACGGCGATCTGCGCCTGATCGGTCTGTATCGGGACGCGATCGACCGCGTGTTGCCCTATGCCGAGGGCCAGCTGACGGCGCGAGGCTCGGTCGAGCTGATCGCGAGTCGACTGTTCCCGACCACCTTCACCCGGTATGCGATCACGGTCGGTGGTGAAGACGGTTCGATCCGCACCGTCGCGCGCGGCGACGACCGGGGTGCACCGCTGTCCGCGGGCGGCGCGTTCTCGATGCAGGCGGCCGAGATCGACCTCGCCGGCCGCGTGTACGCGCCGCAGGGGCAGATCGCTCTCGATGCGACGGCCGCGCTGTCGTTGCGTGACGGCGCCCGGATCTCGGTCGTCGGCGGCGACCTGCCGGTGCCGCTCGGTGACACCCAGGATCAGCGCCGCATCGCCTACACCTTCAGTGCAGCCAGCGTTCGCGAGGTGAGCTCGCTGCCACGCTCCATCGCACTCTCGGGCGAATCGATCCGGATCGCGCCCGGCGCGACCGTCGACGCCTCCGGCGGCGGCGAGGTGCTCGCGAGCAGCTTCGTCGCAAGCAGTCGCGGCTCCAGCAACCTGCTGCAGCGCCCCAACGCGTACGCGGTGATCCCCGGTCTGAACGGCGTTGCGCCGTACGACTTCGTGGCGCAACGCGAGATGGTCGCGGCCCGCAGCACGACCACGGGCGACACGCTGGCTCCGTTCCGCGGCGCACTGCCGTCCACCGTCGGCGTGGCGGCGGCCCCGGCGACCTCGGTCGGCGACCAGGTCTATCTGTCGGGCAGCGCCGGGTTGCCGGCCGGCGTCTACACGCTGTTGCCCGCACGCTACGCCACGCTGCCCGGCGCGTTCGTCGTGATCGCGACGACGTCGCGGGAAGCCGCCCCGGCCCGCAACGCCACGCTGGTCGATGGCTCGGCGCTCGTGGCCGGTTACCGGATCGCCGATGGCGTCGGCCCGCGCGACACGCGATGGGCGAACTTCAACGTGCTGCCGGCGGCGACGGTCAACCAGTACAGCGAGTACGTGACCGATACCGGCACTCGCTTCTTTGCGGCCGAAGCCGCGCGCACCGACTCGGTCGTGCCGCGCCTGCCCGCCGACGCGGGCACGCTGACCCTGTCGACGCGCGGGCCGACGCTGGAGCTGTCGGGCAACTTCGGCCTGCGCGGAGCGCCGGCGACCGACTCCCGCCCGGCGGGACGCGCGGGCGAACTGGAGATCGCTGCCCAGCGGATCGCGGTCATCGAAGCAGGGACGGCGCCGGATGGCTTCGTCGGCGTGCCAGCCGCGCGGATTCGCGAACTGCAGGCCGAGCGGGTCGTGATCGGCGGGCGCAGCGAGGTCACCACCGACGTGACGGTCACCGACGGCACGGGCGCGCTGCGCACGCTGACCGCCGTCGCGCAGGAGGTTCGACTGCAGCCGGGCGCCCGCATCGAAGCGCAGGATGCGTCGCTGGTGGCCACCGAACGGATCACGCTCGGACAGGGCGCGCAGATCGTCGCCGAGGGCGGACCGACCTCGACCGAGCGGCTCGCCACCGGTGCGGCGGCCTATCTGGGCGTCACGTCGAACCCGAACCAGTCCCTGTCGGTGCCCGTCGCCTCGGCCGCCCGGGTCGAGCTTGGTGCAGGCAGTCGGCTGCAGGGCGTCCGCGCGTTGATCAGCGCACCGGGTGGGGCGGCCATCGATCCGAGCGTCGATCTGCAAGTGAAGGGTCTGTCGGTCGCGTCCGAGCGGGTCGTGCTGGGGGGTACCGACACACCCGCCACCGGGACCTTGGTCCTGACCGATGGCCTGCTGGCGGCGCTGGGCAACGTGGACTCGCTCGCGCTGTCGGCCTCGCGCGAGATCGCGCTATCGGGCGGCGCGCGCTTGGGTACGAGCGGGCTCGGCACGCTCTCGCTGCGGGCGCCGCAGCTGGTTCGCACCGGCTCACAGGCGCCGGTCGAGATCACCGCGGGTGCCCTGGACTGGCGCTGGAGCGGCGCGCCCCCGTCGGCGCCCGGGGTGGACGCGGTGTCGACCCTCTCGGTGACGGTGTCGGGCCGCCCCGGCGACCCGGCGCGCGATGGCAGCGTGACCCTGGGAGAGGGCACGCGTCGCATCGACGGCTTCGAGCGGACCACGATCACCGCGAGCGCGCCGTTCCGGGTCGACGGGACCGGATCGACCGTTGTCAACGGGTCGCTCGCGATCGACGCGCCGGTGATCGCTGTTCAGGCCGGCGCTACGCAGCGGATCGAGGCGAGCGGCACGGTCGTCACCCGGACCGTGGGGACTGCAGTGTCCGATGCCGGGCCGGGCGGACGCCTGGTCGTCGAGGCCCGCCGGGTGGATCTCGGTGGGGTGATCGACGCCCCCTCGGGTGAGGTTCGATTGAATGCGACCGGGCCCGACGAAGTCGCCGACGCCTCGATCGTGCTGCGGCCCGGCAGCCGGATAGATGCGCGCGGTGCGACGGTCGAGACCCTCGGCGTCCGGTACGGCACGGCCGGCGGGTCGGTGGGCCTGTTGTCGGCCCTCGGCTCGATCGACGCGCAGGCAGGCTCGGAGATCAGCGTTGCGGCGGGTCCCGGCGATGCCGCCGGGGGATCGGTGAAGGTCGAGGCGCCGAATGGTCGAGTCGTGTTGGCGTCGACCTTCGACGGACGGGCCACGGGCGCCGACCGAGCAAGTCTCTCGGTCGACGGCGGCGTGGTGAGCGACCCGAGCGGCATGCTGCGCGAGGCGCAACGCAGCGGCATCGATGGCTCGGTGTCGATCCGTGCCCGCAGCGGCGACCTCGCGATCGTCGGCACACCGGCCACGACGCTCCTCGGCGCGCGCGAGATCACCCTGTCGGCGGACTCCGGGAACGTGTCGCTCGTCGGCGCACGGCTCGACGCGAGCGGCGCCTCCGGCGGCCGCATCGCGCTCCAGGCGGGCAGCGCGGTCGTGCTCGACGGCGCGAGCGAAGTGGCCGCCCGCGGCTCGGCGGGCCAGGGCGGTGAAGTCGACCTCTCGGGCGCGGCCGGCGTGCGTGCGGCGGCCGGCGCCCGGATCGACGTCACCGGGACGGCCGGCGGCGGAGTCGTGGACGTTCGTGTGCCCGCCGAGCGACTGGCCGACGTCGCGATCGCCGCGGGCGTGATCGCCGGACCGTCCGAAGTCCGACTGACCTTCGTCCAGCGTTACGACGGCATCAACGAGGTCACCAATCTGACCCCGGGACCGGGCACGCTCGCCCTGTCCGACGCGTTCGCCGCGGCCACCGCGTTCGCGACACCGGCCAACGTCGCGCTCGCCGCGCAGGGGCTGGGCGTCGCGGACCCGTCGACGGTACGGCTCCGCCCGGAGATCGAGGTGCGCTCGGCGCCGGGCGGGGACATCGTCGTCCGAGAAGGGCTCGACTTCTCCACCACGCGATTCACCTCCGCCACCGCTGGCGACACCGCCGGGGTGCTGACACTCGCCGCCGATCGCAACCTGCTGCTGACCGGGGGGGCGGGCATTACCGGACTCGCCACCGCGGTGCTGAACGACGGCTTCGGCGGCGTCAGCGGCAGCAACAACTTGCTTCCGGCCGCGGCCTTCATGGGCACCGCGCCCTCGACCTGGTCGTTCCGGCTGGCCGCCGGCGTCGATCGGACGAGTGCCGACCCGACGCGCACCCGGGCCGCGAGCGATCCGTTGTTCGCGGGTGGCGATGGCCGCATCGCAGTAGGGGATCGCCAGGCGATCCGAACGGGGACCGGCTCGATCACCCTCGCCGCCGCGCGCGACATCCTGCTCGGCGTCGCGTCCGAGACCGACCTCGAGCCGCTCACCCTCGGTATCGCATCGATCTTCACCGCCGGCCGGGCGGCTCCCGCGCTCGACGGCTTCCGGACCCCTGTCATCCCGGCCACGCCGGTTCGCCCGGCCTACACGCAGGACGGCGGTGACATCACGTTGCGTGCCGGTGGATCGATCCTGGCGGCCGAGAGCGAGCAGATCGCGAGCAGTTGGTTGTTCCGCAGCGGTCAGGTATCCGCAGACGGCAGGCTCGTCAGAGCGACCACGGGCGTGTCGTGGTGGCCCGAGTTCCGTTACTTCACCCAGAGCGTGGGCGCGCTCGGTGGCGGGACCGTCCGCATCGAGGCGGGGGCCGATGTGCGCAACGTGTCGGCCGCGGTCGGCACGTCGGGCCGGCTGCCGGGCACCAACACCTTCTCGGCCGATCCCGTCGTGACCGGGGGCGGCCGGCTCGATGTCCGCGCGGGCGGATCCGTCGGGAGCGGCACCTTCACGGTGATGCGCGGGGCCGGCCGGATCGTCGCGGGCGATACCGTGATCTCGACCCGCGAGCTCAACGGCGTCCCGGTGCCGACGCTGGTCGCCCTCGGCGATGCGAGCGTCGCGATCCAGGCGCGGCAGGACCTGACGTTCGGGCGCGCCTACAACCCGACGCTCGCGCCGCAGAGCAGAGAGAACGCGCGGAACCTCGCGCAACGGTCCCACTTCAGCACCTACGGCGAATCGAGCGAGCTGTCGCTGACCTCGCTGTCCGGAGCGGTCGACGTCCGCTCGACCAGTGCGACCGATCTCGCCGACGCGTCGGGGTCGCCGCAGGGCGGCTACCCGGGTCGGGATACGCCGATCACGCTGGGGCCCGCGCGTCTGCAGGTCCGCGCGCCCGAGGGCGACCTTCGGTTGAACAACGTCGACGCGATCCTGTTGTCGCCGTCGGCGCGCGGTCAGCTCGATGTGGTCGTCGGGCGATCGATCATCGGCAGCGGCGAGATGTGGCAGTCCGATGCGGACCCGGTGCTGGCCTTCAGCCTGCGTCAGCCGTTCGTGCAGCTCGACGACGTCCGCCTGCGGGAATTCACTACGAGTGCCCACGCCCAAGTGCCAGTCCACCGCGGCGACAGCGAGCCGTCACGCCTGATCGCCGGGCGTGACATCTCCGGGACGTCCGGCGCGGATTCGAAGCTGACCATCATCACTGCGGAGGCGCTGAACATGAACGCCGGCCGCGACATCCGGAACGTGGTGGCGTCGGTGCAGAACACCCGGGACTCGGACGTCACGCGCGTCGTCGCCGGCCGTGACGTGATCAACGAGACCGCGGTCAACGCACTCGGCCGGCTGCAGCTCGACAGCCCGCAGGGCATCGTGGTCACGGGCCCCGGTCGACTCGACATCCGTGCCGCCCGCGACATCGCGATGGGCACGTCCCGCGGCATCCTGACCCGCGGCAACCTCGAGAACCCGGCACTGCCCGAGAAGGGCGCCTCGATCGTCCTGGTCGCGGGGCTGCCCGAGGACCCGGCCTACGATGCCTTCGCCGTCGCCTACGCGGGCCCGGCGTCGAGCGGCCGCGTGCGCAACTACCAGCAGGCGATGATCGACTTCGTGTCCGCCGAAACCGGCTCGACCGGTCTCGACGCGGCCGCGGCGTGGGCGCAGTTCCAGGCGCTGCCCATCGAGCGCCGCAGCGAACTCGCGCGCTCGCTGTTCTTCCTCGAGCTGCGCACCGCAGGCCGCGCGGCCTCCGACCCGTCGGGTCCGGCCTACCGCGACTTCCAGACCGCCTACGACGCGATGGCGGTGATGTTCCCGAAGGACGGCCAGGGCAACGTCGATCTCGTCTTCAGCCAAGTGAAGACCGAGCGCGGCGGCAGCGTGCAGATGATGGTTCCCGGCGTGGTCTGCCGCGGCGCGGCGGCCGACTGTGCGGCGAGCGATGCGAGCCAGAAGGTCGGCAACGTCTTCGTCGGCCTGACCTCGCCGCCCAGCGAACTCTCGCAGAGCAAGCCCGCGAGCGGGCTCGGCATCTTCACGTTGCAGGGCGGGGACATCCAGGCTGCGGTCGGCAACGACATCGCGGTCAACCGCTCGCGGATCCTGACCGTCGCCGGCGGCGGCATCACGCTGTTCAGCGCGACCGGTGACATCGATGCCGGACGCGGATCGAAGACCGCGACCAGTTCGCCACCGCCGCTGGTCCGCGTCGACGAATCCGGCAACGTGGTCGTCGAACTCCCCGGCGTGGTCGAAGGCTCGGGCATCGGCGTGCTGGTCACGCAGCCGGGGGTGGTGCCCGGAGACATCGACCTGTTCGCACCCAAGGGCATCATCGACGCAGGTGAGGCCGGCATCCGCGCGGCCGGCAACATCACGGTGTTCGCCACCCAGGTCCTGAACTCGTCGAACATCCAGGTCGGTGGCGCATCGACCGGTGTGCCCACGGTCACCGCCGCGCCGAACCTGTCGCTCGCGAATTCGTCCTCGACGGCCACCGGCGCGTCCCGCAGCGGCACCGACGCCGCCGAGCGCGCCGCCTCCGACGCCACGAACAGGCCCCGCGCGTCCCAGCGGATCCTGGTCCTCGAGTTCCTCGGATTCGGCGACGAAGGCGAGGAGACCTGGCAGCGCCGCCGTGCCGCCCGCGCCCGTTGATCCGATCGTCGCGGCGGAGGGGGCCGATCGGGCCCTGCCCGCCGCGGCGCGGCTGCAACTGACAAGAAGCCGCAAGACACCCCGCCTAGCCTGCACACGCCGTACCCACCGACCTGCCATGACCCAACGACTCCTCCTCGCGCTCTGGCTGCTCGCCGGCCTGTTCCAACCGGCGCTCGCGCAGTCGCTGTCCGACTGGCAGAACAAGGCCAAGTTCGCGATCGACACCACGCCGGAGGGCGGCAACCTGCGCTCGGCGCTGCAGCAGTTCGTGCTGCCGGTAAGACTGCACACCGGCAACTTCGACTTCAAGGCCGCCAAGCCCGACGGCTCGGACCTGCGTTTCGTCGCCGCCGACGGCAAGACGGTGCTGCCGCACCGGCTCGAGGCCTTCGACGCGGCTAACGAACTCGCGGTCGCCTGGGTCCAGGTTCCGTCGATCGCACCGGCCACGCGCAACCAGTTCATCTGGGTCTACAGCGGCAACCCCAAGGCGGACGCGCCGCCCGCCGCGCGCCTGTACGACGCACGCACGCCGCTGGTGGTGCGCTTCGGCGAGCCGCTCGCCAACGAAGGCGGTGGCCAGGCGGAGCTCGTCGGCACGGGTATCGGCATCGAGCCCTCGGGCGTCGCCGGTCGCGGTGGCAAGCTCGCCGCGGGCGGCACGCTCGTCGCGCAGGGCGCGGACGTGAAGATCGGTGCGGACGGCGCTACCGTGAGCGCCTGGGTCCGCGGGATCGGTGCGGGAACCAACGGCGCGGTGCTCACCCTGGCGGGCGAACGCTCGCGCATCGAGGTGGCCGTGGCCAACGGCGTGCCCTCGGCGAAGGTCGTGCAGCAGGGCGCACCCACCGCGCCCGCCGCGCCCACCGCGCCCGCTGCCGCGACCGCGGCGCTGTCCGCCGACCGCTGGCAGCTCCTCGCCGTCGTGGTCGGCGCGGACCGCGTCGTGCTGCTCGTCGACGGCGCCGAGGTCGCCTCGGTGGCCGCCAAAGTGCCCGAGCAGCCGGTGCGGATGACCGTCGGCGGGGGGCCTGCCTTCGACGTCGACGACGTGGTGCTCTCCACCGTGGCCCGCGTGCCCGAGTACCTGCGCGCAACCTTCGTGTCGCAGGGTCCGGACAACGCGATGATCGGGCTCGCCGAGGAGGAGGCCAGCGAGATCTCGCACTTCAAGATCCTGGTCGACAACCTGACGCTCGACGGCAAGATCGTCATCTACCTGCTCGTCGTGATGTTCTTCATCGCGACCTGGGTGATCATCGCCAAGGCGATCTCGCTGCAGCGGGCGGCCCGCGCCAACGCCCGCTTCCTCGAGGCGTTCCGCGCGGCGGGCGACGAGGCCTTCCTCGCGCCGACGTTCGGCGCGGCCTCGGTGGGTGCTGCGGGCGCCTCGTCGACGTTCACCGGCTCGCCGCTCTACGCGATGTTCGAGGCGGCGTCCGGCCAGGTCCGAGCTCGGGTGCCCGATGGCGCGAGCGACGTCGAGCAGGCCCGCGGCACCATCGGCCCCAAGTCGATGGCTTCGATCCGCGCCGCGATCGACGCGACGCTGGTCCGCGAGGGCAACCGGCTCAATCGCCTGATCGTGCTGCTGACCATCGCGATCTCAGGCGGGCCCTTCATCGGCCTGCTCGGCACGGTGGTGGGCGTGATGATCACCTTCGCTGCCATCGCGGCGGCCGGCGATGTGAACATCAACGCGATCGCACCGGGCATCGCCGCCGCACTGCTCGCGACCGTCGCCGGACTGGCCGTCGCGATCCCTGCGCTGTTCGCCTACAACTGGCTCGCCGCCAAGATCAAGGAGCTGGTGAGCGAGATGCAGATCTTCAGCGACGAGCTGGTGA
>JBIPLJ010000071.1:0-20579 GCA_044368415.1 Burkholderiaceae bacterium
GCTCGGACCGCGTGCTGGCCGCGATGAAGCGCGGCTACACCGTGCTCGAGTACAAGTCGATCATCCGCAGGCTGCGCGCGGCGCGGCCCGACGTGTCGATCACCTCGGACTTCATCGTCGGCTTCCCTGGCGAGACCGAGGCCGACTTCGAGCGGACGATGGCACTGATCGAAGACGTCGGCTTCGACGGCTCATTCTCTTTCGTCTACTCGTCGCGCCCCGGCACGCCGGCCGCCGACCTCGCCGACGACACACCGCAGTCGCAGAAGCTCGAGCGGCTGCGCCGACTGCAGGCGGCGACCGACGCACATGCGCGCCGGATCTCCGCGGCGATGGTCGGCACGACGCAGCGCGTGCTGGTCGAGGGCCCCTCGAAGAAGGATCCGGGCGAGCTCGCCGGGCGCACCGAGAACAACCGGGTGGTCAACTTCGCCGGTGCGCCGCGCCTGGTCGGCCACCTGGTTGACCTGCGGATCGGCTCGGCGCTGCCCCATTCGCTTCGCGGCGAGTTGCCGATCCTCGACTGAACGCAGCGCGTGGGCGCTGCCGATCGTATCCTGCGGCGCGACCCGGGACGCCCGCCACGGCACCGCCCGACGCCGGTCCCGGTATCCCGGTAGACTTTGTGCGCAACCCCACCGAGGCAGCTTGAAGAGCAGCGTCCTGCAGTACCGGCCCACCGAGGCCGACAACCGCCGACTCGCGAACCTGTGCGGCGCGGTCGACGACAACCTCCGGCAGATCGAGGAGGCCTACGACGTGCGGATCGCGCGCCGGGCCGACACCTTCGCGGTCGAGGGCAGCGCCGCGCAGACGCGCCACGCGGTCCGAGCGCTGGAGCACTTCTACCGGCAGGCCGACGCGCCACTGTCGGTCGAGCAGATCCAGCTCGGCCTGGTCGAGCTACGCGGTCCACGCGAGCGCCGTGCCGCACACGTGCCCTCGTCCGCGCCGGGCGCCCCGAGCACGCCGCTCGACACGGCGGGCGCACACGGCGCGGACGACTCGCCGGTGCTTCACACGCGCCGCGCCGACCTGCAAGGCCGCACGCCCCGCCAGCGCGAATATCTGCGCAGCATCCTCTCGCACGACATCACCTTCGGTATCGGGCCGGCCGGCACTGGCAAGACCTATCTCGCGGTGGCCTGTGCGGTCGACGCGCTCGAGCGCGACTCGATCAAGAAGATCGTGCTCACCCGCCCGGCGGTGGAGGCCGGCGAGCGGCTCGGCTTCCTGCCCGGCGACCTCGCCCAGAAGGTCGACCCCTACCTGCGCCCGCTGTACGACGCGCTCTACGACCTGATGGGATTCGACCGCGTCGCCAAGATGTTCGAGCGCCAGGCCATCGAGATCGCGCCGCTCGCCTATATGCGCGGCCGCACGCTGAACACCGCGTTCATCATCCTCGACGAGGCGCAGAACACCACGCCCGAGCAGATGAAGATGTTCCTCACACGGATCGGCTTCGGATCGCGCGTGGTGGTCACCGGCGACATGACGCAGAGGGACCTGCCGCGCGGTCAGCCCTCCGGGCTGATCGAGGCGCGCCGCGTGCTGCGCGACGTGCGCGGCATTGCCTTCACCGAGTTCGACAGCAGCGATGTGGTCCGCCATCCGCTGGTCGCGCGCATCGTCGATGCCTACGAACGCCACGCGCCGCACGATCCGCAGTGAGCCGGCGCCGCCGCGGCTCGCACTGTCAGTGCAGCACGAGCCCGGCGCCGGCGACTGCCCGGCCGACCGCGCGCAGCTGCGACGCTGGGCGCTCGCCGCGCTGGAGCGCGACGCGACGCTGACGCTGCGCTTCGTGGGCGCGCGCGAGGGCCGCGCGCTGAACGCGCAGTTCCGCGGCCGCGACTACGCGACCAACGTCCTCACCTTCGCCTACGACGAGCAGGACGACGGACCGGTGCAAGCGGACATCGTCATCTGCCTGCCGGTGCTGGTGCGCGAGGCGCGCGCGCAGAAGAAGCCGCTGCGCGAGCACCTCGCCCATCTCGTGATCCACGGCGTGCTGCACGCCCAGGGCATGGACCATGAGAACGAGGACGAGGCCCGCGAGATGGAGGCCCGGGAGACCGCGCTGCTCAGGCGCTTCCGCATCGCTGATCCGTACCGCTGAGCACGGGGGCGGCACGCCGGGCGCGCGCTTGGCCCTCGCCTTGCAACTCCGGTATCCTCGACCGGTTCCGACTCCCTCCCCATCCGATGTCCGACCCTGTTTCGAGCCGGACGCGCCCTTCCTTGCTCGAGCGCATGTCGGCGATGCTGCTGCGCACGCCCGACGACCGGGAGCAACTGCTCGCCCTGCTGCGCCGCTCGCAGGAACGCGACCTCCTCGATGCCGAGGCGATGTCGATGATCGAGGGCGTGCTGCAGGTGGCCGAGCTGTCGGCCGCCGACATCATGGTGCCGCGCTCGCAGATGGACGTCATCGACGTGTCGCAGCCGACGCCCGACATCGTCGCCTTCGCGATTCGCACCGCACACTCGCGATTCCCCGTCGTCGACGGCGAGCTCGACAACGTGGTCGGTATCCTGCACGCCAAAGACCTGCTGCGCCTGTACGCCGCGCCCGGCACCACCGTGCGCTCGCTGCTGCGCCGCGCGCCGCTGATCCCGGGGTCGCTGCGCCTGAACGTGCTGCTGCGCGACTTCCGCAGCACTCGCCAGCACCTCGCGGTCGTCGTCGACGAGTACGGCGGCGTCTCGGGGCTGATCACCATCGAGGACGTGCTCGAGCAGATCGTCGGCGAGATCGAGGATGAGTTCGACCATGACGAGACGACAGGTAACGTGCTCGAGCTCGAGCCGGGCCCGAACGGTGCGCGCTGGCGTGTCCATGCGTTGACCCCGGTGGCGCAGTTCAACGAATGCTTCGGCACGACGCTCGACGACACCGAGAGTGACACGGTCGGCGGACTGGTCGCCGAGCGGCTGGGCAGCGTGCCGCGCCGCGGCGACCGGGTGATGCTCGGGCGCTGGTGTGTCGACGTGCTGCGCGCCGATGCGCGCGCGGTGCGGCTGCTGCGGGTCGAGGCACTGCCCGAGTCCGATGGCGACGCCTCGCGCTGATCACGCGGGCGTCGCGCCGCGCGCGGGCATCGGAAGTCGGGCCGGTTCCGCGCTGGCCGCGCTTGCGCTCGGCCTCGTGCACGCAGCGAGCTTCTCGCCGCTCGATCACTGGACGCTCGCGCTCGCCGCGCTGACCGGCCTCTTCGTGCTGCTGCGCGTCGTGCATGCGCGCGGCGCCTCCGCGCTCGCTCAGGCCGGGCTCGCCGCGGTCTTCGGGATCGGCTGGTTCGGTGCCGGCTTGGCCTGGCTCCACGTCAGCATGCATGTCTACGGCGGCATGCCCTCGGTGATGGCCGCGGCGGCGGTCCTGCTGTTCGCCGCCTACCTGTCACTCTATCCGGCGCTCGCCGTCGGACTGATGGCACGCTGGGGTGCCGCGCGTGCACCGGTCGCCGGCGCCCTGGGCCTTGCGGGCGCCTGGACGCTCGGCGAGCTCGCGCGAGGCTGGGTGTTCACCGGCTTTCCGTGGCTGGCGGTCGGCTACGCGCAGCTCGACGGCCCCCTCGACCGGCTCGCGCCGCTCGTCGGCGTCTACGGGGTCGGCGCGGCGGCGGCGCTGCTCGCAGCGCTGCTCGCTGTGCTGATTCCCGGACCGGGCGCATCCCGGGGTCGCGCGGGGGTGCCGACCGCCCTCGTTGTGGTGGCGCTGGTCGCCGCGCCGCTCGCCGTGCCCCGCGACGCGTGGACCCGTCCGCAGGGCTCGCCGCTCTCAGTGCGGCTCATCCAGGGCAACGTCGCGCAGGACATGAAGTTCCGCCCCGAGCGTGCGCTCGCCGCGATGGGCGACTACACACAGCGCTTCGTCGACGGCCAGGCGGCGCTGACCCTGCTGCCCGAGATCGCCTGGACCGTGCCCTGGGACCGGACGCCGCCCGAGATCGCGCGGGCCGTGCTCGAGCACGTCGCGCGCGGGCACGCCCTCGCGCTCGGCGTACCGACGGTCCTGCCGCCTGCCGCGCCCGGCGGCCAGCCCGCATACGCCAACAGCGTGCTGATGCTGCGCCCGGGCACTGCAGTCGACCCCTACGATGCCGCGCAGCGCTACGACAAGCACCACCTCGTGCCCTTCGGCGAGTTTGTGCCCTGGGGCTTTCGCTGGTTCGTCGACCTGATGACGATCCCGCTCGGCGACTTCGCCCGCGGCGCGATCGTGCAGCCACCCTTCACCGTCGGCGACCAGCGCATTGCCTTCAACATCTGCTACGAGGACCTCTTCGGCGAGGAGCTGCGGCGCGCGCTGCACGGCCAGGCCGGCGCCACCGTGCTCGCGAACGTCAGCAATATCGCCTGGTTCGGGCGCTCGCACGCGCTGCCCCAGCACCTCGCCATCGCCCGCATGCGCACCCTCGAGACTGGGCGGCCGATGGTGCGTGCGACGAACACCGGCGTGACCGCCGCGATCGATGCGGCCGGCCGCGTGACCGCAAGACTCGAGCCGAACACCTCAGGCGTGCTGGAGGTGCGTGTGCAGGGCACGACCGGCCTCACGCCCTTCGTGCGGCTGGGCAACACAACGGTGCTCGCGCTGTCGCTCGCTGCGGTCGCGCTCGCCGCCATCGCCGCGCGGGCCGGCCGCAGAGCTCGAAGCCGCTAGAATCGCGGTTTTCCTCCAGCCGCCGGACGCCCCGCTCGGGGCCGACACCACGATGCTCAGCTTTCAGCACCTGATCCTGCGCCTGCAGGCGTACTGGGACCGTCAGGGATGTGCGCTGCTGCAGCCCTACGACATGGAGGTCGGGGCCGGCACCTTCCACACCGCGACCTTTCTGCGCGCGATCGGGCCCGAGCCCTGGCGCGCGGCGTACGTGCAGCCTTCGCGCCGCCCGAAGGACGGCCGCTACGGCGACAACCCGAACCGTCTGCAGCATTACTACCAGTTCCAGGTCGTGCTCAAGCCCTCGCCGCCCGACATCCTCGAGCTGTACCTCGGCTCGCTGCGGGCACTCGGCATCGACACCGAGCGTAACGACATCCGCTTCGTCGAAGACGACTGGGAGTCGCCGACGCTGGGCGCCTGGGGCTTGGGCTGGGAGGTGTGGCTCAACGGCATGGAGGTCACGCAGTTCACCTACTTCCAGGAGGTCGGCTCGCTGAAGTGCCAGCCGATCACGGGGGAGATCACGTACGGGCTCGAGCGGCTCGCGATGTATCTGCAGCGGGTCGAGAGCGTCTACGATCTCGTGTGGACCGACGGCGTGAAGTACCGCGACGTGTACCACCAGAACGAGGTCGAGCAGTCGACCTACAACTTCGAGCAGTCGAACGCCGCGATGCTGTTCCGGCACTTCGACGAGTACGAGTCCGAGGCGCAGCGGCTGATCGCCGCCGAGCTCGCCTTGCCGGCCTACGAGATGGTCATGAAGTGCAGTCACACCTTCAACCTGCTGGATGCGCGCGGCGCGATCTCCGTGACCGAGCGGGCCGGCTACATCGGCCGTGTGCGGGCGCTGTCGCGTGCAGTTGCGCAGACCTATTTCGCGTCGCGCGAGCGGCTCGGCTTCCCGATGGCGGCCCCCGCCGTCAGCGCAGCATGAGGACCGCCCGATGATGAGCGCCGCACGGCGTAGCAGGGAATTCGGCGAGCGCTGCTCGTCGCTGGCTGCGCGGGCGCCGCATGCTTGCGGCGCCTTCCCGCATCGGAGGCGCTCGCGCTCCCTCGGGGGGCCGGGCCGAAGGACCTGGGGGGGACAATGAATTCACCGCTACTGATCGAGCTGCTCACCGAGGAGCTGCCCCCTAAGGCGCTGGCCCGGCTGGGCGAGTCCTTCGCCGCGACCATCGTCGACGGGCTGCGCGCACAGGGCCTGGCACCGGCCGACGGCGCGACCGACGCCTTCGCGACGCCACGCCGGCTCGCGGTGCGTGTGGCCGACGTGCGCGAGCGCGCCGACGACCGCGAGGTCGAAGTCAAGGGTCCGTCGGTCGCAGTCGCGCTCGACGCGTCCGGCGCCCCGACGCTCGCGCTGCGCAAGTGGGCGGACAAGCAGGGCGCACGCGTCGAAGACCTGGTGCGCGCCTCGGACGGCAAACAGGATTGCTTCTTCCACCGCAGCACCGCCCCGGGTTCGACGCTTGCGCAGACCGTGCAGCCGCTGATCGAGCAGGCGCTCGCGAAGCTGCCGATCCCGAAGCTCATGCAGTACCAGCTCGCCGACGGCCATACGAGCGTGAGCTTCGTGCGCCCCGCCCACGGGCTCGTCGTGTTGCACGGCGCCCAGGTGGTGCCCGCCTCGGTGCTCGGCCTGCAGTCGGGTGACCTGACCCACGGCCACCGCTTCCAGGGCGAGGCCGACATCACGCTGCCACATGCGGACGAATATGAGTCGCTGCTCGCCGGGCGCGGTCGCGTGCTTGCGTCATTCACCGAGCGGCGGGCGCGCATCGAGGCCTCGCTGCGCGAGCGGGCGGCCGCGCTCGGCGTCTCGCTCGGCGACGAGGCGCAGGTCACGCCGCTGCTCGACGAGGTCTGCGCGCTGGTGGAATGGCCGGCAGTCTACGTCGGCGCTTTCGAGCGCGAGTTCCTCGCGGTGCCACAGGAGTGCCTGATCCTGACGATGCGCACCAACCAGAAGTACTTCCCGCTGTTCGACGCGCAGGGCCGGCTCGACCACCGCTTCCTCATCGTGTCGAACATGGAGGTCGCCGACCCCTCGCTGATCGTCGACGGCAACCAGCGCGTCGTGCGGCCGCGACTCGCCGACGCCCGTTTCTTCTTCGAGCAGGACAAGAAGACCCGTCTGGTCGACCGCATCCCGCAGCTCGGCGCGGTGGTCTACCACGCAAAGCTCGGCACGCAGGCGCAGCGGACCGAGCGCGTGCGCGCGCTGGCCCGTCACGTTGCGCTCGCACTCGGCGGCGATCCGCAGGCCGCCGACCGCGCGGCGCTCCTCGCCAAGGCCGACCTGTTGACCGGCATGGTCGGCGAGTTCCCGGAGCTGCAGGGGTCGATGGGCCGGCACTACGCACTCCACGACGGCGAGCCCGCCGAGGTCGCGCAGGCGATCGCCGAGCATTACCAGCCCCGCTTCGCCGGCGACGCCCTGCCCTCGAGCGTGACCGGGACCACGGTCGCGCTGGCCGACAAGCTCGAGACACTGGCCGGCATCTGGGGCATCGGCTCGATTCCGACCGGTGATCGCGACCCGTTCGCGCTGCGACGCCATGCGCTCGGCGTGCTGCGGATGCTGATCGAGCATCCGATCAACGCCACCGGCGAGGCGCCCACGCTACGCGGCCTGCTCGAACTCGCGTTCGCGCAGTTCGCCCAGGTGCCCGCGGTCACGCCGGCCCTCGACGCGCTCCATGCCTTCGTGGTGGATCGGCTGCGCGGCTGGCTGCGCGAACGGGGCCATCCGGCGGCCGACATCGATGCGGTGCTCGCCGTCGATGCCGACCGGCTCGAGCGCGTGCTGCCGCGGCTCGACGCGATCGCCGCGTTCCGCGCGCTGCCCGAAGCATCGAGCTTGGCCGCGGCGAACAAGCGCATCGGCAACATCCTTCGCAAGGCCGAAGGCGCGATGACCGGCATCACGATCGACCGGGCACTGCTGGTCGAACCCGCCGAACGCGCGCTCGAGGCAGCGATCGCGCTGATCGCACCGCGCGCCGAGCAGCGCCTCGCGGCGCTCGACTACGCCGGCGCACTCACCACACTTGCAGCGCTGCGCGAGCCCGTCGACGCGTTCTTCGACGGCGTGATGGTCAATGCCGACGACCCGCGGCTGCGTGGCAACCGGCTCGCGCTGCTCGATGGCCTTCACCAACTCATGAATCGCGTGGCTGATCTGTCGAAACTCGCCGCGTGACCGCTACACTTCGCGACGTGAAACTCCTGATCGTCGATCGTGACGGCGTGGTCGCACGCGACCCCGACGGGCGCAGCGCGCGCACCGAGGGCTGGCAATCGCTGCCGGGCAGCGCGGCCGCGATCGCTCGACTCGTGCATGGCGGCTGGCGGGTCGCGATGATGGCCGACAGCGGCCCGCTCGCGCGCGGCGCGACCGACATGGCCGGCCTCAACGCCATGCACGGTCGCATCCTCGACGAGATCGAGGCCGCGGGCGGTCGCGTCGACGCGGTCGTCTTCGTGCCGCCGGCCGATGCGCCGGCGCGCCTCGAGCACGCGGTGGCCTCGCTCGTCGACGCGCTCGCGCGGCTGGGCGCCACCGGCGCGGACACCGTGCTGGTCGCCGACACCTGCGCCGATCTCGAGGCGGGCCATGCCGCGGGCTGCCGCCCGGTGCTGGTGCTCAGCGGTCACGGCTGCGCGGCCTTCGACACCGACCGCCTGCCACCGGGCACCGTGGTGCGGCCCGACCTCTCGGCGCTCGCCGCCGAGCTGGCCCCTTGAGGGCCACACCGATGCTCGCCCTGCGCACTGCGCTCTTCCTGCTGTTCCAGGTCGTCACCGTCGTGCCTTGGGGCCTGTGCTGCCTGTTGATCGCACCCCTGCCGCTGCACCTGCGCTACCGGTTCACCATCGGCTGGACCAAGATGGCGCTGTGGGCTGCGCGCGTGATCTGCGGCATCAGCTGGGAGGTCCGTGGTCGCGAGAACTTCCCCGACGGTCCGGCAGTGATCCTGTCCAAGCACCAGTCGACCTGGGAGACTTTTTTCTATGTGTCGTGGCTGCCACGCGAGGTCTGCTTCGTCTTCAAGCGCGAGCTGCTCTGGGTTCCGTTCTTCGGTTGGGGCATCGGCCTGCTGAAGATGATCCACATCGACCGCCGGCAAGGACGTTACGCCTTGAAGTCGCTGGTCAGCCAAGGCCAGCGCAAGCTCGACGAGGGCCGCTGGATCGTGATGTTCCCCGAGGGCACACGCACGCCGGTCGGCTCGCAGGGCCAGTACAAGAGCGGCGGCGCGCGCCTGGCGGTGCGCACCGGTGCCGTCGTGGTACCGATCGCGGTCAACGCCGGCGAATGCTGGCCGAAGAAGCCGATCGTCAAGCGCCCGGGGCGAGTCATCGTGTCGGTGGGTCCGCCGATCCCGACCGCGGGCCGCGAACCCGACGACGTCAACAACGACGCCGAGCGCTGGATCGAGGCCGAGATGCGCCGCATCAGCCCCCACGCCTACCGCACTGACCCCTCTTCGCCCGCCCTGCATGAAGCGACTCCGTGAACTCGTCCGCGCAGCCGGCGATGCCGCGCTGCAACTGACGCTCCCTCTGTTCGACGCGCCGCCGTCGGTTCAGCCGCGCACGCCCGCACGCCCGCCGCGGCCCGAAGCGCCGTCGCGCGACCCGATGGTGCGGACCGCCCCGCCCTCGGTCGAACCTCGTGCGGCGCCGCCCACACGGGGTCGCCGCGTCGCCCAGCTCGGCGAGCACGCGGTCGAGTACGAACTGCGCCGCTCGCGGCGTCGCACGATCGGCTTCTACGTCGACGACACCGGCCTGCGGGTGACCGCGCCGCGCTGGGTCACGCTGACCGAGATCGACGCGGCACTGGCCGACAAGGAGCGCTGGATCCTGCGCAAGCTGGTCGAGTGGCGCGACCATGCGCAGCGCCGCGAGCGGCTCGCGGTGCGCTGGGAGGATGGCGGTGTCGTCACTTATCTCGGCCGCGACCTCACGATGCGTTTGGATGCCGGATCGCCGACCGTCTCGCTCGAGGGCGAGGTGCTGCGTGTGGCACTGCCGTCCGACGCTGGCGAGGCGCAGCTGCGTGATGCGGTCCAGGCGTGGTTGCAGGCGCGGGCCGGCGAGGTCTTCGCCGAGCGACTGCCGATCTACATCGAGCGCCTCGGCCGCGGGCCGACCCGCTGGCGGCTATCCTCGGCGCGCACCCGATGGGGGAGCTGTGCGCCGGACGGCTCGATCCGCCTGAACTGGCGCCTGATCCACTTCCCGATCGAGATCGTCGACTACGTGATCGCCCACGAGCTCGCCCACCTGAAGGAGATGAACCACGGGCCGCGATTCTGGGCCACGGTCCAGACCCTGCTGCCCGAGTTCGAGTCGGCACGCAGCCGGCTCAAGGACTTCCCCGACGACCTGACGCTGAGCTGAACGAGGACACCGGATGAGACTGCTGCACACCATGCTGAGGGTCGGCGACCTGCAGCGATCGATCGACTTCTACACCCGAGTGCTCGGCATGACGCTGCTGCGCCAGACCGACCGCCCGGACCAGAAGTACTCGCTGGCCTTCGTCGGCTACGAGTCGAACCCGGCGCAGGCCGAGATCGAGCTCACCTACAACTACGGGGTGGCGCAGTACGAGATCGGCACCGCGTACGGGCACATCGCGCTTCAGGTCGAGGACGCGGTCGCGTCCTGCGAGACGATCCGCGCGGCCGGCGGCACCATCACCCGCGAGGCGGGTCCGGTCAAGGGCGGCACGACGGTCATCGCCTTCGTGCAGGACCCGGACGGCTACAAGATCGAGCTGATCCAGCGCTGACGCGCGCTGCGTGCCGCAGGCGGCGCGCACCGACGGGGCGCCTGCCCTGCGCCCCTCGGTCAGACAGGCGGCACTGACCTCACGGCCCGGGCCTCGAGGAGCGCGTCGGCGATCCGCGCCCACACCACGACCGGGATCTCCTCCGGACGCGCGGTCGGCACCAGCGCAAACGACGGCGACTCGGGGTCAACGCCCTGGCTGCGTAGCCAGGGCAGCAGCGTGCCCCGCAGCATCTTTCGGCGCTGACCGAAGGCCACCGCCAGCAGCCGCTCGAGGCTCTCCCGGTTGCGCACCAGGGGCTGGGCGCGCGGTCGCATGCGCACCACCGACGAGTCGACGCGAGGCGGCGGATCGAAGGCCTCGGGCGGCACGCCGAACAGGCGCTCGACATGGTTGAAGGCCTGCAGCATCACGCCGAGGCGGCCGTAGTCGGCCACGCCATGCGGCGCGACGATCCGGTCGACCACTTCCTTCTGCAGCATGAAGTGCGCATCGACGATGCAGGCGCGGTGTCCGAGCAGCCCGATCAGCAGTGGGCTCGAGATGTTGTACGGCAGGTTGCCGATCAGCCGGATGCGGTCGTCGCCCGCGAGCGCGGTGAAGTCGAAGGCCAGCGCGTCGGCCTCATGCACGACCAGCGCCGGTTCTGGCCAGCGCTGCCGCAGCCGGGCAACCAGGTCACGGTCGATCTCCACCGCCTCGAGCCGCACGGTTCGCTGCAGCAGAACCGCGGTGAGCGCCCCCAATCCGGGGCCGATCTCCACCAGTCGCTCGCCGGGCCGCGGCGAGACCGCCTCGGCGATGCGCTGCAGGACCGAGCCGTCGGTGAGGAAATGCTGACCGAAGCGCTTGCGAGGAGCGTGCTTCACCGATCTTCGAGGCGCAGGTCGACATACGCCCGGTCGCGGACCTGTGAGATCCACTCCTGATAAGCCTCGGCCCCCTTGCGTTCGCGGATCGCGTTGCGGGCGGCGGCACGCACCCGATCGGGCGAGGCCTCGTCGGTGCGGCGCTCGAGCACCTCGATCAAGTGATAGCCGAAGGGCGACTGCACGGGCCCCGCGATCCTGCCGGGCGCGAGCTCGTCCATCGCACGCTCGAACTCGGGCACGGTGTCGCCCGGGTAGACCCAGCCGAGGTCGCCGCCGGACGACGCGGTGCCGTCCTTCGAATACTGGCGCGCCATCTCCTGGAAGGAGGCCGTGCCGCCCTCGATGCGCTGGCGGATCTCGGTCAGCCGCCGGACCACCTCGGACTCGGGGTTGAGCTCGTCGACCCGCACCAGGATGTGGCGGGCGCGGGTCTGGCGCACCGGCGCGCTGGCGAGCTTGCCCAGACCGCCGTTGCGCCGGTCGACCAGCTTGATGACATGAAAGCCGGCGGGGCTGCGCAGCACCGGCGCCACCTCGCCGGGCGACAGCGGCTCGACCGCCTGGACGAACATCTGCGGCAGGCGGTCGACGGTCCGCATGCCGAGCTCGCCGCCGCTGATCGCATCGCTGCTCTGTGAAAGATTCGTGGCGAGACGACCGAAGTCGACGGCGCCGCGGGCCTCGCGGGCGATCGCCTCGGCGCGCTGGCGGGCACGCTCGACCACATCCGGCGAGGCGTTCTCGGGGACCCGAATGAGCAGCTGGGCGATGTTGTACTCGGCCGCAGCCGCCGAACCGCCGGTGCCCTGCTCGGCGAGCAGCGCGTCGACCTCGGCCTCGGAGACCTGCACGCGCCCCACGATGTCGCGCTCGCGCATGCGACCGATCGCCATCTCGGATGCCACTTCCTGGCGGAACCCCGCGAAGGACATGCCGTCGGCCTCGATGCGCTGGCGAAACTGCGCGACGCTGACCTTGGAATCCTGCGCGATCCGGCCGATCGCCCGGTCGATCGCGACGTCGTCGATCCGGATCCCGGCCTCGCGGGCGGCCTGCACGGCCGCCCGGTCAGTGATCATCTTCTCGAGCACCTCCCGCTGCAGCGCCTCCTTCGGCGGCAAGCGCACGTTCTGGCCGCGCAGGCGCAGCTCGATCGAGCGGGTGCGGGTCTCGAGCTCGCGTGCGGTGATTGCCTCGTTGTTGACGACAGCGACCACGCGGTCGAGGAGCACCGGCTCGGCAGGCCGCGCGCCGGTCAGCGGGGCGGGCGCGGGAGCGGCGGGAGCGGGCAGCGACGGAACCGGCAGCGCGGGGCCCGAGCCGGCGCCGGGCAGGCGCAGCTGCGCATGGGCACCGGTCGTCGCAGCGAGCAGCAGCAGCGCGAGCGTCCACGAGGGCGAACGGCATGTGTTCATTCGTATCCGAAAAATCTGGAGGGCGAGGCCGGCCGGGTCGACGGCGGCCGGTAGCCCGGGATGTTGCGCGTCAGTATATCGAAGGGGTCCAGGCCGATCCGCCCGAGCCCGTTGAGCTCGAGCTGGACGAAGAACGCGCTGGTCCGCTGCGAGGTGGTCGTCACATAGCGCTGAGCCACGACCCGGGTGATCCAGCAGTCAGCCGCGTACTCGAGGCCGAATACGCCTTCGAGCAGCTGCGGCTGGGTGGGCCCGAGCACGCCGGTCTTCGGGTCGATGCCCTCGCGCAGCACCGAGTAGTTGATGCGTCCGAGTGTGCTCCAGCGCCGCGCGACCGGCCAGCGCCAGGAGGTGTCGATCTGCGCATAGTCGCGCTCCTGGTAGCGCAGCGCCAGGTTGAGCAGCCGGTCGTGGGCCGGCCAGTAGCGCCAGGACACGCCGAAGCGCGGTACGTTGGCGTCGGCCACCGAGACCTGCACGCCGGCATCGAGGTTGTGTCCGCCGCCGAGGTTCCCGGAGGCGACCAGCAGCACGTCCGAGCGCGAGTAGGCGCGTGATGGCACGCCTGGCAGTGTCACCCGCTGCTCGTTGAAGTAGACGCGCTGCGCGGCGCCGATCCGCAGCGACTCGATGCCGGTGGAGGGCTCGATGAAGCGTGAGACGGCACCGGCGGTGATCTGGTTGGCGTCAGCGATGCGGTCGCCGCCGACGAACAGCTGCTCGTTGAACAGCGTGGCGAAGCTGAGGTTGGCCACCGCCGAATCGAACACCGGGATCAGGCTCTGGTCCCGGTAGGGCGTGTAGACATACAGCAGCCGGGGCTCGAGCGTCTGGATGATGTCCCGGCTGCCGAGGGTCGTGCTGCGCTCGAAGACCAGCCCCGAGTCCAGCGACAGCGTCGGCAGCACGCGGTCGATCGACTCGGGGCCGAGCGGATTGACGTCGAGCCGATAGGAGGTCGCGTGCACCGACGCCTTGGGCGTCAGGAACCAGGCCGGCCCGCCGAACGGATAGGCGATCGAGGGATTGACGATCATGCGGGCACCCTGTGCGCTGCCCGCCAGGTTGCGGCTGAACTCGGTCGCGTCGGCGCTGACCAGCAGGTCGAAGCCGGCCAGGTCGCGCTTGGCATGCGTGATGCTGATCTGCGGCAGGCGATCGTAGGCCGGCGCGCTGCGGGCCTCGAGAATGTTCTGATAAGCCAGCGCGCGCGCGGTGACCACCGTGTCGCCGAAGCCCCGGGTGAGGAACACAGTCCGCGGCAGGCTGCGCTCGGCACTCTGCGCGATGGTCCGCGAGTAGTCGACGAAATAGCTGTCGTCCGACACGCCGCGCAGCACCCAGCCACCCGAGAACCCGTTCCAGTGGGTCAAGGTGTGGGTGCTGTCGATCATCCAGCGCGGCGCCTGCGCCTCGAGGTCGTTCGGGTTGTACTCGAAGCGGGTGACGCCGTTGGCATTGGACTCGAGGTAGCGCGCGAGGCCCCCGACCTGCAGACCGCGACGCGCGGTCGCGTTCGTGTACAGAGTGAAGTCGCGGTTCGGCGCGATGTTCCAGTAGTACGGCACCCGGACCTCGGTGCCGTAGGTGCTGGAGATCGACAGCGACGGCACGAGGAAGCCGCTGCGGCGCTCGTCGCCCAGGGGAAACGACATGGCCGGCGCCTTGAAGACCGGCAGGTCCTTGAAATACAGCGTGGCCCAGCGCGCCGAGCCCTCATCGTTGGCGCGATCGAGGGTGAACGACTCCGCGTGCAGGTGCCAGTCCGGATCGTCGGGTTTGCAGGTGGTGTAGGTCGCGTTGGTCATCGCGATCTCGCCACGGCCGAGGAAGTCGGCCCGCTCGGCCTCGCCGCGGGCGCCGGTGGCCGGCACGTAGTACCGGGGCGAGGCGAAGGAGCCTTCGTTGGCGTCGAGCTTGAGAGTCAACTCGGGACCGGTGAAGACCATCCCTTCCCGCGCGACCCGCACGTGCCCCACCCCGACCACCTCGTCATCGGCCTCGTAGATCGTCAGCCGGTCGCCGCGGATCGTGGTGCCCCCGCGCCGCACCTCCGCGTTGCCCTCGAGCGTGATCTCTCGGTTGGCGCGGCCCTCGACCGAGTCGCCGCGCGCGAAGGTCGGACGGGCCGCATCCGCCTCGAGGTTCGATTCGCGCAGCTCGGTCTCGAGGCGCAGCCGGGCGCCGGCGGCCGCATTCGGCGCGGCGACATCCTGCGCACGCACGCCCGGCACCGGCGCGGCGAGCAGCGCGGCGAGCAGGAGCGGACCGGGAGCGGAACAGGCGCGGCGCATTCGAGGCGGCTTCGGGAGGACGCGCCGGGGCGCTGCAGTTCGATCCCGTATTATAGGGAGCCACCCGGATACCCATGGACACCCGACTCGAACTGCTCCGCGCCTGGCTCGAGGCGCTGCCGGCCGAACACGGCCTGGCCTTGGGAACGCTGAGGCCCGCCTCCGATGATGCGAGCTTTCGCAGGTACTTCCGCATCGACACCGGCGCCGACCAGGGCGGCAGCTTGGTCGCGATGGACGCGCCGCCCCCGATGGAGGACTGCCGCCCGTTTGTGCACGCGGCCGAGGTGTTCGCGCGCAGCGGCGTGACCGTGCCGCGCGTCGTCGAGGCCGACCTGCCCCGGGGCTTCCTGCTGCTCGAGGACTTCGGCTCGACCACTTACCTGTCGGTGCTCGACGACGCGACCGCGCCCGCGCTCTACGCCGACGCGATTGGCGCGCTGGTCACGATGCAGTCGGCCGGCGGCACGGACGACTTCCCCCCGTACGATCGCGCGCTGCTGCTGCGCGAGCTGCAGCTCTTTCCCGACTGGTACATCGAGCGGCACAAGGGCATCGTGCTCTCGCCCGCCGAGCGCGCGGTGCTCGACGAGGCCTTCGAGGCGATCCTCGATGCGACGCTGTCGCAGCCGCGCGTCCCCGTGCATCGCGACTTCCACTCGCGCAACCTGATGCTGCTGCCGGGTACCCGCAACCCGGGCATCCTCGACTTCCAGGACGCGGTCGTCGGCCCGATCACCTACGACCTGGTCTCGCTGCTGCGCGACGCCTACGTGCGCTGGGAGGAGGAGCAGGTCCTCGACTGGACGATCCGCTACTGGCAGCGCGCCCGCGCCGCCGGCCTGCCGATGCCCGAGCAGTTCGGCGACTTCTATCGCGACGTCGAGTGGATGGGCCTGCAGCGGCACCTGAAGGTGCTCGGCATCTTCGCGCGGCTGTGCCATCGCGACGGCAAGGACCGTTATCTCGCCGACCTGCCGCGGGTGCTGCGCTACGTGCGCGCCGTGGCGGTGCGCTACAACGGGCTCGGGCCGCTCGCGCGGCTGATCGACCGGATCGAGGGCGACGAACCCGGCGTGGGCTACACCTTCTGAGGCCGCCCGTCCGATGCGCGCGATGATCCTGGCCGCCGGCCGCGGCGAGCGGATGCGGCCCCTGACCGACACCTGTCCCAAGCCGCTGCTGCGCGCTGGCGGACGGCCGCTGATCGCCTGGCACCTCGAGCGCCTCGCCGCGGCGGGCGTGCGCGAGGTGGTGATCAACCACGCCTGGCTCGGCCCAGAGATCGAGCGCGTGCTCGGCGACGGATCGGCCTGGGGCCTGTCGATCCGCTACTCGCCCGAGGGCCGCGCGCTCGAGACCGCGGGCGGCATCGCGAACGCGCTGCCGCTGCTGGGCGAGGCGCCCTTCCTGGTCGTCAACGGCGACATCTGGTGCGATTGGGACCCCAAGCGCGCCGGCCCGATCGCCGCGCAGCTCGATGCCTGCGGCTGGGACGCCTGGTGTGTGCTCGTGGACAATCCCGAACACAACCCGGACGGCGACTTCACCCTGGACTGCGGCCGGCTGACGGACACGCCCGGAGCGCCGCGGCTGACCTTCGCCGGCATCGGCCTCTACCGCCCCACCCTCTTCGCGGGCATTGCCCGCGGCGCCCCCGCGAAGCTCGCCCCGCTGCTGCGCGGCGCCGCCGCTGCAGGGCGTGCCGGCGCCGAGCGCCACCTCGGCCGATGGGTCGACGTGGGCACGCCGCAGCGCCTTGCCGACCTCGACGCCACCCTGGAACCCGCACGATGACCGACTCTGCGTCCTTCACGCCCTTCACGACGCGCCGGCTGCGGCTGGCCGAATCGATGCGCGCCCGCGGCGGCGGCGTCGCCGTGATCGCGACCGCACCCGAGGTGCCGCGCAACCGCGACACCGACTACCCGTACCGACCCGACAGCTACTTCTACTACCTCAGCGGCTTTCCCGAGCCCGAGGCGGTGGTCGTCGTCGACGCGCGCGGCACCACGCCGCGCTCGATCCTGTTCTGCCGCGACAAGAACGAGGAGCGCGAGATCTGGGACGGTTTCCGGCACGGCCCGGCCGCGGCCGCCGAGCGCTTCGGCTTCGACGAGGCGCGCTCGTTCGCGAGCCTCGACGAGACGATGCCCGGCCTGCTCGCCGATGCACCCGCGGTCTACTGCGCGCTCGCCCAATCGAGCACCACCGACGCGCAGATGCAGCGCTGGTTGGCGGCGGTGCGTGCCCAGGCGCGGGCCGGGGTCGGCGCCCCGGCTGCGGCCTGGAACGTGCACGCGCTGCTCGACGAGATGCGCCTCGTCAAGGACGACGCCGAGCTCGACACGATGCGGCGCGCCGCGAGCATCTCGGCGCAGGCTCACGTCCGCGCCATGCGGGCCACCGCGCCCGGCCTGCGCGAATTCGAGATCGAGGCCGAGCTGCTGCACGAGTTCCGCCGCAACGGCTCGCAGTTCCCGGCCTACGGCTCGATCGTCGCGGGCGGGCGCAACGCCTGCGTGCTGCACTACCGGGAGAACGACGCGGTGCTGCGCGACGGCGAGCTGCTGCTGATCGACGCCGGCTGCGAGCTCGACGGCTATGCATCCGACATCACGCGCACCTGGCCGGTCAACGGACGCTTCAGCGGCCCGCAGCGCGAGCTCTACGATGTCGTGCTCGCCGCCCAGGCGGCCGCCATCGACGCAACCCGCCCGGGCGCACGCTTCACCGATCCGCATGACGCGGCGGTGCGCGTGCTGGCGCAGGGCATGATCGACGCGAAGCTCCTCGCCGGCTCGCTCGACGGCGTGCTCGAGAGCGGCACTTACCGCCGCTTCTACATGCATCGCACCGGCCACTGGCTGGGTATGGACGTTCACGACTGCGGCGAGTACCGCGAACCGGGCGAGCCGCCACCGGCCGGCGGCGACAAGCCCTGGCGGGTGCTGCGGCCCGGCATGGTGCTGACCGTCGAGCCGGGCCTCTACGTGCGCGCCGCCGACGACGTGCCCGAGGTGTACCGCGACATCGGCATCCGGATCGAGGACGACGCCGTGGTCACCGCCACCGGCTGCGAGATCATCAGCGGCGACGTGCCGAAGGCCGCCACTGACATCGAGGCGCTGATGCGGGCGCGATGAACGCAGGCGGCCCCCCCATTCCGACGGACCCCTGCTGGCACATCGCCGGCGCGGGGCCGGTCGCGCTGGCCTTGGCGCTCTTCCTCGTGCGCCGAGGCGTGCCGGCGGGAGTCATCGCGCTCGACCCGCCCCCCGACGAGGACCTGCCGCTGCCCGCAGCGTTCGCCGCACGTACGCTCGCGATCTCGCAGGGCACGAAGCAGCTGCTCGAGCGTGTCGTCGCGCTGCCGCCCGCCGGGCGGATCGACCGCGTCGAGGTGTCGCTGCGCGGGCATGCCGGGCGCACGCGCATCGTCGCGGCCGATCTCGGGATGCCGGCGCTTGGGGCTGTGGTGCGCTACGGGGCGCTGACGCAGGCGCTGCGCGCAGCGGCCCACGTGCACCACTGGGCGCCGCCACCCGCGGCGGACGCAGTCGCGGCGCTGCGGGTGCATGCCGAGGGCGACGCGGGCGAGGATGCGGACACGCGGGACTTCGGCCAGTTGGCGCTGCTCGGCGAAGTCTGCGCCCCACGGGCACCGCCCGCGCTGCACGGCACCGCGTTCGAGCGGTTCACGCCCGACGGCCCGCTCGCCCTGCTGCCACTGCCCGAGCCGGGGCGCTGGACGATGGTCTGGTGCGACCGCGCCGAGCGTTGCGAGGCGCGTCGCGAAGCCGGGCCTGCCACGCTGTCGGCCGCGCTGCGCGAGCGCTTCGGCGACGCGCTCGGTGCGCTCTCGGTCGCAGGGCCGCTCGCGGTCGCGCCGCTTGCGCGCCGGGCGCGGCGCAGCGTGCTCGAAGGCACCGATGTCTGGATCGGCAACGCCGCGCAGTCGCTGCATCCGGTCGCCGGCCAGGGGCTGAACCTCGGCCTGCGCGATGCGTTCGAGCTTGCCTGCGCGCTTGCACCGGTGCGCCTGCGCGCGGTGCCGCTGCCACGGGCGCTGGAGACCTGGGTCCGCGGCCGGCGTCTGGACCGCGCGGTCACGATCGGGCTGACCGACCTGATGGCGGCAAGCTTCACCTGGCCGCTCGCCCGCCCGCTGCAGTCGCCCGTGCTGGCCGCGCTCGACACGATCGCGCCGCTGCGGCGCCCGCTCGCAGTGCACCTGATGTTCGGGCACCGCTGGGCCCCCTCGAGGGGCTCGCCGGGCTGATCGTGGGGTGCGGGCGCCGCGGCGGCCCGGCGCGATAGCGTCCGCTCACCCTCTCCGGCTTTGAAACCGGGTCGCACTGCCTGCTTCTTGTGCAGGCGGATTTTCGCTAGAATCCGCTCCCCCCCTGGCTCGTCCCTTCCAGCCACGCGCGCCGTCGCGAGGCCCGCCCTCCTTCCGCCATGCTCCTCGGCCCATACCGGTTGCCCAACAACGTGTTCGTCGCCCCCATGGCCGGCGTCACAGACCGGCCGTTCAGGCAGCTGTGCCGGTCGATGGGCGCGGGCTACGCGGTCTCGGAGATGGCCGCGTCGAACCCCCGGCTGTGGGCATCGGTGAAGACCGCAAGGCGCCTGAACCACGATGGTGAGCCGGCCCCGAAGGCGGTGCAGATCGCCGGCGCTGACCCGTCGATGATGGCCGAGGCCGCCCGCTTCAACGTCGATCGCGGCGCTCAGGTGATCGACATCAACATGGGCTGTCCGGCCAAGAAGGTCTGCGACGTCGCCGCCGGCTCGGCACTGATGGCCGACGCGCCGCTGGCGATCGCGATCGTGGCCGCGGTCGCCGCGGCGGTCGATGTGCCGGTGACGGTGAAGCTGCGCACCGGCCCCTCGCCCGCATGCCGCAACGCAGTGGCGCTGGCCCGCGCGCTGGAGTCGGCGGGTGCTGCGATGATCACCGTGCACGGCCGCACCCGGGCCTGCGCGTTCGGCGGTCAGGCCGAATACGACACCATCGCCGAGGTCAAGTGCGCAGTCGGCGTGCCGGTGGTGGCCAACGGCGACATCGACTCCCCGGCCAAGGCCGCCTTCGTGCTCGCCCGCACCGGCGCCGACGCGGTGATGGTCGGCCGGGCCGCCCAGGGCCGGCCCTGGATCTTCCGCGAGATCGACCACTTCCTGCGGACGGGCGATCTGCTCGCGCCGCCCGGGCTCGACGAAATCCGGACCGTTCTGCGCGGTCACCTCGTCGACCACTACGCGTTCTACGGCGAGCTGCAGGGCCCGCGGATCGCGCGCAAGCACATCGGCTGGTATATCGACGGCTGGTGCGAGGACCGACGCTTCGCCGCCGGCCTCGCCCCCCGCCCGGCCCCCATGCAGACCGACGCCCCGCCGGGGCGCGACGACGCGGCGCGGCTTCGCGACGCCATCAATCGCGCCGACCGGCCCGAGGTGCAGCTCGCGCTGCTCGACGACTATCTCGACCATGCAGACGACCGAATCGCAGTCCAT
>JBIPLJ010000021.1:0-61402 GCA_044368415.1 Burkholderiaceae bacterium
CGGCAACTTCGGCAACGTGCTGGCCGGCCACATCGCGCGGCGCATGGGCCTGCCGATCCGCCGGCTCGTGGTCGCCACCAACGAGAACGACGTGCTCGACGAGTTCTTCCGCACCGGTGTGTATCGGCCTCGTGCGACTGTCGACACGCACCAGACCAGCAGCCCGTCGATGGACATCTCGAAGGCCTCGAACTTCGAGCGCTTCGTCTGGGACCTGATCGGGCAGGACGGTGCGCGCACCGCCGCGATCTGGCGCGAGGTCGAGACACGCGGCGCCTTCGACCTGTCGGGCACGCCTGAGTTCGCGCGGATCGGCGCATTTGGCTTCGTGTCAGGTTCGAGCAACCATGTGACGCGGCTGGCGACGATCCGCGAGACCGAGTCGCGCTTCGGCCTCGTCGTCGACACCCACACCGCGGACGGCCTGGCGGTGGCGCAGCGCTGGCGCGAGCCGGGCGTGCCGATGGTCTGCCTGGAGACCGCGCTGCCCGCGAAGTTTGCCGAGACGATCCGCGAGGCTCTAGGCCGCGATCCGGGGCGCCCCGCGGCCTACGAGGGCATCGAGTCGCTCGCGCAGCGTTACATGCGGATGCCGGCCGACGTGGCGATGCTCAAGCGCTACATCGCCGAGCGCGCGCCCGCGGCCGACGCCGCCCTGGCTCCGACCGCAGCGGCTGCCTGAGCGGTCCACCGGGCGCGGGCGTGAAGGTCTTCGGCTTCGCCGGCTGCTCGGGCACAGGCAAGACAACGCTCATCGAGCAGCTGATCCCGCGCTTCGTCGCCCGCGGATTGAGTGTGTCACTGATCAAGCACGCCCACCACGCCTTCGACATCGACCAGCCCGGCAAGGACTCCTACCGGCATCGCGAGGCGGGCGCCGGCGAGGTGGTGATCACCTCTGCGCATCGCTGGGTGCTGATGCATGAGTTGCGCGGCGAACCCGAACCCGACCTCGCGACGCAGCTGGCGCGCTTGTCGGCCTGCGACCTGGTGCTGGTCGAGGGCTACAAGCACGCCTCGATCCCCAAGCTCGAGATCCATCGTCCCTCGACCGGCAAGCCGCTGCTGCATCCGGGTGATCCGGACATCGTCGCGGTGGCCGCCGACGCGCCGGTGGCCACCGCGCTGCCGGTGCTGGACCTCAACGACTATGATGCGATCGTCGTCTTCGTGGCCGGCCGGCTGGGCCTGCTGCGAGAGGCGCCGCGCGCCGCCACCGACCCGTCACGATGAACCGTCCCGCGCTGCTCGACTTCGACACCGCGCTCTCGCAGCTGCTGGCGCTCGCCGAGCCGCCCGCAGCCAGCCGGACGCTCCCGACGATGGACGCGCTCGACCGTGTGCTCGCCGCCGACCAGGTCTCCACGCTCGATGTCCCGCCGATGGACAACGCGCAGATGGACGGCTGGGCGGTGCGCACCGCCGACCTCGCCGCGGGCGAGGCGCTGCCCGTCTCGCAGCGGATCCCCGCCGGCGCTTCGCCGGTGCCGCTCGCGCCGCGCTCGGTCGCCCGGATCTTCACCGGTGCGACCGTGCCCGAAGGCGCCGACGCGGTGGTCATGCAGGAGCAGGCGAGCGTGGAGGGCGAGCGTGTGCGCTTCGCGGCGGTGCCGCCGGCGGGCGAGTGGATTCGCTGCACCGGCGAGGACATCCGCCGCGGCGCGACCGTGCTCGCCGCGGGCACGCGGCTCACGCCGCAGGCGCTGGGCCTCGCGGCCTCGGTCGGGCTGGCGACGCTGCCGGTGTGGCCGCGGCTGCGTGTGGCCTGCTTCTTCACTGGCGACGAGCTGGCGATGCCGGGCGAGCCGCTGCCGCCCGGCGCGATCTACAACTCAAACCGCTTCATGCTCGGCGCGCTGCTGCGCCGGCTTGGCTGCGAGGTGGTCGACCTCGGCATCGTGCCCGACTCGCTCAAGGCGACCCGCGCGGCGCTGCGCGAGGCCGCTCGCGCTGCCGACCTGATCGTCACCTCCGGCGGCATGTCGGTCGGCGAGGAGGACCACGTCCGGCCGGCGCTGACGGCCGAGGGCGAGTTGCGCACCTGGCAGATCGCGATCAAGCCCGGCAAGCCGCTCGCCTGGGGCCGGGTGCGTCGCGACGGCGGGTACGCGCACTTCATCGGGCTGCCGGGCAACCCGGTGTCGAGCTTCGTGACCTTCCTGCTGTTCGTGCGCCCCTTCGTGCTGCGGCTGCAGGGCGACGGCGACGTGGCGCCGCGTGTGCTGCCGATGCGCGCCGACTTCGACTGGCCGAGCCCCGACCGGCGCCGCGAGTTCCTGCGCGCGCGCACGAACGATGCCGGCGGCCTCGACCTGTTCCCGAACCAGGGCTCGGCGGTGATGACCTCGACCGTCTGGGCCGACGGTCTGATCGACACACCGCCGTCACAGCCGATCCGGTGCGGCGACATGGTGCGCTTCCTCCCCTACGCGGGGCTGCTGTGAAGGTCGAAGTGCTGTACTTCGCCGGTCTGCGTGAGGCCGTGGGGTGCGCCCGCGAGCAGCTCGAGCTGCCGGCGGGCGTCGTCACCGCCGGTGCGCTGCGCCAGCACCTGCGCACACGCGGCGGCGCATGGTCCGACGCGCTCGCCGAGGGGCGCACGCTGCGTGTCGCGGTCGACCAGGCGATGGCCGCCACCGACACGCCGCTGCGCGACGGCGCCGAGGTGGCGTTCTTTCCGCCAGTCACCGGCGGCTGAAGGAGGCGGGGCGATGCCGGTGCGCGTTCAGACCGAGGACTTCGACGTCTCCGCCGAGCTCGCCACGCTTCGGGCCGGACGGGCGCAAGTCGGCGCGCTCGCCTGCTTCGTCGGCACGGTGCGCGACGTCAACGCGGGTCTCGGCGTGTCGACCTTGACGCTCGAGCACTACCCCGGCATGACCGAGCGCGCGCTCGAGGCGATCGTCGCGTCCGCGAGCGCGCGCTGGCACCTCGACGACGTGCTGGTGGTGCATCGGGTCGGCGAGCTCAGCCCGCTTGACCAGATCGTGCTGGTGGTGGTCACCAGCGCCCATCGCGGCGAGGCCTTCGCGGCCTGCGAGTTCGTGATGGACTGGCTCAAGACGCAGGCGCCGTTTTGGAAGAAGGAGGCGACCCCACAGGGCGAGCGCTGGGTCGATGCCCGAGAGTCTGACGACGCGGCCGCCGCCCGCTGGGGTGCGGGCTCGGTGCCGAACGCGATGCCCGGGCCCGACGGGCGATGAATCCGGCCGGCACCGCGATGACCCTGGCGGCGATCGGTGCCGGGGCCGTCCTCGGGGCGTGGGCGCGCTGGGGGCTTGCGCTGTGGCTGAACCGTGCCGGGCAGCCGATGCCCTGGGGCACTCTCGCCGCGAACGTCGTCGGGGGACTGGTCATCGGCGCCGCGCTAGCAGTCTTCGAGCGTAGGCCCGAGCTGGCCGCTTGGCGGCCGTTCCTCGTGACCGGATTCCTCGGCGCGCTCACCACCTTCTCGAGCTTTTCGGCCGAGTCGATGCTGATGCTCCAGCGGGGCGCCTTCGGCAACGCCTTCGCGCACTCGGTGGCCCACCTCGGCGGCTCGCTGGCGGCGGCCGGGCTCGGCTGGCGGCTGCTGCGCTGAAGCGGCGGCGGCGCCCTGGGCGCCGCCACGCGCCCTCAGCGCTGACCGACCCGGATCTCGCCGAAGACGTCCCTGTACTCGCGCGGCTGGGCCCGCCAGTATTGCTTCGGGACCCTCACGCTCGCGCCGAGCTCGGCGGCGGCGTGCCACGGCCAGCGCGGGTTCCACAGCAGGCCGCGGGCGAGCGCTACCAGGTCAGCCTGGCCGTCGGCGACGATCGCCTCGGCCTGCGCCGGTTCGGTGATCAGGCCGACCGCGATCACCGGGATGTCGAGCTCGGCCTTCAGGCGTGCGGCGAACGGCACTTGGTAGCCAGGACCGAGCGGGATCGACTGCTTCGGCGAGACGCCGCCCGAGGACGCGTCGATCCAGTCGCAGCCGCGCTCGGCGAGGGCGCGCGCGAATGCGACAGTCTGCTCGATGTCCCAACCGCCCTCGACCCAGTCGGTCGACGACACCCGCACGCCGAGCGGAAGGTCCGACGGCCAGGCCGCGCGCATCGCCTCGAACACCGCGAGCGGCAATCGCATGCGGTTCTCGAGCGAGCCGCCGAAGCGGTCTGTCCGTCGGTTGGCGATCGGCGACAGGAACTGGTGCAGCAGGTAGCCGTGCGCCGCATGCAGCTCGATCGCCTCGAGCCCGAGCCGCGCGGCGCGCCGCGTCGAGTCGACGAAGCGCTCGATCAGCGCGTCCAGGCCGGCCTCGTCGAGGGCACGCGGCACCAGCTCATGCTCGGCGTGCGGCACCGCCGACGGGGCGACCGCGATCCAGCCGCCGGCGTCGAGCGGCACCTGGGCGCCGCCCTCCCAGGGCCGTGCGCTCGCGCCCTTGCGGCCGGCGTGGCCGAGCTGAATGCCGATCGGCATCGTCGACAGCGGACGGATCGCGGCGAGCGTGCGGGCGAGCGCGGCCTCGGTCGCTTCGTCCCAGAGCCCAACGCAGCCCGGCGTGATGCGGCCGATCGGCTCGACCGCGGTCGCCTCGATCAGCAGCAGGCCAGAACCGGACATTGCCATCTGGCCGAGGTGCACCACGTGCCAGTCGTTGGTGCGGCCCTCGTCGGCCGAGTACTGGCACATCGGCGAGACAACCAGTCGGTTGGGCAGCGTCAGGCCGCGCATCGTGAACGGCGTGAAGAGCTTCGGGCCGGCGTGGCCGGCGGGCGCGGAGGAAGACATGGGGTGGGCCCGGGGTCAACGAGCGCCCGATTCTAGTCCGGGTCGGACAGACCCCGCGCGCGCTGCGGCAGGACGATGGGCCTTGAAACCAGACGGAAAGGCCTCACGTCGGCAGGGTTACCGCGGACCCGTGCCGCCCAGCCTCGAGGACCTCCGATGCGACCCGACAAGCTCACCTCACAGTTTCAGGGCGCGCTGGCCGACGCGCAGAGCCTAGCGCTCGCCAGCGACCATCAGTACATCGAGCCGCTACACCTGCTGTCGGCGGTGATCGGCCAGCCTGACGGCTCGGGCCGGGCGCTGCTCGAACGCGCCGGCGTGCGCGTGGGGCCGCTCAAGTCGGCCACCGATGCGGCGCTCAAGCGTGTGTCCCAGGTCTCCGGCACCGGTGGCGACGTTCAGGTCGGGCGCGATACGGTCAAGCTGTTGAACCTCTCCGAGAAGGAAGCCACCCGGCGCGGTGACCAGTTCGTCGCGACCGAGATGTTCCTGCTGGCCCTGACCGAGGACAGCGGCGAGGCCGGGCGCCTCGCCCGCGAGGCCGGCCTCGAGCGTCGCGCGCTGGAAACTGCGATCGATGCGGTCCGCGGCGGCCAGACGGTGGGCAGCGCCGAGGCCGAGGGCCAGCGCGAGGCGCTCAAGAAGTACACCATCGACCTCACCGAGCGGGCCCGAGCCGGCAAGCTCGATCCGGTGATCGGCCGCGACGACGAGATCCGCCGCACCATCCAGATCCTGCAGCGCCGCACGAAGAACAACCCGGTGCTGATCGGCGAGCCGGGCGTGGGTAAAACCGCGATCGTCGAGGGGCTCGCTCAGCGCATCGTCAACGGCGAGGTCCCGGAGACGCTCAAGGACAAGCGTGTGCTGTCGCTCGACATGGCCGCGCTGCTGGCCGGCGCCAAGTACCGCGGCGAGTTCGAGGAGCGGCTCAAGACCGTTCTCAAGGAGCTCGCCGCCGACGAGGGGCGCACCATTGTCTTCATCGACGAGCTGCACACCATGGTCGGTGCCGGCAAGGCCGAAGGCGCGATGGACGCCGGCAATATGCTCAAGCCGGCGCTCGCCCGCGGCGAGCTGCACTGCGTGGGCGCCACCACCCTCAACGAATACCGAAAATACATCGAGAAAGACGCAGCGCTCGAGCGCCGCTTCCAGAAGGTGCTGGTCGGCGAGCCGAGCGTCGAGGCGACGATCGCCATCCTGCGCGGCCTGCAGGAGCGCTACGAGTTGCACCATGGCATCGACATCACCGACCCGGCGATCGTTGCCGCCGCCGAGCTGTCGAACCGCTACATCACCGATCGGTTCCTGCCGGACAAGGCGATCGACCTGATCGACGAGGCTGCGGCCCGGATCAAAATGGAGATCGACTCGAAGCCCGAGTCGATGGACCGGCTCGATCGCCGCCTGATCCAGCTCAAGATCGAGCGAGAGGCCGTCAAGCGCGAGACCGACGAGGCCTCGCGCCGCCGGCTCGACCTGATCGAGCAGGAGATCACGCGGCTGCAGAAGGAGTACGCCGACCTCGACGAGATCCTGCGGGCCGAGAAGGCCGCCGTCCAAGGCAGCGCGGCGATCAAGGCCGAGATCGACAGGCTGCGCGCGCAGATGACGGATCTGCAGCGCAAGGGCCTGTTCGACAAGGTCGCCGAGATCCAGTACGGCCGCCTGCCCGAGCTCGAGGGGCGGCTCGCGTCCGCGCACGCCGCCGAGCAGGGACGCGCCGCCGACGGGGTCGTGCGGCCGAAGCTGCTGCGCACCGAGGTTGGTGCCGAGGAAATCGCCGAGGTGGTGTCGCGCGCCACCGGCATTCCGGTCTCGAAGATGATGCAGGGCGAGCGCGAGAAGCTGCTGAAGATGGAGGACTCGCTGCACGAGCGCGTGGTCGGTCAGGACGAGGCGGTGCGCCTGGTGGGCGATGCGATCCGTCGCTCGCGCGCGGGCCTCGCCGACCCGAACCGGCCCTACGGCTCGTTCTTGTTCCTCGGGCCGACGGGCGTGGGCAAGACCGAGCTGTGCAAGGCCCTGGCGATGTTCCTCTTCGACAGCGAGGAGCACATGATCCGGATCGACATGTCCGAGTTCATGGAGAAGCACTCGGTCTCGCGGCTGATCGGTGCGCCCCCAGGCTATGTCGGCTACGACGAGGGCGGGGCGCTCACCGAGGCCGTGCGTCGCAAGCCGTACAGCGTGATCCTGTTCGACGAGGTCGAGAAGGCGCATCCGGACGTGTTCAACGTACTGCTGCAGGTGCTCGACGACGGTCGGATGACCGACGGGCAGGGGCGCACCGTGGACTTCAAGAACACCGTGATCGTAATGACCTCCAATCTCGGCTCGCATGAGATACAGCGGATGTCGGCCGAGGGCGTCGACGCCGACCTGATCAAAGAAGCGGTCATGGGCGAGGTCAAGCGCCACTTCCGTCCTGAGTTCGTCAACCGCATCGACGAGATCGTCGTGTTCCATGCGCTCGCTGCCGAGCACATCCGCTCGATCGCCAAGATCCAGCTTGGGCGTCTGGAGAAACGGATGGCCGAGCGCGACCTGGTGCTGACCGTCACCGACCGCGCGCTCGACGAGATCGCCAAGGTCGGCTTCGACCCGGTGTACGGCGCGCGGCCGCTCAAGCGGGCGATCCAGCAGCACATCGAGAACCCAGTCGCACGCGCGATCCTCGCGGGTCGCTTCGGGCCGAAGGACGTGGTGCCGGTGGACGTCCAGGGCGGTCGATTCGTGTTCGAGCGGACCGTGCACTGAGTGGCATGGGGCGGGGTGCCCTGTGGCACAATCCGCCCCCCCGAAGCTCCTCCACGGCCCGCTCCGATGACCGATCTGCAGCCGCTTCCGTCGAGTCCGTCCGACACCGTGGGCGGTGCGCCGTCAGCCGTCGCCGAGCGACGCGTGCGCGGTCGGATCGCCGAGGAACTCGAGGTTCCGGTGCGCCAGGTCGACGCGGCCGTCGACCTGCTCGACGGCGGCGCGACCGTCCCGTTCATCGCCCGCTACCGCAAGGAGGCGACCGACGGCCTCGACGACACGCAGCTGCGCACGCTCGAGGAGCGCCTGTCGTACCTGCGCGAGCTCGAGGCACGTCGTGCGGCCGTGCTCGCGAGCATCGCCGAGCAGGGCAAGCTCACCGAAGCGCTCGCCGCCTCGATCGACGCTGCGCAGACCAAGCAGGAGGTCGAGGACCTCTACCTGCCGTACAAGCAGAAGCGGCGCACCAAGGCCCAGATCGCGCGCGAGGCCGGCCTCGAGCCGCTCGCCGAGGCGCTTCGGGCGGACCGCGGCCTGGTGCCGCAGGACGCGGCCACCGCCTACGTGTCGGCCGAGCGCGGCGTGGCCGACGTGAAGGCCGCGCTCGACGGTGCACGCGACATTCTCTGCGAGGGCTTCGCCGAGCGGCCCGAGGTGCTCAACGCGTTTCGCGAGTTTCTCTGGGAGGAGTCGTCGATCGCCTCGAAGCGCTCCGAGGGCGCCGCCGGACAGGCGGGGGCGGAGGCCGAGAAGTTCCGCGACTACTTCGACCATGCCGAGCCGATCCGCGCTGTGCCGTCGCACCGCGCGCTTGCGCTGTTCCGCGGTCGCCAACAGGGCGTCCTCGCGCTCGCACTGACGCTTGGCGAGGAGCGCGAGGCGCTCGTGCCGCATCCGTGCGTCGCCAAGCTCGCGGGGCTGGTCGGCCTGGGCCCGGTCCTCGCTGACGGCTCCCGGCCTGCCGACCGCTGGCTGACCGACGTGCTGCGCTGGTGCTGGCGCGTGAAGCTGCAGCTGCATTTCGAGAGCGAGCTCTTCGGGCGCCTGCGCGAAGCCGCCGAGGCCGAGGCAATCCGCGTGTTCGCCGCCAACCTCAAGGACCTGCTGCTCGGCGCGCCCGCCGGCCAGAAGGCGGTGATGGGCCTGGACCCGGGTCTGCGCACCGGCGTGAAGGTCGCGGTTGTCGACGCGACCGGCAAGCTGCTCGAGACCGCCACCATTTACCCGCACGAGCCGCGCAAGGACTGGGACGGATCCCTCGCGATGCTCGCCCTGCTCGCCGCGAAGCATCGCGTCGAGCTGGTCGCGATCGGCAACGGCACGGCCTCGCGCGAGACTGACCGGCTGGCCGGTGAACTCCAGAAGCGTCATCCCGAGCTCGGCACGCGCAAGGTGATGGTGTCCGAGGCGGGCGCCTCGGTTTATTCCGCATCCGCGCTCGCCGCGCGCGAGTTCCCCGAACTCGACGTGAGCCTGCGCGGCGCCGTGTCCATCGCCCGCCGGCTTCAGGATCCGCTCGCCGAGCTCGTCAAGATCGACCCCAAGTCGATCGGCGTCGGGCAGTACCAGCACGACGTCGACCAGCGCGGCTTGGCGCGCAGCCTCGACGCCGTCGTCGAGGACTGCGTCAACGCGGTGGGCGTGGACGTCAACACGGCCTCGGTCCCGCTGCTGGCGCGCGTCTCCGGGCTGAACCCGTCCGTTGCCGAGCGCATCGTCGCGCACCGCGACGCGAACGGTCCGTTCCGCACCCGCGAGGCGCTCAGGCAGGTGCCGCGCCTGGGCGACAAGACCTTCGAGCAGGCCGCAGGCTTCCTGCGCATCCAGGGCGGCGACGATCCGCTCGACGCCTCGGCGGTGCATCCCGAGGCCTACGCCGTCGTGCAGAGGATCCTCGGTGCGCTAGGGCATCCCGCCACCGAGGTGATCGGACGCCGGGACGCGCTGCGCGGCCTGTCTGCCGAGACCTTCGTTGACGATCGCTTCGGCCTGCCGACGGTGCGCGACATCTTCGTCGAGCTGGAGAAGCCCGGACGCGACCCGCGCGGCGACTTCGTCACCGCGAGCTTTCGGGACGGCATCGAGAAGGTGTCCGACCTGCAGCCCGGCATGATCCTCGAAGGCGTCGTGACCAACGTCGCCAACTTCGGCGCGTTCGTCGACATCGGCGTCCATCAGGACGGGCTGGTGCATGTCTCGGCGCTGTCGTCGAAGTTCGTGCGAGAGGCGCGCGACGTGGTCAAGGCCGGCCAGCTGGTTCGCGTGAAGGTGCTCGAGGTCGACCTGCAGCGCCAGCGGATCGCACTGACGATGCGCCTGGATGACGAGCCCGGCCGCGCCGAGCGTGGCGCGCCGCACGGCGCTCGGGGCGCCCGCGACGCGGGCCGCGCCGGAGCGTCCGCACCGGGCACCGGACGAGCCGGCGGCGGCGGCGCCTGGGGCGGGGGCACCGGACGTGCCGGAGCCGGGGGCGGCGTGGCGCGGGGTCCCGGCGGAGCCGGGTCGGGGCGCGGCCCCGGCGGTGCAGGACAGGGTGCCGGTCGCGGCACGGGTGCGGGAGCGGCCGCCCCGCGTGGCCCGCAGCTGCCGAGCGCCATGCAGGCCGCCTTCGCGTCGCTCAAGAAGCGCTGATCGGCTGCGGACGCCGCAGCGGCGGCGCCGGCAGCCTCGGGTATGCGATACCCGATGTGTCGACGCCGGCCGTGCGAGTCCTCGCGCACCTCAGCCTCCGGCCGCCCTCGTCGGGTTCGAGACGCCGTGGACCACGTGGCCGGTCGGCCCGACCTCGGCGGCCGACTCGCAATGTCGGGTCTGGTCGTCGAAGAAGAAGTCAGGCTCGAAGGCCCTGAGGAAAGGTCCCTTGTCGAGCCCGCCGAGGAACATTGCCTCGTCGACCTCCACTTGCCAGGACATCAGCGTGCGCACCGCCCGCTCGTGGGCCGGTGCACTGCGTGCCGTCACCAGGGCGGTCCGGATACGCACGCCCTCATCGGCATGTGTGCGCAGCGCGTGCAGCGCACGCAGCAGCGGCTCGAAGGGGCCCGGCATCAGAGGGGTTGAGGCGTTCGAGTGCTCGTGCCGCTGGAACGCTACCAGCCCCTCGCCCTGGAACACGCGCTCGGCCTCGTCCGAGAACAAGACGGCGTCGCCGTCGAACGCGATCCGGACCTCGTCCGGGTGGGAGCCCGCCGCCCGTGCAGAATCCGGATAGACCCGAGCCGCCGGGAAACCCGCCGCCAGCGCGCCCCGCACGTCGTCCTCGTTGGCCGACAGGAACAGGTGTGCCCCCAGCGCGTTCAGGTAGCCCCAGGCGGCGCGCCCGCGGGTAAACACGCCGCGCTCGATCGGCAGCGCGTGGTGTTGCGCCGAGCGGAACACCCGGAGCCCGCTGGCCGGATCGTTGCGGGACAGGATCACCACCTCGACGCGGTGCCGCCCGCCGCGGTTGAAGGCGAGCAGCTTGCGCACCAGCGGCAGCGCGCAGCCGGCCGCTGCCGGCACGTCGAGGCGCTCGAGTTGCAGGGCAGTGTAGGCGCGGTCGTCGGCCGCCTCGAAGGCGCGGTTCTCTTCCTCGAAGTCGAACAGTGCGCGCGAGGAGATTGCGACGACCAGCTTATCCTGCAGGGAGATCGGCATCGCTGGGTGGGGTCCAGGGGGGCAATCGTCAGAGACCTCGGAATTCTACCGGTCGAGGCGGTGACAGCCCCGCCCCGAAGTGTGCTTTACTCACGCCCGACCTCAGCCCCTCGCCTCGCGCCGCCGACCCTGCCGCGCTCCCGGAGAACCCACGAGATGAAGTTCCGCTTCCCCGTCATCATCATCGACGAAGACTGGAAGTCCGAGTCTGCCAGCGGCCTCGGCATCCGGGCGCTGGCCAAGGCCATCGAAGAGCAGGGCATCGAGGTCGTCGGCGGGTTCACTTACGTCGACGTCTCGATGGTCGCCAATCAGGCCGCTCGCGCCTCGGCCTTCATCGTCTCGATCGACGACGAGGAAATCAACGAGGAAGGCCCCGAGAGCAAGGCGATCGAGGACCTGCGCCGCTTCATCCGTGAGACGCGCAACCGCAACGCCGACATCCCGATCTTCCTGTTCGGCGAGACGCGCACCTCCCAGCACATTCCGAACGAGATCCTCAAGGAGCTGCACGGCTTCATCCACATGTTCGAGGACACGCCGGAGTTCGTCGCGCGCTACATCATCCGCGAGGCGAACAACTACATGGGCTCGCTCGCCCCGCCGTTCTTCAAGGCGCTGGTGCACTACGCCAATGACGGCTCGTACTCGTGGCACTGTCCGGGCCATTCGGGCGGCGTGGCGTTCCTCAAGAGCCCGGTGGGGCAGATGTTCCACCAGTTTTTCGGCGAGAACATGCTCCGCGCCGACGTCTGCAACGCGGTCGACGAGCTCGGCCAGCTGCTCGACCACACCGGTCCGGTGGCCGCGAGCGAACGCAACGCGGCGCGGATCTTTAGCGCCGATCACCTGTTCTTCGTGACCAACGGCACCTCGACCTCGAACAAGATCGTCTGGCACTCCACGGTTGCCACCGACGACATCGTGCTGGTCGACCGCAACTGCCACAAGAGCGTGCTGCACGCGATCATGATGACCGGCACCGTGCCGATCTTCCTGCAGCCGACCCGCAATCACCTCGGCATCATTGGCCCGATCCCGCAGGAAGAGTTCTCACCCGAGAGCATCCGGCGCAAGATCGAGGCGAACCCGCTGGTCAAGGACAAGACCGCGCGGCCGCAGGTGATGACGATCACGCAATCGACCTACGACGGCATCGTCTACAACGTCGAGACGATCAAGAATGTCCTCGGCGACTACATCGAGAACCTGCACTTCGACGAAGCGTGGCTGCCGCACGCCACCTTCCATCCGTTCTATCACGAGATGCACGCGATCGGAGAGAACCGTCCGCGCTCGCAGACCGCGATGGTCTTCTCCACACAGTCGACGCACAAGTTGCTCGCGGGGCTGTCGCAGGCCTCGCAGATCCTGGTCCAGGAGGCGGTTGACCGCAAGCTCGACCGCTACCGCTTCAACGAGTCGTACCTGATGCACACCTCGACCTCGCCGCAGTACGCGATCATCGCGTCGTGCGACGTGGCCGCGGCGATGATGGAGCAGCCGGGTGGGCGCGCACTCGTCGAGGAGTCGATCTCGGAGGCGCTCGACTTCCGCCGCGCGATGAAGAAAGTCGACGACGAGTTCGGCGAGTCGTGGTGGTTCCGCGTCTGGGGCCCGGGCGGCTTCGATCACGTCGGCTCGGGGCGCCGAGAGGAGTGGATCCTCAAGCCCACCGACGATTGGCACGGCTTCGACAAGGTCGCGCCCGGCTTCAATATGCTCGACCCGATCAAGGCCACACTCGTCACCCCGGGCCTCGGACTCGACGGGCGCTTCTCGCAATGGGGCATTCCTGCGTCGCTGGTCACCAAGTACTTGGCCGAACACGGCGTGGTTGTCGAGAAGACCGGTCTGTATTCATTCTTCGTGATGTTCACCATTGGCATCACCAAGGGCCGCTGGAACACGCTCGTGACCGAGCTGCAGCAGTTCAAGATGGACTACGACTCGAATCAGCCGCTGTGGCGGGTGATGCCTGAGTTCGTGGCCAAGTTCCCGATGTACGAGCGAGTGGGCCTGCGCGATCTCGCGCAGCAGATCCACGAGGAATACCGGCGGCACGATGTCGCTCGTGTGACCACCGAGATGTACCTGTCGGTCATGGAGCCGGCGATGAAGCCGTCGGACGCCTACGAATGCCTCGCACACCGCAAGGTCGAGCGCGTGCCGATCGACGAGCTCGAGGGCCGCATCACTACGATGCTTGTCACTCCCTATCCGCCGGGCATCCCGCTGCTGATCCCGGGCGAGCGCTTCAACCAGACGATCGTTCAGTATCTGAAGTTCGCGCGTTCGTTCAACGACAGGTTCCCGGGCTTCTCGACCGACGTGCATGGTCTCGTCGTCGAGACAGACCGCGACGGCAGCCGGTACTTCGTCGACTGCGTGAAGGTCTGAGCAGCTCCGGGCCCGGGCGATGCCGACTTCAGGGTTGCGGCCGGGTGTCGATCACCAGCCGGGTGCCCGCGAGCCGGTCGTACAGCGTGCGTTGCTGTCTGTCGAACAGTGCCGAGAAAAACGGCACCGGCAGCAGCAGCAGCCACAACGGGCTCGCGCCGAGGTAGACCATAGCCACGGGCAGCGCGAGCATCAAGCAGCAGCCTGCGTAACGCAGCAGGGCGCGCGTGCGCGACAACGGGCGGTTGCGGTTGTCAACCAGTCGAAGGCCGATTGTCTTCATCGGCAGCGTACGGCGTCCCTCGCTCCAGAACCATCCGAAGTACACGCCGACGACGCCCACCAGCCAGGTCCGGAAGGCCCAGTTCATCGGCCCGGGTTCGGCCCGGAACTGCAGCGTTGCGGAGAACAGATAGGCGGCGAACACCAGCACCGCGAAGAGCACCACGCCTTCGTAGACGGCGCTCATCCAGCGCCTCCACAGTCCGGCCGCGGGCAACGGTTCGTCGGATCCGGCGGGGGCGGTTGCCGACGCCATGCGTCAGCGTTTGGCGGGGGCCGGCCCGACGGTCGGGGCGACGCCTCCGGTGGTAGTCGTGCTGCCATCGGTGCCGACCGCCATCGGCGGCCGGGCGGGGAGCCTGCGCGGCAACGGTTGCGCCGCTTCCTTGGCCAGGCCCGTCTGAGCGGCCACATGGCGCGCGGCGGTGTTGCTGGTTCCAACGGAGCCGAGCACTGATCGCTGCTCAGGCGTCATCGACTGGTAGTTTTCCCACTCGGCCAGCAGGTTCTCCCGGCCGACTTTCTGAGCGAGACGGTAATTCGCGCGGGCGAGCCGACGTTGGTCCGGCGTGAGCGCGGCCCATCCGGCAATCCGCTTCTCGACCCGTTTCTGCTCGTCGGGCTTCATCTTCGGGAAACGGCGGGCCAGGTCGGCCCACGCCTGCTTCTCGGTGAGGGGAAGCCCGTTCCACTGTTCGGAAAACGGCGCCAGAACCTGCTGCTGGGCCGCTCCAAGGTCGGACCACAACGGTTGGACGAGCGGCAGCAAAGAGGGGCGTAGACGGTCGGCGCTCGGTGGGTCAAGGCGGACGGGCGCAGGCTTAGACACCGGGGCTGCAGCCGTGGCTGCGCCTTCGGAGGACGCCGAGCCCGCCTCGACGCTGGCCGGCGTGCCCAGCTGCGGGGCTTCGCCGCCCGAGGCCGCCGGCTGATCCGCCGCGCGCACCTGACCTGCGCCGAGCCAGAGCGCGGCGGCGAGGAGCAGGACGGCAGGCGCCGCGCGAGCGGTCATTGGCGCGAGTTCTTGATGTAGGCGCCGAAGCCCCGGTCGGTCAGCGCTGACAGCGGCACGTCGTCTTCGTCGGACAACACGATCTCTGCGTCGATGTCGGCGGTGTCTGCGGCGCGCTGCGCATCGTCCCAGGCGGCGATGCCGTAGAAACCGGCGATGATCAGCAGAATCGGGCCGAGCGTCGACAGCAGGCGCACCAGGCCCGACGGGCGGCCGTTGCTCGGCATCGATACCGTTGCCGTGCCGCCCGAGACCGAGGACAGAGCCGAAGTTGCAGCGGTGGCACGCGTGATCGCCGCGTGTCGCGCGCGCTCGAGGCGCTGCGTGACGCGGTACGGAAGGCAATCTGCCGACTCGTCGAGAGCCTGGCGGATCCGGGAGGCGAAGAGATGTTCATTCATAGGGTAACTCCCTTGGCCTTCAATGCGGTGGCAAGGGTATGGGTCGCACGAGAACAGTGCGTCTTGACGCTGCCTTCCGAGCATCCCATGGCCGCGGCGGTTTCCGCGACGTCCATCTCGTACCAATAACGCATCACGAAGGCCTCCCGTTGACGGGTCGGCAGCTTCTGGACCTCCGCCTCGATCGCCTGGAGCACTTGGTCGCGCTCCACGATCTGGGCTGCGCTCTCGCCCACTCGGGTGTCCCCCTCGACCTCCAGCGACTCCAAGGGGTCGCTGTCGTTGTTGTCGTCGTCGCCGGCGGGCCGCAGCGCCGAGAACAGGGTCGTCCAGGTGTTGCGGACCTTCTGCCGGCGAAAGTGGTCGTGGATGACGTTCTGGAGGATCCGCTGGAACAGCAGCGGCAACTCGGCCGCGGGCTTGTCCGCATACTTCTCGGCGAGCTTGAACATCGCGTCCTGGACGACGTCCAGGGCCGAGTCGTCGTCCCGGATGGCGTAGACCGCCTGCTTGAACGCCCGGCGCTCGACCGATTCGAGGAATTCCGAGAGTTCCTGCCGTGAGGCCATCAACCACGCTCTAGCCGCGAAAGCGGGGCACTCTAGCAGAGTCCGCGGCTTGACCGCCGCCGCTGCGGTGCATTACCCTTTGCACATCCCATGGCTCTATCGACGGCGCACTCGGCGACGGCGACGGAGTCTTTGTCTTTTTTGTGGCCGACTGACCCAGCGGCCCCCGAACTGGCACGCATGCCGGAGCGTCTCCACGAGAGTCGCGATGGCGTCCGATCAATCTCACAGGCCCCGCACCGAGGCCTGCGTCGAGGCGGCGATGAGGCCGCGTTGGCGCCGGCGGGTGGGTCTCCCTGGACCTTGAAAGGAATACAACTTGGAACTCACCGGCGCAGAGATCGTCGTGCGCTGCCTTCAGGAAGAAGGCGTCGAGCACCTGTTCGGATATCCGGGCGGAGCCGTCCTCTACATCTACGACGCGCTTTTCCAGCAGGAATCCGTCAAGCATATCCTCGTGCGGCATGAGCAGGCGGCGGTCCACGCCGCCGATGCCTATGCCCGCTCCACCGAGAAGGTCGGCGTCTGCCTGGTCACAAGCGGACCCGGCGTGACCAATGCCGTCACGGGCATCGCCACGGCCTACATGGACTCGATCCCGATGGTCGTGATCTCGGGCCAGGTCCCGACGCACGCGATCGGCCAGGATGCCTTCCAGGAGTGCGACACGGTCGGCATCACGCGGCCCTGCGTCAAGCACAACTTCCTGGTCAAGGACATCAAGGACCTGGCGACGACGATGAAGAAGGCCTTCGTCATCGCGTCCACCGGCCGGCCTGGGCCCGTCCTGGTTGACATCCCCAAGGACATCACCCGAGACAAGTGCCGCTTCGAGTACCCGAAGTCGGTACCGATGCGCTCTTACAGCCCGGTCGTCAAAGGGCACCAGGGACAGATCCGCAAGGCGGTGCAGCTGCTGCTGCAGGCCGAGCGCCCGATGATCTATTCAGGTGGCGGCGTGATCCTCGCGAATGCCGCCCCCGAGCTCAACGCGCTGGTCGACCAGCTTGGCTTCCCGATCACGAACACGCTGATGGGCTTGGGCGGCTACCGTGCGAGCAGTGACCAGTTCGTCGGCATGCTCGGCATGCACGGCACGTACGAAGCCAACATGGCGATGCAGCACTGCGACGTGCTGGTCGCGGTGGGCGCGCGCTTCGACGACCGGGTGATCGGCAACCCGAAGCACTTCGCACAGAACCCGCGCAAGATCATCCACATCGACATCGATCCATCCTCGATCTCGAAGCGCGTGAAGGTCGACGTGCCGATCGTGGGCGACGTGCGCGAGTGCCTGGCGGAGTTCTCCGCGCAGGTGCAAGCGGCGTTCGCCGCCGGCACGCGTGTCCACAAGGGCGTGCAGGCTTGGTGGCAGCAGATCAACGAGTGGCGCAAGAAGGACTGCCTCAAGTACGATCGCGCCAACCTCGAGGTGATCAAGCCTCAGTTCGTCGTCGAGAAGCTGTGGGAGGTCACCCGGGGCGATGCCTTCGTCACCTCGGACGTCGGCCAGCACCAGATGTGGGCCGCGCAGTTCTACCGATTCGACAAGCCGCGTCGCTGGATCAACTCGGGCGGCCTCGGCACGATGGGCGTGGGCCTGCCCTACGCGATGGGCGTGCAGTTGGCCCATCCGGGCGCGCAGGTCGCCTGTATCACCGGCGAAGGTTCGATCCAGATGTGCATCCAGGAGCTGTCGACCTGCAAGCAGTACGATCTGCCGGTCAAGGTGATCAGCCTGAACAACCGCTACCTGGGCATGGTCCGGCAGTGGCAGGAGATCGAGTACGGCAGCCGTTATTCGTCGTCGTACATGGAGGCGCTTCCCGACTTCGTGCGGCTCGCCGAGGCGTACGGTCACGTCGGCATCCGCGTCGACCGTCCGCAGGACGTCGAGCAAGCGCTGCGCGATGCCTTCGGCAAGTACAAGGATCGCACCGTGTTCGTCGACGTCATCACCGACCAGACCGAGAATGTCTGGCCGATGGTGCAGGGCGGCAAGGGGCTGACCGAGATGCTGCTCGGCTCAGAGGACCTGTGAGGCGCCCACGATGAAGCACATCATTTCGATTCTCATCGAGAACGAGCCGGGCGCGCTGTCGCGCGTGGTGGGTCTGTTCTCCGCACGCGGCTACAACATCGAGACGCTCACGGTCGCCCCGACCGAGGACCGGTCGCTGTCCCGGATGACCATCGTCACCAGCGGATCCGACGACGTCATCGAGCAGATCACCAAGCATCTGAATCGGCTGATCGACGTGGTCAAGGTCGTCGACCTGATCGAGACGCCGTACATCGAGCGCGAGCTCATGCTCATCAAGGTGCGCGCGGTCGGCAAGGAGCGCGAGGAGATGAAGCGGATGGCGGACATCTTCCGCGGCCGGGTCATCGACGTCACCGACAAGAGCTATACGATCGAGCTGACCGGCGACGGCATCAAGCTCGACGCCTTCATTGATGCGCTCGACTCGACCGCGATTCTCGAGACCGTCCGCACTGGCGCCTCGGGCATCGCGCGGGGCGAGCGCACCCTGAAGGCCTGACTCGCCGGATCTCCGGCGCACCCACGCATCCAACAAGAGGGAAGGGACCCCATGAAGGTTTACTACGACAAGGACTGTGACCTGAAGCTCATCAAGGGCAAGAAGGTCGCGATCATCGGATACGGCTCGCAGGGCCATGCCCACGCGCAAAACCTCAACGACTCCGGCTGCAAAGTCGTCGTCGGCGTCCGCAAGGGCGGCCCGTCCTGGGACAAGGTCAAGAAAGCCGGCCTCAAGGCACAGGAGATCGGCGACGCGGTCAATGGCGCCGATTTTGTCATGATGCTGATGCCGGACGAGCACATCGCCGCGACCTACAAGTCCGACATCGAGCCGAACATCAAGCAGGGTGCCACGCTCGCCTTCGCGCACGGTTTCAACGTCCATTACGGCCAGGTCGTGCCGCGCGAGGACCTCGACGTCGTGATGGTCGCTCCCAAGGCGCCGGGCCACACCGTGCGCTCGACGTACGCACAGGGCGGCGGCGTGCCGATGCTGGTGGCGTTGCATGCTGACAAGAGCGGCTCGGCGCGGGACCTCGCGCTGTCGTACGCGTGCGCGATCGGCGGCGGTCGGGCCGGCATCATCGAGACCAACTTCCGCGAAGAGACCGAGACCGACCTGTTCGGCGAGCAGGCGGTCCTGTGCGGCGGCACGGTCGAGCTCATCAAGGCGAGCTTCGAGACGCTGGTCGAGGCGGGCTATGCCCCTGAGATGGCCTACTTCGAATGCCTGCACGAGCTCAAGCTGATCGTCGACCTGATCTACGAGGGCGGCATTGCGAACATGAACTACTCGATCTCGAACAACGCCGAGTTCGGCGAATACGAGACCGGTCCGCGGCTGATCACAGCCGAGACCAAGAAAGAGATGAAGCGCGTGCTCGACGACATCCAGTCGGGCGATTACGCCAAACGCTTCATCCTAGAGAGCCGTGCCGGTGCTCCGACGCTGCTGTCCAAGCGCCGGATCATGGCCGAGCATCCGATCGAGGTCGTCGGCGAGCAGCTGCGCGCGATGATGCCGTGGATCAAGGCCAACAAGCTAGTTGATCGGTCGCGCAATTGATCGGATGGCTGGCGTGATGGATCCGGCCGCGAACGACGAGCGCGACAGTGTCGCGCCTGTCGGGGTGTCCACCTCCGCAGCGGCTCCGGCCGAGACGGGGGCGTGGCCGGGTCCGCTCGCCGCCGACTGGCAGGACTACCTCACCGCCGAGCTGGTTCGCGGCACCGACCTGTCGGTGCTGCTGGCCAAGATGCTCGAGGCGGGCTTCGACGAGGGCTATGCCCGCGTCACGATCACCGTGATGCGATCGATGACCGATCGCGTCCAGCAGCAGAACCCGGCGATGCTCGGCGACTATGTTGCCGACCCGCTCCGGCTCGAGGTCGCCGCGGGGGCGGTGCAGCGCGTGGCGGACCGCGAGGTCAGGCAGGTGATGGTGCTGTCCAACCCCAACGTCGTGCTGATCGAGGACCTGCTGAGCGTGCAGGAGTGCGAGCAGCTGATTCGCATGGCCCAGGGCAAGCTGCGCCGTTCGGAGGTGGTCGATCCGAGCTCCGGGCGCCTGGAGATCAGTGGCGTACGTCGCAGCGAAGGCGCGCATTTCGCCTACGGCGAGAACGCCGTGGTCGCGCGGCTCGAGGCCCGCATCGCCGCGGTCACGCGGGTCCCGATCCCGAACGGCGAGCCCCTGCAGCTGCTGCACTACCCGGTGGGGGGCGAGTACGAGCCCCACCACGACTATTTCGATCCGGCGTTCCCCGGCACGGCGTCGATGCTCGAGCAGGGCGGCCAACGCATCGCCACGATGATCGTCTATCTGCACGAGCCCGAGGAGGGGGGCGGCACCTGGTTCCCAGAGCTCGAGCTGTCGCTGCGGCCGCGGCGCGGCAGCGCGATCTATTTCGAATACCACAACGCGCGCGACCAGCTCGACGCGCGTTGCCTGCACGCCGGCATGCCTGTGCTGCGCGGACACAAGTGGATCGCGACCAAGTGGCTGCGGCAGTCGCCGTACGCAAACACATGAGCCGGGCATCGGACGCCGTGCGCGCCGTGCACCGGCGCGTGACGGCGGTTGTGTCCGCCGCCGCGCGACGGTAGGCTCTCGCGATGGAAGAACCGAGGCGTCGCCGTTTCCGGCCGTTCCGCGCCTCGCGCGCGCAGCGCCCCCCCGTTGCCGTCACAGAGGTCGCTGCTTCGCCGGCCGGGCCCCGCTCCCGTGGCATTTACATTCTGCCCAACGCGTTCACCACCGCGAACCTGTTCGCCGGCTTCTACGCGATCGTACAAGCGATGAACGGGCGCTTCGAGGCAGCCGCGGTCGCGATCTTCGTGGCGATGGTGCTTGACAGTCTCGATGGGCGCGTCGCGCGGCTGACCAATACCCAGAGCGTCTTCGGCGAGCAGTACGACTCGATGTCCGACATGGTGTCCTTCGGCGCCGCCCCGGCGCTGGTTGTCTACGAATGGTCGCTGCGCGGCATGGGCAAGCTTGGCTGGCTCGCGGCCTTCGTCTACTGCGCCGGTGCTGCGCTGCGGCTGGCCCGGTTTAACGCGAACATCGGTGTGGTCGACAAGCGCTACTTCCAGGGCCTGCCGAGTCCCGCGGCGGCGGCGCTCGTCGCTGGCCTCGTCTGGATTGCGACTGACCTGCGCGAGACGCGCTGGATCGACGCCACCGGCACCGACCTGCGCTGGCTCGCTTGGGCGATCACGCTCTACGCCGGCGTGACCATGATTTCGAACGCCCCCTTCTACAGCTTCAAGGACCTGAACCTGAAGAAGAGCGTGCCTTACATGGCCGTGCCCCTGATCGTTCTGGCGTTCGTGCTGGTGTCCTCGGATCCGCCGATCGTGCTGTTCTCGCTATTCCTGGTCTATGCGGTGTCGGGCTACGTGCTGTGGTTCTGGCGCTGGCGTGCCGGCCGGGGCGCCATGCCGCCCGCCGCCCCGCCGAATTGACCCCTCGGGGTGCCGGGCGCTAGAATCTAGGGTTTTTCCCTGCGACGACTCCCCTGATATGACCGCACCCATAGCGGCTCCCCGCGCGCGACGCGACGCGCTGGTGCTCGGCAACTGGAAGATGAACGGCGATGCTGCGGCGGCCGAGTCGCTGATGGTGGGCGTTCGCGACGGCGCCCGCGATCTTCCAGGCGTTCCCGGCGTGTGCCCGCCGTATCCGTATCTCGCGCTTGCCGCATCGCGGCTCGCGGGGTCGACCGTCAGCTGGGGCGCGCAGGATGTGTCCGCGTTCGAGGAGGGCGCCTACACTGGCGAGGTCTCTGCACGGATGCTCGCCGACCTGGGCTGCACGTGGGTGCTGGTCGGTCACTCCGAGCGGCGCGCGCTGTTCGGCGACACAGATGCCGAGGTCGTGCGCAAGACCACCCGGGCGCTGGCGGCCGGTCTGGTGCCGGTGGTATGCGTGGGCGAGACACTCGCCGAACGCGAGGCCGGAGCGACTGAGTCGGTGCTGGCCCGCCAGATCGATGCGGTGTGCCCGGTGCTGCGTGACGCGGGCGAGCGCTGTGTGCTCGCCTACGAGCCAGTCTGGGCGATCGGAACGGGCCTGACCGCGTCGCCCGCCCAGGCGCAGGGCGCACATGCGTTCATCAGGGCACGCCTGGCGGCCGGCGGCGTCGTTGCGGCGCCCGGGCTGAGGCTCCTCTATGGCGGCTCCGTCAAGCCGTCGAACGCGGTTGAGCTGTTCGGCCAGCCCGACGTCGACGGCGGACTGATCGGCGGTGCGTCGCTGATGGCGACCGATTTTCTTTCGATTTGCCGCGCCGCGGCAGATCGGCCCTGAACTAGACGACCGGGACGGCGCGGCATCCTGCCGCCGCGTTCCTCACGATGAGGCTCTTCGGATGGCAATCTTCTCAACGCTCGCAGTGGTGATCCAGGTGCTGAGCGCGATCGGCGTGATCGTGCTGGTCCTGCTGCAGCACGGCAAGGGCGCCGACATGGGCGCGGCGTTCGGCTCGGGCTCGTCCGGTAGCCTGTTCGGCGCGACGGGTTCGGCGAACTTCCTGAGCCGCCTGACGGCCGTGCTGGCCACGGTGTTCTTTGTCTGCACGCTGGCGCTGGCCTTCATTGCCAACTCGCGGACTGGTGGCCGGACACCGGCCAGCGTGATGGACGCGGTCGCGCCGCCCGTCACCGCGCCCGCGACCTCGGTCGGCGAGGTGCCCGCCGCGGCGCCCGTGCCGCAGTCGGGCAATGACGCACCGCAAAAAAGTGGTGGCGCGGGCGACATCCCGAAATAGAAAACGCGGTAGAATCAGTGGCTGAGCCGACGTGGTGAAATTGGTAGACACGCTATCTTGAGGGGGTAGTGGCGAAAGCTGTGCGAGTTCGAGTCTCGCCGTCGGCACCAAATCCAGGGTCCGCCCACGAGCGTCGGGAGCGGGCCCCAATCAGGGAATCCTCGTGAACATAGAGAGTTACCTGCCCGTCCTGCTCTTCATACTGGTGGGCGCGGGCGTCGGTCTCGCACCGATGGTCCTGGGCAAGCTCCTCGGTCCCTCCCGTCCGGACCCAGAAAAACTCTCTCCTTATGAATGCGGCTTCGAGGCCTTCGAAGACGCGCGCATGAAGTTCGACGTTCGCTACTACTTGGTGGCGATCCTGTTCATCCTCTTTGACCTGGAAATCGCCTTCTTGTTCCCCTGGGCGGTGTCGCTGGATGCGATCGGCTTTTTCGGGTTCATGTCGATGATGGTCTTTCTGTCGATCCTCGTGGTGGGCTTCGTCTACGAGTGGATGAAGGGCGCGCTGGACTGGGAGTAGCAGGGCGGCGGCACGAGAGCCGAGGTGGTGCGAAAACCGAGAGATGCGCCCGGCCGCCGGAATTGTTCCGCCGGGCTGGAGTGCGTTCCGGGCGGGTCGATTTCAGTGGACGACGGACGGGTGCCTGCCGGCGCACGGACCGACGCGGGTGGTCTCCACCGGCAGTACGGGTGAGCACACATGAGCATCGAAGGCATCCTCAAAGAAGGCTTCGTCACAACGAGCCTCGACAAGCTGATCAACTGGACGCGCACGGGTTCGATGTGGCCGATGACCTTCGGGCTCGCCTGCTGCGCCGTCGAGATGATGCACGCCGGGGCGTCGCGGTACGACCTCGACCGGTTCGGCATCATGTTCCGGCCGAGTCCGAGGCAGTCGGACGTGATGATCGTCGCAGGCACGCTGTGCAACAAGATGGCGCCCGCGCTACGCAAGGTCTACGACCAGATGCCCGAGCCGCGGTGGGTGATCTCGATGGGATCCTGCGCGAACGGCGGCGGCTATTACCACTATTCCTACTCAGTCGTGCGCGGCTGCGATCGGATCGTGCCGGTCGACATCTACGTCCCGGGCTGCCCGCCGACCGCGGAGGCGCTCCTCTACGGGATCCTGCAGTTGCAGAACAAGATCCGCCGCACGAGCACGATCGCGCGCTGAGGACCCCTCGATGAGCTCCTTGGATACCCTGAAGGCCGCCGTCGAGGGCCTGCTTGGCGAGCGTGTCGTCGCGCTGACCGAGCGCCTCGGCGAGCTGACGCTGGTCGTGCGCGGCGCGGACCACCTCGAGGTCGCGACGCTGCTGCGCGACCATCCGGCGCTGCGCTTCGACACCGCGCTCGACCTGTGTGGCATGGACTACCTCGACTACGGCCAGGGCGCGCACGACGGCCCGCGTTTCGCGGTGGTCGTACACCTGCTGTCGGTCGAGCTCAATCATCGGCTGCGCGTTCGAACCTTCTGTCCTGACGACGAGCTGCCTGTCCTGGCCTCGCTCACCGAAGTCTGGCCAGCGGTCGGCTGGTTCGAGCGTGAGGCGTTCGATCTGTACGGCATCGTCTTCGATGGCCACGCCGACCTTCGCCGGATCCTGACTGACTACGGCTTCGTCGGCCATCCGTTCCGGAAGGACTTCCCGGTCACCGGCTACGTCGAGATGCGCTACGACCCCGAGCAGCGCCGGGTCATCTATCAGCCGGTGACCATCGAGCCGCGCGAGATCGTGCCCCGCGTGATCCGCGAGGAAGGCTACGGGGTCGGCCGCTGAGGCGGTGGGACTGGGGAGCAGGACCATGGCAGAGATCAAGAATTACACGCTGAACTTTGGACCGCAGCATCCCGCCGCACACGGCGTGCTGCGGCTGGTGCTCGAGCTCGACGGCGAGGTCGTGCAGCGCGCCGACCCGCACATTGGGCTGCTGCATCGCGCCACCGAGAAGCTCGCCGAGACGCGCACCTTCCTGCAGAACGTGCCGTACATGGATCGTCTCGACTACGTGTCGATGATGTGCAACGAGCATGCGTACGTGATGGCGATCGAGAAACTGCTCGGTGTGCAGGTGCCCGAGCGCGCACAGTACATCCGCGTGATGTTCGACGAGATCACGCGGATCCTGAACCACCTGATGTGGCTCGGCGCGCATGCGCTCGACGTCGGCGCGATGACGGTCTTCCTGTACGCGTTCCGCGAGCGCGAGGACCTGATGGACTGCTACGAGGCGGTGTCGGGCGCGCGCATGCACGCGGCCTACTATCGGCCGGGCGGCGTCTACCGCGACCTGCCTGATCGCATGCCGCAGTTCGTGGTCAACAAGATTCGTAACGAGCGCGCGATCCGCGAACTCAACGTCGATCGCCAGGGCTCGATGCTGGATTTCATCCAGGTCTTCACCGAGCGTTTCCCGGGCTACGTCGACGACTACGAGACGCTGCTCACCGACAATCGGATCTGGAAGCAGCGGCTGGTCGGAATCGGTGTGGTCTCCCCCGAGCGAGCCAAGGCGCTGGGCTTCACCGGCCCGATGCTGCGTGGCTCCGGCATCGCCTGGGACCTGCGCAAGACGCAGCCCTACGAGGTCTACGACCGGATGGATTTCGACATCCCGGTCGGGCGCAACGGCGACAGCTATGATCGCTACCTGGTCCGCATCGAGGAGATGCGCCAGAGCAACCGAATCGTCCGCCAATGTGTCGACTGGCTGCGCAAGAACCCCGGCCCAGTGATCGTCGACGACCACAAGGTCGCGCCGCCCTCGCGCGTGGCGATGAAGTCGAACATGGAAGAGCTGATCCACCACTTCAAGCTCTTCACCGAGGGCATGCACGTGCCCGAGGGCGAGGCCTATGCGAGCGTCGAACACCCTAAGGGCGAGTTCGGCATTTACCTGGTCTCCGACGGCGCGAACAAGCCGTACCGGCTGAAGATCCGCGCGCCGGGCTTCCCCCACCTGCAGGCGCTCGACGAGATGGCTCGCGGCCACATGCTCGCCGACGTCGTGACCCTGATCGGCACTCAGGACATCGTGTTCGGCGAGATCGATCGATGAGGCGGAGCAGGGGTTTCGGCGGTCATGGCCGCCGCCTGCGGAGCGACGCGGCCTTGCAGAGCCGCGGCGGGTCCGTATCGAACGTGAATCCGGCGAAAGCCGGCTGGAAGAATCGTGGCTGAACGACTCTTGTCCGAACAGGCCTACGCGCGGATGGATCGCGAGGTCGCGAAGTTCCCCGCCGAGCAGAAGCAGTCCGCCGTAATGGCGGTGCTTGCGATCGCACAGGACGAGGTCGGCTGGGTCTCGCAGCCGGTGATCGATGCGGTCGCCGTGTACCTGCAGATGCCGCCGATCGCAGTCTGGGAAGTCGCGTCGTTCTACAACATGTACATCACCTCGAAGCCGGGACGCTTCCGGATCGCGGTCTGCACGAACCTGCCTTGTCAGCTGCGAGACGGCGAGAAGGCCGCGCACTACCTGAAGCAGACGCTGGGCATCGACTTCGGCGAGACCTCCGCCGACGGCCGCTTCACGCTCGCCGAGGCCGAATGTCTCGGTGCCTGCGGCGACGCGCCTGTCATGCTGGTGAACAACAAGCGGATGTGCAGCTTCATGGGCACCGAGCGGCTCGACGCGCTGGTCGACGAGCTGAAGAAAGCCTGAACACCGGAGACGACCAGATGGGTGCGAACGACTTCCGCCAGGCGCTCTCCGACGTGCGCGTCCAGGAGACCTGTTTCCATGGCCGGCACATCACGCCGCAGATCTACGCCGACCTGACGTCGCCCGACGGCTGGAGCATCGAGGCCTACCGCAAGCGCGGCGGCTACGAGGCTCTGACGAAGATCCTCACCACCGGCATGACGCCCGAGCAGGTGATCGCCGAGGTCAAGGCGTCTGGGCTGCGCGGCCGCGGCGGCGCGGGTTTCCCGACCGGACTGAAGTGGAGCTTCATGCCCCGTCAGTTTCCCGGGCAGAAGTACCTGGTGTGCAACTCCGATGAGGGCGAGCCGGGCACCTTCAAGGACCGAGACATCCTGCGGTACAACCCGCACATCGTCATCGAGGGCATGGCGATCGCCGCGTTCGCGATGGGCATCACCGTGGGCTACAACTACATCCACGGCGAGATCTGGGACACCTACGCGCGCTTCGAGGAGGCACTCGAGGAGGCGCGTGCGGCGGGCTTCCTGGGCGCGAACATCCTCGGCTCGACTTACTCGTTCCAGCTTCACGCCTTCCACGGCTGGGGCGCCTACATCTGCGGCGAGGAGACGGCGCTTCTCGAGTCGCTCGAGGGCAAGAAGGGCCAGCCTCGCTTCAAGCCTCCGTTCCCGGCGAGCTACGGTCTGTACGGCAAGCCCACGACGATCAACAACACCGAGACCTTCGCCGCGGTGCCGTGGATCATCCGCAATGGCGGCGCGAACTTCCTCGCGGTCGGCAAGCCGAACAATGGCGGCACCAAGATTTTCTCTGTCTCGGGCGACGTGGAGAAGCCGGGCAACTACGAGATTCCTCTGGGCACGCCGTTCTCGAAGCTGCTCGAGTTGGCCGGTGGGATGCGCGGCGGTCGCAAGCTGAAGATGGTGATCCCGGGCGGCTCTTCGATGCCGGTGCTGCCCGCCGAGATCATGATGGCCACCGACATGGATTACGACTCGATCTCGAAGGCCGGCTCCATGCTCGGGTCGGGCGCGGTCATCGTGATGGACGAGACCCGCTGCGCGGTGAAGTCGCTGCTGCGGCTCTCGTATTTCTACTACGAGGAGTCCTGCGGCCAGTGCACGCCGTGCCGCGAGGGCACCGGTTGGCTCTGGCGCATGGTCCACCGGATCGAGCATGGTGAAGGCACCAAGGAAGACCTCGTGCGTCTGGGCGAGGTCGCCGACAACATCCAGGGCCGGACGATCTGCGCGCTCGGCGATGCCGCAGCGATGCCCGTCAAGGCCTTCCTGAAGCACTACTGGTCCGAGTTCGAGCACCACGTCGAGCACAAGCGCTGCGTCGTGCCGGCCTACGTCTGAGCACATCCATGGTCGAGATCGAAGTCGACGGCAAGAAGGTGGAAGTGGCCGAGGGCAGCATGGTGATGCATGCGGCCAACGCGCTCGACATCTATGTGCCGCATTTCTGCTATCACAAGAAGCTGTCGATCGCGGCCAACTGCCGAATGTGCCTGGTCGACGTCGAGAAGGCGCCCAAGCCGCTGCCGGCCTGCGCGACGCCGGTCTCGCAGGGCATGAGGGTGTGGACGAAGTCGGAGAAAGCCATCAAGGCCCAGAAGGGCGTGATGGAGTTCCTGCTGATCAACCATCCGCTCGATTGCCCGATCTGCGACCAGGGCGGCGAGTGTCAGTTGCAGGACCTCGCGGTCGGCTACGGGCCCTCTGCCTCGCGCTACACCGAGGAGAAGCGGGTCGTCTTCCACAAGTCGGTCGGTCCGCTGATCTCGGCCGAGGAGATGGCGCGCTGCATCCACTGCACGCGCTGCGTGCGGTTCGGGCAGGAGATTGCCGGCGTCATGGAGCTCGGCATGGCCGGGCGCGGCGAGCACGCCGAGATCATGAGCTTCGTTGGCCGCGGCGTGGAGTCCGAGCTGTCGGGCAACATGATCGACGTGTGCCCGGTGGGCGCGCTGACCTCCAAGCCGTTCCGCTACAGCGCCCGCACCTGGGAGCTGTCGCGCCGCAAGTCCGTCGCGCCGCACGACTCGCTCGGCTCGAACCTGGTCGTGCAGGTCAAGCAAAACGCGGTGATGCGCGTGCTGCCGCTCGAGAATGATGCGGTCAACGAGTGCTGGATCTCCGACCGTGACCGCTTCTCTTACGAGGGCCTGAACTCGACCGAGCGCCTCGAGCGGCCGATGCTCAAGCAGGACGGCACCTGGCAAGAGGTCGACTGGCAAGTCGCGTTGGACTACGCGGCGCGTGCGCTGAGTGGCGTGCGCGCCAAGCACGGTGCGGCCGCGCTCGGTGCACTGGCCTCGCCGCAAGCCACGCTCGAGGAGCTGCACCTGCTCGGGCGCTTGGTGCGCGGGCTGGGCAGCGAGAACGTCGACTGCCGCCCGCGGGTCGCCGACGCTTCGCTCGTCTCACGGATGCAAGGCGCCCCGTGGCTCGGCATGCCGATCGACGCCGTCAACGGCCTGGACCGCATGCTGGTGGTCGGCTCGTTCCTGCGCAAGGACCATCCGCTCTTGGCCTCGCGCATCCGTGCTGCGGTCAAGCGCGGCGCGCGTGTCGCGGTCCTGCACGGCGCCGACGACGAGCTGCTGATGCCGGTCGCTGCGAAGGCCATCGTCGCGCCCGACCGCTGGGCCGCGACGCTTGCCGGCGCGTTGGTGGCGCTGCACCGCTCGCGTGACGAGGCGGTACCAGCCGAGCTCGCCGGCGTCGAGCCGGACGACGCAGCGCGTGCACTCGCCGCGACCCTCGTGCAGGGCAAGGCTAAGGCGGTCTTCCTCGGCAACTCGGTGGCACGCCATCCGCAGGCCGGTGCGATCGCCGTGCTCGCACAGGCGCTCGCCGCCGCCTCGGGCGCCACGCTCGGCTGGCTGGTCGACGGTGCGAACGCCGTTGGAGGGCACCTCGCTGGCGCGCTGCCGGGTCCCGGTGGGCTCGATGCAGCCGCGATGGTCGCGCGCCCGCTCAAGGGCTACCTGCTGCTCGGCCTCGAGCCGACCCTGGACCACGGGCAGCCGGCCGCCGCCGCCGCCGCGATGGCCGCGGCCGACACCGTGATCGCGCTGACCGCCTACCGCTCGGCCGAACTGCTCGAATCGGCCGACTGCCTGCTGCCGGTCACGCCGTTCACTGAGACTGCCGGCACCTTCGTCAACTGCGCCGGCACCGCACAGGCCTTCAGCGGCGTGGTGCGTCCCTGCGGCGATTCCCGTCCGGCGTGGAAGGTGCTGCGCGTACTCGGCAACCTGCTGCAGTTGGCCGGCTTCGACCAGGACAACGTCGAGCAGGTGAGGGCGCAGGCCCTGCCGGCCGATCTAGCCGCGCAACTGTCGAACACGGTGTCGGGCCCGATCGCAGTGCCGAAGGCCGAGGGCGGGCTGCAGCGCCTGGCCGACGTGCCGATCTACGCGACCGATCCGATCGTGCGCCGCGCGCCCAGCCTGCAACAGACGACCGACGCCGAGCCGCCGAAGGCACGAATGAACGCCTCGACGATCGCCTCGCTCGGTCTGGTCGCCGGCGACACGGTGCGGGTGACCCAGGGGGGTGGCGAGGCCCGCCTCGTGGTGGCATTGGATACGCGGGTGGCCGACGGGACGGTGCGCATCGCCGCCGCCCACGAGGCCACCGCCGGGCTCGGTTCGATGTTCGGTGCGATCGCCGTGGAGGCCGCTCGATGAACTGGATCGATGCCCTCGACCTGCAGGGGCAGGCGCTGCTCGGCAGTGCCTGGCCGGTGGTCTGGACGCTGATCAAGATCGTCGCGGTGCTCGCGCCGCTGCTCGCCTGCGTCGCCTACCTGACATTGTGGGAGCGCAAGCTGATCGGCTTCATCCAGCTGCGGATCGGGCCGAACCGGGTGGGTCCGATGGGCCTGCTGCAGCCGATCGCCGACGCCGTGAAGCTGATCTTCAAAGAGATCATCCTTCCGGCGCAGGCGAGCAAGGGGCTGTACATTCTCGGCCCGATCATGACGATCATGCCGGCGCTCGCCGCCTGGGCGGTGATCCCCTTCGGCCCCGACCGCGCACTGGCCAACGTCAACGCCGGCCTGCTGCTGCTGCTGGCGATCACCTCCCTCGAGGTCTACGGCGTGATCCTCGCCGGCTGGGCCTCGAACTCGAAGTACGCGTTTCTCGGCGCGATGCGGGCCTCGGCGCAGATGGTCTCGTACGAACTCGCGATCGGCTTCGCACTGGTTGTGGTGCTGATGGTATCGGGCAGCCTCAACATGACCGACATCGTGCTCGGCCAGAACGAGGGCCGCTTTGCCGACATCGGGCTGAATGTGCTCAGCTGGAACTGGCTGCCGCTGCTGCCGGTGTTCGTCGTCTACTTCATCTCCGGCATCGCCGAGACCAACCGCCATCCGTTCGATGTCGTCGAGGGCGAGTCCGAGATCGTCGCGGGCCACATGATCGAGTACTCGGGCATGGGCTTCGCCATCTTCTTCCTGGCCGAGTACGCCAACATGATCCTGATCTCCGCCTTGGGCGCGATCATGTTCCTCGGCGGCTGGGCGCCCTTTTTCTCGCTCGGCCTGGACATCGGTCCCCAGTGGTTCTGGGACTGGTTCTGGTTGTTCCTGAAAACCTTCATGCTGGTGACGCTCTTCATCTGGATCCGAGCGTCGTTCCCCCGCTTCCGCTACGACCAGATCATGCGGTTGGGCTGGAAGATCTTCATCCCGGTCACGCTGGTGTGGCTGGTGGTGGTCGGCATCTGGATGCAGACGCCGTTCAACATCTGGGGCTGAGGCCCGAGACACGGACCGCCATGGAAGCCATCAAGGATTTCGTCAAGAGTTTCATGCTCGTCGAGCTGCTCAAGGGCCTGCGCCTGACGGGCTCGCAGGTGTTCGCGCGCAAGATCACGGTGCAGTTCCCCGAGGAGAAGACGCCGTACTCGCCGCGCTTCCGGGGGCTGCACGCGCTGCGCCGCTACCCGAACGGCGAGGAGCGCTGCATCGCCTGCAAGCTGTGCGAGGCGGTGTGTCCGGCACTGGCCATCACCATCGAGTCGGACATCCGGCCCGACGACGGCACGCGCCGCACCAAGCGCTACGACATCGACCTGACCAAGTGCATCTTCTGCGGCTTCTGCGAGGAGTCCTGCCCGGTCGACTCGATCGTCGAGACACAGGTGCTCGAGTATCACGGCGAGAAGCGCGGCGACCTCTACTTCACAAAAGAGATGCTGCTTGCCGTCGGCGACCGGTACGAGAAGGACATCGCGGCCGCCCGTGAGGCCGACGCTCGCTACCGCTGACCCCGCGCCCCCATCGAGAGCCCCCAGTGGATCCGACAGCCCTGTTCTTCTACATCTTCTCCGCGGTGACCGTGTTCTCGGCACTGCGGGTCGTGACCGCGCGAAACCCGGTCCACTCTGCGCTGTTCCTGGTGCTGACCTTCTTCTCAGCGGCCGCGATCTGGCTGTTGCTGAAGGCCGAGTTCCTCGCGATCACGCTGGTCCTCGTCTACATCGGCGCCGTGATGGTGCTGTTCCTGTTCGTCGTGATGATGCTGGACGTCAACGTCGATTCGATGCGCCAGGGCTTCTGGAAGAATCTGCCGGTGGCGGCCTTCGTGGGCGTTGCGGTGGTGCTCGAACTGGCCGCGGTGCTCTGGCATCAGTTCGGGACGGTGAAGGCCTCGTACGCGCCGCGACTGCCCGCCGACTACAGCAACACCAAGGCACTCGGCCGGCTGATCTACACCGAGTACGTCTACGCGTTCGAGATCGCCGCGGTCATCCTGCTGGTGGCGATCGTCGCCGCCATCGCGCTCACGCTGCGCCGGCGTCCGGGCGTGAAGGCCCAGAACGTCTCCGAGCAGGTGCGTGTGCGCAGCACTGACCGCGTGCGCCTGGTGAAGATGCCGGGCCGCCCCGCGACCGCGTCCGCCGCCGCAACGGCCGCCGCACCTGATGCGGCTGCGCCGGCCGCCACCGAGCCGCAGAAATGACCATCACCCTCGCACACTACCTGGTGCTCGGTGCGATCCTGTTCGCGATCAGCGTCGTCGGCATCTTCCTGAATCGGCGCAACGTCATCATCATCTTGATGGCGATCGAGCTGATGCTGCTCGCGGTCAACCTGAACTTCATCGCCTTCTCGCATTTCCTCGGCGACGCGGCCGGGCAGATCTTCGTGTTCTTCATCCTGACCGTGGCCGCCGCCGAGTCGGCGATCGGCCTCGCGATCCTGGTGGTGCTGTTCCGAAACCTCGACACCATCAACGTCGAGGACCTGGACGCCCTCAAGGGCTGACGGTCGCAGGGGAGAAAAACAAGATGAAGACGTCGTACCTGCTCGTTCCGTTCGCCCCGTTGGTCGGTGCGCTGCTCGCTGGCCTGTTCGGGCGGGTGCTCGGCCGAACGCTCAGCCACGTCGTGACGATCCTCGGTGTGCTGGTGTCGCTGCTGGCCTCGATCACCGTCCTGCGCGACGTGCTCGCGGGCAACACCTTCAACGGCCCGCTCTACACCTGGGCGGTCGTCGACGGCATCAAGTTTGAGGTCGGCTTCCTGGTCGACAGCCTCACGGCCACGATGATGTGTGTGGTGACCTCCGTGTCGCTGATGGTGCACGTCTACACCATCGGGTACATGAAGGACGACGACGGTTATCAGCGCTTCTTCGCCTACATCAGCCTGTTCACCTTCTCGATGCTGATGCTGGTGATGTCCAACAACTTCCTGCAGCTGTTCTTCGGCTGGGAGGCGGTGGGGCTGGTGTCTTACCTGCTGATCGGCTTCTGGTACACGAAGCCCACCGCGATCTACGCGAACCTGAAGGCGTTCCTGGTCAACCGGGTCGGCGACTTCGGCTTCGTGCTCGGCATCGGTCTGGTGCTCGCATACTTCGGCAGCCTCGACTACGCCGAAGTGTTCAAAGCTGCTCCTGCGCTCGCCCACAAGACACTGAACCTGATGGGCGCGGCCGAGTGGTCGCTGCTCACGGTCACCTGCATCTGCCTGTTCATCGGCGCGATGGGCAAGTCGGCGCAGTTCCCGCTGCACGTCTGGCTGCCTGACTCGATGGAAGGCCCGACACCGATCTCGGCGCTGATCCACGCGGCGACGATGGTCACCGCGGGCATCTTCATGGTCGCGAGGATGTCGCCGCTGTTCGAGATGTCGGACACCGCGCTGTCGTTCGTGATGACCATCGGAGCGATCACCGCGCTGTTCATGGGCTTCCTGGGCATCGTGCAGAACGACATCAAGCGCGTGGTCGCCTACTCGACGCTCTCGCAGCTCGGCTACATGACGGTCGCGCTCGGCGCGTCGGCGTACTCGGTGGCGATCTTCCACCTGATGACACACGCCTTCTTCAAGGCGCTGCTGTTCCTGGCCGCGGGCTCGGTGATCATCGGGATGCACCACGACCAGGACATCCGCAACATGGGCGGCCTGCGCAAGTACATGCCGATCACCTGGATCACCTCGCTGCTCGGCTCGCTCGCGCTGATCGGCACGCCGTTCTTCTCCGGCTTCTACTCGAAGGACTCGATCATCGAGGCGGTGAAGTTCTCGCAGCTCCCGGGCTCGGGCTTCGCGTACTTCGCGGTGATGGTCGGCGTTTTCGTCACCGCTTTCTACTCGTTCCGGATGTACTTCCTGGTCTTCCACGGCAAGGAGCGCTTCGCGACCGATGGGCACGGCGGGCACGGGCACGGGCACGGGCACGATGCTCAGGCACACGATGCACACGGTCACGACGATCACGGGCACGGCCACCACGGCGGCCTGCCGCACGAGAGCCCGGCGGTGATCACCGTCCCGCTGATGATGCTGGCAATCCCCTCGGTGCTGATCGGTCTGTACACCATCGGCCCGATGCTGTTCGGCGAGTTCTTCGAGGGCGTGATCCATGTCGACGCCGAGCGTCACGGCGCGATGGCGGCGCTGGCGCACCACTTCCACGGTTGGGTGGCGATGGGGGTGCATGCGCTCGCAACGCCGGTGTTCTGGCTCGCGGCGGCGGGCGTCGCGGCGGCCTACTACTTTTACCTGGTCAACCCGGCGGTGCCTGCGGCGATCTCGCGCAAGCTCGCGCCGATCCAGACGCTGCTCGACAACAAGTACTACCTCGACCGCTTCAACGAGATCTTCTTCGCCGGCGGCGCCCGTGCGATGGGCTCGGGGCTCTGGAAGGTCGGCGACCAGACGCTGATCGATGGGCTTGCGGTCAACGGCAGCGCGAAGCTCGTCGGCTGGCTCGCGGGCGCGCTTCGCCAGATCCAGTCCGGCTACATCTACCACTACGCGATAGCGATGATCGTGGGGGTGGCGGTGCTGGTCTGGTGGTTCGTGCCGCTGGCCACGCGCTGACGGGCACGCTGATACGACTATGACCACTTCCGTCTCCTTCCTCAGCGCCGCGATCTGGATTCCGATCCTGGCCGGCTTGTTTCTCCTCGCGTTCGGCAACGACCGCAACGGCGCCATCGTGCGTGCCGTCGCGCTCGTCGGCGCGCTCGGCGGTTTGCTGGCGACCGTTCCGCTCTACACGCGCTTCGACGCCTCGTCGGCGGAGATGCAGTTCGTCGAGAAGATGCCCTGGATCGACCGGTTCGGCGTCGACTACCACCTCGGCGTCGACGGCATCTCGGTCTGGTTCGTGCTGTTGACCGCATTCATCACGGTGGTCGTTGTGGTCGCCGGCTGGAAGGTCATCGAGGAGCGCGTCGCCGGCTACATGGCCGCCTTCCTGATCCTCTCAGGGCTGATGGTGGGCGTGTTCTCGGCGCTCGACGGGCTGCTGTTCTACGTCTTCTTCGAGGCGACCCTTATTCCGATGTACGTGATCATCGGCATCTGGGGCGGGCCGAACCGGGTCTATGCGGCATTCAAATTCTTCCTGTACACGCTGCTCGGCTCGCTTCTGACCCTGGTCGCGATCATCTTCCTGTACATCAAGTCGGGCTCGTTCTCGATTCTCGAGTGGCACCAGGTGCCGCTGTCGATGAGCGAGCAGATCACGATCTTCTTCGCCTTCCTGCTGGCCTTCGCGGTGAAGGTGCCGATGTGGCCGGTGCACACTTGGCTGCCCGATGCACACGTCGAGGCGCCCACCGGCGGCTCGGTGGTGCTGGCGGCGATCATGCTCAAGCTGGGCGCCTACGGCTTCCTGCGGCTGTCGCTGCCGATCGTGCCCGACGCCAGCCAGGCGCTGGCCGGCTTCATGATCACGCTGTCGCTGATCGCGGTTGTCTACATCGGCCTGGTGGCGCTGGTGCAGACCGACATGAAGAAGCTGGTCGCCTACTCGTCGATCGCGCACATGGGCTTCGTCACCCTCGGCTTCTTCATGTTCGAGCAGCTCGGCATGCAGGGCGGGATCATCCAGATGATCTCGCACGGGTTCATCTCGGGCGCGATGTTCCTGTGCATCGGCGTGCTGTACGACCGCATGCACAGCCGGCGGATCGCTGACTACGGCGGCGTGGTCAACACCATGCCTAAGTTCGCCGCGCTGTTCATGCTGTTCACGATGGCTAATGCCGGACTGCCCGCGACCTCGGGGTTCGTCGGCGAGTTCATGGTCATCATGGGCGCGGTGAAGTTCAACTTCTGGATCGCGGCGATCGCCTCCACCACGCTGATCTTCGGCGCGGCCTACTCGCTGTGGATGTACAAGCGGGTAGTGTTCGGCGAGATCGCCAACGACGAGGTGCGTGCGCTCAAGGACGTCGATGCGCGCGAGTTCTGGATGCTCGCGGTGCTCGCCGCCGCCGTCCTGGCGATGGGTCTGTGGCCCAAGCCGTTCACCGACGTCTCCGAGGCGTCGGTGCGGGCGCTGCTCGACCATGTAGCCATCTCCAAGATCGCCGAGTGACCCCGATGGACAAGCTTAATATCACCGCCGCGCTGCCGGAGATCCTCCTGCTGTTGGCGGCCTGCGCGGTGCTGCTCGTCGATGTCTTCGTCAAGGTGGCGGACGGCGAGGAGACGAAGATCGACCGGCTGGCGATCGCGCTGTTGCTGCTGCCGGCAGCCGCGACGGTCTGGCAGATCGGCTCGCCGGCGCAGGTGGCGTTCGGCGGCATGTATGTCGCGGACGGCATCGCGCACGTGCTCAAGCTGGTCTCCTACCTGTCGGTTGCGGCGACGCTGGTCTATGCGCGCGGCTATGCGATCGACCGCGGCATGCATCGCGGCGAGCTCTACGCGCTGGCGCTCTTCGCGCTGCTCGGCCAGATGATCATGATCTCGGCCGGCAACCTGCTGGTGGTCTACCTCGGCCTCGAGCTGATGTCGCTGTCGCTCTATGCGCTGGCCGCGCTGCGCCGCGATCACGCGGTGGCGACCGAGGCGGCGATCAAGTATTTTGTGCTGGGCGCGCTCGCCTCGGGCTTTCTGCTGTACGGCATGTCGATGCTCTACGGCGGCACGGGCACGCTCGACCTCGACCGGATCGCTGCATCGATGAGCGGGCGCACGCCGGCGAACACCACGGTGATCGTCTTCGGCGTCGTGTTCATCGTCTCGGGCCTCGCGTTCAAGTTCGGCGCCGTGCCGTTTCACATGTGGGTACCGGACGTCTACCAGGGCACGCCCACGGTCGCGACGCTGCTGATCGCCTCCGCGCCCAAGATCGCGACCTTCGCGATCGCGTTCCGGATGCTCGCCGAGGCGCTGCCGTCGGTCGCGGTCGACTGGCAGCAGATGCTGCTGGTGCTGTCCGTGCTGTCGATGATCATCGGCAACCTGGTCGCGATCGCACAGTCCAACCTCAAGCGGATGCTGGCTTATTCGACGATCGCGCAGGTCGGCTTCGTGCTGCTCGGCATGCTCTCGGGCGTGGTCGGCGGCTCGACCGATGGCATGGCCGATGCGTGGAGCGCGTCGATGTTCTACGTCGTCACCTATGTGCTGACGACCCTGGGCACCTTCGGCGTGATCATGCTGGTGGCGCGCAAGGGTCACGAGGCCGAGGACATCGACGACCTCAAGGGCTTGTCGCGTCGTGCCCCGGGGCTGGCGTTCGTGATGCTGCTGCTGATGTTCTCGCTCGCCGGCATTCCGCCGACCGTCGGCTTCTACGCGAAGCTCGCGGTGCTGCAGTCGGTGCTCGAGGCCGGGATGACCTGGCTGGCGATCCTCGCGGTGCTGGTCTCGCTGATCGGCGCGTTCTACTACCTGCGCATCGTCAAGACCGTCTACTTCGACGAGCCGCTCGACACTGGGCCGATCGCGCCGGCGCCCGGCGCCCGTGCGGTGATGGCGGTCAACGGCGCGCTGATCCTTCTGCTCGGCCTGGTGCCCGGGCCGCTGATGACGCTGTGCCTGGGCGCGGTGCGCCAGGCCTTCGGGATCTGACCGGGGCCCGCGCCCCGGCTGGCCGCACTCGATGAGCGATCACCTCGAAGAGAAGACGGTCGAGTCGGAGCTGGTCTACCAGGGCCTGTTCCTGAAGGTCCGCAAGGACAGCGCCCGCCTGCCCGACGGATCCCTGCACGGTCGCGAATGGGTGATGCATCCCGGCGCGGCCGCGATGCTGCCGGTTGCCGACGACGGTCGTGTGCTGATGGTCCGGCAGTGGCGTTATGCGATGCGTCGCGCCTACCTCGAGATCCCTGCGGGCAAGATCGATCCGGGCGAGACCTCGCTGCAGACGGCGAAGCGCGAGCTGCTCGAGGAGACCGGCCATGCCGCGCGCGAGTGGGCGCCGCTCGTACAGATCCATCCGGCGATCGGCTTCTCGAACGAGGTGATCGATATCTTCGTCGCGCGCGGGCTGGAGCGGCGCGCCGAAGCCGCGCCCGACCATGGCGAGCTGATCGATGTCGAATGGGCGACGGTGGGCGAGCTGGTCGACGCGCTGCGTGCCGGGCGGCTGCCCGACGTCAAGACGCATATCGCGGTGATGCATCTGCAGCGCATGGCCGACGGCGACTGGCCGTGGCCGGTGTTCACCCCCGCTTGAGTCGCGCCCCGGCTTGACCGGGCATGCGGGTTGCCACGCTCTCGGCTGCACGCCGAGGAGGGCCGATGTGTGTCATGCGCAAGCTCGGGCGCGCCGCGGCCACCGCCGGGCTGCGCTGGATCGACGAGCGCTGTCCGAGCATGGCGGCCGCGGTGGCGTTCTTCGCCGCGTTCTCGCTCGCGCCCACACTGGTGATCGTCATCGCCATCGGCGGGGCGTTCTTCGGGCCCGAGGCCGTACGCGGTCAGCTCGTCGGGCAGTTGCGCGGGCTGATCGGCGAGGAGGGTGCGCTCGCCGTGCAGGGGCTGATCCAGAGCGCCTGGCTGGCCGACGGCAGCACGCTCAAGACGCTGCTCTCGGTGGGCACGCTGCTGGTCGGCGCCTCGGCGGTCTTCTCCGAGCTGAGCGAGGACGTGAACCTGCTGTGGAAGGTGCGGCCGCGTCCTGGATCCGGCCCGATCGGCGCCTTCCTGCGGGTGCGGCTGCTATCGATCGGGCTGGTGGTGGGCGTCGGCTTCCTGCTGGTGGTCTCGCTGGTGCTCGATACCGTCGTGACCGCGCTTCAGGACATGATGTGGCCGCCCGACGATGCAGTCCGACTGCTGATGGGCGTGGTGAATCAGGCCAGCGCGCTGATGCTGCTCGGTGCGACCTTCGCACTGCTGATGAAGGCGATGCCGAGGACCCGGGTGCGCTGGCGGGAGGTGACGCTGGGTGCGGCCGTCGCCTCGGTGCTGTTCGTGGTCGGCAAGAGCCTCTTCGGGCTGTACCTGGCCCGTGCAGGAACGGCCGATGTGTTCGGCGCGGCCGGCTCGCTCGCCGTGCTGCTGATGTGGCTGTTCTATTCGGCCTCGGTGTTCCTCTACGGCGTGGCGTTCGCGCGGGCGTGGAGCGAGGAGGGCGGGGCGGTCGCGCCTGCGGGGCCCGCGGAGCCCACCGGGGCCAGGAGGGTCCTCCCGGATATGCGATGATTGGCAGCTCGGAGGGCTGGCAGAGCGGTCGAATGCGGCGGTCTTGAAAACCGTTGAACCGCAAGGTTCCGGGGGTTCGAATCCCTCGCCCTCCGCCACTTCACGCTCTTGGCGATCCCAGCCAGGGCGGCAACTGTTCAGCGCCCGGTGGGCGACGTGCAAGCTCATCTGGCCCCGGGCGTTGATTCAGCAGTCCAGCAGCGCCATCAGCCGCCCCAGCGCCTCATCGATGACGACCTGCGGTGCGCGCTCGATGCGGCGGGCCTTGCGTGCCGCAAGATCGAGCATCCGCACCTTGTTGATGAGCGCTACGCCCTGAGTTCTGCACCCGGTGCCCGTGAGGCTGACAGCGAAGCCCGCATGGCGCGAGAAGTCCCCGCCCTGGGTGATGGGAGCGACCAGCACGTCGCCGAGCTTGTTGAAATCCTTGGTGGTCAGTACCAGGGCAGGGCGAGTGCCTCTCTGCTCGTGACCGATGGTGGGGTCCAGGGGCACACTCACCACGTCCCCCCGATCGAACACAGCCATCACCAAGCCTCTTGCCCGACGGACTTGGCGGTGTCCCACAGCGCGAGGTCGGCCGGTTGGGGCGCCTTGCGGTCGCACTGGGCGATCATTTCCGCCAGTATGTACGTGCGCTTGCGGGACAGCACGATCTGGCCCTGGCCTGTAGTCTCCAGCGACATGGCCTGGCCGGCCGAGAGACCCAGGTCCTTGAGTACGGCCGGAGGGAGCACGGCTACGGTGCTGTTGCCGTACTTTCTGAGGATGACTTCCATAGGGACCTCCTCGCGATTCCTAAGAGGGGTCAGGCTACGGATCTATGGGATAGGCGTCAAGCTTTGTTGAACAATCCTTGCCGCTCTTGAACTCTGAATTTCGAATCGGATCGGTACCGGGAAGGCGAAGTCTGCCGAATAAGACGTCGACCGAGTTGGCGTGGCCCTTGCGGGAATCGCCTTACACTCGCTCCCGATCCCTTGGGCGGTGCGGGCGACGTGCGGTACCTGCCCCTGTCGCCTCAGCCTCTCCCGACGCCCTCTCCGAGTACTCCCTTTTCCGACTTCCAATGCGCCGCCCCTCGCGCGCGGCCACGCCCCATGACCGATACCGCTGCCGACACGTCCGCCGACGGGCCGTCCTTCGCCACGCTTCCCCTCGCCGCGCCCGTGCTGGCCAACCTGCAGCGCCTGGGCTACGAGCGGATGACGCCGGTGCAGGCGGCGAGCCTGCCGCTGGCGTTGGCCGGCCGCGACCTGATCGTCCAGGCGATGACGGGCAGCGGCAAGACGGCCGCGTTCGCACTGCCCGTGCTCGCCCGGCTCGACGCCCGCCGCTTCGAGGTGCAGGCGCTGGTGCTTTGCCCGACACGCGAGCTGGGCGAGCAGGTCTCGCTGGAGATCCGGCGCCTGGCCCGCGCCGAGGACAACGTCAAGGTGCTGACGCTGTGCGGCGGCACCACGATGCGCCCGCAGGTCGCCAGCCTCGCGCATGGCGCGCATGTGGTGGTCGGGACGCCGGGCCGTATCCTCGATCACCTGGCGCGCGAGTCGCTGTCGCTCGACGCGCTCGGCGTGCTGGTGCTCGACGAGGCCGACCGGATGCTCGACATGGGCTTCTCGGAGGACATCGCCGCGATCGCCAAGCGCTGCCCGCCACCGTCCCGGCGCCAGACGCTGCTGTTCTCGGCGACCTATCCGGACGACGTCTCGAAGCTGGCGGCCCGCTATCTGCGGGATCCGCAGCGGGTGACGCTCACCGAGCGTCCCGACGCGGGCCGGATCCGCGAGCGCTTCTACGAAGTGAGCGAGAGCGCCCGGCTGCATGCGGTGGGGCTGCTGCTGGAGCATTTCCGCCCGGAGAGCACGCTCGCCTTCTGCAACACCAAGCAGCAGTGCAAGGACCTGGTCGCGGTGCTGCAAGCCCGCAGCATCGTGGCGCTCGAGCTGCACGGCGACCTCGAGCAGCGCGACCGCGACCAGGTGCTGGTGCAGTTCGCCAATCGCAGCGCCAGCGTGCTGGTGGCGACCGACGTGGCCGCGCGCGGGCTGGACATCGCTCGGCTCGAGGCGGTGATCAACGTCGAGATCACGCCGGACGCGCAGGTGCACACCCATCGTGTGGGCCGCACGGGACGTGCCGGTGAGTCGGGCCTGGTGTTCAGCCTCGCCAGCCGCGAGGAGATGGACCGGGTCGCGCGCATCGACTCGATGCAGGGAACCGAGAGCGCCTGGCATCCGCTGTCGGAGCTGGAGCGGCCCGGCGCGAAGGCGGACGGCCCGCTGCGCCCGCCGATGGTGACGCTGCAGATCCTCGGCGGGCGCAAGGAGAAGATCCGCCCGGGCGACGTGCTGGGCGCGCTGACCAAGGACCTGGGGCTCGAGGCGGGGGCCATCGGCAAGATCGACGTCAACGACTTCTCGACTTACGTGGCGGTGCGGCGTGACGTGGCGGATCAGGCGCTGCGCGGGCTGAATGCCGGCAAGGTCAAGGGACGGTCGGTGAAGGTCCGGCGGCTGTGACCTCGGCGTTCGCCGCGCTCGGCCTGTCGGACGGGCTGCTGCGGGCGGTGGCGGCACAGGGCTGGGTTGTTCCCACGCCGATCCAGACCGCGGCGCTGCCGGCCGCGCTGCAGGGGCGCGATCTGATCGGCTGCGCGCACACCGGCTCGGGCAAGACGGCGGTGTTCGCGCTGGCGCTGCTGCAGCGGCTGGCGGTGCCCGCAGGTCGACCCGCAGAACGCGGCACGGGCGGCCTCGTGCTCGTACCGACGCGCGAGCTCGCGGTCCAGGTCGGCGAGGTCATCCGCGAGCTCGCGCGCGGCGCGGCGGTGCCGTTGAAGGTGGCGGTCGTGCATGGCGGCGTGTCGGTCAACCCGCAGATGCGCGGGCTGCGCGGTGGCGCCCACATCGTCGTCGCCACGCCCGGGCGCCTGCTCGACCTGGTCGATCGTAATGCGATCGGGCTGTCCGAACTGAGGATGCTGGTGCTGGACGAGGCCGACCGGCTGCTCGACGCTGGGTTCGCCGAGGAACTCGCGCGCATCACGCGCCTGCTGCCCGTGCGTCGCCAGGGGCTCTTTTTTTCGGCGACCTTCGCGCCGGCGGTGCGGCAGCTGGCGGGCGCAGTGTTGCAGGATCCTGTGCAGGTCGAGGTGCCGACGCTTGTGCAGGCCGACGCGCCGGCCATCGTGCAGCGGGCGATCGAAGTGGACGCATCGCAGCGCACGAGGCTACTGCGCCACCTGCTCGAGGAGCGCGGCTGGTCGCGCGTGCTGGTGTTCGTGGCCACGCGCCACGCCAGCGAGCATGTAGCAGAGGCGCTGCGGCGCGCCGGCCTCGGAGCGGCCGCGTTCCATGGCGACATGGCACAGGGCGCACGAAGCCGCGTGCTCGCCGAGCTCGACGCGGGCACGCTGCAGGTGCTGCTTGCGACCGACATCGCCGCGCGCGGGCTGCATGTCGAGGGGCTGCCGGTGGTGGTCAACTTCGACCTGCCGCGCTCTGCGGAGGACTACACACATCGGATCGGACGCACCGCGCGCGCCGGGGCGGCGGGGCTCGCGGTGAGCTTCGTGGGCGCAGATACCGAGGCGCACTTCCGGCTGATCGAGCGCCGACAGGGCCGGCGCGTGCCGCGCGAGCGGGTGCCAGGCTTTGAGCCGCAGGACGTCGCCCTGCCGGCGGCGCCGGGCGCAGGGGGCATCAAGGGCCGGGGCCGTAGTCGCAAGGACCGGCTGCGGGAGGCGGCGCAGCGGGCGGGCGAGGGCTGAGAGGCGACCTGGCGAATGATCGAGGTATCAACCGACCGACTCATCGAACGACCGACACATCAGTAGAAGGGCATGGACCTGGCACTGGCTGGCACGATGGCGATCATCAACGGCGCCTCGGCGGTGTTCTGACCGGAGGCGGGTGTTAGACTCGCCGGCCCCTGCTTGCCTCCCCTGCCATGGCCACACCCGCCAAGACGTCTGGATTCTCGTTCGGAAAGTTCGTGCTCTCGCTGCTGCTGATCGGGCTTGCGATCGCGGCGCTGTACTTCGCCGTTGTTCTGAACTGGAGCTATTCGAGCGGCGAGCGCGCGGGCTGGGTGCAGAAGTTCTCCAAGAAGGGTTGGCTCTGCAAGACCTGGGAGGGCGAGATCGCGCTGGTCTCTATGCCGGGCGCGATCCCCGAGAAGTTCGAGTTCACGGTGACCGACGAGGTCGTGGCCGAGCAGATCAACCGCGTGATGGGCCAGCGGGTGGCCTTGCACTACGAGCAGAAGGTGGGGCTGCCGACCACCTGTTTCGGCGAGACGCGGCACTATGTGACGCGGGTGGTGCGGGTCGATGAGGCGGGTCAGGGCGGTGCGTCGACGCCCAACGGGCCGACGATGCCCGCTGCCCCGCCGCCCAACCCGCCTGCGCTGCCGGCGCCGGCGACGCCGTCTGCGCCGGCCCCGGCGTCGTCTGCTCCGACCCCGGGGCCGGGCGCACCGACTCCGGCTCCCGAGGCACCGGCGGCCGTGCCGGGTCTGCCGTCGTCGGGCAGCCTGCCGCCCGCAGCGCCGGCTGCTGCGCCGTCTACGGGCGCGCCCGCTCGGCCCTGAACGATCGGCCCTGAACGATCGGCCCTGAACGATCGGTCCTAAGCGCTGCCGGGCGCCCCTCGGTCAGGCGTCTCGGCCGTGCTTGGGGTGGCCCTCGTGCTTGCCGGGCCGGCCGCGGCGGTCGTCCACCTCGCGCTGGGTGACCCCGCGCGTCTGCGGTTTCGCGGTGACGCTGGCGCAGACGATCGAACCGGCGGGCCCTCCGACGCCCAAGCCGCCACAAACGGCCGTGGTAACGTACCGGCCAAGCTCCAAACTCCTCTCGATGCCGTGCCGAAGCACCCAATGACGCTGCCCCAGGGGCGCCGGCTACATCCGATCGTCTGTCGTGTCAGCGCGGCCCTCACGGCCTCGTTGCTGGCCGCGCTCGGCAGCGGCGGCGCCTTCGCGCAAGCCCCGGCCGCCCAGCCGGCACCTCCCGCACCCACCGTGCGCACCGATGCGCCCCGGGCCATGGAGCCGGTCGGCGGCAGCCCGTCGCTGTCGGGGGCGAAGCGTCCTGACGGCACCCGGCCCCGGATCGGTCTGGCGCTGTCGGGCGGCGGCGCGCGCGGCTTCGCTCACGTGGGCGTGCTGCGCGCGCTCGAGCAGATGCGGATCCCGGTCGACTGCATCGCCGGTACCAGCGCGGGCTCGGCGGTCGGCGCGGCCTACGCGAGTGGCCTGTCGCCCGATCAGATCGAGCGTGCGTTGCGCTCGGCCGACTGGGAACGCGACATGTTCGACGACGCCCCGCCGCGGCGCGACCAGCAGGCCCGCCGCAAGAAGGAAGAGAAGGCCTATCTGTTGGATCTGACCATCGGCGTTCGAGACGGCTCGGTGATGATCCCCCCGGGCCTGGTGTCGGGGCAGAAGATCGAACTCTTCCTGCACCGCATGCTCGGCGCCAGCGCGCTGCTCGAGTCCTTCGACCAGCTGGCTATTCCCTTCCGCGCGATCGCGACAGACCTCGAGGTCGGCGAGATGGTGGTGCAGGACCGCGGCAGCCTGGTCACCGCGGTCCGCGCGAGCATGGCCGTGCCCTCGGCGTTCTCCCCTGTGCCGTCGAACGGCCGGCTGCTGGTCGACGGCGGCCTGACCCGGAATATGCCGGTCGACGTGGTGCAGGCCCTGTGCGGTGACGTGGTGCTCGCCGTCGACATCGGCGGGCCGCTCCTCAAGCGCGAGGAGCTCGCCAGCGCGTTCGGCGTGGCCGGCCAGATGATCAACATCCTGATGGAGCGCAACATGCGCGAGTCCCGGGCGGACGTTCGTCCCGGGCGGGATGTGCTGATCCGGCCCGAGCTCGGCGACATCGGTTCGACAGCGTTCTCGCGCGGGGTCGACGGTATCCCGGCCGGCGAGGCGGCGACCCTGGCCGCCGCGCCCGAACTGACGCACCTCATCCTGTCGCAAGAAGACTATGCCGAATGGCAGCGGGCCCGCGCCGCACGCGTGGTGCGCAGCGACCAGTACGCCGGCGTGCGGGTCGTGGGCACCGATCCCGCCACCGGCCGCGCGCTGTTGTCGCAATCCGGGTTGCCGACGACTGGCACGCTGAACCGCGAACGGATCGAGTCCGCGATCAACACTTGGAATTCGTCGGGCGATTTCGATCGGATCGGCTATTCGCTCCAAGCCGACGGTCCGGGGCAGGTGCTCGAACTCGAGGTGCTCGAGCGGAGCTGGGGACCGAACTTTCTTCGTTTCGGCCTGGGTGCGGCAGCGGACTCGCGGTCCAATGGCATCTTCAACGTGATGCTCGGCTACCGCCGGCCCCGGGTCAACGATTGGGGCGGCGAGTTCAAGTCCGAGCTGCAGTTCGGCAGCACGGCGCGCTTCACCGCCGAGCTCTACCAGCCGCTCAACCGCGGCGACGCGCGTTTCTTCGCGAATCCGCAGTTTCTCGCCGAGGAGGTGCCGGTGTGGCTGTTCACCGGCGGCACGCGCGTTGCGGAGTATGGCGTGCGGACCACGCAGCTCGGCCTGGACCTCGGCGTCGGTGGACGCCTCGGCGACATCCGGCTGGGTGTGTTCGCCGGCAACCGGGACACGTTCTCGCGCACCGGCAGCCCCCTGCTGCCAACGCTCAAGGACAACTTCTGGGGTGGGCAGGTGTCGCTGGTAGCCGATCAGCTCGACGCGACCGACTTCCCTCGCGACGGTTACCAACTCGGCGTGACGCTGCGCTCGGAGGAGGTCTACCCCGATCTGGGCGAGGCGTATTCTACGCACCGGGTGCAGGTGTCCGGTAAGCAGGTGGGCAGTTGGGGCCGGCATACCTTAGCCGCCGCCTTCCGCGTCGGCGAGGCGAGCAGGCGATCGGCGCTCAACGAGGTCTTCAGCCTCGGCGGGTTCATGAACATCTCGGGTCTGCAGGTCAACCAGGTGCTCGGCACTTCGCTGCGCTACGCGAGCCTGAGCTATCAGAATCAGATCCTCACGCTGCCCAATCCCCTTGGACGCGGGGTCTACGCCGGGCTCGCCGTCGAGGGGGGCGAGATGGGCGGCCTGACGATCGGTCAGGAGACCCAGAGCTGGCTCGGCGGCGTGACCGGCTACCTCGGCGCGCATACCGCGATCGGCCCGGTCTACTTCGGATATGGCGTCGCCGGCAACGGCAACCGCCTCGTCTACCTGTTCCTAGGGCGCCCCGGTCTCTGAGCGGGCGGCCGCCTCGAAGCGGGTATCCTTCCCCCCATGCTGCACACCGTCCGCTCCGCCGCGATCACCGCCTTCCACGACGCCTGCCTCGCCCGTGCCGACTGGCCGGCGGAGGAGTCCGCCGCGCGTGCGCTGCTGCCCACCGGGCCGCTCGCCGATGCCTGGGGCTGGGTGCTGGTCAACCACCGGTTCAACTGCTCGCTCTGGAACGAGGAGGACCTCGCGCGCCGCACCCAGGCTGCCGATGCCGAAATCGCCTCGAACAAGCGCCACATCGACCGGTTCAACCAGGCGCGCAACGACGCGATGGAGCGCATCGATGATGCGCTGCTGCGCGCCACGGCTGAGTGGCCGCACGCGGCGGACGCACGGCTGTCGAGCGAGACCGCGGGCGCGATGATCGACCGGATGTCGATTCTGTCGCTCAAGATCCATCACATGGGCCTGCAGACGGTCCGCACCGACGTCGACGACACGCACCGCGAGACCACGCGCGGCAAGCAGGCGCAACTGCGCTTGCAGCGCGGTGACCTCGCGGCCTGTTACGACCGATTGCTCGATGAGGTCGTGGCTGGCAGCGGGCGCTTCAAGATCTATCGCCAGTTCAAGATGTACAACGACCCGACGATGAACCCGGTGCTGGTCGCCGAGCGGCAGGGACGGCCGGGCGCGGGCGGCGGCTGAGCCCGCGGCGCGGGTAGCCGGGGTGAAGGTCCTGGTGGTCAAGATGTCGTCGATGGGCGACATCGTGCATGCGCAGCCGGTGGTCTCCGACCTGCTCGCCCACGCGCCGCACGCCCGCATTGATTGGGTGGCCGAAGCGCCGTTCGCCGGCATTCCGGCCATGAATTCGGGCGTCTCCTCGGTCATCCCCATCGCCTGGCGTACCTGGCGCCGCACGCTGCGGGAGCCGGCCACGCGCGCCGCGCTGCGCGCCTTTCGCGAGCGGCTGCGGGCCACGCGCTATGACTGGATCGTCGACTGTCAAGGGCTCCTCAAGAGCGCCGCCGTCGCGCGCTTGGCCCACGGCGCGCACCGCGCGGGGCCGTCGTGGTCTTCGGCGCGCGAGCCGCTCGCCTCGCTCGCCTATGACCGGCGTGCGCGAGTGCCCTGGTCGCTGCATGTCGTGGCGCGCAACCGCGCGATCGCCGCGCAGGCCCTGGGCTATTGCATCGACGGACCGGCGCGCTTCGGCCTGCGCGTCCCGGCGCTCATAGCCGGCTGGCTGCCGGACGGGCCACCGACCGCCGTGCTGATCCCTGGCGCGAGCCGCCCCGAGAAGCTCTGGCCCGAGGCGCACTGGGCGGCGGTGGGCCGGCTGCTCGCCGGGCGCGGCCTGCGGCTGGCCTGGCTGTGGGGCAGCCCCGAGGAGCGTGCCCGCGTGCAGCGGCTCGCGGCGGCCTGCGGGGTCGTGCTGGATGCTTCCGGTTCGGGCGCCGACGTCAGGAACACGGGGCTGTCGCCGACCTCGGTGATCCCGCCCTTCGTGTCGGTGGCCGATGCGGCGTCGCTGGTCGCGGGCGCGCGGCTCGTCGTCGGACTCGACACCGGTTTCACCCACCTGGCCGGGGCGCTCGGGAGACCGACGGTGGGCATCTTCTGCGACTTCGACGCCACACAATGTGCGGTGAGCGGCGACGGGCCGTGCGAGAGCTTCGGCGGTGTGGGTGTCGTGCCGCCGGTGTCCGACGTGGCCGCTGCAATCGATCGGATGCTCGGTGCGGCCGTTCCCGCAGCCGTCCCCGCCACCCGAGAGGACTGACACGTCGATGGATCCGATCCGATTCTCCTGGGTACTGACTCGCCGTGACTGGCGGGCGGGCGAGCTGCGGCTGTTGGCGGCGGCCCTGGTGGTGGCCGTGGCCGCGATCGCGAGTGTCGGCTTCTTCGTCGACCGTATGAAGACCGCGCTGAACCAGCAGGCGCGTCAGCTGCTCGGCGCTGACCTCGTCGTGGCCTCCGAGGCGCCGCTCGCCGAGGCGATCGAGGTCGCCGCCTCGGCCCGCGGCCTGCAGCTCGTGCACACCGTCTCCTTCCCGAGCATGGCGATCGCCGAGCCCGCTGGCATCAAGGGCGACGCGCCGGCGCTCCTCGCCTCGATCAAGGCGGTGTCGGGCGGCTATCCGCTGCGCGGCACGGTGCGCGTCGCCGAAAGCGAGGGCGGCCCGGACGCGGCGGCTACTGGCGTCCCCGAGCGCGGCACGGTCTGGGTCGATCCGGCGCTGCTGTCGGGGCTGGGCCTGGCTCCGGGCGGGCGCCTGCAGCTTGGCGAGGCCTCGTTCCGCGTCGAGCGGCTGATCACGCTCGAGCCCGACCGGGGGGCGGGGTTCGTGAACCTCGCACCGCGCGCCATGATCGCGCTCGAAGACCTGCCCGGCACGCGGCTGGTGCAGCCGGCGAGCCGCATCACTTGGCGGCTGCTGCTCGCCGGGCCGCCTGCGGCCGTGGCCGGCTACGAGGCCTGGCTCAAGACGCAGCTGCCGCGCGGTGCGCGCGTCGAGACCCTGGAGGCTGGCCGCCCGGAGCTGCGCGCGACCTTGGACCGTGCACAGCAGTTCCTCGCGCTGGTCTCGCTGCTGTCGGCATTGATTGCGGCGGTCGCGATCGCGGTCGCAGCGCGGCGCTTCGCGCAGCGTCACCTCGACGGCTGTGCGGTCATGCGTGCGCTCGGCCTGTCGCAGGGGCGCCTTCTCGCCGCCCTGCTGCTCGAGATGCTGTGGATGGGCCTGGGCGCGGGGGCGGTCGGCGCGCTGATCGGCTGGCTCGGCCACCTCGCCCTGGTGGCGCTTGCGGGGCCGGCGATCATGCTGCGCCTGCCGCCGTCCTCGCCGCTGCCCGGGCTGCAGGCGATGCTTGCCGGTCTGCTGCTGGTGCTCGGCTTCGCCGCGGTGCCGCTTGCGCGGCTGGCGGGCGTGCCGCCGCTGCGGGTGCTGCGCCGCGAGCTGGGCGCGCCTCCGGTGTCGGCCTGGATCGCGGCCACCGCGGCGCTGGTTGCGTTCTCGCTGCTGCTGCTGTGGTTCGCCGGCGACCGGCGGCTCGCGGCCTATGCCATCGTCGGCTTCGCGCTCGGCGCCGCGGTCTTCGTGGGCGTGGCCTGGGGCGCGATCCGCCTGCTTGCGCCGCTGCGGCACCTGGCGGGGGGCGGGCGCGGCAGCGCTGCACTGCGGGTCGCGCTCGCGTCATGGACCCGCCGCCAGGGGGCGTCGATCGCGCAGATCGCCGCGCTCTCGGTCGGCCTGATGGCGCTGATGCTGCTGACCGTCACGCGGGGCGACCTGCTCGACAGCTGGCAGCGCGCCAGCCCGCCGGATGCCCCCAACCGCTTCGTCATCAACATCCAGCCCGACCAGCGCGACGACGTCGAGCGCTTGCTGCGCGAGTCGGGCATCACCGGCGCCGCACTCTACCCGATGGTGCGTGGCCGGCTGATCGCAGTGAACGGGCGCGAGATCGACCCGGTCGCGCTCGGCGACGACCGTGCCCGGCGTCTGGTCGACCGCGAGATGAACCTGTCGTACATGGAACGCATGCAGGCGCACAACCAGATCGCCGCGGGCCGCTGGGTGGATCCGGCGCGCCCCGAGGTCTCGGTCGAGGCCGGCATGATGAAGACGCTCGGGCTGAACGTGGGCGACGCGCTGACCTTCGAGGTCGCCGGCGAGCCGGTCGCCGCAACCGCGGTCGGCACGCGCCGCGTTGCCTGGGACTCGATGCAGGTGAACTTTTTTATGGTGTTCAGCCGCGCCGCGCTCGCCGATCGGCCACAGACCTGGATCACCGCGTTTCACCTGCCCGACGACCGGCCCCAGGTCCTGGCGACCCTCCTGGCCCGCCATCCGAACCTCACCGTGTTCGACACGACAGCGATCGTGCGCCAAGTGCGCGACATCCTCGACCACGTTGTGCGGGCGGTGCAGTTCCTGTTTGTGTTCACGCTCGCGGCCGGCGTCGTCGTGCTCTACGCGGCGCTCGCCAGCTCGCGCGACGAGCGCATCCGCGAGGCCGGGCTGATGCGCGCGCTCGGCGCCTCGCGCAGCCAGCTGCAGCGCGCGCAGCTGCTCGAGCTCGGTGCCACCGGCGCGCTCGCCGGGCTGCTCGCCGCGCTCGGTGCGATCGCGATCGGCGCGGTGCTGGCCGATCAGGTCTTTCGGTTCGACTTCGAGCCGCGCTGGCTGTCGGTGCCGATCGCGGTGGCCGCAGGGGCGGCGTTGTCCGCGATCGCCGGCTGGTTCGGGCTGCGTCGCGTCGTCGACAGCCCGCCGCTTGCGACGCTGCGCGAGCTGAACTGAACATAGAGAGAGGCACCTGCGGCTGCGGGCGCGTCGGACGCGCGCCGAGCCCTCAGCCCGAGCGGCAGCCGGCGAACAGGTCGCGCGCCTCGAGATAGTGCGGGGTGTGCACCTCGAGCAGGCCGACGATCGAGTGGTAGAGGTCGTCGTGCCCCGAGGCCCGGCTCGCGGCACGCGCCCGCAGGCAGGCCAGGTCCACACGCAGCCCGCGCGCTGCGTCGTCCGGAATCCACCAGAACATCGGCACCTCGACCTGCTCACGCGGCGCGATCGCGTAGGGCATGCCGTGCAGGTAGAGCCCGCGCTCGCCGAGCGACTCGCCATGGTCCGACACGTAGGTCATTGCAACGTCGAAGCGCTCGCGCTGGCCTTCGAGGAAGGCGATCGTGCGCGACAGGAAGCGGTCCGTATAGGCGATCGCGTTGTCGTAGGCGTTGACGATCTCGTCGCGGCTGCACTGGCGCAGCTCGTTCTTCTCGCAGGCGGGCGTCCAGCGCTTGTAGTCGTCGGGATAACGACGGAAATAGGCGGGGCCGTGGTTGCCGAGCTGGTGCAGCACGACGACGAGGTCGCCGCTCGCGGTCTTCACGACCTGGTCCAGGCCGTGGAGCAGGATCTCGTCGAAGCAGCGCTCGTCGGCGCACAGCCCGGGCTCGGTCGCGCGGCTCACGTTCTCCTCGGGCAGCCCCGAGCACGCCCCCTTGCAGCCGGCCTGGTTGTCGCGCCAGAGCACCTGCATGCCGGCGCGGGCCAGCACGTGCAGCAGCGAGTCGGTGGTCCGGATGCGGGTCTCGTCGTAGTCGGCGCGGCCGTAGGGGGAGAACATGCAGGGCAGCGACACCTCGGTCGAGGTGCCGCAGGCACGCGCCTGCAGCAGGTTGACCAGGTCCTGCCGCGCCGCGAGCTCCGGGGTGGTCGGGCGCGCGTAGCCGTTGAGCTGCCAGTTCGCCGCACGCACGGTCTCGCCCACCACCACCACGAGCAGGGTCGGGCGGCGGCCGGCGGGGCGCTCGCGGCTCGCCGGATCGGGGAGCTCGTGGGCCGCTACAGTGTGCCCGACGTGGGCGGCGCCGACCGCGCCGAGCGACCAGACGACGTTCGCCGGCGTCATCGTGTAGCGCAGCGACTTCTGGTTGCGCATCGTCGAGCCGAAGTCCTGGAAGACCGCCAGCAGCGCGCCGATGCCGAACACAGTCGCCGCCGCGATTGTGCCGATGCGAAGCGCGATTGCACGCCGCCAGCTGCGCGGGCAAACGCGCACCCACAGCACGGCCGCCGCCGGCAACACGCCGAAGACTGCCAGGTGACCCAGCATCCCGAGCGTCAGCAGCTCGCTCGCCTCGCGGGTGTCGGTCGCGAGCACGTTGCGGATCATCGACGGGTCGATCACCACGCCGTAGCGTTTCGTGTAGTAGCCGGCTGCGGCTGCGGCCACCAGCAGCAGCGCGAGCAGCGGGCGCAGCAGCGCGCGTGGCCCGAGCAGCGCCGGCAGCACAAAATGCATCGACACCAGCATCGCGGTGCTGGCAGCAACGATCGCCCAGGTGCCCGGTGCGCCCGGATCGCGGTCGGCCAGCAGGCCGTGCCAGAAGGCACCGTTTGCGGTCGCTGCGATGAACGCGGAAACCGCGAGGATCAGCCACTCGGCGGCGATCTCCGGTCGCAGCGCGAGGCGCCGCTCGAGGTCCGCGTTCATGCCGTACGCGTCGCCGACGCGGCGAACGCCGGCGGCGACTTTGGATGAGCGAGCGCGAAGATCACCATCGCGACCGTCCATACGACACAAGCCGACCACAGACTGTGGCTGAGGAAGTGCGCGCCCTGCACCATGCGCACCGCGCTGAACACGAAGCCGGCACCTAAGCCTGCCGCCAGGCCTGCACGCTGCAGCTTCGGGTCGGAGAGCATGACGCCGGCGAAGTAGATCGCCAGCAGCGAGAAGCCGCCCGAGGCGTGGCCGGCGGGAAAGCAGCGGCCGGCCTCGGCGCTGGGGACCAGCCAGTCGGACGTCGCCAGCGCGTGGCCGCCGAACTCGGCGAGGTCCCACGGGCAGCGTGGGCTGGTGTACAGCTTGAGCGTCGCGACGAGCGCGGGGCCGGCCGCCATCGCGGCGGTTGTCGCCCACAGCACGCGACGCCGGGGAGCGAACGAGGCCAGCCACAGCGAGGCGATCGAAGCCGCGAACAGGATGAACCAGACGATCCAGACGGCCGATTTGGCGAGCTGGTGCCCTAAGAGCCCCAGCAGCCTCCAGTCCCTCGCGGGGAAGGTCTGCTGGACGCGGTCGAAGACGGCCTGCGCCAGCCGGTGGTCGAGAGCGGTGGCGTGAGCGGTCCAAGCGAGCAGCGCGAGCAGCGCCGCGACGAGAAGGTGGGTCCGCAGCGGGAAAGGAGCGGGGGCTGCGAGCTTGGAGTCGGTCGGCATCTGGCGGTGAGTCTGCCGATACCGATGTCGAAATCCCGTCGAAGTGGCGGCGAGGCTGTCCGGGAGGCGGGCCGCGGGCCGGTGCCGCTGCCCGGGGATGTGTACGAACGGCCGTGCCGCATTACGAGGGCTCGCCGAAGGACAGCGTGAAGCGGACCCCCCGGCCGACGCGGGGCTCGGCTTCGAGGGTCCAGCCGTTGAGCTCGGCGAGCTGCCGGGCGATCGCCAGCCCGAGGCCACGCTCCGACTGCGCGGCTCCTGACGGCCCCGGGTCGGCGGCGCCGGGCGCGGCTTCGGCCGCCGCTGGCTGGCGCAGGTCGGCGCGCGGCCCGCGCCAGGTGCGCTCGAACACATGCGGCAGGTCCGTCTCGGAGATGCCCGGGCCGTCGTCCTCGATCGTCAGGGAGCGGGCATCGCCGTCGATCACGCAGCGCGCGGGCGCGGCGTGCTCGGCCGCGTTCTGCAGCAGGTTGCGCACGATGGTCAGCAGCGCGTGCCGGTCGGCGACGACCGAAGCGCCAGGCGGAACGCGGTTCTCCAGCGTCAGAGTGGCCCGCGCCGCAGCGTTGTGCACCGTGAGCCAGGCGTCGTCGACGCAGCGCGCGAGCGCCACCGGCGCAGCATGCTCGCGTGCCCGTCCGGACAGGGCCCGCGCCGACTCGATCGCGCCGGCCAGCGCATCGACGGTCGAGGTCATCCGTTGCAGTCGCACGCGCTCGGCCTCGCCTAGCGTCGCCGACTCGCCGAGCATCTCGAGGTCGCTGCGCAGTACGGCCAGCGGCGTGCGCAGCTCGTGGCCGAGGTTGGCGCCGAACTCGCGTTCGCGCGCGATCGCATGCTCGAAACGCTGCTGCACCCGCTCGAAGGCCGAGACCAGTCGTGCCTCCTCGTCCGACGCGCTGCGTGGAGCATTCTCGGTGCCGTCCGGCACCCAGTCGGACAGGCGTACCGTCAGGCGCTCCATCGGCGCCAGCACGATCCGTGCGAGACGCCGCGCGAGCGCGAGCGCCACCGCGATGCACAGCGCGCCCAGCCCGATCAGGTAGAGCCCGTACTGGTGGACCTGGTCCTCGTTACGCCGGGCGTCGTAGGCAACGATCAGCCGACCGGCGGCGGTCGAGGTCGCGACGATGTGCAGGTGCTGCCCCGCTTCGACGACCCGGTGGGGACCGTCGGACAGCGTCGCCAGCCGCAAGGGCAGGCCCGGCGGCACGGTGCTGCCGTCGCCGCGAACCAGCCAGGCCGAGAGGTCCGCGCCGCGGTCGAGGAGGTCGACGGCGCGCGGCCCGTCGAGGTCGCCCCGCTCGGCGTAGGTGGCGAGCTGGCGGGCCTCGAGCAGCACCAGCTCGTCGGCGATCCGGTCCTCCTGCTCCTCGAGCGACAGATAGGCGAGCGTGCCCTGGGCAACGACGAAGACCGCCACCAGGGAGGCGAGGGCGCTCGAGACCCGGTACTGCAGCTTCATGGCGTGGGCGGCACGGCGATCAACCAGCCGATGCCGTGTACGGTCTCCAGGCCGTGGAAGCCCGCGGTGGCGAGCGCGCGCCGCAGCAGGTGCACCTGCCCGCGCAGCGGGTCGCCGTCGGGCAGGTCGTGCGGCCACAGGGCCGCCTCGAGCTCGGCTCTCGGCACCACGCGGCCCGGCTCGCGCATCAGCCGCTCGAGAAGCCGCATCGACATCGGCATGAGCCGAAGCGCACGGTCGCCGACCGTCACAGCGTGCCGGCGGCGGTCGAGCCGCAGCGGTCCTGCGACGCGCTCATCGTCCACCACCTCGCCGCGGGCGCGCCGGTGCAGGGCGGCCAGACGCGCGGCGACCTCGGCGAGCGCGACCGGCTTCACCAGATAGTCGTCGGCGCCGAGCCCGAGCGCATCCAGCTTGTCACCGAGCCCATCGCGTGCGGTCAGCACGAGCACGGGGGCGGCCACGCCGAGCGAACGGCGCATCACGTCGAGCACCTGCATGCCGCTGCGCCGCGGCAGGCCGAGGTCGAGCACCACCGCGTCGACCGTCTGCGACCGCAGCCGAACGAGCGCAGCGTCGCCGTCGTGCGCGAGGTCGACTTCGAAGCCACGTCGCGACAGGAACTCGTGCAGGTTCGCCGCCAGCGTCGGCTCGTCCTCGACGACCAGCACCCGGCAGCCTGCGCCCAGGGCATGGTCCGCTGCGGCCTGGCTCGCCGCCGCGGCCTCGGGCGGCCTTCGAGAGGGGGTTGGAGCATCCATTGGCGCCGAGCGTATCGCGTTCGGGGCACTGTCGCGACTCGCCTAGAATGGTGCAATGACCGCTGCCCACGACGAGGATGATGGCAACGACAGTGCCGGCCAGCCGAGCGCATTCGAGCTGCTCGGCGGCGAGGCCCGCGTGCGGGCCCTCGTCGACCGGTTCTACGACCGCATGGCGATGGACGAGCGCTTCGAGGCGCTTCATGCGTTGCATCCGAAGCCGCTCGACAACGCACGAGACAAGCTCTTCTGGTTCCTCTGCGGTTGGCTGGGCGGACCGGATCGCTACATCGAGCGCTTCGGCCACCCGCGACTGCGAGCGCGTCACCTGCCGTATCCGATCGCCTCGCGCGAGCGCGACCAGTGGCTGCTGTGTATGGCCGAGGCGATGGCCGACATCGCGGTGCCGCAGCCCCTCTTCGACCGCCTGCTCGAGGCGTTCTCCGGCACGGCGGACTGGATGCGCAACCGTGCGGGCTGACGCGAACCGCGCCCCATGAGCGTGGCGACCGCGCTGCTCGCGGCGATCGCCGCGGGGCTGCTGGTCACGATCGTGCTGCTGTCACTGCTGGTGGCGCGCCGCCCGGCCGACGCCCGCGAAACCCGTGAGGGTTTCGGGGCGCTGGCCGATGCGCAGCGCGAGGCCGCCGAGCGGCTGCAGCGCGAGGTGCGTGCGGAGGTGCTCGAGCAGGCCCGCGGCAACCGCGCCGAGTTGGCCGAGTCGATCGGCCGCTTCGCGCGGCAGGTGACCGCCCAGGCAGCCTCGGTCGCGCAGGTCCAGAACGCGCAGATCGACGGCTTCGCGCAGCAGTTGGTGCGGCTCACCGAGTCTAACGAGCGGCGTCTCGCCGAGATCCGCGGCACGCTCGAGGCGAAGCTGCGCGAGCTGCAGTCCGACAACGCCGGCCGCCTCGAGCAGATGCGCGCGACCGTCGACGAGAAGCTCAACGCGACGCTCGAGCAGCGCCTGGGCGAGAGCTTCCGTTTGGTCTCGGACCGCCTCGAGCAGGTGCACCGCGGCCTGGGCGAGATGCAGGCTCTGGCCTCGGACGTCGGCGACCTCAAGCGGGTGCTGGCGAACGTCAAGACCCGCGGCATCTGGGGCGAGGTGCAGCTCTCGGCGCTCCTCGAGCAGATGCTCGCGCCGGGGCAGTACGCGGCCAACGTCGCGACCGTGCCGGGCTCGTCCGAGCGCGTCGAGTTCGCGATCCGCCTGCCCGGACGTGACGCCGCGGTCTGGCTGCCGGTCGATGCGAAGTTCCCGCGTGAGGACTGGGAGCGGCTGCAGCAGGCACATGACCGCGCCGACGCGGTTGCCGCCGACGAGGCCGGGCGCGCGCTCGAATCGCGGATCCGCACGGAGGCGCGCCGCATCCGCGACAAGTACCTGTCGCCGCCGGCGACGACCGACTTCGCGCTGATGTTCCTGCCGACCGAGGGGCTCTATGCCGAGGTGGTGCGCCGCGCGGGGCTGGTCGACGAGCTGCAGCGCGAGCACCGCGTCGTGCTTGCCGGGCCTACGACGCTGTGTGCGCTGCTCAACAGCCTGCAGATGGGGTTTCGCACCTTCGCCGTCGAGCAGCGGACCAGCGAGGTCTGGGCGGTGCTCGGCGCGGTCAAGACCGAGTTCGGCAAGTTCGGCGACGTGCTCGCCAAGACAAAGCAGCAGCTGCAGTCGGTCAGCAACTCGCTCGACACCGCCGAGGTGCGATCGCGCGCGATCGTGCGCAAGCTTCGCGACGTGGAGGAGCTGCCCACCGCGCGGGCCGGGGCGCTGCTGCCCGATGACGACGACGCGCCGGGGCGCTGAGACGCCCTGCGCGGATCCGCCGCGCCCGCCGGGATCTTGAGCGCGCCCGAGCACCGGACGTGCGTGAGCCGCCGGTCGGTCGGGCGTGCGCTGGCGGGCGCCGACGAAACTTCCGGGGGGGCGCTGCGTCGTTCAACGACATGACACCGATCGATCCCAGGACGCCGAGCCCGTCGCACGACCCGGGCGCGGAAGCGGGGGCCTGCCCGCCGCCAGGCGACCCGCTGCCCGCGACCTGCACCGGTGAGACCGCGCTCACGGTTTACTTCGACGGCGCCTGCCCGGTGTGCTCGCGGGAGATCGCGACCTACCGACGTCTGCGGGGTGGTGCCGCGATCGACTGGGTCGATGCCTCGCGCTGCGCCCCCGAGGCGCTTGGCCCCGGGCTCGAGCGCGGCGCGGCGCTCGCGCGGCTGCTTGCGCGGCGTGCCGATGGCACGCTGGTGGACGGCGCGGCGGCGTTCGCTGCGCTCTGGCGCCGCCTGCCCGCGTTCTCGCTGCTCGGGCGTATCGCCGGGTTCGAACCAGTGCGCGCGGTGCTAGACGTTGGCTATGCGGGGTTTCTGCGCATGCGCCGCGCCTGGCGCGCGCCGGCGTCCGACTGGTCGCCCGAGATCGAGGGCGACCTGCGCACCGACCACGCCGGCGAGACCGGCGCGATCTCGATCTACCGAGGCATCCTGGCTGTGTCACGCGACAGCGAGCTGTGCGCCTTCGCGGTGCGCCATCTCGAGACCGAGTCGGTCCACCTCGAACATATCGAGGCAGTGCTGCCCGCGGGCGCACGCAGCCGGCTGCTGCCCGCCTGGCGCCTGGCCGGCTGGCTGACCGGTGCGCTGCCCGCGCTCGCTGGCCCGCGTGCTGTATACGCCACCATCCGCGCGGTCGAGACGTTTGTCGACCTGCACTACCGCGAGCAGCTCGAACGCATCGACGCGCTCGATCCGCAGCGCAGCGATGACCGGCTGCAGGCGCTGCGCACGATGCTCGACAGCTGCCGCGAGGACGAGGTCAGCCACCGCGAGGAGGCCGCGGCTGCGCTAGCCGCAGATCCGCGGCCGGCCGGTGTGGTGCTCAGGGCGTGGACCGCAATCGTCGGATCCGGTTCCGCCGCGGCCGTGACCCTCTGTCGCCGGATCTGAGCGCGCGTGCGGCGGGCCGGCGTGCGCCCGCGTGATGGGAGAATCCGCGTATCGACCCGGGGGAGGCCCGCGATGGATGCGCTGCAGGGACTGAAGGTGCTGGAGCTCGGCCAGCTGATCGCAGGGCCGTTCGCCGGCAAGACGCTCGCCGACTTCGGCGCGGACGTCGTCAAGATCGAGCCGCTCGAGGGCGGCGATCCGCTGCGCACCTGGCGGCTGCTGCGCGACGGCACCTCGGTGTGGTGGGAGGTCCAGTCGCGCAACAAGCGATCGGTGGCGCTCGATCTGCGCACGCCCCAGGGCCAGGAGGTCGGGCGCGCGCTCGCCGCCGAGGCCGACGTGCTGATCGAGAACTTCAAGCCCGGCACCCTCGAGGGCTGGGGGCTCGGTTGGGAGGCGCTGCACACGCTGAACCCGAAGCTGATCATGCTGCGCATCTCGGGCTTCGGGCAGACCGGCCCGTACGCCGGCAAGCCCGGCTTCGGCGTGCTCGGCGAGGCCATGGGCGGGCTGCGCCACCTCACCGCCGAGCCCGACCGCGTGCCGGTGCGCGTGGGTGTGTCGATCGGCGACACGCTGGCGGCCCTGCACGGCGTGATCGGCGTGCTGACCGCACTGCGTCACCGCGATGTCAACGGCGGTGTGGGGCAGGTGATCGACGTCGCGCTCTACGAGAGCGTCTTCAACGTGATGGAGAGTCTGCTGCCCGAGTACGACGCGTTCGGCGTCGTGCGCGGTGCCGCCGGCAGCGCGCTGCCGGGCATCGCGCCGAGCAACGCCTACCCGTGCGCCGACGGCGCCTACGTGCTGGTGGCCGGCAACGGCGACAGCATCTTCCGGCGGCTGATGCAGGCGATCGGCCGCGCCGACCTGGCGGCCGATCCGGGGCTGGCCCGCAACGATGGCCGGGTGCCGCGGGTCGAGGAGATCGACGCCGCGATCCGTGACTGGACCTCGCGCCGCCCGATCGGCGAGGCGATCGCCGCGCTCGAGGCGGCGGGCGTGCCGGTCGGTCGCATCTATTCGGTGGCCGACATCGCGGCCGACCCGCAGTACCTCGCCCGCGACATGATCGTGCAGACACATGACGTCGAGGGCCGCCCGCTCAAGGTGCCGGGGATCGTGCCCAAGCTCGCCGACACGCCGGGCCGGCTGCGCACGCCGGCGCCGCGGCTCGGGCAGCACACCGCCGAGGTGCTCTCGCAGCGCGACTGGCCGAAGCACACGGGCGAGCCGGGCTGACGCGGTCGGGTTCGGCCAGCTGCATCGAGCCCGGTCCGCGTCAGCGTGGCGGCGGCCGCCACCTGGCATGGGTCGTGAGGATTCGCGGCCTCGATACGCTCCGCGGCGCTGACCTCGCATCCTTCATGGCTGCGCGCGGCTGGCGGTGCCGCAGGCGAGATCCGCCGCGACGCGCAGCCCGTGCAGGCCCGGGCGCAGCACATCGGCTGGGCGCCGCTGCTCGAGCGCGTGTGCGACATCGACCTGCGGCGCTGCCCGAGCTGCGGCGCCGGGGAACTCAAGATCATCGCGGCGATTCTGCAGCGGGCAGCGATCGAGAAGATCCTCACTCACCTGGGGTTGGTCCCCAGCCGCCACCCCGGGGACCTGGATCGAGGCCAGGATCGCGACCCGCGGCCGCTTGTCGCCCGGCCGAGTTCACCCCGGGGTATGTCCCAATGGGCGCCTTCGCGTCGTGCAGTCCCCTGCCCATGGCGCTTGCTGACCCTGCCGGGCCTTGTGAGGGCGTCTGGAATCCCTATCCGCCCGCACCGCGCTCCACCTGTCCCAACGGCTCGCGCACGCGGTGCTGCTGCGCTGCGTGCCAAGGCGTGTCGAACGCAGATCCCCGGGGATGCAGCTGCAAGCTGACCCGCCTGCTCGGGAAGGCGGCTGCCTGCGGATCGACCGTTTTCGTCATTCGCGGCCGATCCATGTCCTTGATTCCTCACGGTGAGTCCCGTCCGAAGATCCACGGATCGGTGCATCGCTCCGTGCCGATCGGATACCAATCGGGCTCGCCCTAAGGGCATGGTGACCAAAAGCAAGGCTTTCCTGACGTTTATCCGATCATCGACTCAGACCGATCTCCTCACCATTCGAACAACGGTGCGCCGAGTTGCGTTGCTGCACACGATCCATCACCGATGACCCGGAGGTATCTCGATGGCGACCCGCAGGAATTCCCTTGGCATGCTGGGAACCCTCGTCGGTCTCGGCCTCACGCTGCCCGCAATGTCGAAGGCGTCCGACATTCGTGACGAAGCGGGTCCGGTGGCCGGCGCGGCCGTGGGACCCACGAAGAAGGTCGGTGTGGAACAGGCCTTCACCGCCGTCACCGCCAGGCGTCGAAAGGCCTCGTGGGGCAAGGACATCGACTCGTTTGCCTGCGACATGAAGCGCGTCGACGCAGGGCATGGCGCCAACGACACGCTCATCAGGAAGATCATGCGCAAGGTGTCGCATGTCCGAAGGACCGAAGGGTTCGACGGATTCGCCGGATTCGGCGTCGTCCGTCGAGTGGGCTGGCCCGGCCCGCGACACAGCAACCCGAACTGACGCCATCTCTCAACACGGAACCGGAGCGCCTATCGATGCAACGTTGGATCTTGAACTCACCGCTCGGGGTGAAGGTGTCGGTTGCCTCGATCGTCGCCATCAGTTGCCTGATGGTGGCCGGCGGCATCGGCTGGTTCGCCAATGCCCGCCTCTCCGATGCACTGTCCAGCCTGGCGGAGGTCAGTGTGCCCCGCATCGCGCAGGCCGGACAGCTGACCAGACGGGTCGCGATGATCAACGCCCAGGTGAACCAGAGCTTCGCCTGGGAAGGCGCGGACTTCGAAGCAGCGCGCATCGAGACGCTCGACAAGACGATTCATGCCGAACTGGCCAGATACGCCGACACACTGCAGGCCGGGGCGGTTGATCCGGACTCCGCGGAAGACGAGAGGCGACTGATGGCCGCCGCGCAGGGAGTGTTCAAGAAGTACGCCGAGAACGTCGCCGAGACGCTCGAAATCAAGAGCGCCAGGGTGGGCA
>JBIPLJ010000072.1:0-19884 GCA_044368415.1 Burkholderiaceae bacterium
CCGGACGGCAGCTTCGCGATCACCGGCACGAAGATCTTCATCTCGTCGGGCGAACACGACATGGCGGCCAACATCGTCCACCTGGTGCTGGCGCGCCTGCCGGACGCACCGATCGGCACCAAGGGCATCTCGCTGTTCATCGTGCCGAAGTTCGTGCCGAACGCGGACGGCTCGCTCGGTGCACGCAACGGCATCACCTGCGGGCGCATCGAAGAGAAGATGGGCATCCACGGCAACGCAACCTGCGAGATGAACCTGATCGGCGCGACCGGCTGGATGGTCGGCGAGCCGAACAAGGGCCTGAACGCGATGTTCGTGATGATGAACGTGGCACGTATCGGCGTGGGCATGCAGTCGCTCGGCCTGATGGAGGTGGCCTACCAGAACTCGCTGGCTTATGCGAAGGACCGTATCCAGTCGCGCTCGCTGACCGGTCCGAAGGCGCCGGAGAAGGCGGCTGACCCGATCATCGTGCATCCGGACGTGCGCCGCATGCTGCTCACGCAGAAGGCCTACACCGAGGGTGCGCGCTGCTTCGCCTATTGGCTCGCGCTGCACGCGGACCTGGCCGACGGCCACCCTGACGCCGACGCGCGCCGCGCGTCTCACGACCTGCTGCAGCTGCTCACGCCGGTGGTCAAGGCCTTCATCACCGACAACGCCTTCCTCACCACCAACCTCGCGCTGCAGGTCTACGGCGGCCACGGCTACATCCGCGAGTGGGGCATGGAGCAGTACGTGCGCGATGCCCGGATCAACATGATCTACGAGGGCACGAACACCATCCAGTCGCTCGACCTGCTGGGCCGCAAGGTGCTGGGCGACAACGGCGCGAAACTCAAGGCCTTCGGCAAGCTCATCCAGGACTTCGTCGAGGAAGAGGGCACGAATGACGACATGGCGGAATTCGTCAACCCGCTGGCCGATCTCGGCCAGAAGACCACCCAGCTCACGATGGAGCTCGGCATGAAGGCGATGGGCAACGCGGACGAGGCGGGCGCCGCCGCGGTGGACTACCTGCGGGTGATCGGCCACCTGGTGATGTCGTACTTCTGGGCGCGGATGGCGAAGGTCGCGCTGGAGAAGGTCGAGGCGGACGGCGATGCGGTCGAGCCGTTCTACCGCTCCAAGCTCGCGACCGCGCGCTTCTACTTCGCCAAGCTGCAGCCCGAGACCGCATCGCTGATGCGCAGTGCGCGCGCCGGATCCAAGTCGCTGATGGACCTCGAGCCCGAGCTGTTCTGAACGCCGCCGCGCCTACCCCACAGAGGAGACACTCGATGCGCAGGATCCTTAGCAGCGCCGCCTTCGGCGCCACCTTGGCCGCGCTCTGCGCCGGCCCGCTTGCACCGGCCGCGCTCGCCCAGGCGGCGGATTCCCCGGTCGGTCTCTGGAAGAGCATCGACGACGAGACCAAGCAGCCCAAGGCGCTGATCCGGATCGAGGAGCGCGCGGGCGCGCTGGTCGGGCGCATCGAGAAGGTCCTGACCGACAAGGCCGACGCGGTCTGCGAGAAGTGCACCGACGCCCGCAAGGACAAGCCAGTGCAGGGCATGACCATCCTCACCGGCCTGAAGCGGGACGGCGACGAGTGGGTCGGCGGCGAGATCCTCGACCCGAACAACGGCAAGGTCTACAAGTCCAAGATCAAGCTCGCCGACGGCGGCCGCAAGCTCGAGATGCGCGGCTACGTCGGCATCCCGGCGATGGGGCGTACCCAGACCTGGCTCCGCGAGAATTGAGCGCGGCCGAACCGAATCCATCCCAATACATCCGGAGTCCGACCCCATGACCCCATTCATCGTCCGCAAGGTCGCCGTGCTCGGCGCCGGCGTGATGGGTGCGCAGATCGCCGCGCACCTCGTCAACGCAAAGGTCGACGTGATGCTGTACGACCTGCCGGCCCAGGACGGCGACAAGAGCGCGATCGCAAAAAAGGCGATCGAGGGCCTGAAGAAGCTCTCGCCCGCGCCGCTCGGCCACCCCGAGCTCGCCGCCTTCATCGTCCCCGCGAACTACGAGGACGACCTCGCCGCGCTCGGCGGCTGCGACCTGGTGATCGAGGCGATCGCCGAGCGCATGGACTGGAAACACGACCTCTACCGCAAGGTGGGTCCGGCGCTTGGAGCCCATGCGATCTTCGCGTCGAACACCTCGGGCCTGTCGATCGGCGGGCTGTCGGAGGGCTTCGACGCGGCGCTGAAGAAGCGCTTCTGCGGCGTGCACTTCTTCAACCCGCCGCGCTACATGCACCTGGTGGAGCTGATCGGGACGCCCGCAACCGATCCGCTCATCCTCGACCAGCTCGAGACCTTTCTGGTCTCCACCCTCGGCAAGGGCGTCGTCCGTGCCAAGGACACGCCGAACTTCATCGCCAACCGCGTCGGCACCTACGGAATGCTGGCCACGATCGCCGAGGCGGCGGCCTTCGGGCTGTCGGTCGACGTCGTCGACGACCTGACCGGCGAGAAGCTCGGCCGCGCGAAGTCGGGCACCTTCCGGACCGCGGACGTGGTGGGCCTGGACACGCTGTCGCATGTGATCGGCACGCTGCAGTCAACGCTCAAGGGCGATGCCTTCGACGCGGTCTACGCAACGCCGCCGGTGCTGAAAGCACTGGTGGAGAAGGGCGCGCTCGGCCAGAAGGCCGGCGCGGGCTTCTATCGCAAGGTCGGCAAGACGATCGAGCGCATCGACGCGGCCACGGGCGGCTACGTTGCCGCCGGCGGCAAGGCCGACGAGACGGTGGCGCGGATCCTGAAGAAGAAAGACCCGGCCGAGCGTATCAGGCTGCTGCGCGAGTCGAAGAACCCGCAGGCGCAGTTCGTCTGGGCGATCCTGCGCGACTCCTGGCACTACGCGGCGGTGAACCTCGCGTCGATCGCCGACAGCGCGCGCGACGTCGACTTCGCGATGCGCTGGGGCTTCGGCATGAGGGAAGGCCCGTTCGAAGCCTGGCAGGCCGCGGGCTGGACGCAGGTCGCCCATTGGATCGCCGATGACGTCGAGGCGGGCCGCACGCTCGCCAAGGTGGCGCTGCCCGCCTGGGTGTTCGACGGTCCGGTGGCCGATCGCGGCGGCCCGCACCAGACCGAGGGTTCGTGGTCGCCACAGGCGTCGGCCTTCGTCGCGCCGCGCGAGCTGCCGGTCTACGACAAGCAGCTCTTTCGCCAGTCGGTGCGCGGCGCGAACGCGCCGGACGCACATGTCGCGGGCAACACGGTGCACGAGGACGACTCGGTGCGGCTCTGGGCGCTGGACGGCCGCGGGGTGGACGACGTGCTGGTCATGTCCATCAAGACCAAGGTCCATGCGATCGGCCCAGGCGTGATCGAAGGGATGCTCAAGGGCCTCGAGCTCGCCGAGCGGCAGTACAAGGGTCTGGTGGTCTGGTCGCCGGACGAGCCGTTCTCGTACGGCGCCGACGTGCAGGCGATGGTGCCGGCCTTCATGCAGGGCGGCCCGAAGGCGATCGCCGAGCTGGTCAAGGGATTGCAGGACGCGATGCTCCGTCTGCGCTACGCGCAGGTGCCGACGATCGCCGCGGTCTCGGGCGTGGCGCTGGGCGGCGGTCTCGAACTCGCGCTGTATTGCGCGCGCCGCGTCGTTGCGCTCGAGAGCTACATGGGCCTGCCCGAGATCGGCCTGGGGCTGCTGCCGGCAGGCGGTGGCCTCACCCACGGCGCACGCTCAGCGGCCGAGGAAGCGCGCTCGGCGCCCGATGGCTACCTGCTGCATTTCCTGACCAAGTACTTCAGCGCCGCCGCCACCGCGCAGGTCTCGAAGTCGGCGATCGAGGCGCAGCGGATGGGCTACCTGAAGGACACCGACCGGATCGTCTTCAACGGCAACGAGCTGCTCTACCAGGCGGTGCGCGAGGCGCAGGCCATGCACGACGCCGGCTGGCGGCCGCCGCGCCGGGCGGTGTTCGAGGTGATGGGCCGCGCGGGGCTGGCGACGATCACCGCGCAGCTGGTGAACATGCGCGACGGCGGCTTCATCAGCGCACACGACTACCACTGCGCGCGCACCATCGCCGAAGTGGTCTGCGGCGGTGACGTCGAGGCCGGCTCGCTGGTCGACGAGGCCTGGGTGATGTCGCTCGAGCGCCGCGGCTTCACCGCGCTGCTGTCGCACCCCAAGACCCAGGAACGTCTGATGTCGATGGTCCAGACCGGCAAGCCGGTCCGGAACTGAGCGACCAAGGAGAACGAAGATGAGCAAGCAGATTCAGGACGCCTACATCGTCGCCGCCGCGCGCACGCCGATCGGCAAGGCGCCGAAGGGCGCGTTCCGTAACGTGCGATCCGACGACCTGCTGGTGCGCGCGCTCCAGGCCGCGCTCGCGCAGGTGCCGTCGCTCGATCCGAAGACCATCGAGGACGCGATCGTCGGCTGTTCGTTCCCCGAGGCCGAGCAGGGCGCGAACATGGCGCGACTCGCCGTGCTGCTCGCCGGCCTGCCGAACACGGTGGGCGGCGTGACGGTGAACCGCTTCTGCGCCTCGGGCCTGACCGCGCTCGCAATGGCGGCCGACCGCATCCGCGTCGGCGAGGCCGAGGTGATGATCGCGGCCGGCGCCGAGTCGATGAGCATGATCCCGATGAGCGGGAACACGCCCTCGTTCAATCCTCGTGCGTTCGAGCGCGACGAGAATCTCGGCATCGCCTACGGCATGGGTCTGACCGCTGAGCGCGTGGCTGCACAGTGGAAGGTCTCGCGCGCCGACCAGGATGCGTTTGCGCTCGAGTCGCACCGTCGCGCGCTTGCCGCACAGGCCGCAGGCGAGTTCGCCGACGAGATCTGCCCGGTGGACGTCGTCGAGCGCTTCCCCGATCTCGCGAGCGGGCAGGTGACGATGAAGACCCGCACGGTCAGCCTGGACGAGGGCCCGCGCCCCGACACGTCGGTCGAGGGCCTCGGCAAGCTGCGTCCGGTGTTCGCCGCGAAGGGCAGCGTCACCGCCGGCAACAGCTCGCAGACCTCGGACGGCGCGGGCGCGCTGATCGTGGTGTCCGAGCGGATCCTCAAGCAGTTCGACCTCAAGCCGCTCGCGCGCTTCGTGTCGTTCTCGGTGCGCGGCGTGCCGCCGGAGATCATGGGCATCGGCCCCAAAGAGGCGATTCCCGCCGCGCTGAAGTCGGCCGGTCTGTCGCAGGACGACCTCGGCTGGATCGAGCTCAACGAGGCCTTCGCCGCGCAGGCGCTGGCGGTGGTCCGTGACCTCGGGCTCGACCCGGCGCGGGTCAACCCGATGGGCGGCGCGATCGCGCTCGGCCATCCGCTGGGCGCGACCGGCGCGATCCGTGCCGCCACCGTCGTGCACGCGCTGCGCCGACACAAGCTGAAGTACGGCATGGTGTCGATGTGCGTGGGTACGGGCATGGGCGCGGCCGGCATCCTCGAGCGCGTCTGAGGCGAAGCCGGCCTGCGCCCAGGCAGGCCGGCCTCGCTTCACCCGTTGGGCGAGCGCCTGCGTCCCGTTCAGCGGGGTGGGTCGGGCGGCGGGTCCGGTGCCGCGTCCGGTGCCGCGTCCATCGCCTTGACCGCCGCACGCAGGAACACAAGCTGGCGATCGGCATTGCGGCAGGCGTCGCAGATCAGCAGGTGACCCGCCAGCCGCAACCGCGGTCCGGTCGGCAGCGGCGCGTCGAGGCGTTCGCTGAGCAGCCTCGCGGCCTGCGAACACGGGATCGTCGGATTCAGGTTCATGTCGCCTCCCGGAACCAGCCCATTCCCAGGCATTCGCGCAGTTGCATCCGAGCCCGGAACAGCAGCACGCGGCAGTTGCCGTCGCTGATCGAGAGCTCGGTACAGATCTCGACCGAGTCGAGCTCGAGCCACTCGCGCATCATGAAGATCCTCGCCAGCCGTGCCGGCAGCCGGTCGATGCAGACCTGGAGGGCGTCGAAGAACTGCGACTGCTCGAGGCTGCGCTCGGGCGAGGGCCACGACTGCGGCGGCTCGACCCAGTGCCCGTTGGCCAGGAACATGCCGTCGATCGCGTCCGCGGCGGCCGACTCCTCGCCCTCGTCGAACGAGACCTCGCGGCGCCGGCGGCGCACGGCGTCGATGATCTTGTGCTTGAGGATGCCGGTCGCGTAGGTTCGCAGCGAGCTTCGGTTGCCGAACGCGTCGGGGCGCTCGAGCAGCGCGAGCATCGTCTCGGAGACCACGTCCTCGGCGAGCGCCCGGTCGCGCAGCTGCAACATGGCGAATCTCTGCAGGGGCCGCTGCAGGTCGGCCAGTGCTTCGTGCATCGACTGGTGCGTCTCGGCGGACAGGCAATCGCGCAGTTTAGGCGTCGTCGGGCGTTCACGGCGCGATATCGTCGGTCGGCTGTCGCGCCGCCGCCGCGAACGCACCGGGCCGGCGCAAACCGGTCAGTCTCGGGGAGGCGAGGTCGATCCAGGTGAGCACGTCGATCGTGCGGAACTCGCGGTCGATCGCAGGCGGCCCGCAGACCTTCGCGCCGAGCGCGAGGTAGGCGCCGAGCAGCTTCGGGATCGCCACCGATCCGGGCGCGGCGCGATCCAGCGCGCAGCGGAATGCCTGCACCGGCGAGGTCCGCCAGGCGGGCGGCGCGAGTGCAGGGGCCAGGGTGCGCCATGCTGCGGCCCCGATGCGCTCGTCCTGCGACGTGAACGAGCTGCAGCCGATCAGGAAGCGGACCCCTTGCGCGTCGGCCCATTCGGCGATGCCGCCCCACAGCAGCTTGAGGACCGCGAGCCGCCGGTGACGCGCGGCGATGCAGGCGCGTCCGAGCTCGCCGATGCGCGCGCGCTCGGACTCGAAGGGCGCGAGGTCGAACTCGCGCGCGCAGTAGTAGCCAATCTCCCGGGCGGCTCGGACGCCCGTCTGCAGGCGGTAGGTGCCGACCACCTCGCCGCTGTCGGTGTCCTCGACGATCAGGTGGTCGCAAGCGGCGTCGAACGCGTCGGCGTCGAGCCCGGTGTCGTAGGACGCGGCCAGGCCCTCGTCGAGCTCGAGGTTGAAGACCTCGAAACGCAGGCGCTGAGCGGCGCGCAGGTCGGCGGGTGTGCTCGCGAGCCGAATCCGGTAGGCCGGGACACTCGCAGCGGCCACGGGGTGCCGGACGGGCTCGGGCAGCATTGGGGGCGACCGGAGAGGCGGCGGGTGCCGCGATACAGGTCAGTCGGGCTCAGGAGCGCCTTGTTACAGCGCCGCGTAACAACCGCGAGGTTCGGCCGACAGACCCCAGGGAGCCGAGTCCGGACGCCAGGGCGTCGACCCGGTTCCGGAGCCTCGTCCCGTGCCCGAACGCCTTCCGTCCCCCTTCCCGCGACCCCTCGCCCCACGGCGCGGACGGCTGATGAGCGCGATCGGCGTCGCGCTGGTCGCCGCCGGCTGCATGCCGCCGAGACCGCAGTCCGAGGTGTCGGCCGGCGAGCCGCTGCGGCGGACCCAGCGGATCTGCGCGCCGCCAGGCGTCGAGCTCAGCCTCCTGCAGGGCGGGCGGGTGGGCGCGACGCGGGTGATCCTCGTGCACGGCACACCGGGCGATGCAAACGGCTGGATCGATCACCTGCTGCACCCCTCGGCCGACATGGAGGTCGTCGCGCTCGATCGCCCCGGGTTCGGCCGCAGCCGCCCCGAAGGCGCGCTGCCGCGCCTCGCGGACCAGGCGGCGGCGGTCGCCGCGCTGCTGCCCGAGGACGGCACGCCGGCGGTGCTGCTCGGGCACTCGCTCGGCGGCCCGGTGGTCGCACGGGTGGCGGCTGACCATCCGACGCGCGTGGCCGCGATCGTGCTGCTCGCCGCGGCGCTCGATCCGACGCTCGAGACGATCCATCCGATGCAGCACGTGGGCGCGTGGCCGCCGGTGCGCGGCCTGCTGCCCCGGACGATCCGCAACGCCAACGTCGAGTTGATGGCGCTCAAGCCCGAGCTCGAGGCCCTCGAACCCGCGCTCGCGTCGATCGTCGCAAAGGTGGTGATCATGCACGGCACGCTCGATCCGCTCGTGCCGGTGGCGAACGTGGCCTACGCGCAGGCCCGTCTCTCGGGCGCGCGCTGCGTGCGCACGATGCTGCTCGAGGGGCGCGACCACTTCCTGCCTTGGAACGCCTTCGACGAGGTCCAGCGGGCGCTGCGCATCGCGCTGGAGCCGGGATGCTGAACGCCTGGCAGGGGCTCGTCGCCGCCTTCGGCGCCGCACTCGACGGGATGGGCGATCCCTGGACGATCGCGATTGCGCTGGCCCTCACGACGCTGCTGGTAGAGGACCTCGCGATCGCCGCAGGGGTCGCGCTGGCCGCGCAGGGGGCGATCTCCTGGCCCCTGTCCCTGCTGGCGGTCGGCGGCGGCATCGCAGCGGGCGACCTCGGCCTCTATGCCCTCGGACTCGGCGCGACACGGTTCCCGATGCTGCGCCGCCACGATGCGGCGATGCGCTTCGAGGGCACGCGGGCGACGCTGCTGCGGCGCCTGCCGAGCGCCGTGCTGGTGGCGCGTGTCGTCCCCGGCCTGCGGCTCGTCACCTACACCGCCTGTGGCGCGCTGCGCGTGCCGTTCGCGCCCTTCGCCGCATGGGTGGCCCTCGCGGTGACGGCATGGACCGCGGGCTTGTACGCGCTCGCCGTCGCCGTCGGCGGTGCGCTCGCCGAGCGGCTCGGCGTGCCCGCGCCCGTGGCCGTCGCGCTGCCGATCCTGCTGCTCGCCGCCGCCGTGCCGCTCGTGCGTGCGCTGCATGCATACCGACGCCGTCCTTCCCAGGAGTCTGTCCGATGAATGCCTCCGTTTCCGTCTCCGCCTCCGCAAGCGGCTCGATGCCCGCGCCCGCGGGCCCGCGGGCCGATCCCGCCCCCGCGCCTCAGCCGCATGCCGGCATGCCGAGCTTCGACACCTCCGGGCCGCCGATCAGCTTCTTCGAGTTCTGGCCGATGTGGGCGTTCTATCCGCCGGTCGCGCTCTACGCCGGCTGGCTGATGCTGCGGCACCGTGGCGTGCTGCTGCCGACGGCGGCGAACCCGTCTTTCCCGGGCGGTGGCTTCTTCGGCGAGAGCAAGGCGCGCATCCTCGCGCTTGCCGTCGAGCACGTGCCCGAGTGGGTCGCGCCCTTCGTGCGCGTCGACCGGCCCGCCGCCGGGCGCGCCGATCCGGCGCGCGAGGCCGAGGCCGCGCTCGCGCGGCTCACAGCCGCCGGCATCGCGCTGCCGGTGGTCGCCAAGCCCGACCTCGGCTGCCGTGGCGCGGGCGTGAAGCTCGTGCGTACGCCCGAGGCCCTGCGCGCTTATCTGGCTGCGTTCCCCGAAGACGCGTCGCTCGTGCTGCAGCGCCTGGTGCCGCACGAGGGCGAGGCGGGCGTCTTCTACTGCCGCGAGCCGGGCGAGGCCCGCGGGCGAATCGTGTCGATCACGCTGAAATACTTCCCCTACGTGCGCGGCGACGGGCGGCGCACGCTGCGCGAACTCATCCTCGCCGATCCGCGTGCAGGCCGGCTGCAGCACCTGTACCTCGGGCGGCATGCGGCGCGGCTCGACGAGGTGCCCGCCCCCGGCGAGGCCGTGCGGCTCGCCTTCGCCGGCAGCCACAGCCGCGGCGCGATCTTCCGCAACGGCACCCACCTGGTGACCGAGGCGATGGAGGCCCGCTTCGAGGCGATCGCGCGGCGCCTGCCCGAGTTCCACTTCGGCCGCTTCGATGTGCGCTTCGAGTCCTTTGCCGAGCTGCAGCAGGGACGTGGCTTCACCATCGTCGAGATCAACGGCGCGGGCGCCGAGAGCACGCACATTTGGGACCGGCGCACCGGGCTGCTGCGCGCCTGGGCGGACCTCATGCGGCAGTACCGCTCGCTGTTCCGGATCGGCGCGGCGAACCGTGCGCGCGGCTTCGAACCGATGCCGATGGCCGACTTCGTGCGCGACTACCGGCGCGAGAAGCACCTGACCCCGCTCTATCCGCCGACCGACTGATCCTCGGTGCACAGGCGCCGACATCGTGTGTAACACGCCGGCCCCGGCCACGACAGATCGGTACCCACTTCGTTCGAGAGACATCGAGATGACACCGTCCCCGTCCCGCCGCGCGCTGCTCGCCACCGGCCTCTTCGCCGCCTTCGCGCCGCGCTTCGCGCTCGCCGCCGAGCCGGCGGTCAACACGCTCAAGACCGGCTTCCTGGGCGGACGCACCGACACCGCCATCAACGGCTACGACACCGTCGCGTACTTCAATGTCGGCCGCCCGGTGAAGGGCGACGAGCGCTTCGTCCACGAATGGATGGGCGCGAAGTGGAAGTTCTCTTCGCAGGCGAACCTCGATCTGTTCAAGGCGAACCCTGAGCGCTGGGCACCTCAGTACGGCGGCTACTGCGCCTACGGCGTCGCCCAGGACAAGCTGGTGAAGGTCGAGCCGGAGCAGTTCACCGTCCGCGACGGCAAGCTCTACCTGAACTACGACGCCGACGTGCAGTCCACTTGGCTCAAGGACACCGCGGGCTACATCCGCGCCGCGGACGGCAAGTTCCGCGCTCTGCTGGGCAAGTGACCCGGCCCAACCCGAGGACCCGCACCATGGACTGGCTGAAGAAGAAGGGGCACTGGCTGCTGATCGCCTATGTCGCCTTCGTGTTCGTGCAATCGTTGTTCTTCAAGTTCACCGGCTCGCCCGAGACGGTCTACATCTTCGAGGGCAAGCTGGATCCCTGGGCGGCGACCCTCGGCTTGAAGGGCGTGTTTGCACCCGGCGGCGTCTTCTCGGCGAAGGTCGTCGGCGTGGTCGAGCTAATCGCCTCGGTGCTGCTGGTCGCGGGCGCCGTGCTGTCGAACCGTGTGCTGCAGGTGCTCGGCGCGGGGCTGGGCCTGGGCGTTATCAGCGGCGCGATGTTCTTTCACCTGTTCACGCCGCTGGGCATCGCGGTGGTGAACACCGACGGCAGCAGCGACGGCGGCGAGCTGTTCGCGCTGGCCTGCGGCGTGTGGATCGCCTGCGCGGTGCTGCTCTGGATCCGCCGTGAGGTCTGGATGGGCTGGCTGCCCGGGCGTTGAGTCGTGCGCCGGCACCGTAGAATCGTGTGCGACTGGGCGCGTCCGCGCCCCGACCTGAAGCCCGGAGGGTCCATGAGCATCGAGGTCAACACCGACGGCGGCATCGCGACGATCGCGTTCGCCCGCCCTGACAAGAAGAACGCCATCACCGCGGCGATGTACGCGGCGATGGCCGACGGGCTCGCCGCCGCGGCCGCCGATCCGGCGGTGCGCGCGGTGCTGATCACCGGCAGCGCCGAGTGCTTCACCGCCGGCAACGACCTGCAGGACTTCCTCGCCAATCCGCCCTCGGGCGGCGAGAGCCCGGTGTGGCGCTTCCTGCACGGGCTGGCCGGTTTCGCCAAGCCGGTCGTCGCTGCGCCCTGCGGGCCGGTGGTCGGCGTGGGCACCACGCTGCTGCTGCACTGCGACCTCGTCTACGCCGGCGACAACGCGCGCTTCTCGGTGCCGTTCGCCGCGCTCGGGCTGTGCCCGGAGGCCGCCTCGAGCCTGCTGATGCCCGCCGCCGCCGGCTGGCAGCGGGCCGCCGAGAAACTGCTGCTCGGCGAGGCCTTCGGTGCCGACGAGGCCCGCGAGATGGGCATCGTCAACCGCGTGCTGCCGGCGGCCGAGGCGATCGGCTTCGCGCGCGCGCAGGCCGCCAAGCTCGCCTTGCTGCCGCCGGCCTCGCTGCGCGAGACCAAGCGGCTGATGAAGGGCGCGTTTGCCGAGGCGATCCCGAAGCGGATGGCCGAGGAGGGCGAGGTGTTCGGCCGGATGCTGCGGGCCCCCGAGGCGCGCGAGGCCTTCACCGCGTTCTTCGAGAAGCGCCGGGCGGACTTCTCGCGCTTCGACTGAGAAGCTGTGAAAAAACCTACTGCGCGTCCCGATCCGGCGCCTGCGGTGCTCGCCGGGGAGCCTCGCGCCTGCGGGCGCGAGTCGTTCGGCCGGCACGGCGCATGCGCCGTGAAACCCCGGCCTCACCATCACGTACGGCTGCGCTCCTCGGCACCGGCTCGGGCCTGCTCGCTACGGTTTCTTCACAGCTTCTGAGACGCCGATGCGCGGAACGCTCGGTCTGGCCGCGGCCCTGCCGCTCGCGCCGCTGCTCGTGTGGCAGGGCCGGCGCGTACGGCGCGACACGCCTAAGCTGCCCGAGGCCGAGGGCGAGCGCGAGGGCCGGGTCGGCACCGACCGCATCGGCCGGCCGCTGCGGCTGCTGATCGTCGGCGATTCCTCGGCCGCGGGGGTCGGTGCGACGCTGCAGTCCGATGCGTTGTCCGGCCGGCTCACCGGCCTGATCGGCGCCTCGCTCGTGCGGCCGCTCGACTGGCGGCTGGTTGCCCGCACTGGCATCACGACGCGCGAGGCGCTCGCGCTCCTCGAGGAGACGCCGGCCGATCCGTTCGACGTGGCGGTGGTCGCGCTCGGCGTCAACGACGTCACCGCGCTGCGCCTCGTGCCGCGCTGGCTCGGCGACGTCGAGCGGCTGCACGTCCGGCTGCATGCGCGCCACCGTGTGCGCCGCGTGCTGTGGTCGGGCCTGCCGCCGATGCACCGCTTCCCCGCGCTGCCGCAGCCGCTGCGCGGCGTGATGGGTCTGCATGCGCGCGCGCTCGACGCGGCGCTCGGCCGCTGGTGCGGCGCGCGTCCCGGCGGTGTGCGCCCGCTCGCCACCCACGTGCCGATGCCGGCGATGACCGATCCCGCGCTGGTTGCCAGCGACGGCTTTCATCCCGGGCCTGGCGCCTACCGGGTCTGGGCCGCGGCGATCGCGCCCCACGTGCTGGGACGGCACCGGTGAGCCGGCGCAGGCGGGTCCGGGGATTGCCTTACTCCCGTGACGCGGGGAACGTCCCCGCACAACGGAGATCGACATGAATCGAGACAAGGTGGAAGGTACGGCCAAGGATCTGGCGGGAAAGATCCAGCGCAAGGCGGGTCAGGCCATGGACGACCCGGTGATGGCTGCAAAAGGCGCCGCCAGGCAGCTCGAGGGCAAGGCGCAGAAGGCGGTCGGTTCCGTGAAGGACGCGGTCAAACATGCCCGCGACGATGTCAAACCGGCGAACAGGACCGGAACCGGCGGCACCGGGCGCGGCGGCGCGCTCTGACCCGAGGCCAAAGCGCCGTCGGAGGACTTGCCGGGCCGCGCATCCGCGCGGCCCGGCGAATCGTGCGAGCATCCCGCCCATGGACACCTTCGTTCTCGAATCCCGCGACGGCGGCGTCGCCACCCTGACCCTGAACGATCCCGACCGGCGCAACGCGCTGTCGAACCAGTCGCAATGGGATGCGGTCGTTGCCGCCGTCCAGCGTGTCGGGCACGACCCGGACGTGCGTTGCGTGATCCTGACCGGCGCCGGCAGCGCGTTCTGCGCGGGCGGCAACGTCAAGGACATGAAGGACAAGACGGGGATCGCCGCGGGCTCGCCGTACGCCATTCGCGAGGGCTATCGCGCCGGCATCCAGCGCATCCCACTCGCCCTCTATCAGCTCGACGTGCCGACCATCGCCGCGGTCAACGGGCCGGCGATCGGCGCGGGCTGCGACCTCGCCTGCATGTGCGACATCCGCATCGCCTCCGACCGCGCGAAGTTCGCTGAGAGTTTCGTGAAGCTCGGCATCATCCCCGGTGACGGCGGCGCGTGGCTGCTGCCGCGCGCGGTCGGCATGTCGAAGGCGGCCGAGATGGCCTTCACCGGCGACACGATCGACGCAGCCGAGGCGCTTGCCTGCGGGCTGGTGTCGAAGGTCGTGCCCGGCGAGCGGCTGATGGACGAGGCGCGCGCGCTTGCCGCCCGCATCGCGGCGAACCCCGGTCCAGCGTTGCGAATGGCCAAGCGCCTGATGCGCGAAGGCCAGCACATGCGGCTCGACTCGCTGCTCGAGCTGTCGGCCGCGTTCCAGGCGCTGGCGCACCACACGCCCGAGCACGGCACCGCGATCGACGCCTTCCTGGCCTCGATGAGGAAGTGAGCCGGCGCGCGGCGCCCCGTCAGGGCGTCGCGAACGGATTCGCGTAGGCTGGGTTCGTCAGGAAGGTCGGGTCGGTCAGCGAGCCCAGGAACGCAAGCAGGTCGGCCTTGTCGGACGGCGTGATCGTGGTCAGCGCCCCGGCGAGCGGGCTCTTCCAGCGGTTGGCCACGCCGTCCCCGGCATTGGGCCCGGTGGTCACGTCGCGCCCGCCCCGGATCTTGATGTCGAGCACTGCAGACAGCGAAGCGACCGAGCCGTCGTTCATGTAGGGCGAGGTCACCTCGACGTTGCGCAGGCTCGGCGTGCGGAAGCGCCCCATGTCGGCGGCGAGGCCCGTGAAGTCGATCAGGCCTCGGTTGGCGGGCGGATACGTGCCCGACCCGCCGACGTTGTACAGGCCGATGTTGAAGTGCCGGGTTCCCACCGGAACGACCGCTGCATCCGGCTCGGCGAAGGTGTTGCCGCCGTGGCAGGTGCTGCAGCCCGCGCGGCTGGAGAAAAACAGGTCGCGCCCGCGCTGCTCGGCGTCGGTCAGCGTCAGCTCGCCGCGCAGCGAGCGGTCGAATCGGCTATCGGTCGACACGATCGAGCGCTGGAAGGCGGCGATTGCGCGGATCAGGTTCGGCCAGTCGAGCGGCTCGGCCGAGCCGGGGAAGGCGGCCGCGAAGCGTGCACGGTAGTCGGCATCGGCCGTGAAGCGCGCGAGCACCGCGGCACGGTTGCCCTCGTCCACGCCCATCTCGACCGGGGCGGTGCCGAACAGTGGCGTGAGCATCTGCTGCTCGAGCGTCGTGGCGGTCGGATCGGACCAGCTCAGCGGCCCGAGCCAGGCGACATTCGCCAGCGGTTGGGAGTTGCGGACCAGCCGCTGTCCGGTCGAGCCGAACGGCGTCACGCGCTGGTCGCCGAAACCGGACACCCGCTGGTGGCAGGTCGAGCAGGAGAACTGCTGGTTGCCGGACAGGCGCACATCGAAGAACAGGCGCCGGCCGAGCTCGACCTTGGCGACCGACATCGGGTTGTCGGCAGGCACGGTGGGCTCGGCCCAGCCCGCCGGCAGTGTCCACTTGAAGTCCGAGTCGATCGGGGGTGGCGCTGGGGCCGGAGCCGGAGCCGGAGCCGGAGCCGGAGCCGGAGCCGGAGCCGGAGCCGGAGCGGGTGAGGGCGCTGGCGCCGGAGCGGGCGCAGGCGCCGGGGCCGGATCGCCGCCACCTCCGCCGCAGCCGGCCAGGCCGAGCAACGCGGCCGCGAGCAGCGCCGCTGCGGACCGCGTGCGGCGTCGGGCGAGGGGGGCGATCGGTCGGGAGGCGGTCATGCCTGGAGTGTCGACGGCCGATGCGGGTGCGGACGAGGAACTGCTTCTCATCGGACGGTGTCGGAGACGGACCGCGGCCTCAGGTCTGCGTGTCGACGGCACGCTTGTGCCCGTCGCGATCGATCGCGACGTAAGTCAGTGTGGCGTCGGTCACTTTGACCACGAACGGATCGGCCGGGTTGCGGGCCGCGATCACCTCGACATGTACGGTGATCGAGGTGCGGCCGATCGACTCGATGCGGGTGAAGAAGCTGAGCACGTCGCCGACCGACACCGGCTGTTTGAACTGGAAGGCGTTCACAGCCACGGTGACGACGCGGCCGCGCGCGCGGCGTGCCGCCGCGATGCCGCCGGCGATGTCGACCTGGGCCATCACCCAGCCGCCGAAGACGTCGCCGTTGCCGTTGAGGTCAGCCGGCATCGGTACCACGCGCAGCGTGAGGTCGTGCTCGGCGGGGGCGATCGGCTCGTTGTGCATCAGGGGCTCGGGTTGGAGAAGTGGGGCCGACCTTGGAGTAACCTGTCGGCCCGGCATCCGACCCTACCGCAAAGGCCGCGCTGCGCCAAGCCGCCGCGGCCGCGATGTCGAGCGCCTCTCCTGCCCTGCCGATGCGACCGTCCTCCTCCACTGCCCCGCCTCCCGCCGCGCCCCGCGCCCGCGACCGCTCTGACTGGCAGACCCTCGCCAGCCTGCTGCCTTACCTGTGGGCGTACCGCTGGCGGGTCGCGTTCGCCATCACCTGCCTGATCGGCGCCAAGGTGGCCACCGTCGGCGTGCCGGTGCTGCTCAAGCAGATCGTCGACCGGCTCGTGCCGGTCGCAGGTCAGCAGGCCGCGACCCTGGTGGCCGTGCCGCTCGGGCTGCTGATCGCCTACGGCGGGCTGCGGCTGCTGTCGACCGCGTTCACCGAGCTGCGCGAGTTCGTGTTCGCGAAGGTCACGCAGAGCGCGGTGCGCACCATCGCGCTCAAGGTGTTCCGCCACCTGCACGCGCTGTCGCTGCGCTTTCACCTCGAGCGCCAGACCGGCGGCCTGACCCGCGATATCGAGCGCGGCACCCGCGGCATCTCCAGCCTGGTGTCGTACACGCTCTACTCGATCCTGCCGACGCTGGTCGAGATCTCGCTGGTGCTCGGTTACCTGGTGCTCAACTACGACGTCTGGTTCGCCGGGATCACCGGCGTCGCGCTCGCCTGCTACATCGTCTACACCGTCGCGGTCACCGAGTGGCGCACCGAGTTCCGCCGCTCGATGAACGAGCTCGACTCCAAGGCCAACGTCCGCGCGATCGACTCGATCCTCAACTACGAGACGGTGAAGTACTTCGGCAACGAGGACTTCGAAGCGCGCCGCTACGATCAGAGCATGCAGCGCTGGGAGCGCGCGGCCGTGCGCAGCCAGACCTCGCTGTCGGTGCTCAACGTCGGGCAGGCCGCGATCATCGCGGTCGCGGTCACCCTGATGGTGTGGCGCGCAACGGTCGGCGTCGTCGAGGGCCGCATGACGATCGGCGACCTGGTGCTTGTCAACGCATTCATGATCCAGCTCTACATGCCGCTGAACTTCCTCGGCGTGCTGTACCGGGAGATCAAGCAGAGCCTCGCCGACATGGAGCGGCTGTTCTCGCTGCTCGATGCCAACCGCGAGGTCGACGACTCGCCCGGAGCCGGTACGCTCGAGCTCGGGCGCGCACCCGAGCTGCGCTTCGAGCAGGTGTCCTTCGCCTACGACCCGAACCGCGTGATCCTGCATGACGTCAGCTTCACCGTGCCCGCCGGCACCACCACTGCGGTAGTCGGCGCAAGCGGCGCGGGCAAGTCCACGCTCGCGCGGCTGCTGTTCCGCTTCTACGACGTCACCGGTGGCTCGATTACCCTCGACGGGCGCGACCTGCGCGCGGTCACGCAGTCGAGCCTGCGTGCGGCGATCGGTATCGTGCCGCAGGACACCGTGCTCTTCAACGACAGCCTGCGCTACAACGTTGCCTACGGCCGGCCCGGCGCGCCGGACGCCGAGATCGAGGCGGCCGCAGGCGCGGCACAGCTCTCGGCGTTCATCGCGGCGCTGCCGGCGGGCTGGGAGACGCCGGTCGGTGAGCGCGGCCTGAAGCTCTCGGGTGGCGAGAAGCAGCGCGTGGCGATCGCGCGGATGCTTCTGAAGAACCCGCCGGTGCTGGTGCTCGACGAGGCCACCTCGGCGCTCGACTCGCGCAACGAGGCGGCGATCCAGGAGGCGCTGCGCGCGGTCGCCGCGCACCGCACGACGCTGGTGATCGCCCACCGGCTGTCGACCATCGTCGACGCCGACCAGATCCTGGTGCTCGATGCCGGGCGGATCGTCGAGCGTGGCCGCCATGACGAGCTGCTCGCGCGCGGCGGGCGCTACGCCGAGCTCTGGGCGATGCAGGCCCGCGAGGAGGCCGATCCGCCGCAGGGCGAGGCACTGCCGGCCTGAGCCCGGCCCGCTCGCGGTGCACCGCGCACGGCTGAGCGGGCACGCGGCTGGCTCCGCGCGGGCCCGTAGCTGGCCGCGCCGGCCGCACCGCTCTGCGCCGCGCCGGCCGCACCGCTCTGCGCCGCGCCGGCCGCACCGCTCGACGCTACGCCGCTCAGCACTGAACCGGCCGCACCTCAGCGCCGAATCGATACCCGCCAGCGCTCGCCGATGCGCCAGGCCCGCGCCTCGACCCCTGGCCGCAGGGCGTCCGCCGTCGCGGGGCTGCCGTCGTCGAACAGCAGGTCGCACAGGGCGAGGGGCAGGTCCGTCGCGGCGATGCGGACCACCGTCGCGTCCACGAGTTCGATCGGCCCCGCGAGGTCCGCCGGTCGGTCGGACGGTGGCGCGGCGGGCGCTTCCTCCAACGGGATACCGGACGAGCCCGCCGCCGGCGGTAGCCCGGTACCGCCGGTCCCCGGCCCGCAGCCCTGGGCCAGCAGCAGGAGCAGCATCGCCGCCAGGCGGGCCGCGACGGATCGGACTCGCTCAGGCATCGCCGTCCTCCTCGATGTAGCCGTACACGCCCAGGCGCACGCGATGGGTTCCTGCCGCGCCGCGTGCCCGGTCATCGTCGTACAGGCGCGTGAGGATCGGCATCAGATCGGCCTGGATGTGATCCCATGCCCGGCGGGTCGCGCGGTTGAATCGCTCCGCGGAGTCGGCCGACAACCCGTCGGAGAACACGGCCTGCTCGAGGTGCCGCTCGCCGCCTGCGCGCAGGTTGGCGACCGCGGCGTCGAGGTGGTCGCCGACGTTGTCTGCGAGCATCGCGAGCATGCCGCCGCGGTCGCCGTGGGGCACGTAGGCGGCTGCCGTCAGGCGCACGCGGTCGCGCTCGTCGAGCTCGGCGAGCGCCAGCCGCTGCAGCTCACCGAGGACGGCCCGCGGATGCACGTCGGTCGTCACCGAGTAGGACAGCTCCTCGAATGACGGGCCGCCGTCGGCGGGCGGCAGACGCGGCAGCACCCGCGGACGGCCGCGACCGGTCAGGAAGCGCGGGTCGGCGAGCCAGCGCGAGAACACCTCGGGCCCGGGCGAGCGGGTCGGGCGAGGCACCGGCCGCTCGCTGATCCGGCGCAGGTCCTTGCGGTGCACGCCGGTGCGCACGCTCAGCTGCGACATCGATGCGTCCGGCGCCTCGTGCGACGCCGCCGCCACCAGCGCCAGCTTCATCAGCTCGGCCAGCGGCTGCAGCGTGATGCCCTGCGCCAGCGCGAGCCGCGCGAGGGGCTCGAGCAGCCGCAGCATCGCCTGCTGGCGCATGTCGGGAGGCTCTTGGGCGGGCTCGTTCATCGTTCGTGACGGGTTTCACGCCGATCGTACCCCAGGGGTTGACGAACTGGCAATAGATGGGATCTTATCCCAGGCGGGAATATATCCCAGATTGTAGAAAGCGGATCCACGGTCGCACATGCAGCGTGGAAGATCGGTGACTACACAAACATGCGAACGGAGCGGACCATGGACGAAGGCAGACCCTGCAGCACGGCACACGACGCGAATCCGGACGAGGCACTCCGCAGGCCCGCGGCCATCGGACGCCCACGCAAGCTGCTGGCCGCGCTCGCGGCCTGCGCGGTCCTCGCGGCCTGTGGCGGTACAGCGCCTGGCGCTGCGCCGGCGCCCACGCCGCCCCAGGGGCCGGCCGAGAAGCTGGTGCCCGCCGACGCCGACGCGCTGCTCGAGCACATCCGGGGCCGGCTGCGTGCGAGCCGGGAGGCCGGGGGCGGGTTCGCCCGGACGACGCTCGTCGTCCCGCTGTCCGCCGCTGACACCTCGCGCCCGGCCGTCGACGGTTCCGCGACCGTGCTGCAGGAGGCGGGCGTCGACGAGGACGACGTGCTGCGGTTCGACGGGGAGACCGTCTGGGCGCTGTCGCCGCCTTCGGCCGACGGCGCCCAGCGCCTGCAGTCCTTCCGGGTCGCCGATGCCGGGGCGGCGCTCGTGCCCGCGGGCTCGCTCGCGCTCGACCCCGCGATCCGCTTCGATGGGGTGTTCGTCGACGCGCCGCGCCGCCGCGTGGTCGCGGTCGGACGTCGCGTCGCGCCGTGGACACGCGCCGGCGGCAGCGGAGTCGCCGTGCCGATGCCGATTCCGGGTCTGATTCCG
>JBIPLJ010000022.1:0-60677 GCA_044368415.1 Burkholderiaceae bacterium
GGCGGTGGCGATGTTCCCGCCGATCACCTCGACCTGCGGGAAGCTGCGCTTGATCCACTGCACGCGCTCGAGCACGCCCTTGGAGTGGCCGTGTGCGGTGTCGACGATGACGACGTCGACGCCGGCCCTGACGAGCAGTTCGACGCGCTCGTCGGTATCGGGGCCCACGCCGACCGCCGCGCCCACGCGCAGCTTGCCGAACTCGTCCTTGGACGCGTTGGGATGCTCGGTGCGCTTGAGGATGTCCTTGACGGTCATCAGGCCGCGCAGCTCGAACGCGTCGTTGACGACCAGCACGCGCTCGAGCTTGTGCGCATGCATCAGCGACTTGGCTTCCTCGAGCGTCGCGCCCTCGCGGACCGTCACCAGGCGCTCGCGCGGCGTCATGATCGAGGAGACCGGGGCGTCGAGACGGGACTCGAAGCGCAGGTCGCGGTTGGTCACGATGCCGACCACCTGCTTGCCGAGCACCACCGGCAGGCCGGAGATGTGATGCTGGCGGGTGATCTCCATCACCTGCCGCACCGGCATGTCGGGCGTCACCGTGATGGGGTCCCGCACCACGCCGGACTCGAAGCGCTTGACCCGGGCGACCTCGCTCGCCTGCTCGGACGGACGCAGGTTCTTGTGCACGATGCCGATGCCGCCTTCCTGCGCGATGGCGATGGCCAGACGCGACTCGGTGACCGTGTCCATCGCCGCGGAGACCAGCGGGATGTTCAGCGAGATGCCGCGCGTCAGGCGCGTGGCGAGAGAGGTGTCGCGGGGGAGGACTTCGGAGAACGCGGGAACCAGCAGGACGTCGTCGAACGTCAGTGCTTTCTTGGCCAGTCGCATGGGGGCCTCTAGGCACAAAAGCGGAGTATACCGGGCTCCGCGCGGCACCGCGCCCCGGCCGCCGGTCGGACTCCCACGGGGCATCGGGCGAGCCGGGCATAGCATCGCCCGAGACTCCCGCTCTGCCCCGAGGGCCCGCCCATGACGCGCCGACTCCTGCCACTCCGACACCTGCTGCCGCTGCTCCTCTTGGCGCTCGTCGTCGCACCCGATGTGTCCGCGCAGTTCAAGTGGCGCGACGCGAATGGGCGCATGGTCTACTCCGACCAGCCCCCGCCCACCTCGATCCCGCCGGACGCGGTGCTGCAGGCGCCCGGCCTGCGCCCTGCCGCTGAACGCCCTGGCGCGACCGGCGAGGCAGCAAAAGCCACCGGCGCCGCCTCGGGTTCACCGACAGCAGGCGCCGCGGCCGACCGTGAACTCGAATTCCGCAAGCGCCGAATCGAGCGCGCCGAAACCGAGCGCAAGTCCGGCGAAGAGGCAGCAAAGGCCCGGCAGGTCGCCGCCGCCTGCGAGGAGACGCGCGCGGAACTGCGAGCCCTCGAGAGCGGCGTGCGGATATCGCGGATCAACGAGCGCGGCGAGCGCGAGTTCATCGACGACGCGCAGCGTGCGGCCCGTGCGGACGCCGCCCGCAAGTCCTCCCGCGAGCACTGCACGAAGTCTTGACTCAGGACTCGCGCGGCACCACCCGTTCGCGATCGGGCGTCCAGCGGCGTTCGCCCGCGAGCCTGCGACGGTGATCGGCGCGCCGCTGGCGCGCGACCTTAGGATCCACCGTCAGCGGCGGCAGCAGCTCAATGCGGTCGTGCTCGTGCAACCGGTCCTGCGGACCCACCGCTCGGCCATGCACCGCCACTGACAACGCGTCCAGCGGCCCCTGCCCGGCCGCCACGCGCCCCGAGGCCGTGATGCGGCGGGCAATGCCGCTGGCGGCGAGCGCCTGCTCGACGGTGCTGCCCGCCGGCACCCGGAGCGCGATGCGCACGGGCGGCTCGACGCCGATCCAGACCACTTCGATCGACAACGTGGCCTCAGCCATGGATGGCCTCGGCGCGCTTGACGAATGCATCGACGAAGCTGCCGGCGATCTGGTCGAACACAGGCGAGAGTGCCCGCGACAGCAGCGCGCCTGCGAACACGTAGTCGAGCGAGAACTCGACCTTGCAGGCGTCCTTGCGCAGTGGCGTGAAGCGCCACAGCCCGTCGAGGCGCGAGAATGGACCGTCGCGCAGCGACATCCGAATGCTGCGGTCGGGCTCGTGCAGGTTCTCGGTGGTGAACGACTGCTGCAGCCCGCGGAAGTCGATGCGGATCGTCGCGACCATCCGGCCCTCGCTGCGCTCATGCACTTCGGCGCCGCCGCACCAGGGCAGGAACTGCGGATACGACTCCACCTGCTCGACCAGGCCGAACATCAGCGGGGCGCCATAGGGCACCAGGACGGACTTCTGGACCGAGGGCATCGCGGCGGTCTCGGCGGGGCCCAAGGGGGCGGCTGCTAGAATCGGCTGGATTCTACCCTCCGGGCCGCGTGCCCTCCCATGAGCATCGTCGACAATCGCAAGGCCTACCATGACTTCTTCATCGAGGAGAAGCTCGAGGCCGGGCTCGTCCTCGAGGGCTGGGAGGTCAAGGCCATTCGTGCCGGCCGCGCCCATCTGAAGGAGGCGTACGTGATCATCCGTGGCGCGGAACTCTTCCTGCTCGGCGCCCATATCACCCCCCTCACCGCGGCCTCGACCCACGTTCACGCCGACCCGACCCGCACCCGCAAGCTCCTGTTGCATGCATCGGAAACCGCCAAGCTGATCGGCAAGGTCGTGCGCGCCGGCTACACCCTGGTGCCGCTCGACCTGCACTACAAGGGCGGGCGCATCAAACTCGAGGTGGGCCTGGCCAAGGGCAAGAAGCAGCACGACAAGCGCGACGCCGAGCGCGACCGCGAATGGCAGCGCGAGAAGCAGCGGCTGGTCAAGACCGGAACCCGCGTCTCGGGCTGAAGGTGGGCGGCGTACCGCAGGCCCGTCAATGAGGGTCCTACTGGTCGAGGACGACGATGCGCTCGCCGAAGGCCTGATCGCCGGACTGCGTGCGCTGGGCTTCGCCGCCGACCGCGTCGACCGGGGCACGAGCGCCGATACGGCGCTCAGGCTCGCCCCCTACGACGCGGTCGTCCTGGATCTCGGGCTACCGGAGGGCGACGGCACGGTATGGCTTGCCCGCTGGCGGGATCGCGGCGACCGAATACCCGTGCTCATCCTGACTGCCCGCGATGCGGTCGACAGCCGCATCGGCGGGCTCGACGCCGGAGCGGACGACTATCTGGTCAAGCCGATCGCTGTCGAGGAACTCGCCGCGAGGTTGCGCGCAGTGGTGCGACGGGTGCGCGGCCGCCCCGAGCCCGTCTGGAGACACGGTGCACTCGACTACCGGCCGGACACCCGCAGCGCGAGCTGGCAGGGTCGAGCAGTCGACCTCACCCCCCGCGAGGCCGCGCTGCTCGAAGTGCTTCTCGCGCACCCCAATCGGATCCTGTCGAAGACCGCGCTGCTCGAGAAACTCTACGACTGGGACCGCGAGCTCGACAGCAACGCGCTCGAGGTGTTCGTCCATCACCTGCGACGCAAGATCGACCCGGCCATCGTGCGAACGGTTCGTGGGGTCGGCTACGCGCTCGGTTCGCCCGAGTCGCTGCGGCCCGCAGACGGCCCGCCATGACCCTGCAGCGCAGGCTGCTGGTCTACGTCGCGGTGATGGCACCGCTGGTATGGGCGGTCGCGGCCGGCGCTGCCTGGTGGCGGACCCAGCACGAGATCGATGAGCTCTACGACACCGAGCTGGTCCGGCTGTCGCGACAGGTGCTGTCGCTGCTGCCCCCGACCATCGAGGCGACCGACCTGCCCGCCAAGGCGCCGGGCGGCTACGACCAGAGTCCGGCCGGTGGGGCGGCCGAACTCCAGACGATGTCGGTCGCGGTCTGGATCGGCGATCGCCGCGTGCTGTCCGATACCGACGGGGCGTCGCTGCCCTGGCGCGACGGCGCTGACGGGTTCGTCGACCTGCCGATCGACGGCCGCAGGTGGCGGGTCTATTACCTGCGCGACCCGACCGGCGGGCAGCGGCGCGTCGCGGTCGGACAGGACCTCGCTGAACGGGCCGAACTGGCCGAAGGGCTGCTGCTGTCCCAGTTGCTCCCGTGGCTCGCCGTGTTGCCGCTGCTGCTCGTGGCGCTTGCGTTCTCGGTGCGGCGGGCGCTCGCGCCGCTGCGGTCGCTCTCGCATGCGCTGGAGCGCCGCGACGCCAACGACCTCACGCCGATCGGCAACGCCGGGTTGCCCAACGACCTGATCGCGCTGGTGGGTTCCATCGACCGGCTCCTGATGCGTGTCGACGACGCTATCCGGCAGGAACGGCGCTTCACCGCGGATGCGGCCCACGAGTTGCGCACGCCGATCGCGACGGCCCGGGCCCACTGGGATGCGTTTCGCCTCTCGAGCGATGCAGCCGATCGCGAGCGGGCGGTTGTCGGCGTATCGGCCGGCCTGCAGCGCCTCGCCCACCTGGTGTCTCAGATGCTCGCGATGGCCCGCGCCGATGCGTCGATCGGTCTGCGGCACGACCCGATCGACTGGCGATCGGTCATCGGGCAGGCGCTTGAGGACGCCCTCCCTGTGATCGAGGCGCACGATGCACAGGTAGAGGTCGACTGGCCGGATACCGGTGTCGAGCCGATGCCGATGGCGGGCGATGCCGGACTGCTCGCCTCGATGTTGCGCAATCTGGTGGACAACGCCGCGCGCTACGGTCCGTCGGGCGGTCGCGTCGCCGTCCTTGTCGCCGCCGACCACATCGTGGTCGAGGACGACGGCCCCGGGCTCGACGAGGCGGCCCGAGCCCATCTCGGCGAGCGCTTCCACCGGTCGGCGGGGTCCAGGCAACCGGGCAGCGGACTCGGCGTTTCGATCGCGTCGCGCGTCTGCGTGCTGCACGGGCTGGACATCCGCTTCGAGAATCGGATGGGCCCGTCCGGCAACGAGGGCCTGCGGGTCACGGTGCAACGGGCCCGTGCCTGAGCCCGGCCGATCAGCGCGCCTGGGCGCGTAGCCGATCGAGCAGGCCGCGGACCTCGTCGCGTCGGCCGGCATCCGCAAGTTCGCGTCCGGCGCGCGGCGCTGCCTGGAGCGCACGCTCGAGGTAGGGAATCGCCTCCTGAGAGCGGCCGGCCTCGACGAGGAAGTCTGCGAAGAAGTAGTTCGGATCGATGCCCTTGGGGTTGATCGCCAGGGCCTGCTGCAGTAAATCCTGCGCGCGCGCCTTGTCGCCGAACCCGATCGGCCAAGCGGGGACCTTGTAGTAGAGCACCCCGAGGCTGTTCAGCGCCGAGCCCTCGAGCGCATCGGGCCGGATCTTCAGGGCGCTTTCATACAGCACGCGTGCCTGCTTGACGAGCGAGAGCGCGCCCAGCCCGCCCTTGGCGCCTGCCCAGGAACTGACGACGATGCCTTCCCAGATGAGCGGCTCGGCACGCCCGGGGTGTGCCGCACTCGCCTGGTGGGCCCGCGTCGCGAGGGCTTCGTAGCGATCGGTGCGCTGCGCGGGCGGCACCTTGTAGGTGATGGTCTCCCACTCGCGCTGCAGCTCGGCGACGGAGTCGTCGATCGGCGCGGCCTGAGAGGCGGCGGCGGCGAGCGCGAGTGCCAGGGCGGCGCCCAGCGGGCGGGGGCTGAATCGACGGTTCATTCGTGTGTCTCCAGGGTGATTCGGGTCGGACGCACCGGCGCGGTCCGGTCGGTGTTCAACGCGGCCCGGTGCGCACCGAACGCACCGTCCAGCCAGGTGGGCATCAGTCCGTTGAGACGGACCGCGAGCGACTCGGGAAAGCCGAGGAAACGCTCCGCGGGGCCGCCGTCGAGCATCGCCACGGCCGCAGCGGCGACCCGTTCCGGCGGATCGCTCCGTGTGCCGGTCGCGCGGTTGTAGGCATCGACTCGGGCATCGTTGAACGCGGTGCGTGTGGCGCGCGGCGCAAGGTGAAGGACGCGTACCGGGCCGTCGGACAGTTCGCGGCGCAGCGCCTCGGTGAAGCCACGCAGGCCGAACTTCGCCGCGCCGTAGACACAAAAGCCCGGGAGGCCGAGGCGTCCAAGGGTCGAGCCGACGTTCAGGACAGTCGCCCGCCGATGCAGGCGAAGGACCGGCAGCAGCGCACGGGTCAGCAGCATCGGTGCGACCAGGTCGGTGGCGATCACCGCCTCGACATGGAGGTCGTCGAGCGCTTCGAAGGGGCCGAAGCTGGGGATTGCGGCGTTGTTCACCAGCGTGTCGCAGCGCCGCTCCGTCGCCACGCGAACGAGCGCCGCGCGCCCCTCGGCGCGCGTGATGTCGACGGCCAGGGCCTCGACCGAGCCGGGCGCCACGCCCTGACCGAGCTGGCGCGCGAGCAGTCCGACCTCGTCCGCGGAGCGTGACACCAGCACCACGCGATCGCCTCGGGCGATCAACACACGGGCGATCGCGCGCCCGATGCCGCCGGTCGCGCCGGTCAGGACGACGGAGGCGCTCACGCGCCCACCCGCTTGTCGGCGAACGTGTCGACCGGGCGCGGCAGTCCGCGGAACACGTCGGCATAGAGGCGATAGAACATCCTTGCCGCATGGACGATCGCTGCCTGGTCGTCTGGATCCTCGAGGGCGTTGACGAGGTCGGCGTAGTGCGCGGTGTGCTCGACATCGAGCGTGCCATGCGAGCGCAGATAGGAGAACGCACCGTCCGGCAATCCGAGGCCGGACTGGATGCGGTCGGCGGCTGCCAGGGCGAGTGCGACGCTGGTGCCCTCGAGCACGTAGACCATGCCGAGGAAGCCGACCGGGTTGCGGCGCGAGACAGTATCGTACGCATAGGCGACCATCACTTCGGTCGCAGGCGACGAGGGCACCCCCCGCAGCGCCTCGACGTCTGCGCCGCAGGCGCGCAGGTCGTCGAGGATCCAGTCGTCGTGCCCGATCTCCTCGGCGACGTATTCGTCGAAGGCGGCGCGCATCCAGGCGAGGCGCGCCGGCAGCGCATCCCGCGACGCTTGCAGCAGCGGCACGGTGTGACGCACGTGATGCCAGGCCTCGACGAGGAAGGCGCGGTAGCTCGGCACGGACACCTGGCCGCGCATCACGTCCTGGATGATCGGCACGGCATGAAGCGCGGCGCGCTCGGTGGCTGTTGCGGCCAGCAGACGTTCATGAAACGACATCGTCAATGCTCCTGTTGTAGGCGGCCGCGATCGCGGCCCGATGCAAGGATTCGATCGCGCCGCGCAGCGGACGACCGTTCGGCGTGGCGGTGCCGGACACCGGGTCGAAGGGACACTCGGCCCGAACCCAGCGACGCACGCGGGCGTAGTCGGGAAGCGTCGCGTTGGCCCGTGCGACGGCCTCCGTGAACGCAGCGGCGTATTCGTTGGCCGGTGTGTCCGGCCGGGTCGGCCAGAGCACCGCGAGCAGCTCGGGGCGGGCGTCACCGACGACCACGGCCTGCGCGATGGCCGGCTGCGACTGGAGCGCGGTCTCCACCCATTCTGGCGAGACGTTGCGACCGAAGGCCGTGATCAGCAGGTTGCCGCGACGGCCGGACAGGTGCAGGAAGCCGTCCTCGTCGAGCCGACCCAGGTCGCCGGTGGACCACCAGCCGGCGGGGGCGGAGTCGGGGGCGCCGAGGTAGCCGAGCATCGGCGCGCCGAGGACCTCCACCTCCCCGCTCGGTCCGATTCGCACCGAGGCATGGGGCAGCGGGCGCCCGGCGCTCCCCGGCCGGTCGGCGCCCGGAAGGTTGAGCGTCTGCACCGAGCCGTACTCCGTCAGGCCGTAGCCCTCGTAGGCGGCGAGCCCCGTCGCGCGTGCCGCGGCGATCGTCGCGGCACCGACCGCCGCGCCGCCCACGGCCACCAGGCGCGGCCCCGGAAGCGTTCCCTCGGCGGCGGCACGGACACCGGTCCAAGCGCGAAGCATCTGCGGGAGGACGATGACCGAGTCGGCCTGCCACGTCGCGACGGCGCCCTGAAGCACTCGCGGATCGAAGCGGGACGAGCCCTGGAGTCCGACCGTGGCCAGCGGCGGCAGGGCGATGGCGGCGCCCGCGACGAGGGGTGCGTACAGCCCTGCGATGTTCTCGAGCAGGACCGGCAAGGGCAGCACCGCGAGATGACGCCGGATGCCGATCGGAGCGAGCGCGGTCGCCACGCCCTCGGCGACGCGGGCGAGCGCCGCTCCGGAGAGGCAGGCCCCCTTGGGTCGGCCGGTGCTGCCCGACGTGAAGCTCACCTTGACCGTGCCGGGCGGCATTGAGATGGGCGAGGCCTCGATACGCGCCAGCCGCAGCCCGGTACCGGCCCACGGAGCGGCCATGCCCGCGCCACCCGCCGCACCGTCGACGGAGGCGATCGCGTCGACGCCGGTGGCGGCCAGGACATGCGCGACCTGGTCGTCGGTGAAGAACGAGGGCAACGGCACGTGGACGACGCCTGCGTGCCAGGCGGCGAGGTCGGCGATGGCCCAGTCGGGGCCGTTGTCGGCGAGGGTCGCGAGCACCCGCACGCCGTGTCCGCGCAGCGCGACGGCGGCCTGCTGCACCCGCGTCGCGAGCTCGCCCGCAGTGAGCCGGGTGCCGTGGGCCAGCAGCGCATCCCGTGCCGGATCGTCGCGCAGCAGCCAGTCGATCGGCGCGCTCATCGCAGCCCGCCCGGGGCGACGCGCGCCAGATTGCGCGCCAGTTCGCCGGCCAAGACACTCGCGCCGCGTTCGTAGTAGTTGCCCCAGGCGCTGGCGTGCGGTCCGGCTGCCTGGGCGGTTGCCTGCCCGAGTTCCAGCACCTCGACGCCCATCCGCTCGAACGTGGCGCGCACCCCCGGGGTTGCGGTGCTGGCGACCCAGTCGTAGCCGAGCGAGGCCAGGTAGGCGCCGAGTCGGGCCATCAGCCTCACGCCCTGCCCGGCACGCGTCGCCGACAGGTGACCGACTTCGACGATCCGGCCGCGGGACGGACCGGGGCGGCCGAGCCGCTCGACGATCAGACGCTCGATCGGCGCGGCAAGGTAGCGCTCGAGGTACAGGGGCCCCTGCGCGGGTCGCCAGCCTGCCGCCGCGACGATCTCGCCGTCGACGACGACGCTGACCAGCTCGGGCGCCCAGCTCGGGACGCTTGCGCCGTAGCGCTCGGCGTACACGCGGCCGACGAAGCGTTCGACGGCTGCCCGGTCGGGATCGCCGACCGGGTGATGGCGCAGCCGCGCCCCGGGCGCCACCGCACGGATGGCGCGGACTTGGGGAAAGGCGATGCGTTCGGTTTGGCGCAGCGGTAGGGAGTGCATGGCCCGATGCTCGCCGTGTCCCCTTAACGCTCCCTTAACGCGTACCGACCGCCTGGGACAGCCAGTGCGCAAAGCACATCGCAGTCGAACGCCTTGTAGCCGACCGGCTCGGCCTGCAGGGTGACCGGGGCTCGCCGCAGCAACTCGACCAGCGGCAGGCTCTGCGCTCCCTGCCCCGGTTGCTCAGCCCGGGGCGCCCGGACGCTGTGCGCCGCGCACGACGCTCATCGCCCCCGTGATTAGCGAGGACAGGTCGGCGAGATTGGCCGGCACGATCAGCGTGTTGCCCTGCTTGGCGATCTCGCCGAAAGCCTGCACATACTGCTCGGCGACCCGCAGGTTCACCGCATCCATGCCGCCCGGGCGCTGCACCGCGATCGCGATCCGCTCGAGCGCCGCGGCGGTCGCGGCAGCCACGGCCGTGAGCGCTGCGGCCTGACCCTCGGCCCGGTTGATCTCGGCTTGCTTCTCGCCCTCCGAGCGCTGGATCGAGGCTTCGCGCTCGCCGGTGGCGATGTTGATCTGCTCCTGCTTGCGCCCCTCGGAGGCCGCGATCAGCGCGCGCTTCTCGCGTTCGGCGGTGATCTGCGCCTGCATCGAGCGCAGGATCTCGTTGGGCGGCGTGAGGTCCTTGATCTCATAGCGCAGCACCTTCACGCCCCAGCTCATCGCCGCCTCGTCGAGCGAGGACACCACGCTGGCGTTGATGAAGTCGCGTTCTTCGAAGGTACGGTCGAGCTCGAGGCGGCCGATCACCGATCGAAGCGTCGTCTGCGACAACTGTGTGATCGCGACGATGAAGTTCGACGACCCGTAGGAGGCGCGCATCGGATCGGTGACCTGGAAATACAGGACGCCGTCAACTGTCAGCTGGGTGTTGTCCTTAGTGATGCAGACCTGACTGGGGACGTCCATCGGGATCTCCTTGAGCAGGTGCTTGTAGGCCACCCGATCGATGAAGGGCACGACGAACGACAGGCCGGGCGACAGCGTGCGGTGGAACTTGCCCAGCCGCTCGACGATCCAGGCATGCTGCTGCGGCACGACCTTGAGCGTCTGCACCACGAACACGATGGCGAGCACGAGCACCACCGCCGCCACCACGCTGGTTCCGATCATCGTTCCTCCAGGGCCGTCGTAAAGGCCTGCATCAGGGTCTGGCGAGGATCAGCCGGTTGCCGGCGACCTCGCGGATTTGGTACTCGCCGGGCTCGGCAGATTCGCCCGGCGCAAGCTCGACGCTCCACTGCGTGCCGCGGTATTGGACCCGGGCCCGCCCGTCGGCATCCCAGGCCTGTACCCGGACTCGCTCGCCGACATCGGCGATGACGTCGGGGTTGCGGCCAGCGGGTTCAACGGCCGGCGCGCCGGCGCGCACCCGACGCGCCCAGGCGGCCCCTGCCACCGAGACCACCGCCGCCGTCGACAGCTGTACCCACACTGCCGCGCCGAGCGCCGCAGCCAGCCCGCCCGCCGCGCAACCGGTCGCAATCACGAGCAGATAGAACGTGCCGGACAGCAGCTCGAGGATGCCGATGCCGAGCGCGAGAACCCACCACCAGTACTGGATCGCCATTGTGTACGCAGCATGACCCGCGTGCGGTCGACAGGTCAACCTCTGGCCGAGTTCTACCGCGACGAGTCCCACAGGCATCCCAGTACTTCGTTGGCTTTCCATCAGGTTCCGGCTACGATTCGTGCCCAGCACGGACCTGCGGTTTCCGTTGCGCCTGACTCCCATACACGACACCCGCCTCACTCTCCAGGAGAAACAACGATGAATCTGCACCAGAAGGTTCTGAGCCTTGCAGTCGCTTCGGCATTCACGCTCGCTGCCGGTGTCGCCTCGGCTCAGACGGTCGTCAAGATCGGCCACGTAGGCCCGCTGACCGGTGGCATCGCCCACCTTGGCAAGGACAACGAACTGGGTGCCAAGCTCGCGATCGAGGACCTTAACGCCAAGGGCATCAAGCTCGGCGGCCAGACCGTCAAGTTCGAGCTGCTCGCCGAGGACGACGCTGCCGACCCGAAGCAAGGCACCGCCGCCGCGACCAAACTGGTCGACGCCAAGGTCAACGGCGTGATCGGTCACCTGAATTCGGGCACCACGATCCCCGCCTCGAAGATCTACCACGACGCTGGCATCCCGCAGATCTCGCCGTCGGCGACCAACCCGAAGTACACGCTGCAGGGCTTCAAGTCGGCGTTCCGCGTCGTCGCCCATGACGGCCAGCTCGGCGGCACCCTCGGGCGCTACGCCGTCAAGGACGTGAAGGCCAAGAGCATCGCGATCATCGACGACCGCACCGCCTACGGTCAGGGCGTCGCCGACGAGTTCCAGAAGGCCGTCAAGGCCGCCGGCGGCAAGGTTGTCGGCCGCGAGTTCACCAACGACAAGGCCACCGACTTCAACGCCATCCTGACCAAGCTCAAGGGCGCGAAGCCGGACCTGGTGTTCTACGGTGGCATGGACGCAGTCGCGGGCCCGATGCTGCGCCAGATGAAGCAGCTCGGCATCAACGCCAAGTTCATGGGCGGAGACGGCATCTGCTCGAACGAGCTGATCAAGCTGGCCGGTGATGGCATGTCGGACGGCCAGGTAATCTGCGCCGAGGCCGGCGGCGTCACGAAGGACAAGGAGGCCGCCCTGGCCACCTGGAAGACTCGCTTCAAGGAGAAGACCGGCGCGGATGTGCAGATCTACTCGCCGTATGTCTACGACGCGACGATGGTCATGGTCGCCGCCATGCAGAAGGCGGACTCGGCCGATCCGGCGAAGTACCTGCCTGAGCTGGCCAAGATCAGCTACGACGGCGTGACCGGCAAGATCCAGTTCGACCCGAAGGGCGACATCAAGGACGGCACGCTGACCCTCTACACTTACAAGGGCGGCAAGCGCGAGACGATGATGGTGGTCAAGTAACAACGACCATCCGGGCCGGCTTCGTGCCGGCCCGAGTCGCGGGGGCGCTGCGGGATGGCGCCCCTTTTCTTTTTTTGCCCTCATTGTTCCGCCCTCATCTTCGACGACGATCGCGGAGGCGACATGGATCGACGGCCCTCATCTGCACGTGTGCTCGGCGTGACGCTGGTTGCAGCCTTGGCAATCGCGGGCTGCGCGCTGCCCGCGCCTGCTCCGACGACCGGAGCCGGCCTGCCGACTCCGTCGGCGCCCACGCCCGCGCAGGCGCCCGCGGTGCCGCCGCCGAAGCTGGTCGGTTCGAGCTGGTACTGGCTGGGCACGCTGACCCCGGCCGGCTTGGTGGCGCCCGCCGATCCCGGGGCGTTCAACGTCGAATTCCTCGACGGCGGACAGCTGGCCACGCAGCTCGACTGCAACAGCGGCGGCGCGACCTGGACCCAGTCGGGCGCCTCGTTGGCGATCGGACCCGTCAAGAGCACGCGCAAGGCCTGTCCGCTGGCCTCGGAGGCGGACCGCTTCGGCCGCCAGCTCCCGCTGGTGCGTGCAGCGAAGCTCGGCAACGGGCTGCTCGAGCTGTCGCTCGGCGAGGCGGGCGCAATGGTGATGGCTCGCGACCCCGATTGGCGGCTGCGCAGCTTCGACTGCCCGAACGGCGTGGCGCCGCTGCTGGTGGCCTTCGGGCGCGATCAGGCGGTGCTGCGCTGGCGCGGCGAGGCCTGGCAGATGAAGCAGCAGACGAGCGCCTCGGGCGTCCGCTACAACGCCGGGAACGCGATCCTGTTCAGCAAGGGCAACGAGGCGTCGCTCGTCAATGAGGGCAAGCAGGTCGCTGGGCCCTGCACCGCGCGGCGCTGAGCCGCTGCGTGCGCCAGCTACACCCGGCGACCCGACTGCAGCCCGACCGGCGCAAGCCGGCCGCGCTGCGGCGGCTCACCGGCGGAGCTTGCCCAGACGCGTCCAGGTCGCGACGACCGTGTCCGGGTTCAGCGAGATCGACGCGATGCCATGCTGCATCAGCCACTCGGCGAAGTCCGCGTGGTCGGACGGTCCCTGGCCGCAGATCCCGACGTACTTGCCGGCGTTGTTGCAGGCGAGGATCGCGCGCTCGAGCAAGGCCTTGACCGCCGGATCGCGCTCGTCGAAACCCTCGGCGACCAGCCCCGAGTCCCGGTCCAGGCCGAGCGTGAGCTGCGTGAGGTCATTCGAGCCGATCGAAAAGCCGTCGAAGTGCTCCAGGAACTGCTCGGCCAAGATCGCGTTCGAGGGGATCTCACACATCATGATGAGCCGCAGGCCGCCGGTGCCGTCCGGCGCGCCGCCCTCCCCGCGTCTGAGCCCGTATTTCGCCAGCAGCCCGACCACCTGCTCGGCCTCGCGCACGGTCCGCACGAACGGAACCATGACCTCGACGTTCGTCAGCCCCATCTCCTCGCGTACCCGCTTCATCGCGCGGCACTCCATCTCGAAGCACTCGGCGAAATCGGGCGAGATGTAGCGCGACGCACCCCGGAACCCGAGCATCGGGTTCTCCTCCTCGGGCTCGTAGCGGCTGCCGCCGATCAGCTTGCGGTACTCGTTCGACTTGAAGTCGGAGAGCCGTACGATCGCCGGCCGCGGCCAGAAGGCGCCCGCGATGGTGGCGATGCCCTCGGCGAGTTTGTCGACATAGAAGGCCCGCGGGCTGGAGTGGCCCCGGGCGATGCTCTCGACGGCCTTCTTGAGATCAGGGGCGACGTTCGGATAGTCGAGGATCGCCTTAGGATGGACGCCGATGTTGTTGTTGATGATGAACTCGAGCCGCGCGAGGCCGACGCCCTGGTTCGGCATCTGCGCGAACTCGAAGGCGAGCTGCGGGTTGCCGACGTTCATCATGATCTTCACCGGCAGCTCCGGCAGCGTGCCGGACTCGATCTCGGTGATCTCGGTCTCGAGCATGCCGTCGTAGATGTAGCCGGTGTCGCCTTCGGCGCAGGAGACGGTGACCAGCGCCCCGTCGTGCAGGTGGTCGGTGGCGTCACCGCAGCCGACGACCGCTGGAATGCCGAGCTCGCGGGCGATGATCGCCGCGTGGCAGGTGCGCCCGCCCCGGTTGGTGACGATGGCCGAGGCTCGCTTCATCACCGGCTCCCAGTTCGGGTCGGTCATGTCGGTGACCAGCACGTCGCCCGGCTGCACACGCTCCATCTCGCTTGCGTCGCCGACGACGCGTACCGGTCCGGCACCGACCTTCTGGCCGATCGCCCGGCCGCTGGCCAGCACGTCGGAGGTGGCCTTCAGGCGAAAGCGCAGCTGGCGCCCCTCGTGCTGCGACTTCACGGTCTCGGGGCGGGCCTGCAGGATGTAGAGCTTGCCGTCCCGGCCGTCGCGCCCCCACTCGATGTCCATCGGTCGGCCGTAGTGCTGCTCGATGATGACCGCGTAGCGGGCGAGCTCGATCACCTCCTCGTCGGCGAGCGAGAAGCGAGTGCGCTGCTCGACCGAGGTGTCGACGGTTCGCACCGAGCGGCCGTTGCCGCCGTCCGGTTCGAACTCCATCCGGATCAGCTTGGAGCCGAGCTGGCGGCGGATGATCGGCTTCTTGCCGGCGGCGAGCATCGGCTTGTGGACGTAGAACTCGTCGGGGTTCACCGCGCCCTGCACGACGGTCTCGCCCAGCCCGTAGGCGGCGGTGATGAAGACCACGTCGGGGAAGCCCGACTCGGTGTCCATGGTGAACATCACGCCAGAGGCGCCGAGGTCGCTGCGGACCATCCGCTGCACGCCAGCCGACAGCGCCACGTCGGCGTGCGCGAAGCCCTTGTGCACGCGGTAGGAGATCGCACGGTCGTTGTACAGCGAGGCGAACACGTGCTTGATGCGGTCGAGCACGGCCTCGATGCCGACGACGTTCAGGTAGCTCTCCTGCTGGCCGGCGAAGGACGCGTCGGGCAGGTCTTCGGCGGTGGCAGAGGAGCGCACCGCGAGCGAGATCTCAGTGCCTGACTCGGCCTGGATCCGGGAAAAATGCTCGCGGATCTCAGTCTCGAGGCGCGCCGGCAGCGGGGCCTCGATCACCCAACGGCGGATCTCGGCACCGCAGGCCGCGAGCGCCTTGACGTCGTCGACGTCGAGCGCTGCGAGCCGGGCGTTGATTCGGGCCGTCAGAGCGCTCTCGGAGAGGAAGTCACGAAAGGCGAGCGCGGTGGTGGCGAAGCCGCCCGGCACCCGGACATGGGCATGGGCGAGCTGGCTGATCATTTCGCCGAGGGAGGCGTTCTTGCCGCCGACCGACTCGACGTCGGTCATCCGCAAGTCCTCGAACGGGACGACGTAGCGTCCTGCGTGCGGGTCGTTCATGGAAAAGTCCTGGAGGGTGGGAAACCGGTGGGCCGCGCGGCGGGCTGGCCGGCGCAGGCGGCGCTGTAGTCGGGCCGCTGGCCAAGGGCGGCCAACGGCACGGCTGCAACACTCGGGCGGCTCCCACCTCCCGAAGGCTCGATTTTACTGTGCGCCCCGGGGCGCCGCCGAGGAAAATGACCTGCCGAGCCGGTGGCGCATGCCGCGGCCGACCGCCCATCGCGTCCCGAGGTCCGCATGCTCGAAGCCCGTCACCGTCACGCCGATCGCACCGTCTTTTTCGTCTCGGACGGCACCGGCATCACCGCCGAGACCTTCGGGCATTCGCTGCTCTCGCAGTTCGAGGGGCTCAAGGTCCGGCAGGTCCGCCTGCCGTTCATCGACAGCCCGGAGAAGGCCGACGACGCGGTCACCCGGATCAACCACCAGGGGCGGGTCGACGGGCGCCGGCCGATCGTCTTCAGCACGCTGGTCAAGCCGGAGATCAACGCGATCGTCCGGACGGCGCAGGCGTTGTTCCTCGACCTGATCGCGACCTTCGTCGAGCCGCTGGAGACCGAGTTCGGCGTCAAGTCGACGCACACCATCGGGCGGTTCCATGCGGTCGCCGAGTCCGACCGCTACAAGCAGCGGATCGAGGCGATCCACTACTCGATGGCCCACGACGACGGGCAGTTGCACAAGGACTTGGAGCTGGCCGACGTGATCTTCGTCGGCGTCTCGCGTTGCGGCAAGACGCCGACGAGCCTCTACCTCGCCGTGCAGCACGGGATCAAGGCAGCGAACTACCCGCTGATCCCTGACGATTTCGAGCGCGGGCGGCTGCCCGACGTGCTGTATCGCTACAAGGACAAGATGTTCGGGCTGACCATCTCGCCGGAACGCCTCGCCGAGGTCCGCCACGAGCGCCGCCCGGGCAGCCGCTATGCCTCGCTCGAGACCTGCCGGATGGAGGTCAACGAGGCCGAAGCGATGATGAAGCGCGAAGGTATCCCGTGGCTTTCGACCACGACGCGTTCGATCGAGGAGATCGCCACGACCGTGCTGACGTTGCTCGATCTGGAGTAGCCGACTCCGGTCGCCCGCGGCCGTCTTCAGCCGCGTGCGGCGCGCTGGCGACGCTGCTCGAACAGGCAGACTGCGGCGGCCGCGGCCACGTTCATCGACTCGACGCCTTCGGCCTGCGGGATCCTCACCCAGCGGGTGACGTCGGAACCGACCTCCTCGGACAGCCCCTCGCCTTCATTGCCGAGCAGCCAGAGTACCGGGGGGCGCAGCTCAGTCTCGAAGAGCGACTCGGCGTGCTGCGCACGGGTACCGATCGCGGCGACGCCCAGCCGGGTGCGCACCGCCGACCAGGGCACGGCCTCGTGGATCGACAGGTGGAAATGGGCGCCCATGCCGGCGCGCAGCACCTTCGGCGACCAGCACCACGCGGTGCCGGGTGCGGTGAGAATGGTGCGCACGCCGGCCGCCGCGCAGCTGCGCAGCAGCGTGCCGACGTTGCCCGGGTCCTGCACCCGATCGAGGTAGACCGCGTCGGCGTCGATCGAGGCCGGCAGGCCGGGCTGCGGTGTGTCGATGACGCACACCAGCCCCACGCCATGCTGCAGCGTCGAGACCGCATCGAAGAGCTCGCCGGCGAGCACGGTGGCCGATACGCCGTGCAGCGCGAGTAGCGCCGCGACCTCGGGGTGGGCGAGGCCCGCCTCGGTCGCGACCGCGATCCGCGGCGCGCCGTGGCGCTGCAGCCAAGCCTCGCACAGATGGATGCCCTCCAGCACGGAGCGGCCCTGGCGGCGGCGCTCGCGGGCCGAATGCGCAAGCTCGGCCAGCTCGCGGAACAGCGGGTTGTCGCGCGAGGTGATCCGGCGCGGGGGCGCGGTCATCGCGGCAGGCCCGCGGCCATCGCCGCGCGCACCGGCACGAAGCTGCGCCGGTGTGCGTCGCAGGGGCCCAGGCTGTGGAGCAGCGCGAGGTGCGCCGCGGTCGGATAACCCTTGTGGCGGTCGAAGCCGTAGGCCGGGTACAGCGCATGCAGCCGCAACAGGTCGGCGTCGCGCGTGGTCTTGGCAAGGATCGAGGCGGCCGAGATGCATGGCTCGATCGCATCGCCCCCTACGATCAGCTCGATGCCGCAATCGAGCGTGGGTGGCTGGTTCCCGTCGACCCGGGCGAGCGTGGGCGCCACCGGCAGCGCGGCGACCGCGCGCCGCATCGCCAGCAGCGAGGCGCGCAGGATGTTGAGGTGGTCGATCTCCTCGACGCTGGCGTGCGCGACCGCCCAGCCGAGCGCGCGCTCGCGGATCGCCCGGGCGAGCGCGTCGCGCTGCGCGGCGCTCAGCCGCTTGCTGTCGCGCAGGCCGTCGATCGGGCGGTCCGGGTCGAGGATCACCGCAGCGGCCACCACCGGCCCCGCCAGGGGCCCGCGGCCGGCTTCGTCCACGCCGCAGACGATACGGGTATCGTGGGCGAGCGCGAGCGCCCCCTGCCCTCGGGCCGCCCCGTGCCCGCTCATCGCGGCGGCATCCGCCCGACCGGGCGCATCGCGAGCAGTACCTCGGCCGCGCGCTGCGCGCAGTCGCGGCGAAGCGTCTCGTGTAGCGCGGCGAAACGCTCGGCCAGACGTGCACCGAGCAGCGGGTCATCGAGCTGCGCGAGCAGGGCTGCGCCCATCGCCTCGGGCGTGGCGCCGTCCTGGATGAACTCGGGCACCACTGTCTCGTTGCACAGAATGTTGGGCAGTCCGATCCACGGCAGGTAACCCATGCGCCGCATGATCCGGTAGCTCAGCCAGGCCATGCGATAGGCGATCACCATCGGGCGCCGGTACAGCGCCACCTCGAGGGTGGCTGTGCCGCTGGCGACCAGCACCGCGTCGGCGGCCGCCATCGCGTCGTGCGAATGCCCCATCACCAGCCGCACGTCTGCCCCGTCGGGCAGGTCGGCCGAGGCCAGCAGCGCGCGCAGCCGGCCGTAGATCGTCTCGGTGGCGGCGGGAACGACGAAGACCAGGTCCGGCCGGCGGCGAGCGAGCCAGCCGATGGTGTCGAAGAAGGCCGGTGCGATGTAAGTGATCTCGCCGCCGCGGCTGCCCGGCAGAACCGCGACGACCTGCCCTCGCTCGGGCAGCCCGAGCGCCCGCCGCGCGCCCGCCGCATCGGCCTGCATCGGGATCGCGTCGGCCAGTGGATGGCCGACATAGGTCGCCGGCACGCCCGCATCGTCGTAGAGCTTCTGCTCGAAGGGGAAGACCAGCAGCATGCGGTCGACCGAGCGGCGGATCGTCTCGATCCGCTTGCCGCGCCAAGCCCAGATCGACGGCCCGATGAAGTGCGCGACACGCACCCCCGACTCGCGCAGGCGGCGCTCCAGGTCCAGGTTGAAGTCGGGCGCGTCCACACCGACGAACACGTCTGGATGCCAGGCGGCCATCCGGTCGAGCAGGCGCGAGCGGATCGCGCGCAGCGCCGGGTACTCGCGCAGCACCTCGGCATACCCTCGGACCGCGAGCCGCTCCGAGGGCCACCAGGGGTCGAAGCCGCGCGCCGTCATCGCAGGCCCACCGATGCCACTTGACTGCAGCCCCGACGGACCGCCGAGCCTCGACCGCAGCCCGTCGAGGACTGCCGAGGCGAGCAGGTCTCCGGAGGTCTCGCCCGCGACCATGCCGATCCGCATCGGGGCGGTCTCCAAGGACAGGCTCGCCACGACCCGCGGTCCGCTCAGCGGACGATGCCGCGCTCGACGCGTGCGAGAAAGCCGGTCAGGAGCCGCAGCGCATCCGGTGCGGCGAGCGCCGTCGGCGGCAGCGCCGCGCCGGCGTTGGCCTGCGCCTCGAGCTCGGCGAGGTCGGCCTCGAGCCGTTCGCGCGCCTGCGCGAGCGTGAGCTCCGAGCGGTACAGCGTGCGGTAGGCGCGCCGCAGCATCGTCACGGTGTCCGGCTCGAAGCCGCGGCGCTTCAGACCTTCGGTGTTCAGGCCGTGCGGCGCCGACGGATTGCCGGTGGCCAGCACATACGGCGGCACGTCGTGCAGCAGGATGGTTCCGGTGCCGGTCATCGCGTGCGCACCCACCTTGCAGAACTGGTGAACCTGCGTGCAGCCGCCGAGGATCACATAGTCGCCGAGCTCGACGTGGCCGGCTAGGTTGGTGGTGTTTGCGAGGATGGTGTGCGAGCCGACCCGGCAGTCGTGGGCGATGTGCACATAGGCCATCACCCAGTTGTCGTCGCCGATCTTCGTGACGCCGGTGTCCTGGATCGTGCCGCGGTTGACCGTCACGCACTCGCGGAACGTGTTGCCATCGCCGATCTCGAGCGTGGTCGGCTCGCCGCGGTACTTCTTGTCCTGAGGCGGCCCGCCGATCGTGGCATGCGGATGTATGACATTGCCGCGCCCCAGGGTGGTGGGCCCCTCGAGCGTCGCATGCGCGTGGATCCGGGTGCCCGCGCCGATCCGCACGCCGGCGCCTACGACGGCGAACGGGCCGACCTCGACGTCATCGTCGAGCTCGGCGCCCGGATCAACGAGCGCGCTGGGATGGATGCGCGCCATGCTCACTCGCCCGTCTGCCGCGCGGCGGCGGTCTGCGGCGGCGCCACGTCGCGCAGCGTGCACATCAGCTCGGCCTCGGCGGCGACCTGGCCGTCGACGCTCGCCACGCCGCGGAATTTGGACATCGACTTGGCGAACCGTACGATGTCCACCTCCAGGCGCAGCTGGTCGCCGGGGCCGACGGGGCGCTTGAAGCGCGCACCGTCGATGCCGACGAAATAGAACACCGAGCTCGCGTCGGACTTGCGCCCCAGGGTCTCGAAGGACAACACGCCCGCGGCCTGCGCAAGCGCCTCGATCATCAGCACGCCCGGCATCACCGGAATGTGCGGGAAGTGCCCGACGAAGTACGGCTCATTGATCGTCACATTCTTGATTGCGACGATGCGCTTGCCCGGCTCGAGCTCGAGGACCCGGTCTATCAGCAGGAAGGGGTAACGGTGCGGCAGGTATTCGAGGATGCCGCGGATGTCGATGGTGGTCATTCAGGGTCCTTGGGCTCGCCTGTGCGGGCTTCGAGTCCGCGCAGACGCTGCCTCAGCCGGGGCAGCTGCTTGAGCGTCGCAGCGGTCCGCTCCCACTGTAGGTGGGACTGCAGCGGCCAAGAGCCGGAGTAGAAGCCGGGCTCGTCGACGCTGCGCTCGACCAGCGAGAAGGCGCCGATGATCGCATCGTCACAGATCTCGAGGTGTCCGCAGATGCCAACGCCGCCGCCGATCATGCAGCGCGCGCCGATCGTGGCGCTGCCGGCGATGCCGACGCAGCCGGCGATCGCGGTGTGTGCGCCGATTCTCACGTTGTGGCCGACCTGCACGAGGTTGTCGATCTTCACGCCGTCGCCGATCTCGGTATCGTCGAGCGCGCCGCGGTCGATCGCGCAGTTCGCGCCGATCTCGACGTCGTCGCCGATGTGCACCGAGCCGAGCTGGGCGATCTTGACGAAGCCTTCGCGCGACGGTGCGAAGCCGAAGCCGTCCGCGCCGATCACGGTGCCGGCGTGGACGATCGCGCGGGCGCCGAGGGTCACGCCCGGATAGAGGACGACATTCGGATGGAGGACCGAGTCTGGGCCGATCGAGGCGCCCTCGCCGATCGTGCAGCCGGCGCCGATGCGGCACCCCTCGCCGATACGCGCGCCGGCAGCGATCGTGGCTCCGGGTCCCACGTCCACCCCCGCGCCGAGCCGCGCGGCGACGTCGATGCGGGCGAGCGGATCGATCGTGGCGGTGGCCCGAAGCGGCACGAGCAGCACCTCGAACCATTGCGACAGCGTCGCGTAGCCGACGTAAGGATCGGCGACGACGATCCGCACCGCACCCGCGGGCGCCTCCGCCTGCAGCGCGGCCGAGACGATGAGCGCGCCGGCACCGCTGTCTCGGGCGGTCTGCGCATGGCGACGACCCGACAGAAAGGACACCGCGTCAGCGCCGGCCGACGCCAGCGAGGCGAGCCGGGCGATCCGCCGCGTGCCGTCACCATGCACCGTGCCGCCGAGGCGCTCGGCGATCGAGTCGACGGAAACCGGGACAGGCAGCGGTCGGTGCATGCTGCGCTCTACTTGGCCGAGTTCAGCGAGCGCAGCACCTTCTCGGTGACGTCGATCCGCGGCGACACGTGGACGGCGTCTTGGAAAATCACGTCGTAGCGCTCCTGCTCGGCGATCTGCCGGATCACGCGGTTGGCCCGCTCGATCACGGTCGCCAGCTCCTCGTTGCGGCGCTGGTTGATGTCCTCGCGGAACTCGCGCTGCTTGCGCTGGAACTCGCGATCGAGATCGGCGAGCTCGCGCTGGCGCCGCAGCCGCTCGCCCTCGGCGACGACGGTCGCGTCGCGCTCGAGCTTCTCGGAGGTCTGCTTGAGGCGGGCGGCCATATCCTGCAGGTCCTTGTCGCGGCGCGAGAACTCCTGCTGGATGCGGTCCTGCGCCGACTTCGCGGCGCTGGACTCGCGGATGATCCGCTCCAGGCTCACATAGCCGATCTTGATCGGCGCGTCCTGCTGCTGTGCGAGTGAGACGGTCGTCGCTGCGGCGAGAACGCCCGCTGCGGCGAGCCGGACGAGCTTGTTCATCGGATCAGTCCCCTGGGGCACCACGCACCCGGTCGACGGGCGCCTCGCGGCGCGCGCATTCTCGCACATCGTCCAGCCACACGGTCGCGCCTCAGAAACCTGTCCCGATCTGGAACTGGAAGCGCTGCGTGCGGTCTCCGGGCTGCTTGTTGATCGGGAAACCGACCGACAGTTTCAGCGGTCCGAGCGGCGAGAGCCAGTTCAGGCCGAGGCCGGTCGAGTAGCGCAGATCGCTCAGGTCGATGGTTTCAGCCCACACGTTGCCGACATCCACGAATGTGAACATGCGCACCTGCTGGTCGTTGCCTGCGCCGGGCAGTGGGAACAGGAACTCCGCGCTCGCCACGATCTTGGACTGGCCGCCGCGCGGAAAATTGTCCGCATCCCGCGGGCCGAGGCTGGCGGCCTCGAAGCCGCGCACCGAGCCGATGCCGCCGGCGTAGTAGTTCTTGAACAGCGGATACGGATTGTCACCGAGCGCCCAGCCGCGGGCGACCGAGCCGTAGAAGCCGATGGTGTAGTCCTTCGTCAGCGGTTTGTAGTACTGGGTGTCGAAGTTCGCGCGGGTGTAACGCAGGTCGCCGACCGGCAGCGTGAATTCGACGTTACCGCCCATGTACAGCCCGCGAGTGGGAGTAAGCGGGCTGTCGCGCTCGTCGCGGAACCAGCCGAGCTGGCCGAGGGCGGCCCAGCTGCTCTCGCCGAAGGCGGCGACGTATTCCTGGTAGCGCGCCGGCGGGTTCGTGCCGAGAGAAATGTTGTTGCGCTCGTAGGCGAGGCCGAAGGTCACGCGGTCGACCTCGGTGTAGGGAATGCCGAAGCGCATGCCCAGTCCCTGCGTCTCGATGGTGTAGTCGCCCAGTCCGAGTGCGGACGCGTTGAAACGCCGGCTGTAGATGTCGAAGCTTCGCGAGATGCCGTCGGGCGTGAAATACGGATCGGTGCTCGACAGCGTGATCTGGCGCTGCGTGCGGCCGGTGTTCATGTTCAGGCCGATCGACTTGCCTGTGCCCAGGAAGTTCTGCTGGTTCACCGAGGCGGTCAGGATCAGCCTGTCAGTGCTCGAGAAGCCCACGCCGATCAGGAACGTTCCGGTGGAGCGCTCGGTCACGTTGACGTTCAGGTCGACCTGGTCGGGCGCTTCAGGCACCGGCGCTGTGTCGATGGTGACGTTAGTGAAGTAGCCCAGCCGCGTGAGCCGCTCGCGCGACAGGCGGATCTTGTCGGTGTCGTACCAGGCGCTCTCGAACTGGCGCAGCTCGCGGCGCACCACCTCGTCGCGGCTACGTGCGTTGCCCGAGATGTTGATCCGGCGCACGTAGGCCCGGCGGCCCGGGTCGATGGTGACGTTGAAGAAGACAGTCCGCTTCTCGCGGTCGACGTCGGGAATCGCGTTGATGTTGGCGAACGCATAGCCGATCGACCCATAGACCTCGGTCATCGTTCGCGTCGACTCCGCCAGACTCTGCCCGTTGAAGACATCCCCCTGCCGGACCAGCATCAGCGTGTCGAGCTCGGCCTCCCGTCCCAGCGTGTTGCCGCTGAACTTGAAGCCGGTGACCGTGTAGCGCTCGCCCTCGGTGATGTTCACCGTGATGTAGACGCCCTCCCGGTCCGGATCGATCGAGACCTGCGTGGAATCGATCGAGAACTCAAGGTAGCCGCGGTTCAGGTAGAACGAGCGCAGGCGTTCGAGGTCGCCGGCCAGCTTCTCGCGTGCGTACTGGTCGGTCTTGGTGTACCAAGAGATCCAGGTCGGCGTGGAGAGCTGCAGCTGGTCGAGCAGCGCGGCTTCGGTGAAAGCCTTGTTGCCGACGAGCCGGATCTGCGTGATCCGCGCATCGGCGCCCTCGTCGATCGCCATCGAGACCGCGACCCGATTGCGCTCGAGTGGGGTGACAGTAGAGGTGACCCGCGCCGCGTACTTGCCGCGCGCGAGGTACTGGCGCTTGATCTCCTGCTCGGCCCGGTCTAGCAGCGCCCGGTCGAAGATTCGCGACTCGGACAGACCGAGCTCCTTGAGCGCCTTGAGCAGTTGCTCGCTGGAGATGTCCTTGGAGCCGCTGACCTCGACGGTGGCGATCGAAGGGCGCTCCTCGACGTAGACGACGAGCACCTCGCCTTCGACCTCGAGCCGCACGTCGTTGAACAGCCCCGTCGCGTAGAGGGCCCGCAGCGCCTGCGAGGCGCGCTGGTCGTCCAGACGCTCACCGACCTTGATCGGCAGGTAGCCGAACACCGTGCCGGGTTCGATGCGCTGTACACCAACGAGCCGGATGTCACGGACGGTGAAGGGATCGAACGCCCAAGCGAGCGTGGCAAGCATGCTCGCGGCGAGCGCGAACACGGATTTCGCGAGCGGACGCATGAAACTCCTGGGTGGCCCGGCGGGCCACCCGGCGCGTCACCCGCCGAACAGCCTGCTCAGATCGTTGAACAGCGCCACGGCCATCAGCCCGACGATAGCCGCCAGTCCTGCCTTCTGGGTGACCTGCATGAAGCGTTCTGAGAGCGGTCGGCCCTTGATCGCTTCGAGGCCGTAATATACCAAATGCCCTCCGTCGAGGACGGGTACCGGCAGCAGGTTCAGCACACCCAGGCTCACACTGATGAGTGCGAGGAACGCCACGTATGCGAACGCGCCGACTTTCGCCGACTGCCCGGCGTAATCGGCGATCGCGACTGGGCCGCTCAGGTTGCGCCAGGACAAGTCTCCGGTGAGCATCTTGCCGAGCATTCGCAGCGAGAACCACGACATGTCCCAGGTCTGGCGCGCGCCGTAACCGATCGCATCGATCGGACCGTGGTCGACCCGCACCATCTCCACCCGGTTCTGCAATGCCGCACCGATCCGACCGACGCTGCGGCCGGCGTCCTCTGGGCGCTCGGAGCGCTGAGCTTGCGGCACCACGATGATGCGCTGCTCGACACCGGCGCGGCGGATCGACAGGGCGACCTCGCGCTCTGCGCTCTGGCGCAGGACATCGATCAGGTCGGTGGCGCGTCCGAGCGGGCGACCCTCGACCGAGACGATCTCGTCGCCCGCGAGCAGCCCGGCCTTCGCCGCGCTGCCGTCGGGCGACACCGAGCCGATCGAGACCACGCCGCCGGCGATTTCCAACCCGAGGTTGCGCATGAAGTCCTTATCGAGCTCGCCCGAACCGAGGCCGCCGGTATCGAGCGAGACCTGCATCGGACGACCGTCGCGCTGAACGACCAGACGGGCCGCACGCTTCTCGACGACCGCGTCGATGAGGCGCAGCCGGAACTCCGGCATCGAGCGGATCTCGCGCCCATCGATCGCGATGACACGGTCGCCTGCGCGCAGTCCGGCGGCGGCCGCCTGTGAGCCGGCCACCGGAGCGTCGAGGGCCGCCGCGGGCTCCTCGATGCCGACCATGCCGAGCGAGGCATACAGGCCGATGGCGAGCACAAAGTTCGCGAGCGGACCGGCGATGACGATCGCCGCACGCTTGCCCAGGCTCTGACGGTTGAACGCCCGGTGCACCTCGTGCGCCTCGACCGAGCCCGGACCGCCCTCGCGCTCGTCGAGCATCCGCACGTAGCCGCCGAGCGGGATCGGCGAGATCGTCCACTCGGTGCGGTCGGCACCGACGGTGAAGCGCAGCAGTGGCTTGCCGAATCCGATCGAGAAACGCAGCACTTTCACGCCGCACCAGCGGGCGACGCTGTAGTGGCCGAGCTCGTGGACGAAGATGAGCAGGGCGAGCGCAAAGAGGAAAGCGACAAGGGTGGTCATGCGGTGTGCTCCGCGAGGCGAACCCCGGCGAGTGCCCGGGCGCGCGCGTCGAGCGCGAGCACCTCGGCGGTGTCTTGGGGGCCGGGCGAGGCGCCGAGCACATCGAGGACGGCCTCGTTGATCCGGGCGATGTCGGTGAAGCGGATCCGGCGCTCGAGAAACGCGTCGACGGCCACCTCATTGGCGGCATTGAGGACGCAGGGCGCGGCAGCCCCCACGGCCAAGGCCTCGCGGGCCAGGCGCAGGCACGGAAAACGAACCGGGTCTGGGCGCTCGAAGTCCAGACGCCCGTGAGCGGCCAGATCGAGCAGCGACACGCCGCTGTCGATGCGCTGCGGCCAGGCGAGCGCATGGGCGATCGGCGTGCGCATGTCCGGGTTGCCGAGCTGAGCCAGGATCGAACCGTCGACGTACTCGACCATCGAATGCACGAGGCTCTGCGGATGGATCACGACGTCGAGCCGGTCGGGGGGCATGTCGAACAAGAAGTGGGCCTCGATCAGTTCGAGGCCTTTGTTCATCATTGTCGCGGAGTCGACCGAGATCTTTCGGCCCATGCTCCACTTGGGATGGGCGACCGCCTGCTCGGGCGTCACCTCGGCCATCAGCGCCAGATCCAACAAGCGGAACGGTCCGCCCGAGGCGGTCAGCACGATCCGGCGCACGCCTTCGCGCCCGCCGTCGGCCGGCAGGCACTGGAACACCGCGTTGTGCTCGCTGTCGATCGGCAGCACCCGGGCCCCGCCCTCGCGAACCGCCGCGAGGAAGACCGGGCCGGCCATGACGATCGCCTCCTTGTTGGCGAGCAGGAGGGTCTTGCCGGCACGGGCCGCGGCCAGGGTGGGCTCGAGGCCGGCGGCGCCGACGATCGCGGCCATCACCAGGTCGGTCTCGGAGGCGGCGGCGACACGTGCAGCCGCCTGGGCCCCGTCGAGGACCTCGGTGCGGCTACCGCGCACAGCCAACGCGTCCCGCAGCAGGGCCGCCGCGACCGGGTCGGAGAGCACTGCATAGGCCGGACGGTGCGCCAGACACTGTTGGAGCAGGCGCTCGTGGCTGCGCCGGGCGGTGAGCGCGAACACCTCGAAGCGGTCGGGGTGGCGCGCGACGACGTCGAGCGTGCTTTCGCCGATCGAGCCCGTCGAACCGAGGATCGTGATCCGCTGCATCGGACGATTATCGCAGCAGTTGGAGCAGCAGGAGGCAGCCGGGCATCGTCGGGATCAGAGCGTCGATCCGATCGAGCACGCCGCCGTGGCCGGGCAGCAGGGTGCCGCTGTCCTTGACGCCGGCCAGCCGCTTGAGGAGCGACTCGTACAGGTCGCCCACCACCGACAGGGCCGAGAGCGCGGCCAGCACCGCCACGGTTACCGCGAGCCCGGCGCGGGCCGCCACCCAGCTCGAGAAAACCGTGGTGCCGCCGTCCGCGCCGGTGCCTGCGGTCGGCCAGCCGAACGCCACGATCGTGGCGACGCCCAGCACTGCCGCGATGCCGCCGGCGACGCCCTCCCAGGTCTTGCCCGGGCTCACGCGCGGTGCGAGCTTGTGGCGCCCGAGGGCGCGGCCGGCGAAGTACGCGCCGATGTCAGCCAGCCAGACGATCGCCATGCACGACACCAGCATCGCCGCGCCCGCCAAGCGGAGTTCGAAGAGGGCGACCCAGGCGGCAGCCAGCAGCAGCGCCGCGACCGGCCAGCCGGTCCCGACCCGCTGGACCCGGGCCAGCGATATCGGGCCGATCGACAGCCAGAACAGGAGGCTGGCGGCGGCGAGTACGCCGACCGCGGCCGGCGTCGCATCGGCCGATCGGCCGGTGCGCCAGGCGACGTAGGCGATGCCGGCCGCCGCGAGCATGGCGCCCAGCACGCGTCCGCCGCGGACCGAGCCGAGCAGCCGGCCCCACTCCGCGCCTGCGATCGCCAGCAGCGCGAGGGACACCAGGCCCCAGACCCAGGGCGGCGCGAGGAAAATGGAGGGGACCAGGATCGCCAGCAGCAACAGCGCCGTGACCACCCGTTGACCGAGCACGGGGCGCCCTGCCTCAGGGGCCCGGGATGGCGGCGGGGGCGGCGACTTGGGCGCTGGTCCGCCCGAAGCGACGCTCTCGGTCTCGGTACGACACGAAGGCGCGTTCGAGTTCGACGGCGCCGAAGTCGGGCCAGTAGGCGTCGGTAAAGTAGAGCTCGGTGTAGGCGAGCTGCCAGAGCATGAAGTTGCTGATCCGCTGCTCGCCGCCAGTTCGAATGAAGATATCCGGCTCGGGCGCGTGCCGCATCGACAGGTAGGGCGCCAGGTCGGACTCCGCGATGCTCGCGGGGTCGGCCGCGAGATCCGGGCGCGCCGAGAGCATCGTCCGGGTCGCCTGCAGGATGTCCCAGCGCCCGCCGTAGTTGGCGCAGACCGTGAGGGTCATCCGGGTGTTCTGTGCGGTGCGCTGCTGGGCCTGCTCGATCAGCCTCTGCAGCCGCGGCTCGAAGGCCGAGGTGTCGCCGACGATCCGCAGCCGGATGCCATTGCCGCGCAGTTGCGCGATCTCGCGTTCCAGCGCCGCGATGAACAGACGCATCAGCAGCGATACCTCGTCGGCGGGACGTCGCCAGTTCTCAGAGCTGAACGCGAACAGCGTCAGAAACTCGACGCCGCGCGAGACACAGGCCTCGACCGTGGCGCGCACTGCATCGACGCCCTTCGAGTGGCCGGCGACTCGCGGCAGCCGCCGCGACGTGGCCCAGCGCCCATTGCCGTCCATGATGATGGCGACGTGCCGGGGCACCTCGCCCGCATCAGGCACCGTCAGGGTCGAACTGGCGTGGGTCATCGGTCGGAGGATGAAGGGTCGGGTCCGCCTGCGGACCCGCCGCCCGTCAGACGGTCATGATCTCCTGCTCCTTGGCCTGGAGCAGCTTGTCGATCTCGACGACGAAACGGTCGGTGAGCTTCTGGATGTCGTCCTGGGCACGACGTTCGTCGTCCTCGGAGATGCCCTTGGCCTTGAGCAGGTCCTTCAGGTGCGTGTTCGCGTCTCGGCGCAAGTTGCGGACAGCGACCTTCGCGTCCTCACCCTCGCCCTTGACCAGCTTGGCGAGCTCCTTGCGGCGCTCTTCGGACAGCGGCGGCATGGGCACGCGGATCATCTCGCCGATCATCGACGGGTTCAGGCCGAGGCCCGACTCGCGAATGGCCTTGTCGATCGCCTGGCCCATCTTCTTCTCCCATGGGGAGACGCCGATCGTGCGCGAATCGACCAGCGTCACGTTGGCGACCTGGCTGATCGGCACCTTGCTGCCGTAGTACTCGACGTGCACCTGATCGAGCAGTCCGGCATGGGCGCGGCCGGTGCGGACCTTGGCGAGGTTCGACTTCAGGGATTCGATCGACCTCTGCATCTTCTGCTCGGTCGACGTGCGGATCTCGGGGATGGTGGTGGCCATGACGGTCTCCGGGTTCAGACGTGCACCAGCGTGCCCTCGTCCTCGCCGAGCAGCACCCGACGCAGGGCACCCTCCTTGAAGATCGAGAACACCTTGATCGGCAGCTTCTGGTCGCGGCACAGGGCGAACGCGGTGGCGTCCATCACCTTCAGGTCGCGGACGATTGCTTCGTCGAAGCTGATCGTGCGATAGCGGGTGGCCGTCGGATCCTTCATCGGGTCGGCGCTGTACACCCCGTCCACCTTGGTCGCCTTGAGCACGATCTGGGCGCCGATCTCGGCGCCGCGCAACGCTGCCGCTGTATCGGTGGTGAAGAAGGGGTTGCCGGTGCCGGCGGCGAAGATCACGACGCGCCCTTCCTCGAGGTAGCGCAGCGCCTTCGGCCGAATGTACGGCTCGACGACCTGCTCGATCTTGAGGGCGGACATCGTGCGGGCGGCGACACCCGCGCCGCGCAGCGCATCCTGCAGCGCCAGCGCGTTCATGACGGTCGCGAGCATGCCCATGTAGTCGGCGGTCGCTCGATCCATGCCCGCGGCCCCGCCGGCCACGCCGCGGAAGATGTTGCCGCCGCCGATGACGATGGCGAGCTCCACGCCCATGGCGACAACCCCCGAGACCTGCCTGACCATCCCCTCGATCGTCCCGCGGTTGATGCCGTAAGAGTCATCTCCCATTAGGGCCTCGCCGGACAGCTTGAGCAGCACTCGGCGATAGTGGGGGACGGTCGGGACGGTGTCGGTCATCGGACGGAGGGCTCACGGACGGGTGGCGGGCACTGCAGCCCGGGGCTGCAAAACGGACCGGCAAATGGACCGGTGCCCAGCGGACCCCGGCCGGATCGGGGCCCGGAACCCGGACGCGGCCTGCGCCGCCTCCGGACCGGGCCCGACGGATCAACGGGCCGCTGCGGCAGCCGCCTGCGCGGCCACTTCGGCCGCGAAGTCGGACTGCTTCTTCTCGATGCCCTCGCCCACGACGTACAGCACGAAGGCGTGGACCTTTGCGCCGCGGGCCTTGAGCAGGGCCTCGACGGTCAACTTGTCGTCCTTGACGAAAGGCTGGCCGAGCAAGGTGACCTCCTTGAGGTACTTCTGCACGCTACCCTCGACCATCTTCGCGAGGATCTCGGCGGGCTTGCCCGACTCGGCCGCCTTCTGCGTGGCGATCGAGCGTTCCCGCTCGATCAGCTCGGCGGAGACCCCGGACTTGTCGAGCGAGACCGGCTTGGACGCCGCGATCTGCATCGCGAGGTCCTTGGCCAGCGCCTCGTCGCCGCCTTCGACGTCGACCAGCACGCCGATCCGCGAGCCGCCGTGCACGTAGCTGGCGACCTTGCCCAGCGCGGCGATGCGCACGAAGCGGCGAATAGTCATGTTCTCGCCGATCTTGCCGATGAGCGCCGTGCGGCGCGCCTCAACGGTCGCGCCGTCCAGGGGCATCGCCGACAGCGCGGCGACGTCGGTGGGTGAGCCCTCGGCGATCAGGGTCGCGATCGACTTGGCGAAACCCTGGAAATCGTCGTTCTTAGCGACGAAGTCTGTCTCGCAGTTGATCTCGACCATCGATGCGGTCTTGCCGTCGGCAGACAGGTACACCCCGACGATGCCCTCGGCGGTGACGCGCGAGGCGGCCTTGCCGGCCTTGTTGCCGAGCTTGACCCGGAGGATCTCCTCGGCCTTGCCCAGGTCGCCGCCCGCCTCGGTCAGCGCCTTCTTGCACTCCATCATCGGCGCGTCGGTCTTCTCGCGCAGTTCTTTCACCATGCCTGCGGTGATCTCAGCCATTCATTCGCTCCTCGGCTCGCTCAGTACGTCGCTGTGTCCGCACGCCGGTTCAGGCCTGCTCGGCCTGCAGCTCGACGAACTCGTCGCCACCCTTGGCCGTCTCCTGCAGGGACGCCGAGCGGCCCGCGAGGACGGCGTCGGCGGCGCCTTCGGCGTACAGCTGGATGGCCTTGCCCGAGTCGTCGTTGCCCGGAATGATGTAGTCGATGCCGTCCGGCGAGTGGTTCGTGTCGACCACGCCGACCACCGGAACGCCGAGCTTCACCGCCTCGGTGATGGCGATCTTGTGGTAGCCGACATCGATGACGAACAGCGCGTCCGGCAGGCCATTCATGTCCTTGATGCCGCCGATCGCCTTGCTGAGCTTCTCCATCTCGCGCGAGAACAACAGGGCTTCTTTCTTCGACATGCGATCGAAGCTGCCGTCGGCCTGCATGGCTTCCATGTCGCGCAGGCGCTTGATGGAGGTCTTGACGGTCTTGAAATTGGTCAGCATGCCACCGAGCCAGCGCTCGTCGACATAGGGCATACCGGCGCGCTTGGCTTCCTGCGCGACGATCTCGCGGGCCTGGCGCTTCGTGCCGACGAACAGCACGGTGCCGCGGTTCGACGCGAGCTGCGTCATGTACTTCATCGCGCCCTGGTACATGACCAGGGTCTTCTCGAGATTGACGATGTGGATCTTGTTGCGATGGCCGTAGATGTACGGCGCCATCTTGGGGTTCCAGAATCGGGTCTGGTGACCAAAATGGACACCCGCTTCCAGCATCTGACGCATGGTCGTCATGTGTGCGCTCCTTCTAGGTTGCGCGAGGGTTGCTTTGTCCGCGGCCCGGGAGACCCCCGACACGGATGAACCGTGCACCCCAGGGGGCTCCAGACAGGGCCTTGAGTCGTCCGCGTCGCCCCGGTACGCTCCGTGAGGAAGTCGTGACCGGATCGCCGCGAAGGCCGCGGTGGATTGGCTTGACCGGACCCGCACCGCCCGACATTTCGATAAAGGTCAGGCGCTCGAATCCAGGCAAGCCTATAATCATAGCCCGAACAACGAGTTACCGACAAGTTCGATGTCGATCGTCATCAAGACCGAGGCCGAGATCGCCGCAATGCGCCTGGCTGGGCGCCTGGCGTCGGAAGTGCTGGATTTCATCGCGCCGCACGTGAAGCCTGGCATCAGCACCGGCCAGCTCGATGTGCTGTGCCACGACTACATGGTGAACGTGCAGAAGACGGTTCCTGCGCCGCTCAACTACGCCCCGCCCGGCTACCGGCCCTTCCCTAAGGCAATCTGTACCTCGGTCAACCACCAGGTCTGCCACGGCATTCCCGGCGAAAAGGTACTCAAGAACGGCGATGTGGTGAACATCGACGTGACCGTCATCAAAGACGGCTTCCATGGCGACACCAGCCGGATGTTCTTCGTCGGGGAACCCTCGATCGCCGCGCGCCGGCTGTGCCAGGTCACTTACGAGTGCATGTGGCTCGGCATCGAGCAGGTGCGACCCGGGGCCACGCTCGGCGACATCGGGCAGGTGATCCAGCGCCATGCCGAGTCGAGCGGATTCTCGATCGTCCGCGAGTTCTGCGGCCACGGGATCGGGCGCCGCTTCCACGAGGCCCCGCAGGTGCTGCACTACGGCCGTGCCGGGACCGGCGAGGCGCTGGCCGCCGGCATGATCTTCACGATCGAGCCGATGGTGAACGCGGGCCGCCGCGAGGTCAGAGAGCTGGCCGACGGCTGGACCATCGTCACCAAGGACCACAGCCTCTCGGCCCAGTGGGAGCACACGGTGCTGGTCACCGAAACCGGTCACGAGGTGCTGACCACCTCGGCCGGCGCGCCGGTGCGCCCCGCGCCGCAGCCGGTGGCGGCCTGAGCCGTCCGGCTCGCGCCGCGATGCAGCGGGTCGACCCGCCGGCACACGTACCCGTGGACGTGCCAGCGATGCGCACGGCGCTGCGCGCCCGCCGCGCCGAGCTGATCGACGCCTTCCGCGAGCGCAGCAACGTGCGGCGTCTGATGCACGGCATCGTCCGCCTGACCGACGGCGTGTTGCTCGAGCTCTGGTTCGATGCTGGGCTGCAGTCGGACTGCGCGCTGGTCGCGGTCGGCGGCTACGGGCGCGGCGAGCTGATGCCGCACTCCGACGTCGACCTGCTGCTGCTCGTGCCGGCCGCCGAGGATCCGGCTCGAGCCGCGCGGCTCGAGCGCTTCATCGGCGCCTGCTGGGACGTCGGCCTGGAGATCGGGCACAGCGTGCGCACGGTCGAGCAGTGCCTGGTCGAGTCCGCCGGCGACATCACGGTGCAGACCAGCCTGCTCGAGCGGCGCTGGCTGACCGGGCGGCGCGGTCTGTACACGCGGCTCGGGGAGCTGCTCGACGTGGCGCTCGACGGACGGGCGTTCTTCCACGCCAAGCTCTTCGAGCTGCGTCAGCGCCACGTGAAGTTCGAGGACACGCCCTACAGCCTGGAGCCGAACGTCAAGGAAAGCCCGGGCGGGCTGCGCGACCTGCAATCGATCCTGTGGATCGCGCGGGCGGCGCGCCTGGGCACCGGCTGGAGGCAGCTCGCCGGACGCGGGCTCGCGACCCGGGCGGAGGCTGTGCTGCTGGCGGGCCAGGAGCGCAAGCTGAAGGTGATCCGGGCCTGGCTGCACGTTGTGGCGGGGCGTCGCGAGGACCGGCTGGTGTTCGACCTGCAGGCGCAGGTGGCGCGCGTGATGGGCTTCGACACCGAGGACGCACGCCTGGCCAGCGAGCAGCTGATGCAGCGTTACTACCGGACGGCGAAGTCAGTGACCCAGCTGTCGACGCTGCTGATTCAGAACCTGGAGGCCGAGCTCTTCCCCGAGAACGCCGGCCAGCCCGAGCCGATCGACGCGGAGTTCCGCAACGTCCGAGGCCTGCTCGAGGCGGTCGATACCGAAGTCTTCGAACGTGATCCGAAGGCGATCCTGCGGGCCTTCCTCACGATGGAGCGCCATCCCGAGCTCGGCGGTATCGGCGCGCCCACGCTCAGGGCGATCTGGCGCGCCCGCGCGTGCATCGACGGCGCGTTCCGCCGCGACCCGGACAATCGCGCGGCCTTCCTAGCGCTGCTGCAGTCGCCGCGCGGCGTCACCCGAGCGCTGCGGCGGATGAACCAGTGGTCGGTGCTCGGACGGTACCTGCCCGCGTTCCGCAAGATCGTCGGACGCATGCAGCACGACCTGTTCCACGTCTACACAGTTGACCAGCACATCCTGATGGTCGTGCGCAACCTGCGCCGGTTCTCGATGGCCGAGCACGCGCACGAGTACCCGTTCTGCAGCCAGCTCGCGGCGGGCTTCGAGCGGGTCTGGCTGCTTTACGTCGCCGCCCTCTTCCACGACATCGCCAAGGGCCGGGGCGGCGACCACTCGGCGCTCGGCAAGCAGGATGCGCGCCGGTTCTGCCGCGAGCACGGGCTGAGCGACGAGGACCGCGAGCTGGTCACGTTCCTGGTCGAGCACCACCTGACGATGTCATCGGTCGCGCAGAAGCAGGACCTGAGCGATCCGGAGGTGGTCGCGCGGTTCGCGCGCCTGGTCGCAACCGATCGGCGGCTGACTGCGCTCTACCTGCTGACGGTCGCCGACATCCGCGGAACCAGCCCCAAGGTCTGGAACGCGTGGAAGGGCAAGTTGCTCGAGGATCTGTTCCTCGCGACCAAGCGGGTGTTGGGCGGCGAGGCGACGAGCCCCGATGCGCGCTTCGATGCGCGCCGCGCCGAGTCGGTGCGGCTGCTGAACCTGCACGGGCTCGCGCCCGATGTGTACACCGCGTTCTGGAGGCAGCTCGACATCGGCTACTTCCTCCGCAACGATGCGCAGGACATCGCCTGGCAGACCCGTGTGCTGCACCGGCACCCGGATACCGACACGCCCATTGTGCGCACCCGCCTCGCACCGATCGGCGAAGGGTTCCAGGTCGTGGTGTACCTGCCCGACCAGCCGGACCTGTTTGCGCGGATCTGCGGCTACTTCGACAGCAAGAATCTCTCGGTGCTCGACGCGCGGATCCACACCACGCGCAACGGCCGCGCGCTCGACAGCTTCCTGGTGGTGGACCCGAACCATGCGGCGCAGTACCGCGACATCCTGTCGCTGGTCGAGGTCGAGCTCGCCGACCGGCTCGCCCAGCGCCGCCCGCTCGAGGCGCCGGTGCGCGGGCGCGCGTCGCGCCGCTCGCGCTACTTCCCCATCGCCCCGAAGGTCGACCTGCGCCCGGACGAGCGCGGCAACTGCTTCCTGCTGTCGGTGGTGGCGGGCGACCGCACCGGGCTGCTGTACGGCATCGCGCGCACCCTGGCCCGCCACGGGATCAACCTGCAGGCAGCACGGATCATGACCCTTGGCGAGCGCGCCGAGGACGTATTCTTGATCGACGGCCCGGCGCTTGCGAACGCGCGCCAGCAGATCCAACTCGAGAGCGAACTGCTCGACGCAATGCAAGGCTGATCAGTCGTCCTGGACCGTCTCGCCGGGAAAGAGCGCCTCGACAAACCCGAACCGGCTCAGGTCGCGGATGCGCATCGGATAGAGGATCCCGTCGAGGTGGTCGCACTCGTGCTGCACCACGCGAGCGTGGAAACCCGAGGCAATCCGGTCGACCGGTGCACCGAAGGCGTTGAACCCGCGGTACCGGATACGGGCGAACCGCGGCACCCAGCCCCGCATGCCGGGCACCGACAGGCAGCCCTCCCAGCCATCCTCCTCATCCGACGCGAGCGCCTCGATCACCGGATTGAGCAGCACCGTCGGGGGCACCGGCTCGGCCTCGGGGTAGCGCGGGTTCGACTCGAAGCCGAAGATCACGACGCGCAGGTCGACGCCGATCTGCGGCGCGGCGAGTCCGGCGCCGTTGCGATCGGCCATGGTGTCGAACATATCCGAGACCAGCGCATGCAGATCGGGCGTGTCGAAGCGCTCGACCGGACGGGCGACGCGCAACAGGCGCGGATCACCCATCCTGAGTACCGGGTGGATCATCGATACACATCCGCGCCAACGTGCAGGCTCGCGGCGAGCACGCGGCGCGCACGGACCATCGCCTCGTCCATGACCGCGCCCATCGCTTCCATCGAGATCGCCCGGCGGCTGTCGCCGAGCCCGGCGGCATGGTTGGCCACCACTGCCAGCACCGCGTACGGCAGCGACAGCTCGCGGGCGAGCACGGCCTCGGGCATGGCGGTCATGCCGACCAGGTCGCAGCCGTCGCGCTCCATCCGGCGGATCTCGGCCGCGGTCTCGAGACGGGGGCCCTGCGTGCAGCCGTAGCAGGCGCCTGCGATCACCGCCTCGCCTGCCGCGGCCGCACCGTTCAGCAGGCGCACGCGGATCGCCTCGGCGTACGGCTCGGTGAAGTCGACGTGGGTGACAGGATTGTCCGGGCCTTCGAAGAAGGTGCTCTTGCGGGCGTGTGTGTAGTCAATGATCTGGTCGGGCACGACCAGCGCGCCCGGTCCGCAGTCGGCGCGGATGCCGCCGACGGTGGCGACCGCCAGCACCTCGGTGGCGCCGACGTGATGCAGCGCCCAGAGGTTGGCGCGGTAGTTGATCTGGTGCGGCGCGATGGTGTGGCCATAGCCGTGGCGCGCGAGGAACACCACGGCGATGCCGTCGATCGTACCGAAGGACAGCGCGCAGGACGGGTCGCCGAATGGGGTGCGGACCACCTCGCGACGTTCGAGCTTCAGGTCGGCGAGCTTGGCAAGCCCGCTGCCGCCGATGATGGCATGCATGCGTGGGGGACTCCGCGGCCCGCGTCTGGGCCGTCGTCTGGACGAGGACCCGGCGCGGCGCGCGCCGGGCATCTGACGGTCAGCGGGACCGGCGACGCTCGAGGAAGGCGGCGAAGTCCGCACTGACCTCGGGATGCCGCAGGGCCAGCTCGACCGTGGCTTGAAGATACCCGATCTTCGAGCCGCAATCGTAGCGCGTGCCCTCGAAACGATAGGCGAGCACGGGCTCTTCGCTGATCAGCCGGGCCAGTGCGTCGGTGAGCTGGATCTCGCCGCCGGCGCCGGGCCGGATGTTGGCGAGGTGCTCGAAGACCAACGGCGTGAGCACGTAACGCCCGACCACGGCCAGCGTCGACGGTGCGACCTCGGGCTTGGGCTTCTCGACGATGCCGGTGACCCGCTCGGTGCGCTCGCCCCAGGGCGAGCTCGAGACGATGCCGTAGGACGAGGTCTCCTCGCGGGACACCTCCTGGACGGCGAGCACGCTCGAATGGTGCTTCGAGTACTGCTCGACCATCTGCGCGAGCACCGGCGTGCCGCCTTCGGACGCCTGCATCAGGTCGTCCGCAAGCAGCACCGCGAACGGCTCGTTGCCGACGACCGAGCGGGCGCAGAGCACCGCGTGACCGAGGCCCAGCGGCTCGGCCTGTCGGATGTACACGCAGTTGATGCCCTTGGGCACCGCATCCTTGACCGCCTCGAGCAGCGCGGTCTTGCCGCGGGCCGTCAGCTCGGCCTCGAGTTCGTAGGCCTTGTCGAAATGATCCTCGATGCTGCGCTTACCGCGCCCGGTGATGAAGATCATCTCGGTGATCCCGGCCGCCGCGGCTTCCTCGACGGCGTACTGGATCAGCGGCTTGTCCACGACCGGCAGCATCTCCTTCGGAGACGCCTTGGTCGCTGGTAGGAACCGCGTGCCGAGCCCCGCTACAGGGAACACCGCCTTACGAATTTTCTTGGCCATCTCGTCCGATCATGCGAAGGAATTGTTCTAGGTCGATCACCGGAATGCCCAGTTCAGTGGACTTGGCAATCTTGCTGCCCGGGTTCCCACCTGACAGGACGAAGCTGGTTCGCTTCGAGACCGATCCGGTGGCACTGCCCCCGTGCTGGCGGATCAGCGCCTCGGCTTCATCCCGAGCCATGCCGGGCAACGTCCCCGTGACGACAATTATGCGACCGGACAGGACGCCGTCGAGGACCGGGGCCGACACGTGGCTGGCGCCGCCCCCCTCGGAGGCGGCCCCGACGTTGCCTCGGCGCGGCGGCCGCCGCGGCTCCACGCCCGCCGCCCTCAGTCCGGCGATCACCTCGCGGTTGTGCGGCTCGGCGGCGAAGGCCTGGATCGCCCGCATGATCTCCGGGCCGACACCCTCGAGCGGCACCGGCAGCAGGGCCTCGCCCTTGGGCCTCGCCCGGGCATTGTGCCTCTGCGCGGCGGCCTTGGCCTCGATAAGGGCGGCCCAGTCGGCGTCGAGCGTCTCGTCGAGCCCGCCGAACTCGGCGGCCAGGATCCGCGCCACTTCCTCGCCGACATGCCGGATGCCGAGCGCGAAGAGACAGCGCTCCAGGGCGACCTCGCGCGAGGTCGCGATCGCGGCGGCGAGCTTGGCCGCAGACTTCTCCGCCATCCGCTCGAGCCCGGCCAGCGTGGCCGCGTCGAGCCGGTACAGGTCGGCGGGGGTCTGGACCAGGTCGCGCTCGACCAGCTGATCGACGATCTTCTCGCCCAGTCCGTCGATGTCCATCGCCCGGCGCTGCGCGAAGTGCAGCAGCGCCTGCTTGCGCTGGGCCTTGCAGTACAGGCCGCCGACGCAGCGCCAAGCCACCTCCCCATCCTCGCGGATCGCAGCCGATCCGCAGACCGGGCAGTGGGCCGGCATGCTGAAACTGCGGGCGCCGGGCGGGCGCGCTTCAGGGACGGAGCGGACCACCTCTGGGATCACGTCGCCGGCGCGCCGAACGACGACCGTGTCGCCGATCATCAGCGCCTTGCGGGTGAGCTCGTCCTCGTTGTGCAGCGTCGCGTTGGTGACGGTCACGCCGCCCACGAACACCGGCCGCAGCCGCGCGACCGGGGTCAGGACGCCGGTGCGGCCGACTTGTACGTCGATGTCGAGGAGCTCGGTCAGCGCCTCCTCGGCAGGGAACTTGTGGGCGAGTGCGAAGCGCGGCGCCCGGGCGACGAAGCCGATGGCCTCGTGCCAGTCGCGCTGGTCGACCTTGTAGACGACCCCGTCAATGTCGTAGGGCAACGTTGCCCGGCGAGCGCCGATGTCGCGGTAGAACGCGAGCAGGCCCTCGACATCGGGCACGGTGCAGTGGTACGGGCTGACCGGCAGCCCGAGCGCGCCGAACCAGTCTAGGAGCGCCGCGTGAGAGCTGGGCACCGCGGCGGCGTCGGACGCCTCGCCCAGGCCATATGCGAAGAAGCGCAGCGGCCGCTGGGCGGTCAGCGCGGAATCGAGCTGGCGCAGGCTGCCGGCCGCGGCATTGCGCGGATTCACGAAGGGCTTGTCGCCGCGGGCCCGTTGCGCGTCGTTCATCCGCTCGAAGTCGCGCCGGAACATAAGCACCTCGCCACGGACCTCCAGGCGGCGCGGGGCCGGTCCGTCGAGCCGCAGCGGGATCGCGCGGACGGTGCGCAGGTTGGCCGTCACGTCCTCGCCGACGGCGCCGTCGCCGCGCGTGGCCCCCTGCACGAAGCGCCCATCCTCATAGCACAGGCTGATCGCCAGGCCGTCGAACTTCAGCTCCGCGCAGTAGCGCAGCGCTGCGGCATCGAGGCCAGCGGCGGCGGCGGCCTCGCGCACGCGGCGGTCGAAGCCGCGGACGTCGTCGTCGGCGAACGCGTTCTGCAGCGACAGCATCGGCAGCGCGTGCCGCACCTGGCCGAAGCCGGAGGCGACCGCGCCACCGACGCGCCGGGTCGGGGACTCGGGCGAGGCGAACTCGGGATGGGCCGCCTCGAGCTGCTGCAGCTCGAGGAACAGGCGGTCGTACTCGGCGTCGGGCACAGTCGGCGCGTCGAGCACGTAGTACACATGGTTGTGGCGCTCGAGCTCAGCTCGAAGCCGCTCGATGCGGGCCTGCGGCGACAGCCCGTCCACGTTCGGCGGCATGGCGGCAGCGCTCAGTTGAAGACCCGGAGCGCAGCGGGCGAGCCGGCGTCGAGCCCCGCGTCTTGCAGCGAGAGATAGCGCATCGCGAGCTGGCGGGCGACTCCAGCCGCGGCTGGATCGGTCATCGGCTGGCCGGCATCGTCGACCACGCGGCCGCCGGTGCGTTCGGCGCACAGGTGGGCGGCCTGGACCATCCGGGCCCAGGGCTCGGCCCCCTGCGGCGCACGCGGCACGTCCAGCAGCAGCGTGAGCTGCTCGGCTCGCTCACCCAGCGCCAGCGAGAAGAACGCCTCGCCCTCGTTGCCGATCGCGGTGAAGCGGTTGTTACCGCGCTCCTGCATCCCCAGGCCTGCGGCGAGCGCGGCCAGCTCGCCGGGGGACAGCGCGGTCGGCGTCTCGACGTTCAGGCCGAGCACCGCGTCGAACTGCGCGCAGGCCTCGTCGAGCTGGCGGGCATGCTCGAGCACCGGCGCCATGTCGGGCACGATCACTTCGCCTGCCCCGATCGCGCGGCCGAGCGCCTGCATCGCCGTCGCGAACTCGGAGAACTCCATCGCGTTGAGGGGACCGTGACGGTTGGCGAGCAGGACGCCGGCCCTCACCCGGCGCACCGCGCCGAGCGAGGCGTGCGGCACGGTCCAGCGACCGTCGCCGCCGTCTGCCTCGACGGCGATCGGCTTGGCGCCGGCACGCCGGAGCGTCGAGGCGGCAGCGAGCAGGCGCTCGACGGCCACCGGCGCACCGAGCCCGAAGACCACGATGCAGTCGAGCCGCGGATCGAGGATCGGACCGTTCGCGGTGTCGGATGCGGGCGGTTCGCAGGCAACCGGATCCTCGAACCGAGACGGTTCGCCGTCCTTGCCCGTCCCGGCGCTGGGCACCGGCGGGTCGGAGCGTTCCGTGCTGCCCTGCCGCGCCTCGCCGAAGGCCGCGTCTTCGCGCTGTTCGCCCGCGGAGTCCACTGCTTCGGGCCCGGTCCCGGATGCGGGTCCGAAGGTGGGCTCGACACGCTCGTTCGGCCGTCCTGCCGAAGGCCCGGCCCGATGGCCGGCACCGACACTCGGCTCGCCCCGCGGCCGATCGCCTGCGCCCGGCTCGGAACGCGACGCCGGAGCCGGCTTGCCCGAGCCGGACAGGTTGTCGAACCAAGCATCGCGCAGGCGCGACTGGCGGCCCTGCATCAGGTTGAACGCCAGCACCACGCCCACCGCGATGAGAAACAGCCCGATCAGGCTCGCCCAGAGGGTGTCCATCACGCCGCCTCGGCGAAGCCGGCGGCCGCCTGCAGGTCGACCGCAACGATGCGCGACACGCCACGCTCCTGCATGGTCACGCCGACCAATTGCTGGGCGAGCTCCATCGCGATCTTGTTGTGCGTGATGAAGAGAAACTGGGTCTGGTCGGACATTCGTCTCACCATTGACACGTAGCGCTCAGTGTTGGCATCGTCGAGCGGCGCGTCGACCTCGTCGAGCAGGCAGAACGGCGCGGGGTTGAGCTGGAACATCGCGAACACCAGTGCGATGGCGGTCAGGGCCTTCTCGCCGCCGGACAGCAGGTGAACCGACTGGTTGCGCTTGCCAGGGGGCTGGGCAACCACCGACACGCCGGAGTCGAGGATCTCCTCGCCGGTCAGCACCAGCCGGGCCTCGCCCCCGCCGAACAGCTCCGGGAACAGCGTGCCGAAGTGCTCGTTGACGGTGTCGAAGGTCTCCTGCAACAGCGCGCGGGTCTCGCGGTCAATCTTGCGGATCGCGTCCTCGAGCGTGCCGATCGCCTCGTTCAGGTCGGCTGACTGCGCGGTCAGAAAACCGAAGCGCTCGCTCGAGACGGCGAGCTCGTCGAGTGCCGCGAGGTTGACCGCGCCCAAGGCCGCGATCGCGTTGCCCAGCCGCGTGAGCTCTCCCTGCAGCCAGGTCGGTCGGGGTGCCTGCTCGAAGCGCGCGCGCACCGCCCCCTCGTCGACCTCGGCCTGCGCGAGTTGCTCGGCGAACTGCTCGGCTCCGATGCGGGCGGCCTGCTCCTTGAGCTGCAGGTCGGTCAGGCGGGCGCGCAGCGGCTCCTGTGCGCGCTCGTGGCCAAGGCGGGACTCGTCGAGCTCGCGCATCGAGCCGGTCAGCGCATCGAGCCGCGCCCGGGCCTCGGAGAGCGCCTGCTCGGCGCGGACCCGTGCATCGAGCGCGTCCTGAAGCCCCGCGCGGGCCGCAGCGTCGGACAGCTCTGCCAGACGTGGCTGCAGGCTCTCGGACTCAGACAGCCCCTGCTCGATGCTGCGCCGCGCCTGCGCGATCTGCTCGCGCAGCGACTGCCGCCGCGCCTCGATCTCGCGGACCGAGAACGCGGCCTCGCGCTCGTCGCGCTCGACGCCGCGCAGGCCCTCGCGGGCTGCTCCGAGCCCGGCCTCGGCGTCCTCCCAGCCGATGCGTCTGGCCTCCCCCGCCTCCTGGCGATCGGCGAGCTCGAGGTCGAGCGCCTCGAAGCGCGCACCTTCCTCGGCGATCGCCGTCTCGCGCTCGGCGAGCTGCGCGCTGAGCTCAGCGATCTCGGACTCGAGTCGGGCGCGGTCGGCGCTCGCGCGCTGGACCTGCTGCGTGCAGCGCTCGGTATCCAGGCGCAGGCTGGCCGCACGCCGAACCGCCTGCTGCAGGGCGTCGCGGTCGGAGGACAGCCGGCCGCGGGCGTCGGACGCGGCGGCCTCGGTGCGCGCGGCGCCCGCGCGGGCGTCGTCGGCGATCAGCTCGACAGCACGGTGCTCGCGGGTCAGGTTGTCGAGCTCCTGCTGGCGGGCCAGCACGCCGTCCTGCTCGGAGTCGAGGGCATAGAGTTGAAGGCCGAAGCGGCCGATCGCATGGCCCGAGCGAAGCACGAACTGCCCGCCGGCCGGAAGCCGGCTGCGCTCGGCCACGGCCTGCTGCGCCGTCTCGCCGCAGAAGCTCCCGTGCAGCCACTCGTCGAGCAGGGCCCGGATCTGCGGATCGCTCGTGTGGACCTGCACGGCGAGCGGGCTCAGCCCGGCCGGCGCCGGCGCGCCGCCCGTGACCGGCGCGTCCCCGCCGGCGTAGAAGCCGACCTTCGCCGGTGGCTGCTCGGCGAGCAAGCCCGACAGCGAATCGAGCCGCGCGACCTCGAGGGCCTGCACGCGCTCGCGCAGCACCGACTCGACCGCGGTCTCCCAGCCGGGCTCGATCCGCAGCCGCTGCCAGAGCCGCTTCATGCCCTCCAGGCCGTGCTTCTGCAGCCAGGGCGCGGTCTTGCCGGAGGTCCGGACCCGCTCCTGAATCTGGCGCAGCGCGGCTATCCGTGCATCGACTTGGGACACCTTGGCCAGCGCCTCGCGCAGGGCCTCCTGCGCCGGCCCACGGCGGCCGTCGAGCTCGCTCCAGCGTGACTCGCCCTCGGCGACCCGCTCGCCGGCGGCCTCCTCGAGGGCTTCGGCCTCGGCGAGCTGTTCGCGCAGCGCGTCGAGCTGTGCCTGCGGCGCCTCGCCGAGCCGCTCGAGCGCATCGAGCAGTCGCCCGCGCCGGTCCTCGAGCCCGCGCATAGCCTCCTCCAGCCCGCGCTGGCGCGTGGCCGCGACCTGGATCGCCTGCGAGGTCTCGGCCGCCCGCGCCCGCGCGACATCGAGCTCGGTGCGGGCGTCGCGCAGCGCGTCCTCGAGGGCGGGCAGCTCGGCGTTCGCATCGTCCAGGCGCTGGGCGAGCACCGCCTGGCGCTCCTCGGCCGCGGCGAGCTCCTCGTCGCTGCGGGCCAGCGATTCGCCAGCCTGCCCGTCGCGGGCCCGGGCCGCGTCGATCTGAGCCTGCAGTCCCGCGAGGCGCTCGCGCAGCTGCGCCTGCGAGTCGGCGACGAAGCGGATCTGGTTCTCCAGCCGCGTGACCTCGCCATTGGCCTCGTAGTAGGCGCCCTGCGCCGCATGGACCGCGTCGCTCGCCTCGTAGTGGGCAGCGCGGGTCTCCTCGAGATACGCCTCGACCGCGCGCTGCTGCGCGAGCTGCGACTCGATCTCGTTGGTGAGCTGCCCCAGTTGCTGCGCGGCCTTCGACTGGTCGGCAGCGGCCTCGTCGCGCCGCACGATCCACAGCATCTGCTGCATGAGTTCGCGCTCGGCCTCTAGGCCGCGAAAGGCCTGGGCAACCTCGGCCTGGCGTTCGAGCTTCTCGATCTGGGCGCTGAGTTCGCGGACGATGTCCTCGACCCGCGTCAGGTTCTCCCGCGTGTCGGACAGCCGGTTCTCGGTCTCGCGTCGTCGCTCCTTGTACTTGGAGACGCCTGCAGCCTCCTCCAGGAAGACCCGCAGGTCCTCGGGCTTGGCCTCGATGATCCGCGAGACCGTGCCTTGGCCGATGATCGCGTAGGCGCGCGGGCCCAGGCCCGTGCCGAGGAACATGTCGTGGACGTCCTTGCGGCGCACGATCTGGTTGTTGATCAGGTAGCTCGACTGGCCGTCGCGGCTCAGCACGCGCTTGACCGAGATCTCGGCGTAGCCCGCCCAGGCACCGCCCAACCGGGAGGCGGCGTTGTCGAAGATCAGTTCGACGCTCGCGCGTCCGGAAGGCTTGCGGTCGGAGGATCCGTTGAAGATCACGTCCTGCATCGACTCGCCGCGCAGCTCGGACGCGCGGGACTCGCCCAGCACCCAGCGCACGGCGTCCATGATGTTCGACTTGCCGCATCCGTTGGGTCCGACGACACCGACGAGCTGGCTCGGCACCTCGAATGCGGTCGGGTCGACAAATGACTTGAAGCCGGCGAGCTTGAGCTGTTTCAGACGCACGAGGGAAATGCTCTGTCAGCCCCGCGCGGGCGGGGGCGATCGGATCGTCGGAGACGGTAACGGACGCGCGGGAAAGCAGCGACGTCCATGGCGGGCGACCTCTAGGCGGGCCGAGCCTATAATAGCACCGCAGGTTCGGTGTCCCGGCCACACCGCACCCCGCGCGGGGTGGCGGCGGCAGGGGTCGAACCGTCTTGAACTCGGCCCGAACGGGCCCTTTTTTTCGGCCTCGCCGAGTGCCGCCCCCGCACGGCGCGGGCCAGGCCGCCGCGGAGATCCCGATGCCCAGCGCACCGTCCACCCAGCTCGACACCTTCCCGAATCCCGCCCCCGGCCGCGACTACCTGGTGCACATCGAGGTACCGGAGTTCACCTGCCTGTGCCCGCTGACCGGCCAGCCCGACTTCGCAACCCTGATCCTCGATTACGTGCCCGAACGCAAGAACCTCGAACTCAAGGCGCTCAAGCTCTACATGTGGTCGTTCCGGGATCAGGGCGCCTTCCACGAAGCGGTGACCAACCGCATCCTCGATGAGATGGTGGCGGCGACTCGCCCGCGGTTCATGCGCCTGACGGCACGCTGGTACGTACGTGGCGGCATCTTCACCACTGTCGTGGCAGAGCACCGCAAGCGCGGCTGGCAGCCATTGCCGCGTGTCGAGCTCGGGTCGTTCCCGGCCGAAGCGAGCACGCGGGGCTGAAAAAGTCTTGTAAAATATTACAAATCAAAGGTTTACGGCAAATTCTTGAACCGACTTCTGAACGACCTCCAGCCATACCCTTTCGAGCGCCTGAGGACGCTGCTGCGCGGCGTCGAGCCGCCTGCCGCGATGTCGCCGATCGCGATGTCGATCGGCGAGCCCAGGCACCGGGCACCGGCCTGTGTGCGCGACGCGATGGTCGCGGCACTCGACGGTCTGTCCTCGTACCCGCCGACCGCCGGCGGCGAGCCGTTGCGGCGCACGGTGGCCGGTTGGCTGGAGCGCCGCTTTGACCTGCCCCGGATCGATCCGGCGACCCAGGTGTTGCCGGTCAACGGCTCGAAGGAGGCGCTGTTCGCCATCGCGCAGCTGGTGGTCGACGTCGCCGCCAGCCCAGCGCGCCCGGTCGTGCTGCTGCCGAATCCCTGCTATCAAGTCTACGAGGGCGCGGCCCTGCTGGCGGGCGCCGAGGCGGTCTACGTCGACCCCGCCCCGGGCGGCGGCTTCTCGCCGGACTGGGAGTCGGTGCCGCCCGAGACCTGGGCCCGGGTGCAGCTTGTGTACGTCTGCTCGCCCGGCAATCCGACGGGCGCCGTCACCACCCGCACCGAATGGGCGCGGCTCTTCGAGCTGTCGGAGCGCCATGGCTTCGTAATCGCCGCCGACGAGTGCTACTCGGAGATCTATCCGGACGAGGCCGCGCCGCCCGAGGGCGCACTGCAGGCGGCTCACGCCCTCGGATTCGCCGGCTTCCCGCGCTTGCTGGTCTTCTCCAGCCTGTCGAAGCGCTCGAGCGTACCCGGGCTGCGCTCCGGATTCGTCGCCGGGGACGCCGCGCTCATCGCACGCTTCCTGCTCCTGCGCTCGTACAGCGGCGGCGCGATGAGCGCGACCGTTCAGGCCGCCTCGGTCGCGGCCTGGGCCGACGAGGCCCACGTCGTCGAGAACCGGCACCTGTACCGGGATAAGTTCGATGCCGTGCTGCCCCGCCTGGAGGGCCTGCTCAGGGTGTCCGCGCCCGAAGGCGGCTTCTTCCTCTGGGCGGGCGTCCCCGGCGGCGATGATGCCTCGTTCGCCCGCGAGCTGTACCGTCAATATAATGTGCTGGTACTGCCGGGCAGCTACCTCGCCCGTGGCGTTCCCGGCCGCAATCCTGGAGCCGGCTTCGTGCGTCTCGCCCTCGTCGATGGACTCGACGCCTGCGTCGAGGCGGCCGAGCGCATCCGGACCTTCTTTACCCGAACCTCAGCGTGACCCCGACGATGACCGTCTTGCAGAGCACGATCGAACAGGCCTGGGAGCAGCGTACCGAGCTGTCCCCCGCCTCAGCGCCCAAGCCCATCCGCGAGGCCGTTGGCCACGTGATCGGCGAGCTCAACACCGGGCGGCTACGGGTCGCCGAGAAGGTCGACGGCGCCTGGACGGTCCACCAGTGGATCAAGAAGGCCGTGCTGCTTTCGTTCCGCCTCGAGGATAACGCGCCGATGCCTGCCGGCGCCCTGCAGTTCTACGACAAGGTGCCGACCAAGTTCGAGGGCTGGAGCGCCCAGGACTTCGCCGCGGGCGGCTTTCGCGTCGTCCCGCCGGCAGTTGCCCGCCGCGGCAGCTTCATCGGCCGCAACGTCGTGCTCATGCCCTCCTATGTCAACATTGGGGCCTACGTCGATGAGGGCACGATGGTCGACACTTGGGCCACGGTCGGCTCTTGCGCGCAGATCGGCAAGAATGTCCATCTGTCCGGCGGGGTCGGTATCGGGGGCGTGCTCGAGCCCTTGCAGGCCAATCCGACGATCATTGAGGACAACTGCTTCATCGGTGCGCGCTCCGAGGTGGTCGAGGGCGTGATCGTCGAGGAGAACTCGGTGCTGTCGATGGGCGTCTACATCGGCCAGAGCACCAAGATCTACGACCGGGCCACCGGCACCGTCACCTACGGCCGCGTGCCGGCGGGATCGGTCGTCGTCTCAGGTTCGCTGCCCTCGGCCGACGGCAAGTACAGCCTGTACTGCGCGGTCATCGTGAAGCGGGTTGACGCGCAGACCCGCGCGAAGACCGGCATCAACGAGCTGCTCCGCGGCGACTGAGCGTCGAGCCCCCTGACCGTACGAGGCGACGACACATGGCGATGGAACGTCTGCTGGCCCTGATGGCCGAAAGGAAGGCGTCTGACCTGTTCATCGCGGCCGGTACGGCGGTGCATATCAAGATCAACGGCACCACGGTGCCCATCAACCAGCAGCGCCTCGACCCGATTTCGGTCGACGCGCTGCTGCGCGAGGTCCTGACCGACACGCAGTGGGCGCTATTCGAGCGCGAGAACGAGCTCAACCTGGGCTATGGGCTGCGCAACATCGGCAGCTTCCGGTTCTCGCTGTTTCGCCAGCGTGGTTCGACGGCGGCAGTAGTCCGCTACATCCCGGGTGACATCCCGCAGTTCGAATCGCTGCACCTGCCGCCAATCCTCTCCGAGCTGATCATGGAGAAGCGTGGCCTGCTGCTGGTGGTCGGTTCGACCGGCTCGGGCAAGACGACGACGCTGGCCTCAATGCTCGATTACCGCAATCAGCACCGCAGCGGCCACATCCTGACGATCGAGGATCCGATCGAGTACACCTTCCGGCACAGACGCTCGGTCGTGAACCAGCGCCAGATCGGCACCGACGCGGTCTCCTACGAAATCGCCCTGCGCAACGCGCTGCGCCAAGCGCCCGACTGCCTGATGATCGGTGAGATCCGTGACGTCGACACGATGAGCGCCGCGATCGCGTACGCGCAGTCGGGCCATCTCGTGCTGTCGACGCTGCACGCCAATAATGCGTCACATGCGCTCAACCGAATCGTCAGCTTCTATACGCCGGAAAACAGGCGGGTGCTGCTGTCGGATCTGGCGACCACACTCAAGGCGGTGGTTTCGCAGCGGCTGATCCGCTCGAGCGGAGGCGGCCGCTTGCCCGCGGTCGAGATTCTGCTGAACACCACCTTCATCTCCGAGCTGATCGAGCAGGGCCGCCTGTCCGAGATCAAAGAAGCGATGGAAAAGAGCATGGCGCCCGGCTCGCAGACCTTCGAGCGCGCGTTCGTCGAGCTGGTCCGCAGCAGGCGCATCAGCAAGGACGACGCGCTCGCGCAGTCCGACTCGCCGACCAACCTGCTCTGGATGCTCGAGAACACCGCGGACATGCCCGCGCCCCAGGCGTCGCCGCTGCCGACGGACGTCGAGCAGAACGCGCCGAATGCGCCGGACGCGCCGATCGACAAGAAACCGGCGGAAGGCCCGACCTTCTCCGAGTTCATGCTGAACATCTGATGGACGAAGGTGTGATCGTCTACGGCATCGACAGCTGCGACCAGGTCCGAAAGGCCCGTTCTTGGCTGCGCGCTCAGGGCGTGAGCTTCCGGTTCCACGACTTCCGTGCCGACGGGCTCGATGCGGCGCTGCTGGTTCGATGGATGGGCCACTTGCCCTGGGATGCGCTGCTGAACAAGCGCGGACTGAGCTGGCGCCAGCTCGACGCGACACGGCGCGCTTCGGTCGTCGACCAGTCCAGCGCCTCCGAGCTGATGCTCGCGACCCCGACGCTCATCAAGCGCCCGGTCCTCGAGGCAGGTGATCGCATCGTCGTCGGCTTCTCGGAGCCGATCTACCGCAACCTCTTCACCGAACCGGCGGCTCCTGCGGCCTAGGAGCGAGCCGGCGGGCTCGCGCCTAGGCGCGGGTCGGCCGCCGGCGGCGCCTGCCGCCCCCGAACCGCCCCGGCCCCCGCCGCCCGAGGTACGCAACCCGCCCCCATGCCGATCCTGCCCCCCTGCCCCGTCCGAGCGCTGCTCGAAGACTTGATCCGCCGCCGCTCGGTCACCCCGGCCGACGCCGGCTGCCAGCAGTTGATCGCCGCGCGCCTCGCGCCACTCGGGTTCGCGCTCGAGCCGATGCGTTTCGGTGATGTGGACAACCTGTGGGCCGTGCGTCGCGGCGCGGCACCCGGCCCCACGCTGGTGTTCGCCGGTCACACCGACGTCGTGCCGGCCGGTCCGCGCCAGTGGTGGCATGCCGATCCCTTCGAGCCGACCGAGCGCGAGGGCGCGCTCTACGGCCGAGGCGCTGCCGACATGAAGGCCTCGATCGCCGGCATCGTCGTCGCGATCGAGGAATTCGTCGTGGCCCGGCCCGCGCATGCGGGCTCGATCGCGGTGCTGCTGACCTCCGACGAGGAAGGCCCGGCGATCGACGGCACGAACCGCGTGGTCGAGACGCTGCGCGCGCGCGGCGGGTCCTTCGACTACTGCATCGTCGGCGAACCAACCTCGGTCAAGGTGCTGGGCGACATGGTCAAGAACGGCCGTCGCGGTTCGATGTCCGGGCGTCTCAGGGTCCGGGGCGTGCAGGGCCACGTCGCCTACCCGCATCTGGCGCGCAATCCGATCCATGTGTTCGCGCCGGCGCTGGCGTCGCTGGCGGCCGAGCAGTGGGACGACGGCAACGCCTACTTCCCGCCCACCACCTGGCAGGTCTCCAACTTCAACGCCGGCACCGGAGCGGGCAACGTGATCCCGGGCGAGGCGGTCATCGACTTCAATTTCCGCTTTTCGACCGCGAGCACGGTCGAGGGCCTGAAGGCGCGCGTGAACGCGATCCTGGAGGCGCACGAGGTCGAGCACACGCTCGAGTGGACGGTGTCGGGCCTGCCGTTCCTCACGCCGCGCGGCGCGCTGTCCGAGGCGCTGGCCGCTTCGATTCGCGCTGAGATGGGCATCGAGACCGAGCTCTCGACCACCGGCGGCACCTCTGACGGCCGCTTCATTGCCTCGATCTGCCGCGAGGTCATCGAGTTCGGACCGCCCAACGCCACGATCCACAAAAGCAACGAGAACATCGATCTCGCATGGCTGCAGCCCATGAAGAACGTCTACCGCCGCACCCTCGAGGCCCTGCTGCCATGAGCGCCTTCCGCTTCGAGCGTCCTGCGCCGAGCGCGGCCGAGGCCCGCGGTGCGCTATACACCGTGCGCGACCTGCTGCGCTGGTCCGTGACCCGCATGCAGGCCGAGGGGATCGCCTTCGGCCACGGCACCACAGACGCTTGGGATGAAGCGGCGTGGCTGGTCCTGTGGTCGCTGCGCCTGCCGCTCGACCGGCTCGAGCCGGTGCTCGAGGCGCGGCTCGCCCCTGGCGAGCTCGCCGCGGCAATCGCGCTGGTGGAGCGCCGCTGCACAGAGCGCCTGCCCGCGGCCTACCTGACCGGCGAGGCGTGGCTGCGCGGCATACGCTTCCTCTCGGACCCGCGTGCACTGGTTCCCCGCTCGCCGATCGCCGAGATCCTCGACACCGACGCGCTCGCGCCCTGGCTCGAGGCGGGCGGCGGCGTGGGCCGGGTCATGGACCTGTGCACCGGCGGCGGCAGCCTCGCAATCCTCGCCGCACGCCGTTTCGAGGGCGCCACGGTGCTCGGCTCCGACCTGTCCGTAGACGCGCTGGCCCTGGCCGCGGAGAACGTCGCGCTGCACGCCATGGACGACCGGGTCGCGCTGCGCCAGGGCGACCTGTGGGCCGGGGCGTCCGGCGAGCGCTTCGACCTTGTCGTCTGCAATCCGCCGTATGTAAACGCGGAATCGATGGCCGCGCTGCCCGCCGAGTATCTCGCCGAACCGCAGGGTGCGCTTGGTGGCGGCGCCGACGGCATGGACTTGGTGCGCCGAATCGTCGGCGGCGCCCGCGGCCACCTCGCGCCGCGCGGTCTGCTGGTGCTCGAGATCGGGCATGAGGCTCCATACTTCGAGGCGGCCTTTCCGGGCCTCGAGTACACCTGGCTGCCCACCGAGGGCGGCGACGACCGGATCGTACTAATGGAGCGCGACGCGCTGCCGTGATCCGCATCCGGGGCCTGACGCTGGGGCGCGGCCCCCGCACCCCAGATCGACAACCGCACGCTCGTGCGCTACTCGGGCTGCTGCTCGGCGTCCGAGCAGCCGCGAGCCAGCGCTCGCGCACCGTGCGCGTCGGCGACTTCGGCCACGTCGGCCACGTCGGCCACGTCGGCCACGTCGGCCACGTCGGCCACGTCGGCCACGTCGGCCACGTCGGCCAGCATCAGGTGGCCGCGCCGCGCGGCGGCGAATCAGCCCTCGTGCCCATGCAGCGGCCGGCCCTGCGACGCGCCCCCGAGTGAGCCCTTCAGGTTGCGCCGCAGCACCACCGGATTGCCGCCGTACGCCCGCTTGCAGAGCCAGTGCGCGAGCGCCGAGTCGAGCCAGTCCGCATGGCGAGGGAACCAGTCGGCGAGCGCATCGGCGAGCCGGCGCACCTGGCCGAGCGCGCCTCGGGCAACCTCCTCACGCACCTCTGAGACCGAGCGCAGCACGGCCGCATGCTCGTCCATGTGGCACTCCCGCGGCGGAAAGCCGGTCTCGAGCATCCAGCGGTCCTCCTCCTCGAAGTGCCGCCGGGCATGCGCCTCAAAATCAGCGAGCAGGCCGGCGAGCGCCGCCTCCGGACCGGTCTGCATCGCCCGGACGAGCGCGACGAACTCGCGGTGCGTCTCGTCCATCGGCTCGTGGCCGAGGACGAAGCCGTCTGACCAGACTAGGGCCGACTCCGGCGTGCGCGCGGGCAAGGCCTCGCTCATCGGCAGATCACTTCTTCGCAGCCATCGCTGCGCGCAGCTCGAGGTTCGCCTTGCGGTCGGCGTTGACCTGCTGCACGCTCGCGCGCTCGCCCATCTGCCTGACATAGTCGCGCGCCGGGATTGCCGCCAGCACATCGACGCCGAGCACGGCCTTGGTCGCACCGGAGATCAGCGGCAGGCTGACAATCGCCGAGCAGTCGGCCATCGTGAAGGTCTCGCCGGCGACGAAGGGGGCGAACTTGGCGAGCTTCGAGAAGGCCGCGACGTTGCGTTCGAGCTCCTTGCGGGTGGCCTCGATTACCGACGGCTCGACTGTGCCGCCGAAGAACGCCTGCGGATACAGCGTGCGCGCGACCAGCTCCAGGTGCAGCTCGATGAAGGTCACCAGTTCGCGGACCTTGGCCCGCGCGAACGGGTCGGCGGGCAGCAGCGGCGTGGTGCCCGGATTCGCGTCCTCGATGTACTCGAGCAGCACCTGCGACTCGCACAGCGAACCCCCGGGTACGCGCATGAACGGCACCTTGCCCAGCGGGCTGGCCGAGAGCGTGGCCTCGTCCTTACTCGCCCAGTTCAGCTCTTCCGCAAAGGGCACGCCCTTCTCGATCAGTGCGATCTTGACCTTGTTGTAGTAGTTGCTGACGGCAAATCCGGCCAGGGTGATCATCGACGGGGTCTCCTAGGGTGCTGCGTTCCATGGCGACGGGCGAGGCCCGTTCCGCTCGTCGATGGTACCAAGCGGCGGCCGGCGTGATGATTGCCTTCCCGTTGCTGGCGACGCCGATCCTGGCGGTCCTGTTGCACCTGCTGCCGGTGCCCCCAAGGTAGAATCGGCTCAGATGAAGCCATTCGAAGCGTTCGTGGTAGGCGTCGTGGGGACGGGCGCCATGGGCCGCGGCATCGCCCAGCTGTTCGCGCAGTCGGGGCACGCCGTCCAGCTGTTCGACGCGGCGCCGGACGCGGCCAAGAGCGCGCGCGATGCGGTCGGAGACACCCTGCGCAAGCAGGTCGACAAGGGCAAGCTCGGCCCCGAGGCCTTCGAGGCGACGATGGCGCGCTTGTCTCCGGCGGGCGCGCTCGCCGAACTCGCCGGCTGCGACCTGGTCGTCGAGGCTATCGTCGAGCACCTCGAAGTGAAGCAGCGGCTCTTCGCAGAGCTCGAGACGGTTGTCGGACCCGACGCCCTCCTCGTCACCAACACCTCCTCGCTGTCGGTCACCGCCATCGCCGCGGCCTGTATGCGGCCAGAGCGCGTCGCGGGCTATCACTTCTTCAACCCCGTGCCGCTGATGAAGGTCGTCGAGGTGATCCGCGGCGCCCGCACGTCGGTCGCCACCGCGGAGGCGCTCGTCGCCCTGACGCGGCGCACCGGGCACGCGCCGGTCGTCGCGCAGGACACGCCCGGCTTCCTGATCAACCACGCCGGCCGCGGCTACGGTCCCGAGGCCCTGCGGGTGGTGGCCGAGGGCGTGGCCGACGTGCCCACCGTCGATCGGGTGATGCGCGAGCAGGTGATGTTCAACGGCTCGGGCTTTCGGCTCGGGCCGTTCGAGCTGCTCGACCTGACCGGGCTCGACGTCTCGCATCCGGTGATGGAGTCGATCTACCGGCAGTTCTATGACGAGCCGCGCTTCCGGCCGTCGGCGATTGCAGCACAGCGGGTCGCGGGCGGCCTGCTCGGTCGCAAGACTGGCGAAGGCTTCTACCGCTACGAAAACGGCGCGGTGGTCGCGGTGGCCGAAGACGAGCCGAGCTTCGGTCCAGCTACCGTCACCCGCGTCTGGGTCGGCACCGGCCCGCACCAGGCGGCGCTGCGCGAGCTGGCCGTGGCGCTCGGCGCGAGTCTCGACGATGCCGCGCAGCCGCGGGCAGACAGCCTCATCTTGATCGCCCCGCTGGGGCTGGACGCGACCACTGCATGCACCGACGCCGGCCTGCCCGCCGAGCGCACGGTCGCGATTGACACGCTGTTCCCGTTCGCAGCGAAGGCGTGTAAGCGCCGCGTGCTGATGGCGACCCCCGCGACCGACCCGGCGCTCGCGCAGGACGCACGCCGTCTGCTCTCTGCCGACGGGGCCTGCGCGAGCCTGGTGCGCGACTCCGCCGGCTTCGTCGCGCAGCGTGTGGTCGCGATGATGGTGGCGGTGGCCTGCGAGATTGCGCAGCAGCGCATCGCGAACCCCGCCGACATCGACCTCGCGGTGCGTTTGGGCCTGGGCTACCCGAGCGGCCCGCTGTCGATGGGCGATGCGCTCGGCGCCGCCACCGTCACAGCGGTGCTCGAGGGCATGCATGCCTGTACCGGCGATCCCCGATACCGCCCGAGCCCCTGGATGCGCCGCCGCGCGCGCCTGGGCCTCTCGCTGCTGCACGCCGACTAGACCGGGTCCACGCCCGGCACGAACCGAACGAGTTGGAGGGACGATGAGCGACTTGGCCGAGCAGAACATCGGCACCACCCCGGTGGCCGAGCGCCACCGCTTCGACGTGGGCGCCCTCGACGTCTGGATGCGTGCGAACGTCGAGGGCTTCGCCGGACCGCTCACTGTCGAGCAGTTCAAAGGCGGCCAATCGAACCCTACCTTCCGCCTGAGTACGCCATCGCGCGCTTACGTGATGCGCGCCAAGCCCGGTCCGGTCGCCAAGCTGCTGCCCTCGGCCCACGCGGTCGAGCGCGAGTACAAGGTCCTCGCCGCGCTGGCCGGCACCGATGTTCCGGTGGCGCGTGTGTACGGGCTGTGCGAGGACGAGTCGGTGATCGGCCGCGCCTTCTACATCATGGACTGCGTCGAGGGCCGCGTGCTTTGGGACCAGTCCCTGCCCGGCGTCTCGACTGCCGAGCGCGACACCATCTACGACGAGATGAACCGCGTCATCGCGGCCCTGCACAAGGTCGACGTCGCCGCCGTCGGGCTCACCGATTTCGGCCGCCCGGGCAACTACTTCGCCCGCCAGATCAGCCGCTGGTCGAAGCAGTACCTGCTGTCCGAGACCGAGAAGATCCCCGAAATGGACCGGCTGATCGAGTGGCTGCCACAGCATATCCCCGAGGGCGACGAGAGCGCCATCGTCCACGGTGACTACCGGCTCGACAACATGATGTTCGACCGCGAGCGCCCGCGCGTGCTCGCGGTGCTTGACTGGGAGCTCTCGACGATCGGTCATCCGCTCGCCGACTTCAGCTACCACTGCATGAGCTGGCACATCCCGCCTGGGCAGTTCCGCGGCATTGCGGGGCTCGACCTCGCCGCGCTCGGCATTCCGAGCGAGGCGCAGTACATGCGCCGTTACTGCGCTCGGACCGGTCGGCAGCATATCGATCACTGGGATTTCTACCTCGCTTACAACTGCTTCCGACTGGCCGGCATCCTGCAGGGAATCGTCAAGCGTGCGCTCGACGGTACCGCCTCGAGCCCGCAGGCGCTCGAGCAGGGCAAGCGCGTGCGGCCGCTGGCCGAGACGGCCTGGGCCTTCGCGCAGCAGGTGCGCTGAGCCCCCCCCCTAATCAGCATCGAACCGATCGACGACCCAAGGAGGAGAGACGCAATGGATTTCGAGCACACCCCGAAGGTGAAGGCGCTTCAGGCGCGCCTGATCGACTTCATGAACCAGCACATCTACCCGAACGAGGAGGCGTACCACCACGAGGTGGAAACGAACCGTCACGCGGGCAACGCCTGGCTACCGACCCGGGTCATCGAGGACATCAAGCCGATCGCCCGCGAGGCGGGCCTGTGGAACCTGTTCCTACCGTTCTCGAAGCGGGTCCCCGAGGGCCTGACCAACCTTGAGTACGCGACGCTGTGCGAGATCATGGGCCGCGTGCACTGGGCCTCCGAGGTGTTCAACTGCTCGGCGCCGGACACCGGCAACATGGAGACCCTTGAGCGCTATGCGACCGAGGAGATCAAGCGCGAGTGGCTCGACCCGTTGCTGCGCGGTGAGATCCGCAGCGCCTTCCTGATGACCGAGCCGGCTGTCGCCTCGTCGGATGCGACCAACATCCAGCTCGCGATCCGCCGCGAGGGCGACACTTACATGCTGAACGGTCGCAAGTGGTGGAGCTCCGGTCTGGGCGATCCGCGCTGCAAGGTGCTGATCGTGATGGGCAAGACCAACCCCGATGCGGGCCGCCACGAACAGCAGTCGATGATCGTCGTGCCCACCGACACCCCCGGAATCAAGGTACTGCGCCACCTGTCTGTGTTCGGCTACGACGACGCGCCACACGGCCACATGGAAGTCGACCTGGTCGACGTCCGCGTGCCGGTCTCGAACATCCTGCTCGGCGAAGGCCGCGGCTTCGAGATCGCCCAGGGCCGCCTCGGGCCAGGCCGGATCCACCACTGCATGCGCTCGATCGGCGCCGCCGAGCGTGCGCTCGAGCTGATGTGCAAACGGCTGATGTCGCGCGTGGCGTTCGGCAAACCGATCTCGCAGCACTCGATCTGGCACGAGCGAATCGCCGAGTCGCGCTGCATGATCGACCAGGCCCGGCTGATGACGCTCAAGGCCGCGCATATGATGGACACAGTCGGCAACAAAGTCGCCCGCGCCGAAATCGCGATGATCAAGGTCATCGCCCCGAACATGGCCTGCCAGATCATCGACTGGGCCATGCAGGCGCACGGCGGTGCCGGCATCTCGCAGGTCACGCCGCTGGCGAACATGTACGCCCACCAGCGCACACTGCGCTTCGCCGACGGCCCGGATGAGGTGCACCGCGCCGCGATCGCCAAACTCGAGCTCGGCAAGCACTCGACGATCCCAGGCAAGAACGACCTGGAGACGATGCCGGTCACACGAGGCTTCTGAGCCTCGAGAATCCGCCCCTGCGGCAACCGCGGCGCCTCTCGGCGTCGCGGGCCTCGCCGGCCCTGCCTACTGCACGGGCTCCTTGAGCACCGGTGGCAGCGGGAACGAGAACACCTCGATGCCCTCGTCTGTCAACTCGCGTGCCTCGTCGGGGCTGGCAACGCCGCGGATGCCGCGCTCCGGCGACTCGCGATAGTGGATGCGCCGAGCCTCCTCGGCGAAACGATCGCCGACGTCCTCAGTATTCTCGACAATGTTGCGCGCCATCTTCATGAACATCGCCTGGACGGCCCGCGGATCGGGCGGCATGCCAAGCGCTTCGCCCCTGGGCGCGGCGGGCGCTTCGGATGCGCCCGACAGGTTCAGGCGTGGTGCAGCAGGCATCTTGCGGATCGCGGTGTCTGTGCAGACGGGACATTCGATCAAGCCGCGCGCCAGCTGCGAGTCATAGTCCTCGGCGGAACCGAACCATCCTTCGAAGCGATGGTCGTGTTCGCAGGCGAGGTTGAAGACTTTCATAGGCTGCGCTCCGTTGGGCGATTCTACGGCATGCCGCTAGAATCCGCGGTCCAGCGAGGTCAGGCATGAAGGATCCGATCGCGCTGCCGGTCTCCGAGGTGGTGGCGCATCTGCGCGATTTCAACACGCTCGTCGATGCGCGCAGCCCCTCCGAGTACGCCGAGGACCACCTGCCCGGCGCCATCAGCGCGCCCGTGCTGGATGATGCCGAGCGGGCGCTTGTCGGCACAGTGAACGCCGAACGCGGCGCCTTCGAGGCGAAGCGTCTCGGGGCGGCGATCGTCTCGCGCAACATCGGCGGACTGATCGAGCGGCTGTTCGCCGAAGGTGACCGCCACTGGCGCCCGCTGGTCTACTGCTGGCGCGGTGGCAACCGCTCGGGCTCGCTCGCCACCGTGCTCGCGCGCATCGGCTGGCGCACGCACGTGATCGAGGGCGGCTACAAGGCCTTCAGACGTCATGTCATCGATGACCTGGCCGCGATCCCGGCGATGCTGCGCTTCGTGGTCGTAGGCGGACGCACCGGCAGCGCCAAGAGCCGTCTGCTCGAGCGGCTGGCCGCGCAGGGCGAGCAGGTGCTGGACCTCGAGGCGCTCGCCAGCCATCGCGGCTCGGTGCTCGGCGGTCTGCCCGGCGCGCCGCAGCCGAGCCAGAAACACTTCGAGACGCAGATCTGGGACCGCTTGAGGGCCGCCGACACGTCGCGCCCGGTCTTCGTCGAGTCAGAGAGCCGCAAGGTCGGCCGGGTCCAGGTGCCTGAGGCCCTGATCCTCGCGGTCCGCGGTTCGCGCGTCGCGGTGGTCGATGCCGACGTCGATGTGCGCAGCCGCTTCCTGCTCGCCGAGTACGAACACTTCCGGCAGGATGTGCCCGCCTTGCTCGCGCTGCTCGAGCACCTCGTCCCGCTGCACGGCGCGGAACGTATCCGCGAATGGAAAGGGCTCGTGGCGTCGGACCGCTGGCTCGAGCTGGTCGAGCGGCTCCTGATGGAGCACTACGACCCGAGCTATGATCGATCGATGAAGCGCAATTTCGGCCGCCTCGACGAGGCGCTCCGGGTGAGGCTCGAGGGCACGGACGACGCCGCGCTCGACCGCGGGGCGAAGGCGCTGGCCCGACTAGGCGCCGAGGGTTAAGGGCCGAGAGCGCGGACTCCCCGCCCGCCGCTGCCGGGCCCCGCCCTACCCCAGCCGATCAGGGCTGCTTCGCGTCGGCCTTCGCGCCGATCCGCTCGGTATGGCGGACGATCTTCGTGCGGGCCTTGATCGACTCGACGTAGCTGCCGACGTCCTGCTGGGCGGCGACCCGCTCGAACTGCGAGTCGTAGGTCCCGAACTTCTGTGCCAGCTCCTGCGGCGTCGGGGTCAGCGTCCTGACCAGTTCCACAATCGTGTAGCCCTGCGTACCGAGGTCCACGCCGGTGAAAGCGGGCAGCGGCTCGGCAGCCAGGCGGAACACTGCCTCGAGCGCCGGTTGCGGTAGGCCCGACGGCGCGTTGCGCGACACCGTGCGGGCCGTGGAGAAGCCCGCCTCGCCCTTGCCCGCCTCGGTCTTGCCTGCCTCGGTCTTGGCCGCCTCGGTCTTGGCCGCCTTGAGCTCGGCCACCCGTGCCTCGCCGGCGGCGCGTGCAAGCTTGCCCGACTCCTCGGCGATCACAAGCTTGCGGACCTCGTCCTTGACCGTCTCGAGCGGCCTACGCTGCGAGGCGCGGTACTCGACGACGCGCGCGGCGGCAAGTTGCCCCGGCGCGACCTCGATCGCCTCGGTGTTGCGCTTGTTTCGAAGCACGTCGTCGGTGAACAGCGCGCCGAGCAGGCGCGGGCTGGCGAGCGGACTGCCGCGCGGCGCGTCCGGCGCCGGCCCGCGCCCGAGGTTGTCGACCGTCCGGATCTCGAGCTTCCACTTGTCCGCGACCGGCTTGAGCGACTCGGACTGTTCATAGACCATGTCGGTGAATGCCTGCGCGGCCTCGGCGTACTTCGAGCCCGCCTGCTGCAGCTTCACCTCACGCTCGAGCTCGGCGCGCACCTGCTCGAAGGTCTTTTCGGCTCCCGGCTTGATGCCGGTGAGCCGGATGATGTGCTGGCCGAACTCCGACTCGACCGGGCCGCGGATCTCGTCCTGCTTCATGTCGAAGGCCGCGTCCGCGAACGGCTTCACCATCGAAGCTCGCGCAAAGAATCCAAGGTCACCGCCCTGAGCGGCCGAGCCCGGATCGTCAGAAGCGGACTTGGCCAGCGCGGCGAACTTGGACGGGTCGGCCTTGAGCTGAGCGAGCAGCTGTTCGGCCTTGGCCTTGGCGTCCGGAGCGGCCTTCAAGAGGATGTGGCTCGCGCGCCGCTCCTCGGGCGTGCCGTAGCGCGCCTTGTTCTGCTCGTAGTAGGTCTTCAGGTCGTCGGGAGAGACCGCGATCTGTGCTGCGATCGCATCCCGCGACAGCACCACCACCTCGACCTTGGCCGACTCAGGCGTCTCGAAGGCCTGACCGTTCGTCTCGTGGTAGGCGGCGAGTTGCGCGTCGGTCGGCTGCACGCGGGCGGCAAAATCGGCGGCGGCGAAGCGCTGCTCGCGGATCTCGCGGCGCTCTTCCTGCAGCGCGACCAGGCGCTCGCGGACGGCCTTCGGCATGAAGGCCGAAGCGCTCACGGCATCCGGCAGCGCCTGCACTTGAAGGTCGCCGCGCACCATCGCCTCGAAGCCGGCGGGCGTGAGGCCGCGCGAGGCCACCAGCGCCTTGTAGCGTGCGTCGTCGAATGCGCCGTCCTCGCGCTTGAGTCCGGGGATGCCGAGGATGGTCTGCCGCACGCGCTCGTCGGTGATCACCACGTTGCGCGCGCTCGCCTGCTCGGCGATCGACTTCTGCGCGATCAGTCCCTCGAGGATCTCGGCGCGCGCCTGCGGCGTGTCGAACATCTTGGTGTCGACTCCCTCGCCGAGCATCTGGCGCAGCTGGTCGATCTGCTGGCGCTGTGCGGCGTCGAATTCGGCCTGAAAGATCTCGCGGCCGCCGACCTTCGCGATGCCGCGGTCGCCAGTCAACATGCCCTCGTAACCCGAGATCCCGAAGAAGACGAACGCGGGCAGGATCAGGATCAGCAGGATGAACTGCAGGATGCGCTGGTGCTTGCGGATGGATTCAAACATGGTGAGTCCGGTGACGGGCCCAATGCAGGTCGCGGTGGGCCCGGAGGTATAGCAAAAAGGGGCGAACTTTCGTTCGCCCCTTCTGCATTTTCAGTCTGGCGGAGTGGACGGGACTCGAACCCGCGACCCCCGGCGTGACAGGCCGGTATTCTAACCGACTGAAC
>JBIPLJ010000073.1:0-19570 GCA_044368415.1 Burkholderiaceae bacterium
AAGGCCCGCTCGCCCTCGCTGCGCGGCGGCAGCCAGACGACGGCCTCGCCCCGCTTCAGAGGCGCAGCTGCCATATCACTTCCACGTCGTTGTTCTTTCGCTGCAACAAGGTTTCGGTCTGGGATTCGACGCGGTCGTAGCGTATCACCCCGCTCACGAGGAAGAAGCTCGAACCGACCGAGAGCAGGGCCGGATCGAGGGTCACGTTGCTGCCGAACGCCGTTCCCGCCGTCGCGAGGTCGATGACCGGCGCACGTTCGCGGTTCGCGATGAAGCGACGCGCGCCGGACACATCGAGCCCCTCGATCGAGGCAGCCAGCACCTCGGGCCCTGCCGTGTTCAGGTTGATCCGCGTGCTGTTGGACGGGAGCACGATCACATACGCCTCGAGCACCGCGACGACCGAGGGGTCGAGGCTGGGCACGTCGAGCAGGTCGGCGAGCCGGGTCAGCGGCGCCCGCGTGGCCGGCGTCACCTTGCCGTCGGGGGCGATCGTGTCCGACGCCTGCACGACCCGGGCGACGATCGGATCGGCCGCAGACTCGGGCTTACCGAGCAGGGACAGCAGCTTGCGCAGCGCCTTGATCTGGGGTGCGGCGGGCGCACCGCGCCCGTCGACCAGCGCCGACAGGTTGAAGCGCGCCTGCGCATCGTAGATCTGGCCGGCGAGCATCGCAGCGCGGCTCGAGCCCTCATCGAGCTTGGCGCCCGCGGTGACCGTCTCGTCCATCCGGGTGTCGAGCACCGGCACGGCCCAGGCTTCGCCGAGGTGATCGATGGCGCCGGTGGCGCGGGCGTCGGCGCGCAGGATCACCTTGGCCCAGTCGAGCGCCGCACGCTCGATCCAGCGCGCCTGCGCGAGCGCGAGCCGATTCTCGACCGAGCGCACCGCCACATGCTGGCGCCAGAACAGACTGGAGACCACGACCGCGGCAAGCGTCACCACCAGCATCGCCGTGATGATCGCGGCGCCGCGCTGGTTCACGCGGGACGCGGGCGGGGCTGCAGGTCGCGGGTTCAATCGGTCACCGGCAGGATGCGCTGCATCACGCGGCCGTCGGTCCGGACCACTCTCACCAGCAGCCCGGTCACGCGGGGGATCGTGGTCCCCGGGGTCGGCGCGGTCCCGGTGCCGGCCGCCGTATCCATGCCGCCGCGCAACTGGCCGGCGAGCGACTCGGCCGCGATCCAGCCCTGCCCCGCGACCCAACCCTGCATCTGCAGCGACGCGACGCCGATCAGCACCGGCTGCCAGATCAGGCCGCCGGCGCCCGCCTCGGCGCCCACCTGTCCGCCGCCCGCCGGCCCCGCACCCGCACCGAAGCCCGGGGGCGGCGCCGCACCGGCTGCCCCCCCCGAGCCGGGCACCGCACTCCACGCACCGAAGCCGCGCTCGATGCGCCCGTCGCGCAGCCGCCAGGCGACCCGCTGCAGTTGTGTCGCCTCGGTCGCCGCGCCCGATTCGCGCAGCATCTCGAGCGTCGCGACCGCCTGCTCGCCCGAGACCGTGAAGCCGATCGAGGGCGTTTGCAGCTTCAGCAGCCGCACCGGCCACGAGCGCCGCAGGTCCTCGTCGAGCTGCGAGAAGGCGACCATCAACGCACGCAGTTCGTCCGAGGACGCGACGATCTGCCGCCGCGAGGCCAGCACCGCATCGAGCCCGCGCCACGACAGCACCGCAAGCACGGCCAGCAACGCGGCCGCGATCAGCAGCTCGATCAGCGTGAAGCCGCGTGCGCGACGCCGGCTCCCGATGCGCAGTGCGCGCAGCCTCATGGCGTCCTCGACGAGGTGGTGGCGAAGCCAACGAGCCGCGCCAGGCGTACCCGCTGCCCCTCGAGCGGGAACACGCTGACCTCGATGCGGCGGAACTGTGCGTTGGGGGTGGCAAAGACCTCCTCCTCGCAGTTCATCCGGGCCTCGGCCTGCGAGCAGTCGTAGGCGCGGCGCCCGAGCGCCGGCCACTCGTTCTCGACGCGGATCTGCGCGAGCCGGTTCTCGGCGCTCCATTGTGCGAGCGTGCGCTGCCTCAGGTCGTAGGCGCTCGTGGCCATCGAGCCGACCGCCCGCAGCGAGGCGATCAGCGCCACCGCGACGATGGTGAGCGCCACCAGCACCTCGACCAGCGTGAAGCCGCGCGCAGCGACGCCGCACCGGGCCTCACTCGGGGACTTCAAAGCTGCCCAGCCCGTTGGCGACGATGACGACCGTGGCGCCCGGCCGCTGCAGCACGACCCGGTAGGGCGGCTCGACCAGGTCGCGCCCGAAGTCCAGCGAGCGCCGTCCGTCGGCTCGCTCCACGAGCAGGCGGGTCTCGGTCGGCCAGGGGCGCGCTCGCAGATCGCCATCGTCGGTGATCGCGCGCCACTGGCGGTCCTTGTAGATGAGGAAGCGGTAGCCCTCGGCGCCGCTCTCGAAGCGGATCGGCGCGCCCCGCAGCTGCGACTCCTCGCGGGCGAGCGAGAGCAACTGAGCGAGCCGCTCGGCATCGAAGCGCAGCGCGCGCTCCGGACTGGGCGAGCCCGACACCGCGACCATGCCGATCAGAACCACTGCGACCAGCAGCGCCACCAGCAGCTCGATCAACGTGAACCCGCGCTGTGCGCTCGGGGTGAGGGCGGTCTCTCGCACGGCTTCCCGCACGGCCTCGAACACGGTCAAGGTACGACGCCCGCGCTCGGCGCAGGCGGCGAAACTGTCAGACCCGCTCAGAGGTCCCACGAGCCGATGTCGGCCTCGACGCCCGTGCCGCCAGATTGGCCGTCCGAGCCGAAGCTGAAAACGTCGATCTCGCCACGCACGCCCGGATTCAGGTACTGGTAGGGCTTGCCCCACGGGTCGTTGGGCACCTTGTCGAGGTACGACTTCCAGTTATTCGGCACCGGGCCGCTGCTCGGCCGAACCGCGAGCGACTGCAGCCCCTGCTCGGTCGTCGGATACCGGGAGTTGTCGAGGCGATACAGCTTCAGCGCCTGCATGACCTGAGCGATGTCCTGCCTGGCGGCGACCACACGGGCCTCGTCGGGCCGGCTCATCACGCGCGGCACGACCAGCGCCGCCAGCACGCCGAGGATCATGATGACGACCATCAGCTCGATCAGCGTGAACCCGCGCGCGCGCCCCCCCCCGCGCCCGAAGCGACCCGTCCCCGACCCGACTGCGATCCGCCATCCCGTAATCATCGTTCGTCCACTCCACCTCGACCCCAGGGCCATTGCGGCTATGATACCAGCGGCCTCCGGGCGCCCCTTCCCGGGATGCGCCTCGCCGATCGGCCCCGTTCGACCATGCGCCTGCGCCTTCCCATCGCCCGTATTGCCTCGGTGCTGCTGTTCGCGGCCCTGTGCGCGATCGTGGCCATCTGGGCGCTTCATCTGCTCGCCCCCCACGCGCCCATCGCGCCGGCCGGCGCCGTTGCGACGGTGCAGGGCCCGCCCGACCTATCGGCCGCCGGCCAGCTGTTCGGCGGCGTGCCGCGCGCGGCGGACGCGCAGGTGCAGGCCGCCCCCTCCAACATCCAGGTCTCCGGCGTACTCGCCTCAGGTACGCGCGGCGTCGCGCTGCTTGTGATCGACGGCCGTCCGGCCAAGCCCTTCGCCGTCGGCGAGCCGGTGTCGGACGGCATGACCGTGCGCGCCATCACCGGCGACACGGTCGAGCTCGATCGCGGCGCGGGCGGCCTGCCGATGCGCCTGCCCGCCCCCGCGCGCGGCTCGGTCGCCGTACTGACCAGCGGCCCGCAGCGATCGAGCGGCGGGGCGAACGTGCCGCCGGTTCCGATGTCGGGGGTCGCGCCGGGGGCGGCGGCCGGGCTGCCGCCCCTGCCCCCGCGCACGCTGCCTCCGGCCGGTGCCGCCGTGCCCCCGCAGGAGCCACTCACGCCTGCGATCGCGCCCGGTCCGGTGACGGCCTCGCAGCCGAGCGACGCCGGCGCCCCCGGCGTCGGGGCGGGCAACCCGCAGCCTCGCACGCCCGGGCTCGCCCTCACTCCGCCCGTGCCTCAGTAACCCTGACAGCAGTTACAATCGGGGCTCGCTTGACGGATATGTCAGGCCGTACACGCACCGGTACCGTCCCAACGTGAATCTGCCCCCGCCCCGGAAGTCGTTCCGCGAGACCCAGTTCGAGTTGCGTGAGGAAGCGATTCTGGACGCGACCAACCGGCTGCTCGGCGACAAGGGTTATGAGGCGATGTCCATGGACGACATCGCCGCCGAGGTCGGCATCGCCAAGGGCAGCCTCTACAAGCACTTCGAGTCCAAGGACACGCTGGCCGCCGCGGTGATGGTCCGCCTGCTCGACCAGACCCGAGCAGCACTCGAAGCACTGTCCCCGGAGCGCCCCGCGATCGAGCGGCTCGAAGGCCTGCTGCGCTGGACGCTGTCGCAACGGCTGTCGGGCAGCGTCCCGCACCTGCCCTCGACCAGCCCGGCGCTGCAGCACAGTCTGCTCACCAACCGCGCTTACATGGACGCGCTGATGGGGCTGACCGAGCGCATCGGCGAGATGATCCAGGAGGCGCGTGCGGCCGGCAGTCTTCGGGCGACGCTGCGCGACGAGTTCGTCCTCTATACCCTTTACGCGCGCACCTGCGACCCGACGCTCGAGTTCCTCAAGGCCGGCGGATCGATGTCCGACGCCGAAATCATCGAGCAGATGGTCTCGGCGTGTTTCCGCGGCCTCGCCCCCTGAGATCTACCCCGTGCGTGCGTATCACGACCTGATGCGCCACGTGCTCGAGCACGGCGTGCGCAAGTCCGACCGCACGGGTACCGGCACGCTGTCGGTGTTCGGCTGGCAGATGCGCTTTGCGCTCGCCGACGGCTTCCCGCTGGTCACGACCAAGAAGGTGCACCTGAAGTCGATCGTCCACGAGCTGCTCTGGTTCCTGTCCGGCTCGACCAACGTCGCCTACCTGCACGAACACGACGTGTCGATCTGGGACGAATGGGCCGATGAGCACGGTGAGCTCGGTCCGGTGTACGGCCATCAGTGGCGCTCGTGGCCCACGCCCGACGGCGGGCATGTCGACCAGATCACCGACCTGATGAAGCGGCTCGCGAGTGACCCCGACTCGCGCCGCCTGATCGTCTCGGCCTGGAACGTCGCCGAGCTGCCGAAGATGGCGCTCGCGCCCTGCCATGCGCTCTTCCAGTTCTACGTCGCTGACGGCCGCCTGTCCTGCCAGCTCTACCAGCGCAGCGCAGACATCTTCCTGGGCGTGCCGTTCAACATCGCGTCCTACGCACTGCTCACCGAGATGATCGCGCAACAGTGCAACCTGATCCCGGGCGACTTTGTCTGGACCGGCGGCGACTGCCACCTGTATTTGAACCACCTCGAGCAGGCGCGCGAGCAGCTCTCGCGCGAGCCCTTCCCGCTGCCGAAGTTGACGTTCGCACGGCGCCCGGAATCGATCTTCGATTTCCGGTTCGACGACATCGAGATCGTCGACTACCGGTCGCATCCGCACATCAAGGCGCCGGTGGCGATCTGATCGGGGCCTCGCCCAGGGACGGGCGGCGAAGGTATCCTCCGATCCCGACCGCGGTGACCCACTAGCGCCATGACTCTGCCCGCCCCACGCCTGAGCCTCATCGTCGCCCGCGCCCGCAACGGCGCGATCGGCCGTGACAACACGCTGCCCTGGCACCTGCCCGAGGACCTGCAGCACTTCAAGGCGACGACGCTCGGACATCCGATCCTGATGGGCCGGCGGACCTTCGAGTCGATCGGCCGTGCGCTGCCCGGGCGCCGCAGCATCGTGCTGACCCGGGATCCGGCCTGGACCCACCCCGGATGCGAGCACGCCGCCTCGCTCGACGAAGCCGTCGCGCTGTGCGCAGGCGCCCCCGATGCCTTCGTGATCGGCGGCGCCCAGGTCTACGCCGCGGCGCTGGTGAAGGCCGACCGGCTGATCGTGACCGAGGTCGACCTGGAGGTCGACGGCGACACATTCTTCCCTCCGACCGATCCCGACGAATGGGCCTGCACGAGCCGATCTCCGGGCGTCGGACGCGGCGGTCAGCGCTACTCGGTCGACACCTGGGAACGGCGTCTGGCAACCCCTGGAAAACCCCGACCTGCGTGATACAGTCGTCGATCGCGTCGGCCGGGAAGGCCTGGCACACGCATTCTCCGAGGAGTATCCGTCGATGATCACCCTGAAGAAGCTGCTCGGTTCGACCGCGCTGGTTGCGGGCCTCGCGCTCGGCACCGCTCATGCAGAGGCCCTGCGCTGGGGCGCCCAGAATGACATCCTGACGCTGGATCCGCACTCGCAGAACCATGCGACCACGAATGCGATCCTGATGCATGCGTACGAGGGTCTGACCCGCTACGGCAAGGACTACTCGATCGAGCCCGCGCTCGCGACGAGCTGGACACAGACCAGCCCCACCCAGTGGCGCTTCAACCTGCGCCGCGGCGTCAGCTTCCACGACGGCTCGCCCTTCACCGCCGACGACGTGATCTTCTCGCTCGAGCGGATCCGCCAGCCGCAGGGCACGATGCAGATCTACGTGACCGGCATCAAGGAAATCAAGAAGGTCGACGACCACACGATCGACCTGGTGCTCGATGCGCCCCAGCCGATCCTGCTGCGCAACATCATCGACTTCCGGATCATGGGCCGCGGCTGGGCCGCCAAGAACAAGTCCGAGAAGGTCCAGGATTACAAAGCACGCGAGGACACCTTCGCGTCGCGCAACACCAACGGCACCGGCCCGTACATCATCAACGGCTGGTCGCCCGACCAGCGGATCGTGATGTCCGACAACACCAAGTGGTGGGGCAAGAAGGACGGCAACGTCGATCGCGTCTCCTACACGCCGATCAAGGCCGACGCGACCCGCGTTGCCGCGCTGCTGTCCGGCGAGATCGACCTGGTCACCGACCTGCCGACCCAGGACGTCGCACGGCTCAAGACGAACCCGAACCTCAAGGTCGTCGAGGGTCACGAGGTCCGCACGATCTTCATCGGCCTCGACCAGTTCAACAACGAGCTCGCCTACTCCGACATCAAGGGCAAGAACCCGTTCAAGGACGTCAAGGTGCGCCGCGCGCTCAACATGGCGGTCGACCGCGCCGCGATCCAGCGCTCCATCATGCGCGGGCTGTCGCTGCCGGCCAGCATCATGGTCGCGCCGGGCGTCAACGGCTGGACCAAGGACGCCGACGCGATCAAGCCGGCCGACCCGGAAGGCGCCAAGAAGCTGCTGGCCGAAGCCGGCTACCCGAACGGCTTCGAGTTCACCCTAGACTGCCCGAACAACCGCTATGTGAACGACGAGGAGATCTGCCAGGCGCTCGTCGGCATGTGGGCGCGTGCGGGCGTCAAGGTCAAGCTCAACGCGATGCCCTTCGCGAACTTCATCCCGAAGATCCAGAAGCACGAGTCGAGCGCGTACATGCTCGGCTGGGGCGTGGCGACCTACGACGCGCTGTACTCGCTGCAGTCGCTGATCCGCACGAAGACCACCGGTGCCGACGGCAACTTCAACCTCGGTCGGATCAGCGATCCGAAGCTCGACGCGATCATCGACGCGAGCAAGACCGAGACCGATATCGCCAAGCGGGATGCGCTGCTGCGTGAAGGCCTGAAGATCACCGCCGACAACGCCTACTACATCCCCATTCACCACCAAGTGCGGCCGTGGGCGATGAAGAAGAACGTGTCGACGGTGCACCGCTCGGACGACCGTCCGGAAGCGCGCTTCACCAACGTCGGCGGCAACTGACGGGAGACATCGAGGCCGGCGTCTCCGGGCGCGGGCCGCCCGCTGCAACACAAAAGGCCCGCTCACGCGGGCCTTTACTCGTGGCTCAGTGCGCCCCCGACAGCCGGTCCCGCACGAAGCGCCCGCCCTTCATGACGATCGGCATCCGCGCGCCCTGCCCCTGCAGCAGGGTCAGGTCGGCCGTGGGGTCGCCATCGACCACCACCAGATCGGCCAACGCGCCGCGGGCGACCACGCCGAGCTCGCCCTCGCGCCCGAGCAGGCGCGCGTTGACCGAGGTCGCGCTCTGCAGCACCTCGAGCGCGCTCATTGCGCCCGTGCGGAGGGTGAACTCGTTGCTCTGGTCGTCGTGCATCGGCCCGAGCAGGTCGGTGCCGAAGCCGATCGGCACGCCGGCAGCCCGTGCGATACGCAGCGACTCCAGACCCGCCAGCCGCACCCGCTCGAGCTTGGCGAGCATGACGTCCGGCCAGCCGAGCTTCGCGCCCTCGCGGAACAGCGAGTCGTAGGTGACCAGCGTCGGCACCAGCCACGCGCCGGCGCGCTTCATCTCGCGCGCCGCCGCCTCGTCGAGCAGGTTGCCATGCTCGATCGAGCGCACGCCCGCATGAATCGCACGGATGATCGAGCGCGGCGAGTAGGCATGTGCCATCACGTAGGTGTTGGCGGCCTCGGCCTCCTCGCAGATCGCGCGCAGTTCGTCCATCGAGTACTGCGTTCCGTCGATCGGATCGGTGGGGCTGGACACCCCGCCGCCGGCCATCACCTTGATCTGGTGCGACCCGGTACGGATCTGCTCACGCGCCGCGCGGCGCACCTCGCCCACGCCGTCGGCGATCCGACCGAGCATGCCCAGGCCGGCGCACGAGCATAGGATGTTCTGCCGCACGCCGATCGGCCGCACGTCGCCGTGCCCGCCGGTCTGCGAGATCGCCTGCCCGGCGATCAGCAACCGCGGCCCCTTGAAGTGCCCGCGCTCGATCGCCTCGACCAGCCCGTGGTCGGCGCCTGCCGCATCTCGTACCGTGGTGAAGCCGCGCTCGAGCATCCCCTCCATGATGTCCTTCGACTGCGCCGCGATCAGCGAGGGCGGCATCATCGAGAGCTTCAGGAAGTCGGGCACGGTCGAGGTCACGTGCACATGTGCGTCGATCAGGCCCGGCAGCAGCGTGCGCCCGCCCAGATCCACCACCCGGGCATCGTCGACCGGGGTGGCGTCGTACAGCACGTCGACGATCCGGTCGTCCTCGACGACGACGGTGCCGTTCGGGCGCAGGCTGCCGGCGACACTGTCGAACACGGTGGCACGGGTGAAGGCGATGCGCATCATGGCGGGGCTCCGAGGGTGGCCGGGCGAGGATACGCCCGAGCCTCGGGGGGTGCGCCGGCGCGGCGTTCCGCGTTCGGTACAATCGCGGCACCGCCTCCGTAGCTCAGTGGATAGAGCATCCCCCTCCTAAGGGGAGGGTCGCACGTTCGATTCGTGCCGGGGGCGCCAGTCAGCCGGGCGCCGCATCGATGCCTCGGCTCAGCCGCCTGGCAGGTGCTCAGATGTGATCGGCCGGTCCGGCTCGACTCCCGCATCCGCCAGGCCCAGCGGCCCCAGGCACAGCGCTGCCGCGGCAACCGCGCAAGCGCGCCGCAGCCTGCGACGCAGCGTCTGTGTGGTCCACCCGAGCTGCCCCCTCCCGAACGGGAACCATCTCCCCGAGCCCAGGGGAATGTTCAGGAAATCCTCCACCGCCACCCGCTTCTTCACCGTTGCCTCCGACACCTGATCCGCGGAGCCGGTCGCCGGGTCGTGCCCGGACTTCGGTACGGCCGCTCCAACCTGTAGTGTCGGTCCACACGCGAGACGGGGTTGGCAGTCGGCAAGAAACAGACGATATGTCGACCATTTAGGGGTCGGCTGTCGCTTTCCTGCGACGCCGTCCTGTCAACGCGGCGCGAGCACCGTGCTCACGTCGGCCATCACCCGCTCCAGCAGATCCTCGAAGAACGGGTTCGACCGCAGCCGCAGCTGTTCGGCCGCGCCGATCGCGAGTGCCCCGCGCTCGCCGCGCATCGCCATCGCGCCGAGCGAGGGCAGCCCATCGTCCCGGGGCCCCGTCGCCAGCCCATAGACCGGATCGTCGGGCGGGAACGGCAGGGCCACATGCGACAGCGAGTAGATGTCGGCCGGCCAGGCGAGCGACAGCGCCCGCTCGCTCGGCACGGTCTCGTTCGGCGCCAGGGCGAGCTCGCGCAGCGTCGTGGTTCCGCCCGCATTGGTCAGCACCACCAGCCGGTAGTCGCGGCGCGGTGCCTTCTCGAAGGCGGCGATCACCGCCTGCGGCGAGAAGGACAGCAGCGGCTCGAGCCCGGCGCGCCGGTTGACGTCATAGAGCACCAGCGTGCTGGTGCCGCCGCGCAGCAGCCCGTAGAAGCGCCCGGCCAGGTCGGGGGTGCTGACGGTTGCGTCGACCACGGACTGGAAGCCGGTCACCGGCGGCATGCGGCCGATCGAGCCATCCTCGGCCATCCGGGCCAGGTCCGTGTTCAGCGCACCGATCAGCGCGGCGATCTGGGCGCCGGCGTTCTTGGCGAAGGACTCGTACTTGTGCGGGTCGATCTCCAGGCCGACGTTGCCCCAGCGGGCCTTGGGCGCCAGGCCCCATCGGCTGATCAACCGCTGCACGTTCGCCAGGGGGGCGAACGGCGAGACGCCGAGCGCGGGCGACAGCAGGAACATCCGTGCGGGCAGCAGGTCGAGGCGTTGCGCGGCGACCGCATCTGCGGCGAACTTGAGCCCGAGCGTGGCGCCGGTGGAGTAGCCGGCGTAGAAGAACGGCGCCTGGGGATGGACCTCGCGGATCTGGCGGACGGTGAGCGACACGGCGGCAAGCCAGTCTTCCCAGTCGGCGTCGTCGAGTCCTGAAGGCAAGGTGCCATGCCCGGGCAGCCTCAGCCCGTACACGGTCAGCCCGGCGCCGTGCAGCGCCTGCGCGAGCCCGCGCATCGAGTACGGCGAGTCCGACAGCCCGTGGACGAGCAGCACGACGCCGCGCTCCGGGCTGGCCTGCATCCTGAAGCTGCGATTCCAGTCGCCCTTCACCCGCTCCGCGTACGGTCCACGGTCGGGCCCGAAGCGGCTGATGGCCGAGTCGAGCACCGGGTCGAAGCGCGCCGAGCGCAGCGCCCGGACCTCCTCGAAGAGGCGCCCCTCCTGCTCGAGATAGGCGTCGAAGCCGAAGCCGGGTGCGGCCTGCGAAGCGTCGAACTCGTGCGTCAGCCGTTCGGTGTGCCAGGGCCGCAGATCGGGCAGCGTCGCCGAATACAGCGCATCGCCCGCGGCGATCGCGAACAGCGCGCCCAGGACCCAGGCGAGCCCGAACCCAAACCAGCGCAGCAGGCGATGCACGCGGTGCGGGCGGATCGGGCGGATCGGGCGGGCGGCGGCGGGCATCGCCGCGGATTGTCGCCCAAGCCGGCGCCCGGGTCGAACTGCTAGGCTCCACGCTCCACGAGGACCCCGATGCCGCGACAGACCGACTCCGATCCGAGCCCGCCGCAGCCGGGCGCAGCTCACCGGCCCGACATCCAGGCCGACCCGCAGGCCCACCGCGAACTGCTGCCGCTCGCGCGCCGCCTCGCGCCGCTCGGACGCGGCGGCGCCTTTCCGCTGCGCTGGTCGCGCGGCGACCGCGCGGCGCCGCGCCTGCCGATGGTCGGCTGGTTCGACCCCGGCCAACTGATCGCCACCGGCTTTCGCGCCGCGATGTCGGCGATCGTCGGCGAGCAGTCCGATCGGCGGGTCGTGCAGGCGATCGCCGAGCGCGGTGCCGACGTGCACGACTACAGCACGCGCCCCGGCCCGGACGGCGAGCTCGTCCCGCGCGACGGCCTGTGGATCGATTACCTCGCCGACACCGGCGACGGCTTCAACCCGACCTACGCCTGCGCCTACCTCCTCGCACAGCCCGAGCTGGCGCTCGACGCGCCCGACGGCACACATCACCGCCTGCCCCGCGCGGACGTGCTGGTGCTCGGCGGCGACGAGGTCTACCCGGCGCCGAGCCGCGAGGCCTACCAGCAACGGCTGGTGGCGCCCTTCGAGACCGCCTCGGCCGGGCTGCGCGCCGACACGCCGCCGCATGTGTTCGCCGTGCCGGGCAACCACGACTGGTACGACGGCCTGTCGGCCTTCCTGCGGCTGTTCTGCTCCGACATCGGCGGGCGGGGCTTCGGCGCCTGGCAGACCCGCCAGACACGCAGCTACTTCGCACTGCGCCTGCCTGGGCGCTGGTGGCTGCTCGGCGCCGACAGCCAACTACAGGGCGATCTCGACACCGCGCAGATCGCGTTTTTCGAGTCGGTCGCCGAGCGGCACATGGCGCGCGGCGACCGGGTGCTGCTGTGCCTGTCGACACCGGTCTGGGTGCATGCCCACAAGTACCGCCGGATGGGCCGCGTGCTCGACGAGACCGACCTGCTCTACCTGCGCGAGCGGGTTTTCGTACCGCGCGGCATCGAGCTCAAGGTCTATCTGTCGGGCGACCTGCACCACTACCGTCGCCACGAAGAGACCGAGCCCGCCGACCCCGGCGCGCCGGTTCAGAAAATCACCGCGGGCGGAGGCGGCGCCTTCCTGCATCCGACGCACGACGAGGACGTCGCTGTGCTCGACGAGGCCGAGGACTCGGGCGCAGCGCCCGGGCTGGCACGGCGCTTCGCGATGCGCAGCGCCTACCCGTCGCTCGAGCGCTCGTGGTGGCTGAGCTTCGGCAACCTCGCCTTCGGCTGGATCAACCCCAGGTTCGGCATCGTACCCGCGCTGCTGTACTTCATGACCGCCTGGCTGGTGGCCGCCGCAGTGGGCTTCCAGCGGCCGCAGGGTGTAGCCGAGTCGATCCTGCTCACCACCCGCGCGTTCGCGACGAACCCCGGTCTGACGCTGTGGGTCGCGGCCGTCGTCTCAGCGTTCATCGGCTTCAACGCGACGCGCTCGGTGCCCTACCGGGTGCTCGGCGGCCTGGCGCACGCTGCCGTGCATTGGGTCTGCATCTTTCACGTCGGCTGGGGTGCAATCGCGCTGACCGGCGCCCTGCTGCCGGGCTGGGGCTTCCTGCAATTTGTCGCGGCCGGCGCGCTGGTACTCGCCGGCGGCTGGATCGTGGGCTCGGCGGTGATGGGCCTGTACCTGCTGGTTTCGCTCAATGTGTTCGGGCGCCACAGCGAGGAGGCGTTCTCGGCGATGCGTATCCAGGACTTCAAGAACTTCCTGCGTCTGCACGTCGCCGCCGACGGCACGCTCACCATCCACCCGGTGCGCATCGACCGGGTCCCTCGCCGATGGCGCGACGCCGACGGCTCGGCCCCCGGTCACGCCGGCCCCCCGGGCGAGCGGGCCAACCCCGCCGCCCTGCTGCCCGACGGTCCGCTCGTCACCGGCCTGATCGAGCCGCCCATCGTGCTGCGCCCGGGACACGACGGCGGGGCGCTCGCCTGAACACGACGCAGCGAGCTCGCCGCGCGGCTGACGATGGACCGCACCACGCTGACCCGCAACCTGCGCCCGCTGACCGACGCCGGCTGGATCGCGTCGCGGCCCGACCCGGACGACCGTCGGCGCACTCGGCTCGCCCTCACTCCGGTCGGCCGCGACGTGCTGCGCGCGGCGGTACCGTGCTGGCGCGAGGCACAGCGCGCTCTGCGCGAGCGCGTCGGCGACGGCACGGTCCACGCGCTGCACGCCTCGATCGACGACACCTTGGCGCATCTCGAATGAGCACACGCCCCGCGTCCGCGCCCTGGCTCGCCGTCGTGCTCTGCGCGGGAGGCCTGTTCGCCGTCTCGCTCGGCGTGCGGCAGTCGTTGCCGCTCTTCATGGGCACGCTGAACACCCAGGCCGGCCTGGGCATCGCGGCCATCAGTCTGGCGTTCGCGGTCGGACAGCTGATGTGGGGCGTCACGCAGCCGGTGGCGGGCGCCTTCGCCGAGCGCTACGGCAGCGGCCGCGTGATGCTCGTCGGCGCGATCGCGATTGCCGTCGGCACCGCGCTCATCCCCTACGCGGGCACCCTGCCCACGCTGATGGTCGCGATCGGCGTGCTCGGGGCGGGCGGCGCCGGTGCGCTCGGCCCCTCGGTGATGATGGGCGCGGTCGCCAAGCTGATCGACCCGGCGCGCCGCGGCATCGCCACCGGCATCGTCGGCGCGGGCGGCCCGTTCGGTCAGTTCGCGGTCATCCCGCTCGCGCAGCTGATGATCTCCGGCCTGGGCTGGGTGCACGCGCTGTGGGGGCTGGCGCTGCTGACGCTGCACGCGCTGCTCGCGCTGCCGATGATCCTGCCGCTACGTGCGCCGGTGGGCGGCGGCACCGTCCCGGCGGGCGGTGCGGCCACGCTCGGCGAGGCCGTGCGCGGCGCGGTGCGCGATCGGAGCTTCGTGCTGCTGACGGCGGGCTTCTTCGTCTGCGGCGTCCACGTCGCCTTCATTGCAACCCACTTGCCCGGCGTCGTCGCCGCCTGCGGTCTGCCGCCTTCCGTCGGTGCCTGGTCGCTTGCCATCATCGGCCTGTTCAACATCGCGGGCAGCTTCACCATCGGTTGGGCGGTCGACCGCTGGCGGATGAAGTCGCTGCTCTCGCTGCTGTACGCGGCGCGCGCGGTGATCGTGCTTGCCTTCGTCCTCGCGCCGAAGACCGAAGGGGTCTTCCTGATCTTCGCCGCTGCCATCGGCTTCACCTACCTGTCCACCGTGCCGCCGACCGCGGGACTGGTCGCCAAACTGCATGGCGCGCGCTTCATGGCGACGCTCTTCGGCCTGGTGATGCTCGGCCACCAGGTCGGCGGCTTCCTCGGCGCCTGGTTGGGCGGCAAAGCCTTCGAGTCGACCGGCTCGTACAACTGGATGTGGTACGCGGACATCGCGCTGGCGATCGGGGCAGCTCTGATCCACCTGCCGATCCGCGAGGCCCGCGTGCCGCCGCATGCAGTGCCCACGCAGGCCTGAGCGGGCCGCGCGAGCCCCGCCGCGGTGACGAGGCCGACGGCAGCGGGTAAGCTTGGCGGCCCCGCCACGGACCCCGCCCCATGATTCGCCTGTCGAGCTTCGCCGACCTGATCACTGCTGCGCGGGCGCAGCCCGAGCGCCAGCGCCTGCTGCTGGTCTTCGCCCACATCGGCCTGCCCCCCGACGCCAGCGCCGAGCAGCGCAGCAGCTTCGAGGCCGGCCGCGGCGGGGCGCTCACCCCGGTCATGTTCGTTGACAAGCCTGCCGAGGGCTTCCCGCCCTTCGCCGAACTCGCCGCAGACGCGGACCGCAGCGGCAACGCCTGGTCGGTGGTTTTTGTCGCCGCCATCGGCGATCGCAACGGCGTGCCCCCGACCCCGGGCCAGATCCAGGTCGCGCTCGAGCAGATGATCGAGGCGATCGGCGCAGGCCGGCCCCAGGGCTTTGCGCTGTTTGATCGCGAGGGGCGGCCGGTCCAGGTCGGCTGAGGTTCGCCGGGCTTGTGTGACGAGCTCGTCCGCTTAGCGAGGTAGCTCGCGTGACGAGCCACCGATCTGTCATCCTCGTGTGATGCAGGACCGTCGCTACGCCTTCGTCGACCTCGAGACCTCGGGCGTCTCGCCCTCCGTCGACCGCATCACCGAGATCGGCATCGTCCTGGTCGACGGCGATACGCTCGTGGAGGAGTGGTCCTCGCTGGTCGATCCGGGCGTGCCCATCCCGCCCGAGATCACCGCCCTCACCGGCATCACCAACGAGATGGTGCGCGCCGCGCCGCGCTTCGCCGCGCTGCTGCCCGAGGTCGGGCGCCGGCTCGAGGGCCGCGTCTTCGTCGCGCACAACGCGCGCTTCGACTACGGCTTTCTGAAGGCCGAATTCAGGCGCGCAGGCGAACGCTTCGGTGCGGACGTGCTCTGCACGGTGCGCCTGTCGCGCCGCCTCTTCCCGCAGCACGGCTCACATCGGCTCGATGCGCTCATCGAGCGCCACCACCTGCCCGCGGCCGACCGCCACCGCGCGCTCGGTGACGCACGGGCCATCCGCGGCTTCCTGCAGGTGCTGCCCCGTGACGCCGACCCCGACGAGATCGACGCCGCGATGCGTGAGCTGCTGAAGCTGCCGGCCACGCCGCCACACCTCGATGCCGCGCAGCTCGAAGCCCTGCCCGAGTCGCCCGGCGTCTACATCTTCATCGGTTCGAGCGGCCAGCCACTGTACGTCGGCAAGGCGCGCAACCTGCGCGAGCGCGTCCGCGGCCACTTCTACGCCGACAGCCGCAACGCCAACGACGCGCGCCTCGTCGCCGAGGTCCATGCCATCGAGATCGAACCCACAGCGGGCGAGTTCGGCGCGCTGCTTCGCGAGATGCAGCGGATCAAGACCTGCGCGCCACTGCACAACGTCGCGCTGCGCCGACGCGAGACCACCTGCTTCCTGCGCGCCGACCTGCCCGGGCGCGCGCCGCGCATCGTCCCCCTCTCCGAGCTGACCGACGCCGACCCGCTCATCGAGCCCGGTCTCGCCGGCCCCTTCAGCAGCCGCGCGGGCGCGCGCACAGCGCTCGCCGCGCTCGGCCGCGAGCACCGGCTGTGCGACCGCGCACTCGGCCTGTGGGCGCGCGAGGGCGCGTGCTTCTCGCGGCAGGTGCGCCGCTGCGACGGGCTGTGCACCGGCGACGAGTCGCCCGAGTCCCACCACGCCCGCCTATACGCCGCACTCGCCCCGCTGCGGTTCCCCGACTGGCCCTTCGAGGGCCCAGTCACGCTCGTCGAGCGCGATGCCGAGTCGGGCCGCATCGACCGTCTGTGCTTCGATCGCTGGCGCGCGCTCGGCGCCGACGGCGAACAACCCTTCGACCCCGACGTCTTCAAGCTCCTCAGGCGACACGTCGCGCGCTCGCCGCAGGCCTTCGAGCCGATGGTGCGATGACGCAGCGCAGCACAGCGCGAGCAGTCCCGCGAGCCCACGGTTGTCTTGCGGAGCAGGCGAAACCGCGTGCTAGATTAAGCGCCCGGAGACACGGACGACCCACGAGAGAGCAACTTGCAGTTCCTCCAACTGGTCATCAGCGGCATCGCACAAGGCTGCATCTATGGCCTGATCGCGCTCGGTTTTGTCCTCATCTACAAGGCGACCGAGACGGTCAGCTTCGTGCAGGGCGACCTGATGATGCTGGGTGCCTTCGGCGGCCTCGCCGCCATGACGATGCTGAACTTCCCGTTCTGGCTCGCGATCCTCTCCGCGATCGCCGCGATGGGCGTCTTCGGCCTCGTCGTCGAGCGCCTCGTCATCCGGCCGATCCTCGGCCAGCCCCAGTTCACGATCGTGATGCTCACCATCGGCATCGGCTACGTCGTGCGCGGGCTGATCACCATGGTCCCCGGCATCGGCACCGAGACCCACATGCTGCCTGTCCCCTACAAGGACATCGTGCTGACCGTAGGCGGGCTGCTGCTGTCGGTGGAGCAGGTGGTTGTGATCGGCTCGACCGCGCTGCTTTGCGCGATCTTGTACACGGTGTTCAGATACTCGACCGTCGGCATCGCGATGCAGGCCGCGTCGCAGAATCAGCTCGCCGCCTACTACATGGGCATCCCGGTCAAGCGGCTCAACGGTCTGGTCTGGGCGCTGGCGGCGGCGGTCGCGGCGGTGGCCGGCCTGCTGCTCGCCCCGATCACCTTCGTGCATGTGAATATGGGCTTCATCGGCCTGAAGGCGTTCCCGGCGGCGGTGGTGGGCGGCTTCGGCAGTCTGCCGGGCGCCATCGTCGGCGGGCTGATCATCGGCGTTGTGGAGTCGCTGTCGGGCTTCTATCTGCCCACAGGGTTCAAGGACGTCGCGCCCTACATCGTGGTGCTGGCGATGCTGTGGTTCAAGCCGAACGGCCTGTTCGGCGAGAAGCTCCGCAAGAAGGTGTAGAGATGACGCCCCCACGCTCACTACGTTCGCTGCCCCCCGAGGGGGCGCGTCAGCGCCTTCGGGCGGCCGGGCGGCGCTGACATGACGCCCCCACGCTCACTACGTTCGCTGCCCCCCGAGGGGGCGCGTCAGCGCCTTCGGGCGGCCGGGCGGCGCTGACATGCGCTTCCTCTTCAAGACCTCCTACGCCGACGATATCGCGCTCGCCAAGCACGGCGGCCAGAAGTTCTGGTACGGCCTCCTTATGGTCGCGCTCGTGCTGGCCCCGTGGGCGCTGCCCGAGTACTGGCTCGCCCAGCTCGCGTTCGTGCTGATCTACGCCATCGTCGGCTTGGGCCTGATGCTGCTGGCCGGCTTCACCGGTCAGGTCTCGATCGGGCATGCGGCCTTCCTCGGGGTGGGCGCCTACACGCAGGCCTACCTCACCAACCACGGCTGGCCGTTCCCGCTCGCGCTCGCGGCGGCCATGGCACTGTCGGCCGGCACCGGCGTGGTGGTCGGCGTGCCGGCGCTTCGCGTCAAGGGCATCTACCTCGGTATCGCAACCCTCGCCTTCGGCTTCATCGTCGAGGAGGTGTTCGCGCGCTGGGAGAGCGTCACCGGCGGCAACGCCGGCCTGCACGTCAAGCCGCCCGACATCTTCGGCTGGAAGCTCGACGACGATGCCTCGTTCTACTACCTGTGCCTGGTGCTATGTGTGCTGGTCACGGTCGGCGTGCTCAATCTGCTGCGCTCGCCCACCGGCCGGGCGTTCGTCGCCATCCGGGACTCCGAGATCTCGGCGCAGAGCATGGGCATCAATCTCGCGTACTACAAGGGCCTGTCGTTCGCGATCTCCGCGGCGCTCGCAGGCGTCGCGGGCGCCCTGTATGCGCACAAACTGCGCTTCCTGTCGCCCGACCAGTTCAGCCTCGTGCAGTCGGTCGACCTGCTGCTGCTGGTGGTGGTCGGCGGGCTGGGCTTCGTGCACGGCGCCTTCCTCGGCGCGATCTTCCTGATCACCATGCCGCAGCTCATCGCCATCGGAAAGGACTGGCTGCCCGAGTCGATCGGCCAGGCCGCGGGCCTGCAGGCCGTCGTCTACGGCATCGTGCTGGTGGCCTTCGTGCTGTTCGAGCCGATGGGCCTGTACGGCCGCTGGCTCAAGGTCCGCACCTGGTTCCAACTCTTCCCCTTCTACCGCAAGGGCATGTTCAAGCGGCAGAAGGCCTTCGCCAAGTCGGACCGACTGAAATGAGCGACACCCCGCTGCTCTCGGCCCGCGACCTGCAGGTTCGCTTCGGCGGCGTGCTCGCGGTCAACAAGGTCAGCTTCGATGTCGGCCGGGGCGAGGTCTTCACGATCATCGGCCCGAACGGCGCCGGCAAGACCACCGTCTTCAACCTGATCAGTCGCATCTACACGCCCACCGCCGGCACGATCGACTTCGAGGGGCACCGCCTGTCCGAGGTGCCGCCCTATCGCGTCGCCGAGCTGGGCATCGCTCGCACCTTCCAGAACATCGAACTGTTCGAGTACGCGACCGTGCTGCAGAACATGCTGATCGGCCACCACGTCCACCGCAAGACCGGCTTCTGGAGCGAGTTGCTGTTCACGCCCGCCGCGCACCGCGCCGAATGCGAGGCCCGGGAGGAAGCCGAGCGCGTCATCGACTTCCTCGGCCTGCAGCACCACCGCGACGCCCTGGTCGCCGGCCTGCCCTACGGCGTGCGCAAGGTGGTGGAGCTCGCGCGTGCGCTGTGCACCCGCCCCAAGCTGCTGCTGCTGGACGAGCCCTCGTCGGGCCTGAACGTCGAGGAGACCGACGACATGGCCTTCTGGATCCAGGACATCAAGCACGACCTCGGCATCACCGTGCTGATGGTCGAGCACGACATGACGCTCGTCTCGCGCGTGTCCGACCGCGTGCTCGCGATGGC
>JBIPLJ010000002.1:0-141327 GCA_044368415.1 Burkholderiaceae bacterium
ACCAACAACGCGAACTGTTCGACGCCGTCGATCTGCCTGTACCCGTCAGAAACGCCCTGTAGTGCCAAAACCGTCGAGCTGAACATCGACATATCAACGACTTACGCGAATATCTGTCGAACTCGGGAGACCCGCGCGACTCGGCGGTGCGCGGTGCGACCGTGGGGCTCACGCCCAGCAGCGCGGCGAGCGTCACCAGCGGGATCGCCAGCAGCACTGCGCTGCCGCAGCGAACGCCGTCTAAAGCCAGCGCTCCTGCAGGGCGACCACGTAGTACCCGGGCCTTCAGAACGCGTTCGCTGGAACGGACGGCCAGGACCGGCGCACGGCAGTCCGTCAGAGCCCCGCTGGAGGTGTCCGTCGGACGGACCTGCGCTCAGCTGATCGCGTCGTTCAGCCGCGTCGCGATCGCAATCAACGCCCGGTCGCTGCCAGCCGGACCGAGCAGCGAGACACCGAGCGGTGCGCCGTTCGCATGCGGCCAGGGCAGGCTCACCTGCGGCAGCCCGGCGATGCCAGCGATGCAGGTGATCGCCTGCGTGCGCATGCGGATCGCGTCGACCGCCGGCCCGTTGTCATCGCGTCGCGGCGCGAGGGTTGCGGCCGAGGGCAGCACCGCGATGCCATCGTCGCCGAGCAGCGCGCGGACCGAGGCGCGGATGCCGGTGAGCCGGCTGCGGGCGGCCTCGGCGTCGGCCGCGCCGACGCGCCGCGCCGCCGCCCAGCGGGCCGCGATCGCGTCGCCGAAGCGCGGGGCGTGGCGCTCGATCCACGCGCCGTGCACGGCCCATGCTTCGTGGCTGCTGGCGCTCACGAACGCACGGCGCCAGTCGTCCAGCACGGCGCCGTCCTCCGCGGCGCAGGCCGCCTGTACCGGCGCGTCGAGCGACGCAGCGAGCGCCGTGAGCGCGCGTTCGAGCGGCTCCCGGAACACCTCGTCGGCGAGTGCCCAGGCGTCGTCGAGCCGCAGCACGCGGCGCGCACGCCAGCCGGCCGCGTCCGGTGCGCCGCCGGCGAGCAGCACGTCGGCGACGCGTTCGAACACGCTGGCGTCGTGGGCCATCCAGGTTGGCGTGTCGAACGACGGGCACAGCGGCACCAGGCCCTCGGCCGACAGCCGTCCGTGTGTGGTGCGCAGGCCCCAGATCCCGCAGTAGCTCGCTGGCACCCGCGTCGAGCCGCCGGTGTCGGTGGCAAGCGCGACGTCGACCAAGCGCGCCGCCACCGCGCTCGCCGAGCCACTCGACGAGCCGCCTGGCACCCGCTCTGGGGCGCGCGGATTGAGCGGCGTCCCGTAGTGGACGTTGGCACCGTGCAGGCTGAACGCGAGCTCGTCGGTCAGCACCTTGCCGACGAGCGTCGCCCCCGCGGACGACAAGGTCGCGACCAGCGGACTGTCGGCACACGCGGGGCCGTGGGTGTCGAGCCAGGTCGGATTGCCTGCGCCGGTGACTCGGCCGGCGACGTCGAAGAGGTCCTTGGCGGCGAAGCACACGCCGAGCAGCGCGCCGCCAGGTGCGCCGGCGCGCACGAAGCGCCCGTGGGGCACCCAGGCGCCGACGGTGTCCTCGATCGGGAACGCCGCGTCGCCTGGGGCCGGGAGGGAGGTGGCGAGATTCGGAGCGTCAGACATCGAGGCGGTTCCTGGGTGGGCGTCGGGATACGTCTTCGTCCGGCGGGGGCGGGCCGGTGCCGCAGGAGGTGGGCCCCGAGCCGTCAACGCCTGCGCCGCGGGGCGGGAGGCGACGACGCGGCCGCGGACGGGGCAGCGCCCGAGGGCGCCGCCGTCGCCGAGCCGCGCTTCGACCCCCGAATCCCCCGCACGGCCGTCGTCGGCAGCGGCAGCGCGGTCTTGTAGCGTACCTGCTTGAGCGTGAAGCTCGAGCGGATCTTCTCGACCCCGGGAATCGGCGACAGCCGCTCGAGGATGAAGCGCTCGAGCGATCGGATATCCGGCACCACGACTCGCAGCAGGTAGTCCGCGTCGCCGGTCATCAGGTACGCCTCCATCACCTCCTCGTGTGCGCCGATGCGCCGCTCGAACTCGGCCAGCGTCGCGGTGTTCTGCTCGCGCAGGCTGATCGAGATGAACACCGACACGCCCAGGCCGAGCGCCTCGGGATCGACCAGCGCGACGTAGCGCCTGATCGTCCCCGCCGCCTCGAGCGCGCGCACTCGGGCCAGGCAGGGCGAGGGCGACAGCTTCACGCGGCGGGCCAGCTCGACGTTCGACAGCGAGCCGTCGCGCTGCAGCTCGGACAGGATCGCGAGGTCGGTGGCATCAAGCGGCATATAAGTTCGCCAGTTAATTCTTCTGAAGCATGTAATGCTGCCACGACCGCCAAACGGGGCCAAGCACGGCACCATCGACGGTCCGACGCGGCATACCATGGTTGCAACGTTTGGAGACCTCCCTAATGAACGCCCCCTTGCGCCTCGACGCGCTCCACACCCCAGCAAGCGGCGTGTCCTCGAGCGAGCCGCAGGCCGACGCCGATCCTCAGGAGACCGCCGAGTGGGTCGAGTCACTCGCCGCGGTCGTCGAGCACGCCGGACCCGAGCGCGCGCGTTTCCTGCTCGACGCGCTGCAGCGGCATGCGGCCCGCGACGGGCTGCGCTGGCGGCCGGCGCTCGCCACGCCCTACGTGAACACCATCCCGGTCACCGAGCAGCCGCCGTTCCCCGGCGACCTCGAGCTCGAGCGCGAGCTGTCGGCGCTGATGCGCTGGAACGCACTTGCAATGGTGGTGCGCGCCAACCGCGCACACGGCGAGCTCGGCGGCCACATCGCCTCATACGCGTCGGCTGCCGACCTGTTCGAGACCGGCTTCAATCACTTCTTTCGCGCGCGCCGCGACGGCTTCCACGGCGACTTGGTCTATTTCCAGCCGCACTCCGCGCCCGGCGTCTACGCCCGCGCCTTCCTCGAGGGACGGCTGCGCGCAGAGGACCTCGAGCACTACCGTCGCGAGCTGTCTGCGCCAGCCGCCGGCGCCCGCGGGCTGTCGAGCTATCCGCATCCGTGGCTGATGCCGGACTTCTGGCAGTTCCCGACCGGCTCGATGGGCATCGGCCCGATCAGCGCCATCTACCAGGCGCGCTTCATCCGCTACCTCGAGACACGTGGCCTGCTCGCGCACGTGGGCTTCGGCGGGCAGGACGATCATGCGGCGCAGCGCAAGGTCTGGGGCATCTTCGGCGACGGCGAGATGGACGAGCCGGAGTCGATGAGCGCGCTGACGCTGGCCGCGCGCGAGCGGCTCGACAATCTGGTGTTCGTCGTCAACTGCAACCTGCAGCGGCTCGACGGGCCGGTGCGCGGCAACGGCCGCATCGTCGACGAGCTCGAGGCGCTGTTCACCGGCGCCGGCTGGAACGTGATCAAGCTGGTCTGGGGCAGCGACTGGGACGGCCTGCTCGCACGTGACGTGCACGGCGCGCTGATCGACGCCTTCGACGGCACGGTCGACGGCCAGTTCCAGACGCTCGCAGCCACCGACGGCAAGTTCAACCGCGAGCGCTTCTTCGGCCAGAACGAGGCGCTGCGCGCGCTGTCGCAGGGCATGACCGACGAGCAGATCGACCGCCTCACCCGCGGCGGCCACGACCCGGTGAAGCTCTATGCCGCCTACCACGCGGCCGCGCGCCACGTCGGGCGGCCTACGGTGATCCTCGCGCACACGAAGAAAGGCTTCGGCATGGGCAGCGCCGGCCAGGGCCGGATGACGACGCACCAGCAGAAGAAGCTCGACGGCGACGCGCTGATCGCGTTCCGGGACCGCTTCCGGCTGCCGATGACCGACGCCCAGGCCGAGGCGCTCGAGTTCGCGAAGCCCGCCGACGAGGCGCCCGCGATGTGTTACCTGCGCGGGCGCCGCGAGGCGCTCGGCGGCGCGATGCCCGCGCGCGTGGCGGCCTGCGAGCCGGTGCCGGTGCCGCCGCTGGCCCGCTGGGGTGAGTTCGCGCTGAATGCCGAAGGCCGCGAGATGTCGACCACCATGGCCTTCGTGCGGATGCTGGGCAACCTGCTCAAGGATCCGGCGCTCGGGCCCCGCATCGTGCCGATCGTCGCCGACGAGGCGCGCACGTTCGGGATGGCGAACCTCTTCCGCCAGGTGGGCATCTGGTCGTCGGTCGGCCAGCGCTACGAGCCCGAGGACATCGGCTCGATGCTGTACTACCGCGAGGCGACCGATGGGCAGATCCTCGAGGAGGGCATCACCGAGGCGGGCGCGCTCGCCTCGTGGACCGCGGCCGCGACCTCGTACTCGGTGCACGGCCTCGCGATGATGCCGTTCTTCATCTACTACTCGATGTTCGGTTTCCAGCGGGTCGGCGACCAGATCTGGGCGGCGGCCGACCAGCGTGCGCGTGGCTTCCTGATCGGCGCGACCGCCGGCCGCACGACGCTGGGCGGTGAGGGCCTGCAGCACCAGGATGGCAGCTCGCACCTGGTCGCGGCCACCGTGCCGAACTGCCGCGCATGGGATCCGGCCAGCGCGGGCGAGCTCGCGGTGATCGTCGAGCACGGCATGCGCGAAATGCTCGAGCAGCAGCGCGACGTCTTCCACTACGTCACCCTCGGCAACGAGAACCAGCCGCAGCCCTCGCTGCCCGCCGGGGTCGAGGCGGACCTGCTGCGCGGCCTGTATCGCGCGCGGCCGGCGCCGGCCGGATTGCCCTCGGACGCGCCTCGGGTCACGCTGATCGGCAGCGGCTCTCTGCTCGCCGAGGCGAACGCTGCGGCCGATCTGCTCGCCGCCGAGCACGGTGTGGCCGCCGAGGTGATGAGTGCCACCAGCTGGAGCGAGCTCGCACGAGACGGTGCGGCCTGCGAGCGCGCAGCGAGGCTCGAGGGCGCGCGTGGCGTGCCGCATGCCGAACGCATGCTCGGCGGCTCGGACGCGCCGGTGGTGGCGGTCAGCGACTGGGTGCGCGCGGTGCCGGAGTCGATCCGCGCGTTCGTGCCGCGCGAGCGGCACTACCTCGTGCTTGGCACCGACGGCTTCGGGCGGAGCGACACGCGGGCCGAGTTGCGCGCGTTCTTCGAGGTCGATGCGGCGTCGATCGCGCATGCGGCGGTGTTTGCGCTGCATGTACAGGGTCGGGCCGACGACGGATCGCTCGCGCGGGCGAGGGCGCGGCTCGCGGGCGGCGAGGCGCCCTGGGCACGGTGAGCCCGAGGTCCTGGGCGGCGCGCCGTGATCCGCGGCGGGTTACCCACCCGTCATCCGTGAACTGCCGCCCGCCGCCTGCCGCCCCTGACGATGGCTGTGCGCCACGAGGGTCTGCGCCGATGAGGCATCATCGAGGTTTCCTGCCAAGCACACGAGCCATGTCCGCCCTCCTCGCTGCCCTCGACCGTCGGATCGAACGTATCTTCGCCCTGCTCGCCAAGAGCACGCTCGCGCGTCGGCGGGACCGCTGACGCAGCCGCAGTACGCTTGACGTCGGGCATCGATCCCGTAGTCGATGACCCGCGCCTCGTTGAAGGGCACGAAGTCGTCGCCGTTGACCGCCGAGGCGACCGCGAGCAGGTCAGGGTGGCCGTAGACGCGCAGGTGTGTCTCGGAGAACTGCAGCGGGCCGAGGATGAGGTAGACGATCTCCTCGGGCGCATCGGCGGCAGCGGTGGGCTCGTGCATCTTCACCGGGTGCCGGCCGTTGGCGAGCGTGGTGCCGCCGAACGGGTCGGCCAGCGGCTTCGACCAGAACAGCGTGGGCGACTCGAGGCCGACCCCGATGGCCGGCCGGCCCAGCGCTTCGACGGTGGCATCGTGCCGTACCGGCAGGCGCTCGAGCACGTTGCCGCGAATGTCGGCCTCGATCGCGGCGAGTTTCTCCTTCGAGTTTCGTCTCCCTTCTTTGGGGGCCGCCCGCCCGCCGTTTAATCCGGCAGCGGGATCCTCTCGGTCTCGCCCTCGATCGGCTCGAAGCGGTCTTCGACCCAGCGGGCCTTGGCCGCCTCGATGCGGCCGCGGTCACTTGCGACGAAGTTCCACCAGACGAAGCGCGGCCCGTCGAGTGGCGCGCCGCCGAAGATCGCAACGCGCGCGTCGGCGGTGGCGTGCATCGCGGCCGGCGCGCCGGTCTCGAGCGTCGCGAGGGTGCCGGCGGCGACCGGCGTGCCGTCGAGCGCGACCGCGCCTTCGATGACGTAGAGTGCGCGCTCGGGATGGTCGGCAGGCATCGCGAGCGTGGCGCCCGCGGCGAGCGTGCCGACCGCGTAGAGCGTGCGACTGGCGACCGGCACCGGCGAGCGCAGGCCCCATGCGTCGCCGGCGACGATCGCCAGCCGCGTACCAGGTGCCTCGAAGATCGGCACGTCGGCGGCGGGCACGTGCACGAAAGAGGGTGCGTCGTCCTCGTTCGCGCTCGGCAGCCCGACCCAGACCTGAAGCCCGTGCGAACGCGCGGGCGAGCCGCGCTTCGCCTCGGGCGCGCGCTCGGAATGCACGATGCCGCGGCCGGCGACCATCCAGTTCACCTCGCCCGGCCGGATCGACTGCACGCTGCCGACGCTGTCGCGGTGCAGGATCTCGCCTTCGAACAGCCATGTCACGGTGGCCAGCCCGATGTGCGGATGCGGCCGCACGTCGCCGATCTCGGCGCGCGACATCTCGACCGGGCCGAAATGATCAAAAAACACAAACGGGCCCACCGTGCGGCGCGTGGCGACGGGCAGCGCGCGGCGCACGGAGAAGCCCGGGGACAGCTCGCGGCGTGCGGGTTCGATCAGCGTGACGGTCATCCGGGAATCTCCCTGCGTGCGATGCCCCGAGTCTAGGCCGGCGCCAGTCATTCGAGGTGCCCGGCCTCGTCGCTCAGCAGGTTCGCAAATCCAACGAGCCGCTTTGCGAGGTGCCTGATCGACCGCGCCGTCGATCTCGTTGCGCCGCTCGGGCCCGTTCAGCACGATCCCGGCCCAGCCCTCTTGCCGCTCGAGCAGTACCGCGGAAATCGACTGTATCCCCCAGTCTGCCTGTCGGAGTCCGCCCCGTCAGCTGCGCAGCGTGACCCGGTAATCCATCATGTCCGCGCGACAGTCCGTCTCGCTGTGGGCGATCGGCCGCCGCTCCCAGCCGATCATGGTGGTGAGCACGCGCAGCACCGGGGCGCCGGGGGTGTAGTCAAGCCGACGTGCGAGCTTCGCGTCGGCCAGCGTCGCGAGCACGCGCACCCGGGTCGACGCACTGCGCAGACCCAGTCCCGCCTCGATCGCGGTGGCGACGTCGAGCTCGGTCAGGTCGTGCGCCGCCAGCCGCTCGGCGACCTCGGGCGCGCACCAGGTGGTGCCGACCACGAAGGGTATGTCGTCCCGGTAGCGCAGCACTGTGACCGCGCCGACCGGCGCGCCGACCGGCAGCTCGAGCTCGCGGGCAACCGCGCGGCCGGCCTTGACGACGCGGTGCGACAGCAGCCGGCCGCGCGCGCGATGGCCGCGTTTTCGCATCGCCTCGAGCACGCCCACCAGCGGTCCCTGCGCCACGCCGCGGCCGGGCTTTGTCACGTACGAGCCCTTGCCATTGACGGTCTGTACCAGCCCGCTCGACTGCAGCTCGGCGAGCGCCTGGCGCACGGTGATGCGGCTCACGCCGAAGCGCTCGATCAGCGCCGACTCGGAGGGCAGCCGGTCGCCCGGCCCGAGCGCGCCGCCGAGGATGTCGGCGCGCAGGGCGTCGCGCACCTGCGCGAAGAGCGGCGCCAAGCCTGCGGCGGGAGGGTTTGTGGAACGAGGGATTGTGTCGGCCATCCGAGCCACACTGATGGGGTCCATGTACTGACCAATGATGATAGGTCAGGCCAGAAGGAGATCACGTGGAGACGACTCGACCCGCCTTCCAGGCGCCGAAGAAGGTCACGAACGATACGATCATCGGCCAACGGCTAACGGGCACCGCCGTTGTCCGGTCAACCCCGGTATACCATCCGCGTTCACCCCGGCGGCCAGACGCCCGTCGACTTCTTCGGATCGCTCACGATGTACAACCGCCGCGCCTGCATTCTGGTGCCCAATGCGATCGAGCGCTACCGGATCGGCGACCGCTGGCGGGCGCCGCACATCCTGAATGCAGGCTGACACCGCGCGCGGCGCGCCGGGCCGGCTGCCGGCCCTGCGCGTCGATGCGCAGGGCCGTGCGCGTGTCGACGGCCGCGCCATCGTCGCGCTGGCGCTTCCGCTCTTCGTCAACTCGAGCCTGCAGGCGGTCCTCAACCTCACCGACACCTGGTTCATCGGCCGCATCTCGGCGCAGGCGGTCGCGGCGGTCGGCGGTGTCTACTGGATCGTGCTCGGCACGCTGTTGCTGCTCGGCGGCGTCGGCATGGTGGTGCAGGCCTTTGCCGCGCAGGCCTACGGCGGCGGCCGCAGGCGGCGTGCCGCGCTCGCCGCCTGGTCGGGTCTGTGGGCCTCGTTGGCGCTAGTACCGGTGTTCGCCGCCATCGCCTGGGCCGGTCCCTGGGTCGTGCCCTGGCTCGGCCTGCCGCCCGAGCTGCGTGCGATGTCGCTCGAGTACTGGGGCCCACGGATGCTGGGCGGGGGCGCGGCGGTCGCGCTGTGGTCGGTGCTGTCGTTCTTCAACGGCGTGGGTCACGTGCGGCGGGCGCTCGCGATCAACATGGTGGTCGCCGTGCTCAACGCCGGCCTCAACCAGTGGCTGATGTTCGACCTGGGCCTGGGTGTGGCCGGCTCGGCGTGGGCGACGACGCTGTCGATCTGCGTCGGCCTGGCGATCGCGATGGCGGTGTTCCTCGGGCCGCCCTACCGTCGCCGCTACGCGTCGGCGCGGATGTGGCGCCCGCGGTTGCGCTCGATCGTGGCCACGGTGAGCGTGGGCCTGCCGGTGGGCCTATCGATCGCCTTCGACATCCTCGGGCTTGCGGCCTTCCAGGCGATGCTCACGCGCCTGGGCGCGGTGCCTGGCGCGGCCAGTCAGATCGTGATGATGCTGACCTCGATCGCCTACATGCCGGCGGTGGGCTTGGGCATGGCCGGCACGACCCTGGTCGGTCAGTCGATCGGCGCGGGCGACCGCGCCTGGGCGCGGCGGGTCGGTGACCGCACGATCATGCTGTCGGTCGGCTACATGTTCGTGACCGGCTTCGTGCTGGCCATCGCTGGGCCCTGGCTGCTGCCGCAGTTCGTCTCTGCAGCCGACCCGCAGGCCGGCGCGGTCATCGCGCTGGGCACGACACTGATCTGGATCGGTGCCGCCTACCAGTTCTTCGACGGGCTCAACATCGGCTGCGGCTTTTGCCTGCGCGGGGCGGGCGACACCCGGTTCCCGGCTTTGGTGCTGCTCGTGCTCGCCTGGGGGCTCTTCGTGCCGCTGGTGCACCTGCTGGCGTTCGCGCCGGGCGAGGGCTGGATCGCCGGGGTGCCGGGGGCAGGCTGGGGTGCGGTCGGCGGCTGGATCGCGGCGGTGGTCTATATCGGGCTGCTGGGCATCACGCTCGCGTGGCGCTGGCGCTCGGGCCGCTGGCAGCGGTTCTCGCTGGCCTGAGGTGCGCTGGTTTCAGTCGCGGGCCGACGCCATCCACAGCCACACCCCCACCGCAAACGGCGCGACCGCCATCACCACGTAGGTCGCGCCGTGGCTGCCGGTCACGCCGACCAGCGACGCGAAGCCGACCGGCCCGGCCATCGCGCCGCAGAACGTCAGGAACTGCGTGCCGCCGGTGAGCTCGCCGAACTCCTCGGCGCGCACGCGGTCGGCGAGCTCGGCAAAGCACACGCCGTTCAAGGCCATCGAGGTGGCCGCGCAGGCGAGTGCAGCCGCCATCAGCGTCCAGCGCGGGCCGTCGGTCGGCAGCAGGCCGAGCAGGGTGGCGGAGCCGGCCATCGTCAGGCCCAGCACCGCCATCAGCCGCAGCGCCGGTTCGAACCAGACGCGTCCGAGCGGCGCCAGCGCGGCGCCGAGTGGGGCTCGAAGGGCGGCGCCGGTCGAGGCGGCGGCGACGCGCTCAGCTGGGACGCGGCGTTCGAGCACGCCGGCCGGCCCAAGCGCGGCCGCCAGCGCGACGCAGGCGAGCGCGAGCACCCCGAGCGCCCAGGTCCACGGCATCACCGCGATCAGCGCAGGCACGGTCACGCCGGCCAGCCCGACGCCGATCGGCACGCCCGTCTGCTTGATCGAGAAGTACAGGCCGCGGCGCGCCGGCGGCGATCGCCTTCCAGCGCTCGGCGCTCAGTGCGAGCCGCGCATCAGCCTGCTCGGCGCGGCCCTCGCGGACCTCGGCGACGCCACGCCCCACGGCGAGCGTCCAGTGGCGGCCGATGTCGGTGAACTCGAAGCCGATGGTGCGCTCGGTCTGGAGCGACTCCTCGGCCTGCAGGCGCACCGTCATGCCGCGCATGAAGCCGCCGATCGGGAAGGCGTGAAGCTGCTCGAGCGGCAGCTTCGTCGGGTCGGCATCGTCCGGCGCGAGCCTGCGCGCCGCGTCGGCCATTTCCGCGGCCCACTGCAGCTCGCCCGCCGCCAGAGCGCGCTCGGCCTCCTGGGCGAGCGTGCGGCCGCTGCCGGCCCGCGCCTGAAGCGGCCGTAGTGCTTGGCCAGCCACGGGCTCGCGGCGAGGTGCGGCGGCAACTTCACGCGCTCGACGATCTCATCGGGCGACAGTCCGGCGTTCATCCAGCGAATCGTCTGGTCGTGCACGAACTGGATCGCGGCGCGGGAGTCGGTCAGCACGCGCATCACCTCGGCTTCGCCGGAGATCGGGGGCGTGCGGCTGGGCACCAGGTGTGCGGGCCGCAGCGCGCGCATGGCGTCGAGGCTCGCGATCCGGCGGCGCACGTCGCGACGGGGCGTGCCCCGGATCGCGTGCACGTTCGGGAACGAGCGGTACAGGTTGTCGGCCGCGAGCAGCACGCGCGAATCGGGCGGCCACACGAAAATCTGGTCCTCGGTCTCGCCGGGCGCATTGCGCAACTGCATGCGCACGCCCGCGACCTCGAGGTCGATCGACTCGGCGAACGCGCGGGTCGGGCGCAGCAGCGCGATCCGGTTGCGGTCCTCGACGAAGTCCAGGCGCGGACCGATGCCGGCGTTCGGCACCTGGGCCGGCGGCAGGTGGGTGCCGAACTGCCGCATGCTGCGCGGATAGATCGTCGGCGGCGGGGGCTCATCGGCGTCGGTCTGACCGCGCCGAATATAGGCGGCAGCCCCGGCGTGCGCTCGTCGGGCGCCGGCCGTGCGGTCCAGGATTGTCGCTATCATCGACCGACCGACCTGGAGCCCGCCGAGATGAACCTGTCCGACCTCCGCCCGATCATCGACGCCAAGTGGGACGAGGACCTCGTGCCGCGCCTCGTCGAGTACGTGAAGCTGCCGGCCAAGTCGCCGGCGTTCGACGCGAGCTGGGCCGCGCACGGCCACATCGCCGCCGCCGTCGAGGCCGCCGCCGCCTGGGCACGCGCGCAGCCGATCGCAGGCCTCGAGGTCGAGGTGATCTCGATCGATGGCCGCACGCCGTGCATCTTCTTCGACGTGCCGGCCACCCACGGCTTGGGCGAGGACCGCACCGTGCTGTTCTACGGTCACCTCGACAAACAGCCCGAGATGACCGGCTGGCGCGAGGACCTCGGTCCCTGGAAGCCGGTGATCGAGAACGGCCGACTGTACGGGCGCGGCGCCGCCGACGATGGCTACGCGCTTTACTCGGCGCTGACCATCATCCAGGCCCTCGATGCCCGCAGGGTCGCGCGACCGCGCTGCGTCGGCCTGATCGAGACCTGCGAGGAGAGTGGCAGCCCCGATCTGCCCGACTACCTTGCCAAGCTCGCGTCGCGCTTCGGCCAGGTGCAGCTCGTCGCCGGCCTGGACTCGGGCTGCGGCAACTACGAGCAGCTCTGGGTCACCACCTCGCTGCGCGGCCTGGTGGGCGGCGTGCTGACCGTCGAGGTGCTCCAGGAGGGCGTGCACTCGGGTAATGCGAGCGGCCTCGTGCCCTCGTCGTTCCGGATCGCCCGCAAGCTGCTCAACCGGCTCGACGACGTCGACACCGGGCGACTCATTCCCGAGGCGCTGCACGCCCCGATCCCGCAGGAGCGCATCGAGCAGGCGCATGCCGCGGGCGAGATTCTCGGCGACATCGTCTGGAAGCAGTTCCCGTGGGTGGGCTGCAACCACGGCCCGGACGCGCATGCGCATTCCATGCCGACGACCACCGATCCGGTCGAGGCGATCCTGAACCGCACCTGGCGGCCTGCGCTGTCGGTGACCGGCGCCGAGCACCTGCCGGGCATCGCGTCGGCCGGCAACGTGCTGCGCCCGAAGACCTCGCTGAAGCTGTCGCTGCGGCTGCCGCCCACCGTCGACGGCGAGCGCGCCGCGGCGCTGATGAAGCGCGTGCTCGAGGCTGATCCGCCTTACAACGCGCGGGTGAGCTTCTCGGACGCACACGGTGCCACCGGCTGGAATGCGCCGCCCACCGCCCCTTGGCTCAAGCAGGCCGCTGACGCCGCGTCGATGGCCGCCTGGGGACGGCCGGCGGCGTGGATCGGGGAGGGCGGCACGATCCCGTTCATGAACATGCTCGGCGAGCGGTTCCCGGACGCGCAGTTCATGATCACTGGCGTGCTCGGGCCGCAGTCCAACGCGCACGGCCCGAACGAGTTCCTGCACATCGACGCCGGCAAGCGGCTGACTGCCGCGGTCGCCGGCGTGGTTGCTTCGGTACGCTGAGCCGCTGAGCCTCGGGCCCGTCGCGCAGCTCGACCTCCGGGAGGTGCGCGGTGTCCGCCCGGACGCGCTGCTGTGGCGTTTGTTGCCGCCGGTCGTTCCCGACTGTCCGTCCATGCCCGAGGCCGCAGGCCGCTCGCTTGCAGTCGGTAGCCTCCGTGTAACGGTTTCTAACCGAGTCCGGCCGGACTTTGATGCCCGCCACGATCGCCTCGACCGCCCCTCTCGATCCGCTGCCCGGCGCGAGCCATCGCCTCGCCGGCGATGCGTTCTGGCCGTTCATCCGACGCACCGTGGTCGCGGCGGCGGCGGTCGACGCAGTGTTCTTCGGGATGTTCTGGCTGCTCGACGCGCCGCTGCTGCAGTGGATGAACGTCGCGAGCATCGCGCTCTACGGCGCTGCCTACGCGCTGCTCTTGCGTCGGCGTAACCGTCTGGCGATCGATCTCGTCCGCCTCGAGGTCCTGGTGCACGCGACGGTGGGCACGCTGGCCCTCGGCTGGTCGAGCGGCTTCCACTACTACCTGCTGCTGTTCGTGCCGGCGATCTCGGCGAGCGTCGCGCGGCCGCGCCAGGCCCTGGTGCCGATGGGGCTGACCTTCGTGGCCTACCTCGGCCTCGAGCGCATGGCGGCCATGAACGGGGCGCTGTCCCCGGTGGGCGACACGGGCCTGGTGATCGTGCATACCGTCAACGCCGCCATCGTTTTCGGGCTGCTCGCCGGGTTGACATTGTTCTACGTCGGCAAGGTTCGCGAGGGCGAGCGCAGGCTCGAGTTTCTCGCCACCCGCGATCCGCTCACTCGGCTTTCCAACCGCCGGCATTTCGGCACCGCGGCCGAGCTTGCGCTCGCCCGCGGCCTGCCCCAGGGACGCAGTTTCGCACTGCTGCTGGCCGACATCGACCTGTTCAAGCGGATCAACGACAGCTTCGGCCATGCGGCCGGCGACCAGGTGCTGGCCGACGTCGCCGCGCGCCTGATCGAGGTGGCGGGGCCCAAGGCCCTGGTGGCCCGCTGGGGCGGCGAGGAATTCCTGGTGCTGCTGCCCGACGCCGACGCAGCCGAGGGCGTGGCCGCGGGCGAGCGGCTGCGCGCCTCGCTCGCCGCGCGGCCGGTCCGACCGATCCCAGCCGCCGAGCCGGTGACCGTGTCGGTCGGCGTCGCCGCGATCGATCGGGACGAGACCCTGACCGCCGCGATCGACCGCGCCGATCGCGCGATGTACTGCAGCAAGACTGGCGGGCGCGACTCGGTGAGCGTGTCGGCACAGCCGCAGACCGCCGGGGCGTGAACCGCCGCGGTGCGCGGTACACGCGGCGGCGGACGATCAGGAAGCGGTGCGTTTCGCGACGAGCGTGAGGATGTCGTACGAGGCGACCAGCGCGCCGTCCTGGTTCGTCACCTGCACGTCCCAGGCGACCACGCCCTGGCCCGGTCCGTCGCCTTTCGCAGCGCGCTCGGTCTTGCGCTTGCAGGTCAGGCGCGCCTGGATGGTGTCGCCGATGCCTACCGGCTTCACGAAGCGCAGCGTGTCGAGCCCGTAGTTCGCGAGCACCGGACCGGGCGAGGGCCAGACGAAGAGGCCAGCCGCCGCCGACAGCACGAAGTAGCCATGGGCGATGCGTTTGCCGAAGGCACTGGCGCGCGCCGCGGGCTCGTCGAAGTGCATGTAGAAGTAGTCGCCCGACAGGCCGCCGAACATCACGATGTCGGCCTCGCTCACCGTGCGCCGGTGCGTCAGCAGCGAGTCGCCGACGGCGATGTCCTCGAAGTGCTTGCGGAACGGGTGGATGTCCGATTCGGTGAGCTTCGCGCCGCGCACATACTCGCCGGTGATGGCGCTCAGCATGCTCGGGGAGCCCTGGAGCGCGGCGCGCTGAAGGTAGTGAGTGACCGCCCGCAGGCCGCCGAGCTCCTCGCCGCCGCCGGCGCGCCCCGGGCCGCCGTGCTTGAGGCCGGGCAGCGGCGAGCCGTGTCCGGTGGATTCACCGGCCGATTCCGCATCGAGCACGAGCAGGCGGCCGTGCCAGGCGGCGAGCCGAGGCACGGCCTCGGCGGCGACCGCGGGTGAGGCGGTGACCAGTGTAGCGACCAGGCTGCCGAGTCCGCGTGCGGCGAGCGCGATCGCCTCGTCCAGGCCGTCGTAGGGCATCAACGTGGCGACCGGGCCGAAGGCCTCGATCTCGTGCACCGACGTCGTCTCGAGCGGGCGCGTACACAGCATCAGCGTTGGCGCGAAGAACGCGCCGCCCGCCGTGCGCTCGCCGCGCGGTGCGAAGCCGTCGGCCGCGCCGAACACCGTCTCGCAGTCGCGCGCGAGCGTCGCGACGCGGGCGGCGACGTCGGTCTGCTGATCGCGCGAGGCGAGCGCGCCCATCTGCACGCCCTCGAGCGTAGGGTCACCGACCACGAGCGCCGCGAGCCTGCCGCGCAGCGCCGAGGCGACCGCGTCGAGCCGGGCACGCGGCACGATCGCACGGCGGATCGCCGTGCATTTCTGGCCGGCCTTGGCCGCCATCTCGCGTACCACCTCGTCGACGAAGAGGCCGAACTCGACGCTGTCCGGCTCGACGTCCGGCCCCAGGATCGCCGCGTTGAGCGAGTCTGCCTCGGCGTTGAACGGCACCGAGCAGCGCACCAGGTTCGGTTGGGTGCGCAGCCGCGCGGCGGTATCCGCCGAGCCAGTGAAGGTGACCACGTCCTGGCCATCGAGCCGATCGAGCAGGTCGCCCACACCGCCGACCACCAGCTGCAGCGCGCCCGGCGGCAGCAGCCCGGTCGCCTCGATCTCGCAGATCAGCGCATGGGTGAGGTAGGCGGTGGCGGTCGCGGGCTTGGCGATGCAGGGCATGCCGGCGAGGAACGACGGCGCGAACTTCTCGAGCAGCCCCCAGACCGGAAAGTTGAATGCGTTGATGTGGATGGCGACCCCGCGCCGCGGCACCAGCACATGCGTGCCTGCGAAGGTGTTGCGCTTGCCGAGCGAGCTGGCCGGCCCCTCGTGGACGAGGTTGCCCGAAGGCAGCTCGGCGGCGGCGAGCGAGGCATATGCGATCAGAGTCCCGATGCCGCCCTCGATGTCGACCCAGCCGTCGCGGCGCGTGGCGCCGGTCCAGGCCGAGATCGCGTAGAGCGCCTCTTTGCGCCCGGCGAGCTGTTTGGCCAGTGCGCGCAGGATCGATGCACGGCGCTGGAAATTGAGCGCGAGCAGGCCGCGTAGTCCGTCGCCCCGGGCAAAGGCGAGGGCCTCGCCGAAGTCGGGCTGCTCGCGGTGGGTGTGGGCGACGATGTCGCCGGTGATCGCGTGCGCCAGCGGCGTCGCGGCGGTCTCGCCGATCCAACGGCCGGCGAGATGGCTGCTCAGGATCTCGGGCATCTGCGGCCTCCAGTCAGGGTGCGCGCCAGCCGGGCGCATCGCGGTCGAGCAGTCGCTTGGTCGCCTCGAAGAACAGGTCCGATTGCTGGCGCTCGCCCTCGATCTGGGCGGCGACCGTCGCGCAGACCGCCTCGGGCACGCGGCGCAGCGGCCGGCCGGCCGCGACCTGCAGCGCCAGCACCTGATGCATGCAGGCGCGCTCGAGGTAGTACAGGTCGTCGAACGCCCAGGCGAGCGAGCGGCCGACGACGGTGACGCCATGGCTCGCCATGAACATCACGTCGCGCCCGCCATCGAGCTGCGCCGCGATGCGGTCGCCTTCGGCGGTGTCGAGCGCCAGCCCGTTGTACGTGTCGTCGTAGGCGACTCGCCCGTGGAAGCGCAGCGCCCCCTGGCCGCACCATTCGAGGCGACCGCCCTCGACGAATGTCAGCGCGGTCGCATACGGCATGTGGGTGTGCAGCACCGCCTTCGCATGCCGCTGGCGGCGGTGGATGCGGCTGTGGATGAAAAACGCGGTGGGTTCGAGCGGATGGCGCCCCTCCAGCACGCGAGCCTCGCCGTCGATCAGCAGCATGTCGCCCGCGGTGACCTCCGACCAGTGCAGGCCCTGCGGGTTGATCAGGTAGCGGTCGTCCCCCACCTCGAGGCTGAAGTGGTTGCAGACGCCTTCGTTCAGCCCGTGGCGGGCGGCGCCGCGCAGCGCGGCGGCGAGGTCGACGCGCAGGGCGTCCAGGTTCGGTCGGTCCACGTCGGCTCCCTGGGAGGCCGGCAGTATGCCTCGCCGGATCGCGCCGCACATCGCGCAACGTGGCAGAATCGGCCGTGGCGCCTGCATCCGACGGGGCCCGATCCAGACCGATGAGCACGCTCCTGCCGATCTCCCCAGCCACTGAGCCGCCGTCCGACGCCGTCGCACCGCCGGCGCCGTCCGCCGGGGCGACAGGCGTCGGCGCCATCCGAGGAGCCGGGCAGACCCCCCCCGCGGAAGTGTCCTCCCGGGCGCCCGTCAGTGCCCCGATACCGCCTGCGCCGCTCGCTTCCGCGCTTGATGCGCTCGGCGTGATGTTGCTGCATGTCTCGATCGACGGCCGCGTGCTCGCCTGGAGCCGTGCCGCCCGCATGCGGCTCGGCTGGAACGGCGCCGTGCGCGGCGAGCGGCTCGACGAGGCGCTGTCCGCCTCGGGAACCGGACCGCTGGTTCGGCGCATCGCCGACGAGGGGCCGGTGTCCTGGGAAGCGGCCTGGGGCTGCGCTGACGGCTCGCGGGTGCGCGTACGGGTCGCGGCCGAGATCGAGACCCACGCCGACGGGCCGCGCCTTCTGTGCGTGGCGACCCCCATCTCCGACGCGAATCCGGCGCGCGCCGAGGTCGACCTGTTGCGCCGCTGGCACGACGCGTTCTTCACCCGCTCGCCGCAGCCGTTGTGCGTGCAGGGCATAGACATGCGGATCATCGCGGTCAACTCGGCCTATTGCGAGATGGTGGGCTACGAGTCGTCCGAGCTGATCGGGCGGGACCCCATGTTCATGGTCGCCCCGGAGCACCTCGAGGAGTCCATGCAGCTGCGTGCGAATCCGGGGCAGTGGGCGAGGCTCGCCGCCGAAGGCGGCGCCCATTCCTTCGAGCGCCGCTACCTGCGCCGCGACGGCGTCGCGCTGCTGTTGCGCGTGCGCTCGCGTGTCACCCCCGACCCACGCGGCGGCCTCTGGATCTGCTCGCTGACCGAGGACCTGACCGCCGATCGACTGCGCGTCGACGAAGTCATCCGCGACACCGAGATGTTCCGGCTGCTCTTCGAAGAGTCGCCCTCGCCGAAGGCGATCCAGGATGCCAACTTCCGCGTGCTCAAGGTCAACCGGTCGTACTGCGAGATGTTCGGCTACCGGCCAGAGGAACTGATCGGGCGCGACCCGACCGAATGGATGGTGCCCGAGGACCGGGAGATGATCCTCGACCAACGCCAGCGCGCGCTGCGCGGCGAGCACCTGCCGCTGACGATGACCCGCCGGATCATGCAGCGCGATGGCGCCGTACGAATCTGCAGGCTGATGCGCCACTCGACGCACGCCTCGGACGGCTCGCGCATCGAGCTGGTCACGCTGCACGACGACACCGAGGAGATCCGCATGCAGCAGCGGCTCCGCGCCTACTGGCAGCGCTTCGAGCGCTTCTTCGAGCAGGCGCCGGTCGGCCTGATGATCTCTGACGCGGGCGGACGCGTCTCCCTTGTCAACCGCATGCTCGAGGACATCGTCGGGCGCTCGCGCGACCGGCTGATCGGCCTGCCCGACGCGATCGGCGAGGCGCGCTTCGAGGCGAGCGGGCGCGGCACGCGGCAGCGCACCATGTGGATACGGGACGACGGCTCGGCACGATGGATCGACCGCATCGACCGCGAGCTCGAGGATCTCGACGGCCGGCCGATGCGCCTGACCGTTGTGCACGACGTCACCCGCGAGCGCACGCTTCGCGACGAGCTGATCGAGACCGAGGAGCGCTTCCGCCAGTTCGCCGAGCTGGTCGACGACGCGATCTTCGTCGCACAGCCTGGCCTGGCGGCTGTGGACTATATGAACGGGCGCTTCGAGGCGGTCTGGGGCACGCCGATGGCCGACCTGGTTGCGCGGCCGCTCGCCCTCTTCGACCACGTGCTGCCTGAGCATCGCGGCGAGCTGGCCGCGATGTTCGAGGCCCAGGCGCCCGGCCATGCGAACGAGACGGTGATCCGGCTGCAGCCGCCTGGGCAGGGCGTGCGCAGCGTGCGGCTGCGTGTCTTCGGGCGGGCCGCGGCGACGGACGGCGTTGCGGTCGCCGCCAGCGGCCGAGGCCGCTCTGACGGGACTGCCGGCCCGGGCGCCGACCGGCTGTTTGCCGTGGCCGAGGACATCACCGAGACGCTGCGCCTCGAGCAGGCCCGGCTCGAGGACGCGATCAAGCAGCGCGACATGCTGGTTCGCGAGGTCCATCACCGGATCAAGAACAACCTGCAGGGCGTGGCCGGGCTGCTGCAGCAGAGCGCCTCGAGCCGGCCCGAGCTCGCCGAGTCGCTGGTCGAGGTCGTCGGCCGAATCCAGGCCATCGCGCAGGTGCACGGGCTGCAGGTGCGCGACGGCGAGGCGCTGATGGCGCGCCGGGTGATCGCCGCAGTCTTCGAGAACCTCGGGCGCACCTTCGGCATCGCGCTGGTGCTCGCCGTCGACGACGACACTGCCATTGACCGCTGGCTGCTGCCCGAACAGGAGGCGGTGCCGCTTGCACTGGTCGTCAACGAGCTCGCCACCAATGCCATCAAGCACCGCGCCCCGGGCTCGCCGGTGACGGTGCGGCTGGTCGCCGTCGAGGACGGCATCGCGCTCGAGATCAGCAGCTGCGGCACGCTGCCCGAGGGCTTCGATTTTGCGCGGCTCGGCCCGTCGCCTTCCGGTCTCGGGCTGGTCAAGGCCCTGCTGCCCCGGCGCGGTGCCCGGCTCGAGCTCGCCCAGTTCGGCGAGCGGGTCACGGCGCGTGCCGAGATCACCCGTCCCGCGCTGCGCGAGTGCGGCGAGGACGCCGCGCTCCCGATGCCGCCGAGGTTCCGATGAGCCCCGTCCGCGCGACGATCCTGGTGTGCGACGACGACCGGCTGGTGCTGGCGACGCTGGTGCACGGCCTCAAGACTGCCGGCTACGATGTGATCGAGGCGGACAATGGCGACGACGCGATCCTGCTCGCGCGCGAGCGGCGCCCCGATCTGGCGCTCCTCGACATGCGGATGAACGGCAAGACCGGCCTCGACGTGGCGGCCTACCTGCGCGACCACGTCGGCACGCCGTTCATGTTTCTGTCGGCATTCAACGATGAGCGCATCGTCAGGCAGGCGGTCGAGTTCGGCGCGCTCGCCTACCTGGTCAAGCCGCTCGACGTCAGGCAGATCGTGCCTGCGGTCGAGTCGGCGCTCGCACGCTCGGGCTCGATGGCCGAGCCCGCCGCAGCGGCCGATTCCGGCGATGCAGGCAAGCCTGCGTTGTCGCTCCCGGTCGGGACGATGCCGGCGACCGTACCGGTGTCCGATGCGTTTGGTGCCGCAGTTGACCTGATCGAGCGTGCCCGCAGCGTCAATGGCGAGCATGCGCCCGAGTCGGTCGCCATCGGCATCCTGATGGAGCGGCACAGGCTCTCTCCGGTGGCGGCGCGCCGGCTGCTGGCGTCGATGGCGGCGGGAGGCGGCCGCAGCGAGAGCGCGCTGGGCGCTGAGATCGTTGCGGCGGCCACGCTGCTCAGCGGCCCGCTTTCTCCCACAGCGTGAAGTAGAAGCGGCTACCGCGGGCGGGTTCGGACTCTGCCCAGACGCGGCCGCCGTGGCGCCGCACGATGCGCTGCACGCTGGCCAGGCCCACGCCGGTGCCGGGGAATTCGCTCGCGCTGTGCAGGCGCTGGAACACCCCGAACAGCCGATCGGCGAAACGCATGTCGAAGCCCTCGCCGTTGTCGGCGACGCAGTAAACCGCATCCGGTCCCAGGCCGCTGCAACCGAGCTCGATCTGGGCGTCCGGCCGCTTGGAGGTGTACTTCCACGCGTTGCCCAGCAGGTTCTCGAGCATGACGCGCAGCAGCGTGCGGTCGCCTTCGACCAGCAGCCCGGGCTGCACGCGCACCGACACCCGGCGCTGCATGTCCGCGCTGCGAAGCTCCTCTGCGATGGTGTCGGCGAGCCGCGAGAGATCGACCTGCTCGGGCACGATCGGCTGGCCCGACAGGCGCGACAGCCCGAGCAGCGCATCGATCATCTGCGTCATCCGCGAGGCCGCGCTCAGGATCCGCTGCAGGTGATCGTGGCCGATGCGGTCGAGCCGGTCGCCGTAGTCTTCCTGCAGGATCCGCGCGAAGCCCTCGACGACGCGGATCGGCGCCCGCAGATCGTGCGACACGGTGTACGTAAACGACTCTAGCTCCTTGGCTGTCACCTCGAGCTCGAGCGAGCGTTCGCGCATCTTGCCGCGCAGCCGCTCGATCGCGCGCCCGTCCTGCTGCAGTCGTTCCTGGTCCGCCGAGCGGTCGTGCATCAGCAGCGCGGCGCACGGGCGCAGCGTGCTCTCGCCCGGCAGCGGCTCCAGGCGGAGCTCCACCGAGCGGACCTCGCCGTACTTGCGTGCCAGGTCGACGTGCATTCGAGCATCGCGGCGCGCACGAAGCGACTGCTCGAGGCTGGATGCGGCGGGCTGGGAGTCGGGCCCGAAAAGCGCGCGGCAGGGCACCTGGCGCAACTCGCGCTCGGTCCGGTCGAACAACCGGCAGGCGGCGGCGTTCGCCCAGATGACATGCCAGCCGGATCCCGATCCGGTGCCTGCCTCGATCCACACTACCGGTTCGGCGGCCGCCAGCAGCGCTGCCATCGCCAGCCTGCGGGCCCGGTCGGCGACGGTCTCGGCGCCGGCGTCGCGCGACAGCCCCGCATAGCCGGTGAACCGGCCCGATGCATCGAAGCGCGGCATGCCGCTGTCGGTCGCGACGCGCACGCGGCCGGCGGGGTCTACCCAGACCCATGCGAACTCGGAGAACGGCTCGCGCTGGGCGATCGTGTCGCGGTGCGCGTCCCAGTCGGGCGCCTCGAGCGGCTGCGCCCCGCCGTCCCAGCGGCGCTCGCCCAGCCGCAGCTTGAGCGGCGAGCCGCCCAAGCCATCGTCGACACGGGTGAGCACCCCGTGCTCGTCCTGCTCCCAGTACACGTCCCGGGAGAGCCGGCGGAACACTTCGAGCTCGGTGGTCACACGCAGACCGGACGGCGGCGCGGGGGCGCTGGCGGGCATGGCCGGCGCACCGTCCCGGTGGGCGGCCTGAGGCGCCGCCGAGGTGTTCTCGCGGTGCGGTGCGGCGACCCGGCGGCCCGCGGCGAACAGGCGCCGCGCGGCCACCAGCCCGAGGCCGCCCAGCGCGGCGACCGCGACCGCCAAGACCGCCAGCGGCAGGCCCCCGTCGCCCGCGCCCGTCTGGGCCGCCCAGGCGTCGAGTGCCGGGAAGAGGCAGGGCACCGCCGCCGCGCCGTGGGCGGTCGTGCGATGCCTGCGTCGACCACGGAGGGGCACGAGACGGTGGGGGAACTGGATCATGCGGAAGGGGGTCGGCGCAACCTTACCCCAAAAACGCTTGCGGCACCCCCTCGGGCGCCACGGGCCGTTCGTCCGTCGATGGTGTCCGGAGGGATCGAGATCGCGACGGGCCTGCCGACAACTCTAAGGTCGACGACCGCCTGCAGAAAACGCTCTCCAACGTATGTCCGTAGCCGCTTCCCTCCTGATGACCGATGCCAAGCCGGGCGTGCGCCTGATGCAGATCGACGACGACCCGACGGGGCTGTTGGCGACCACCCGCGCGTTGCGCGAACGCGGCTTCGAGGTCCTCGACTTCGACCGGCCGGGCGATGCGCTCGCGGTCGCGCAGACGCATTGCGCGGTCACCACCGAGATCGCGGTATGAAGCTGTCCCAGCCGCAGCCTGTCGCGCCCGAGCGCGCCGACACCCTGGCGATATCGACCACCGCCGCCGCCCGCGCGACGATTCGCCATCTCGCCGAGCGCAAGCTCATGCCCACCCCGAGCAACTACCGCAGGGCCTGGGCCGAAGTCGGCGGGCCGAACGACGGCGCCGAGGCCGATCAGGTCGCGCAGGCCGCGGTGCGGCTGCTGACGCAGCGCGCCGAGTTGGGCGAGGGGAGCTACGCGCGGCTCTCGTCGGCCGTTCGCGAGCAGCGCTGGACCGAGGCGCTGTCCACGCTGCTGCAGATCGGCAAGCAGACGCCTCGCGGCCGCTGGGGCGCGCTGCTGGCCACGGTGATCGATGCCGCCGGCCGGTCCGGGCGCGAATGGCCGATGGCCCGCCGGATCGACGCAATGCTCGCCGCCGCGAACGTGAATGAGGCGAACGACGCGGCGCTGCGTGCGCAGCTCGAGCTGCTGCTGGTGCAGTGGCGGATGGACCCGCCGCCGGTGACCGGCGCTGCGCCCGGGATCGTCCCCGCTCCTTCGGCGGCCGCCGACGTCGTCGCGGGGCCCGATGTCGCGCCGGCCGACGCACGCACGCTCGAAGCCGCCGCTCACGCCGCGCTCGTCGTGCAGCGCGACCTGGCGAAGACCCGCAAGGTCAACACGGAGCTCGTCGAGATCGTGATGTCGCTGTGCAGCAGCTTCGAGGCGATCGCCGAGGAAGGGAGCTGGATCCAGGCGCAGGTGCAGGCGGTGCGCGACTCGGTGCGCGACGGCGGGGACCGGCGCACCCTCGCCGCCGCGCGCTCGCTGCTGCAGCAGGCGCTGGTCACCCAGCAGTCGATCACCCGCAGCCGGCGCGACGCCGTGTCCTCGCTGCGCGACCTGCTGCCGCATCTCGTGCAGCAGATGACACACCTCGGCGCGAACACTGCCGCCTTCGGCGAGACGCTGAGCGGGCACTTGCAGGCGATCTCGACGGCCGACTCGCTCGAAGGGATCGCCGAGCGGGTGCGCGGCCTGCTCGCGGCTCTGAACGAGGTCCACCAGACCTTCGACGAGGCCCGTCGTGATCTTGACGAGCGCTCGGAGCGCGCGCGGGTCCTCGAGAGCGAGGTCGAGCGGCTAGAACGCGAACTGGCGCAGGCAAGCGAGCGCCTGCTCACCGACCACCTGACCCGCACGGCCAACCGCGCTGGGCTCGAGCGTGCCTTTGACAGGGCGATGCAGTCCTTGCGCGCCACCGGCGACCCGCTCGCCATCGCGCTGCTGGACATCGACGACTTCAAGAAAGTCAACGACGCACTCGGCCACCAGGTGGGCGACAGTGCGCTGCGTCACTTCGCCGGACTGCTCCAGGGCAGGGTGCGGCCCGGCGACACCGTGGCGCGCTACGGCGGCGAGGAATTCGTGATCCTGCTGCCGGGGATGACCGACGTGCAGGCGCGCGAGCTGCTGGTGCGCGCACAGCGCGAGCTGACCCGCGAGGTCTACCTGTCCGACGCGAAGCAGATCTTCATCACGTTCTCGGCTGGCACCACCCGCGTCGACCCGCAGGATTCGCTGGAGACGGCGATCGGCCGGGCCGACGACGGCATGTACCAGGCCAAGAGCGCCGGAAAAAACTGTGTCGCGATTGCTTGACCAGGGGTGTCGAGCCGCATTGCGGCGAGCCTGGTCAGGGGGCGCCGCATGTATGCGGCGCACTGCTGGGTGGAGAACGGGAACCCGCCGAGAGGCGGCTGACTCAATCGATCAACCCATTCCTGAGGCAATACGCCGTCAGGTCCGCATTCGACTGCATCGCGAGCTTCTCGAGCACCCGCGCGCGGTAGACCGACACGGTCTTGGGGGACAGGCTGAGCTCGGAGGCGATGTCGGACAGGCGCTGGCCGGCCGCCAGCCGGATCAGCGTCTGGAACTCCCGGTCCGAGAGCCGCTCGTGCGGCTTCTCGGAGTCGTCGACCGACAGCCGCGTGGCGAGCGCTTCGGCGATCGCCGGGGTGATGTACTTGCGTCCAGCCGCCAGCGTGCGGATTGCCGTGATGATCTGCGACGGGTCGGCCGACTTGTTCAGGTAGCCCATCGCCCCGGCCTTGAGCGCGCGGATCGCGTACTGGTCCTCCGGGTACATCGTCAGCACGAGCGCGCGCACGCGTGTGCTCTCCTCGGCCAGCGAATGCAACACGTCCAGGCCGCTGCGACCCGGCAGGTTGATGTCCAGCAGCAGCACGTCGAATGGCGTCTCGCGCAGCAGCTGGCGCAGTCCGCCGTAGTCGCCGGCCTCGCCGACCACACGGATGTCGCCGGCCTCGGTCAGCGAGTCGCGCAAGCCGCGCCGGATCAGCGCGTGGTCGTCCACGATCACCACGTCGATCATGCGTCGCTCTCGTCCATGATTCGCGACGCAGCCTGCTGCGTCAGGGGGATCGTCAGCATCACCGCGCCGCGGCGCTCGCCGACCGCCACGTCGATCCAGCCATGCACCTGACGCACGCGCTCGGTCAGTCCGCGCAGGCCGAAGGAACCGGGTTTGTCGATGTCGGCCGCCCCGATGCCGATGCCGTCATCGCTGATCTCCAGCGACAACGTGTCGTGCTGGACGACCAGGTCGAGGCGCGCGCGGCGCGCCTGCGCGTGCTTGGCGACGTTGGTGAGCGACTCCTGGGCGACGCGGTAGACGGTGATGGCGACCTGCTCGCTCACCTCGATCCGGTCGCGGTTGGAGGTGAGCTGCGTGTCGATGCCTGTGCGGCTCGCGAACTGCTGAACCAGGAAGTCCAGCGCGGCGACGATGCCTGCGTCGAGCGCCGGCGGCCGCAGGTTGCGCATGATCCGCTGCACCGCAAGCACCGCCTGGTTGAGGGTGTCGAGCCCCTGGCGGGCCCGGGCCCGCAACGGCTCCTCGCCGTGGCGCTCGATCCAGGACAGGTCGAAGCGCAGTGCTGTCAGCATGCCGCCGACGTCGTCGTGGACTTCGCGGGCGATCGCGGCCCGCTCGTCCTCGACCGCCTGCTGCAGGTGATCGGTCAGGGCCCTCAGCCGGCGTTCGGATTCGGCCAGCGCCTGCTGCGCGGCGCCCCGCTCGCGGCGGACCGAGGCTGCCGACAGCGCGTTGCGCAGCGCCGGCCCGAGCCGCGCGAGGCGACCCTTGATCAGATAGTCGTCGGCGCCCGCCTGCATGGCGGCGACCGCTGCCTCCTCGCCGATGGTGCCCGACACGATGATGAACGGCAGGTCGTCGCCGCTGCTGCGGACGATCCGCAGCGCCTCGCCGCTGGAGAACCGCGGCAGATGGTGATCGGAGATCACGGCGTCCCAGGGACCCGCGCCGAGCGCTGCGCGCAGGCCGGATTCGTCCTCGACGCGGACCGAGTCGGGCGCGAGACGCTGGCGCCGCAGCGAGCGCAGGAGCAGCTCGTAGTCGAGTTCGGAATCCTCGACCACCAGCAGCCGGATCGGCTCGTCGGCAGTATCAGGACCGTCGGTCGGCTCTTGCGAAATGGTTGGGTGCACCCGGTCTTATCTCGAGTTGGGACGGTGCCTCGGCGGCCGAGAATCACATCCGGTGTGCGGGCTTTCTCGATTTGATGTTAGCACGCGACGAATCAACCGATTCCTACTGCAATCAAGCGCGATGAGCGATCAACAACCAGAAGAAGTCAGTGGTGTGGTGACCGCGAGGCTCGCGGCGGACATGCAGGATGAACTGCTGGCCGCCGGCACGGAGCTCGAGCGGCTCGAGCGGCTGCTGTCCGATGCGGTGGACCAGCTGCTCGACCGGTTCGGACGGGCGCATGCGCTCAGCGCCGACATCTCCGACCCGCACCAGCCGGCGCTGGCGGGCGAACTGCGGGCGGCGATGACCGCGCTGCAGTTCCAGGACATGGCCTCCCAGCTGATCGCGCACTCGCGGCGTCGGCTGGCGTCGGTGGCGGATTGCCTCGGTAACGCGGCGATCGGCGGCGAGGAGGAAGAGGAGGGCTGCGAGGTTCAGTGGGTGAGCCGGGCGTGCCCAGTCGCACAACGTGCAGTGGATGCGGGCTCGGTCGAGCTCTTCTGAGGATCCGGAGGATGGGAATGCATTCGATTCTGGCTGTGGACGATTCGGCTTCGATGCGTCAGATGGTCTCCTTCACCCTGCGAAGCTCGGGGTACGAGGTCATCGAGGCAGTCGACGGTCAGGACGCGCTCGACAAGATCGGCGGCAAGCAGGTCGACCTGGTCCTCACCGACCAGAACATGCCCCGCATGGACGGCCTGACGCTGATCAAACATCTGCGCGAGCAGGACCGCTTCAAGCGAACGCCGATCTTGGTGCTGACCACCGAGTCGAGCGACGAGATGAAGCAGGCTGGGCGCGCCGCGGGGGCGACCGGCTGGATGGTCAAGCCCTTCGATCCGGCGCGTCTGCTCGAAGTCATCGGCAAGGTTCTTCCGCAGTGAATCCGGCGAGGTCGCGATGAGCGAAACACAGTCCCAGGACAACAGCGGCGCGTTCGACCTGTCGCAGTTCCACGGCGTCTTCTTCGAGGAGGCGGGTGAGAACCTCGCCAACATGGAGACGCTGCTGCTCGAGGTCGACGTCGAGCACGCCGACGACGAAATGCTCAATGCGGTTTTCCGCTGCGCCCACTCGATCAAGGGGGGCGCCGCGACCTTCGGGTTTCAGGACGTCGCCGACCTCACCCATGTGATGGAGACGCTGCTCGACAAGCTGCGCCGTCATGAGCTGACCGTGACGACCGGCATGATCGATACGCTGCTCGAGTCGGGCGACGCGCTCAAGCACCTGCTGTCTCGTCACCAGGCCGGCTCCGCAGAGCAGGAGGTACTCGACTGCTCAGAGCTCGTCGCGCGAATCGGCGCATTGGCCCACGGTACGGCGGCCGCGGCTCCGGTGGTTCCGGTGGTTCCGGTGGCCGCGGCGGCCCCCGAGCCCGTCGCCGCCGCGCCCGCGCTGCCCGCACCGGTGCTCGCCGAGGGCGAGCGCCTGATCGAGCTGGCGGTCGGCCCGCTCGAGCGACCCGAGACGGCCGACGAATTGGCCGAGCTGTTCACCGAGATACCCGGCCTTGGTCGCATCGAGGCCACCGACGGCGGCTGCGCCGATGCAGAGGGGATTCGCCGCTACCGGATCGTTACCTCGACCTCGGACGGCGACCTGCTCGACCTGTTCTCGTTTCACGTCGAGCGCTCTCAGGTCCGGATGGGCGCGTCGGCAGCCCCGGCCGCAGCGGCCGCCGCAGCCCCGGCGCCTGCCGCGAAGGCCACGGTCCGGCCTGCCGCGACCGAAGGCGCAGACTACGGATTCTTCGTCGACGTGCCCGGCGAGACCGAGGCGCCCGCCGCCGCGCCGGTCGCGGCCGAAGCCCCCGCCGCGCCGGTCGAGGCCGAAGCCTCCGCCGCGCCGGTGCCCAAGACTGCGGCCAAGGCGGCCGATCGGCCCGCCCCGCCGGCGACCGCGCTCGAGAGCACCTCGATCCGCGTGCCGATCGAGAAGGTCGACCAGCTGATCAACCTGGTCGGCGAACTGGTGATCACGCAGGCCATGCTCGCGCAGACCGGCCAGGCGCTCGACCCGGTCCTGCACCAATCGATGTCGACGGGCCTGACCGACCTGGAGCGCAACACGCGGATGCTCCAGGAAGCGGTGATGGCCATTCGGATGATTCCGATGGCGGTCGTCTTCAACCGCTTCCCGCGGATGCTGCGCGACCTGGCCGGCAAGCTCGGCAAGCAGGTCGAGCTGCAGACGATCGGCGAGGACACCGAACTCGACAAGGGTCTGATCGAGAAGATCACCGACCCGCTGACCCACCTGGTGCGCAATGCGGCCGACCATGGCATCGAAATGCCCGAGGTCCGCGTGGCCGCCGGCAAGCCGGCGCAGGGCACGGTGACGCTGGCGGCGGCTCACCAGGGCGGCTCGATCGTGATCGAGGTCCGCGACGACGGGCGCGGCCTGAACCGCGACAAGCTGCTGCAGAAGGCTATCGAGCGCGGCCTGCCGGTCAGCGACCAGATGACGGACCAGGAGGTCTACGGCCTGATCTTCGAGCCGGGCTTCTCGACCGCCGCGCAGGTCACGGACGTGTCGGGCCGTGGCGTCGGCATGGACGTGGTCAAGCGCAACATTGCCTCGCTGGGCGGCTCGGTCGAGATCGATTCGATCGAGGGCCGGGGGATGCGGGTGTCGGTGCGACTGCCCCTGACGCTGGCGATCATGGACGGCATGTCCGTCGGCGTCGCCGACGAAACCTACATCGTGCCGCTCGCCTCGGTGGTGGAGTCGATCCACCTGTCCGCGGGCGACATCAAGTCGGTGGGCGGCACCGGCCGCGTGGTCGAAGTGCGCAACGAGTACCTGCCGCTGCTGGCGCTCGACGAGCTGTTTGCCGTGCCCCGAAAAGAGCCGGTTTCGGGCGGGATCATGATCGTCATCGAGGCCGAGGGCGGGCGGATCGCCCTGATCGTCGACGAGCTGATCGGCCAGCACCAGGTGGTCGTCAAGAACCTCGAGGCGAACTATCGCAAGGTGCCGGGCGTCTCCGGCGCGACCATCCTCGGCGACGGCCAGGTGGCATTGATCCTCGACGTGTCGTGGCTGGTTCGCCGCGCCCGTCACTGAACACCCCTTTCGGACGGAGAGACCCATGGCTGCACATGATCGGGCGCACGACGCTGCAACGGCCGCGAGGCCGCGCGAGTACCTGACCTTCAGGCTCGGCGAAGAGGAATACGGGATCGACATCCTGAAGGTTCAGGAGATTCGCGGCTACGAGCAGCCGACCCGGATCGCCAACACACCCGCGTTCATCAAGGGCGTGGTCAACCTTCGGGGCGTGATCGTGCCGATCGTGGACCTGAGGCTGAAGTTCAACCTCGGCTCGGCCGAGTACAACGATTTCACGGTGGTGATCATCCTGAACCTGGGGTCCCGCGTCGTCGGCATCGTCGTCGATTCGGTCTCCGACGTGATGGAGCTCGCGCCCGAGCAGATCCGGCCGGCACCGGAGGTGGGTGCTTCGGTCGAGGCCGACTTCATCACGGGGCTCGGTACGCTCAACGACCGAATGCTGATCCTGATCGAGATCGAGCGGCTGATGAGCGCCGCTGACATGGCCCTGGCCGAGCAGGCCGCCTGAGGCGGACCGGGGACACCGTTCGATACGCCCGCACAGACATGCAGTCCGCGCGCTGTACCCGACTCCATCCGACGAGGAACCTCGACATGACGCACACGCCTCGGATGTTCCGCGCCAGGCCGAGCTTCTCGCTGGACTGCACGTTCACCCATCCGGTGAGCAAGAGGTTCGAGCCGCAGCAGGTGTACTGCGTGCGCCTGGAAGAGACCGTCGTCCGCTGCGGCGTCTACGAGAACTGATCCGCATGGCGGACCCCTTTACCTCTCAACTGCCGGCCATCCCATGAAGCTCCGCGTCAAGCTGCTGCTGCTGCCCGCGATCGGTGGCGCCTCCCTCTTCGCGCTGTGTGTGCTCGTTACGCTGATGCAGCTGCGCTCGAACCGCGAGCTCGAGAACCTGGCAGACGTGCGTTTCGAGAGCTACGCGAATGCGTACCGCATCGAGGGCGAACTCTCGTCGATGCATGCCGAGGCCTACCGAACGATCCTCTCGATCGACACGCTCCAGCCTCCGGTGGTCAAGGGCCGGCGTGACGAGCTCGCCCAGCGCGGCACCGTGCTCGGCGAGAAGCTGCGCGGCATGCGCACCGACCTGGATGCCACCGGTGGCCAGCGGCTCGACGCGCTGACCGCAGCCACGACGCGCTACTTGAAGTCGGTGGACGACGCAATCGACATGGCCTCGGCCGATGCGAACACCGGGCTCGCGGCGATGCAGACCGCAGACGCGCACTACAAGACGGCCTCCAAGAGCGCCGCGGAGCTGCTCGAGGTCGAACGCAGCCTCGCGAACACATCGGTCGCCGCTGCCAAGGCGCGCGATGGTCGTAACTTGGCGATCCTGTGGGTCGCGACGCTGGCCTCGCTGATCGCGGCCTTTGGGTTCTCAGTCGTTTTTAACCGCAGGCTGTTGGTGCCGCTGAATGCGGCCCGCGAGGCCGCCGACTCGATCGCCTCGGGCGACCTGCGGGTGCGCCTGCCGGAGCCGCCGAGCGACGAGATCGGTCAGCTGATCTCGGCGCTGCGCCGGATGTCCGAGCACCTGAGCCGCACGCTCGGCTCGATCAAGGATTCGACCGAGCAGATCGCCACAGCCTCGAGCGAGATCGCGGTCGGCAACAACGACCTGAGCCGCCGCACCGAGCAGCAGGCCTCGAACCTGCAGCAGACCTCGAGCAGCATGGAGCAGCTGACTGGCACCGTGGCGACCAACGCCGACAGCGCCCGCCAGGCCAACCAGCTCGCGCTCGGCGCCTCCGAGGTCGCGCGCCGCGGCGGCGAGGTGGTCGAACAGGTTGTCGCGACCATGGGCGAGATCAGCGACAGCTCGCGCAAGATCGCCGACATCATCTCGGTGATCGACGGGATCGCCTTTCAGACCAACATCCTGGCGCTGAACGCGGCCGTCGAGGCCGCCCGCGCCGGCGAGCAAGGGCGCGGCTTTGCGGTCGTCGCCAGCGAGGTGCGCAGCCTCGCGCAGCGCAGCGCCGATGCCGCCCGTCAGATCAAGGGCCTGATCACCGATAGCGTGGGGCGCGTCGATTCGGGCAGCCGCCTGGTGAAGGATGCCGGCACGACGATGTCCGAGATCGTGACCTCGGTGCGGCGCGTGACCGACATCATCGGCGAGATCTCCTCGGCCACCGGCGAGCAGAGCGCCGGCATCGGTCAGGTCAACACCGCGGTCAACCAGCTCGACCAGATGACCCAGCAGAACGCGGCGCTCGTCGAGCAGAGCGCGGCAGCGGCCGAGAGCCTCAAGGAGCAGGCCCGCCGACTGGCCGAGGCGGTGGACGCCTTCCGCCTGGACGACGGCACGCGTGGCGGCGTCTCGCAGACCGCACCGTCGATACACGCCGTCTCGCCGAAGGGCGGCTCGTCTCGCGAGCCCTCATGGTCGGCCGACTCCGCCGCGCGCGCCTCGGCCGAGCCTTCGCACGGTTTCCAGTCCGCCGCCGCCCCGACCGCGAAATCGTCGCCGAAGCGGGCCGCCGATTTCGCCGCGCGGCCCGCCTCGGGCGCCAAGCCCGCGGCGGCCTCTAAGCCGGCGCCCAACCTCCGGCCCGCGTCCGCCGCGAAGCCGCCCACGAAGCCGCCCACGAAGCCGCCCACGAAGCCGGCCACGAAGCCGGCCACGAAGCCGGCCACGAAGCCGGCCACGAAGCCGGCCACGAAGCCGGCCACGAAGCCGGCCACGAAGCCGGTCCTGGCGAAGGCCCCGCCGGCCCGGGTTGTACCGGATAGCCTGCTGACATCGCCTGCGAAGCCCGCCGCGTCTGCCGTGCCGGCCGCCCCATCGACGCCCGCCGCAGCGACGGCCCCGCACGTCGTGAAGACGGACGCATCCGCGCCGCGTCCCGCGCCCGCCAAGGCTGAATCCGCCCCGCGTGCACCTGCTCCCAAGGCCGCGAAGGTCCCCGACGACGACTGGGAAGAGTTCTGAGCGCGGCGCGGCGCCCGCGCCGGATCGCGTCGGCGATCCGACCGGGCCTGCCGCGGCGACCCGACTTCTTCCGAACCGCCCAACCGAGCCCGACCTGCAGATGACACACCGTACCGTTCCGATCGCAGCACCCCGCCCGGCGCGCTCCCGCGTCCCGGCGCGTTGAAGGCGCCGCCGCGATGAACGCCTTGTCGCCGCTCGGTAACGAAGTCTCGATCTCTCCCAGCGACTTCGAGCGTGTGCGTCGCCTCATCAAAGAGCGTGCCGGCATCCACCTGCAGCCGAGCAAGCAGAGCATGGTGCAGGGCCGGCTCGCGCGCCTGCTGCGCGAGCACGGCATCCCGAGCTACGGCGCGCTGCTCGACACGGTGGAGCGCAACGGCTCGCCGCTGTGGCAGCCCTTCGTGAACGCGCTCACGACGAACCTGACCTCGTTCTTCCGCGAGGCCTACCACTTCCCGCTGCTTGCCGAGTTCCTGAAGCAGCAACGCGGTCCGGTGCGGATCTGGTGTGCGGCGGCCTCCACCGGGGAGGAACCCTGGTCGATCGCAATGACGGTCCTGGAGACGCTGGGCACCGGCGCTCAGGCAACGATTTACGCGTCCGACATCGACACCGACGTCTTGCGCACGGCAAAGGCCGGCGTCTATCCGATGGACGGCGAGAAGGGGCTGGATGCGGCGCGCCTCAAGCGCTGGTTCCTCAAGGGCAATGCGGCCAATGCCGGACTGATGCGCGTGCGCCCCGAGCTGTCGCGGCTGCTGGAGTTCGCGCAGGTGAACCTGGTGCACGACCCGCTGCGCTTCCAGCAGCCGTTCGACGTCGTGTTCTGCCGCAACGTGATGATCTACTTCGACGCTCCGACGCAGCGCACCGTGCTGTCGCGCCTGCATGCATCGATGCGCCCAGGCGGCCTGCTCTTCGTCGGCCATTCCGAGAATTTCTCGGCCCAGAGCGACCTGTTCTCGCTGCGCGGCAAGACCGTGTACGAGCGTCTCGCCGAGCGGCATGCGCGGGAGCCAGAATGCATCCGATGAACCCGACGACCGCTGCCTCACTGCGCCAGTCGGCGCCCGGGCTGTTCCCGAAGAGTTCGGACAGGATCCGGATGCTGCGCGAGCGTCCGGCTCGCGAATACGAGGCGCACACTTTCTACTATGACGCTGCGTTCAAGACGGACGCGGTCAAGCTGCTGCCCGGGGAGTTCTACGTCCACGACAACGACGATCTGCTGCTGATGACCGTCCTCGGCTCGTGCGTCGCTGCCTGCCTGGTCGACCGGGCTGCGCGGCTGGGCGGCATGAACCACTTCATGCTTCCCGACGGCGGCAGCGCAGGGCGCTACGGCACCTACGCGATGGAGCTGCTGATCAACGAAATGATGAAGCGCGGCGCGCGGCGCGAGCGGCTCGAGGCGAAGGTCTTCGGCGGCGGCCAGGTGATGCGCAACTTCTCGACGATGAACGTCGGCGAGCAGAACGTGAAGTTCATCGAACAGTACCTCGCGGCCGAGCGCATCCAGATCGTCTCGCGTGACGTGCTGGACATCCATCCGCGCAAGGTCTGCCTGTTCCCGGGCAGTGCCCGGGCGCTGTGCAAGAAGCTCGCGACGACTCAGGTCGATGCGATCGCAACGGAGGAGTCGGCCTTCCGCGGTCGGCTCAGCAAGCAGCCGGCGGCCGTGGCCAGCGGCAGCATCGAGCTGTTCTAGGCGGTCAAGGAGAACGAGATGAGCAAGATCCGCGTGGTGGTTGTCGACGATTCGGCGCTGATCCGCAGCATGCTGACCAGTTTGATCAACTCGCAGCCCGACATGGAGTGTGTTGGTGCGGCCAACGATCCCTACCAGGCCCGCGAGATGATCCGCAACCTCGATCCGGACGTGATCACGCTCGATGTCGAGATGCCGCGCATGGACGGACTGGATTTCCTGGAGAAGCTGATGCGCCTGCGGCCGATGCCGGTGGTGATGGTGTCGACCCTCACCGAGCGCGGCGCCGAGACGACGCTGCGTGCGCTCGAGCTGGGCGCGGTCGACTTCGTGGCGAAGCCGCGGATCGGCATCGCCAGCGGGCTGCAGGAGATGGTCGCGGAGATCGCCGACAAGCTGCGGATCGCGGCGCGCGCGCGGATTTCCCGACGCGCGGTGGCCCGCCCGGCCCCGCCTTCGGCGACGCCGAGGCCTGCGGGCACGGGCGCGACCGCACCGGGCGCGCCCCCGCTGGTCAAGGCGGTGCCGATTGCCTACTCGCGGGCGAGCACAGAGAAGCTGATTGCGATCGGCTCGTCGACGGGGGGCACCGAGGCGCTGCGCGAGGTGCTGACGCAGCTGCCCGCGGACTGCCCGGCGGTGCTGTGCACGCAGCACATGCCGCCGGGGTTCACGAAGAGCTTCGCGGACCGCCTGAACTCGCTCTGCCGCATGCACGTGAAGGAGGCGGAGCACGGTGAGCGCGTACTGCCCGGGCACGTCTACATCGCGCCGGGCGGCCGCCACATGCTGCTGGCGCGCAGCGGCGCGAACTACGTGATCGAGCTGGACGACGGCCCGCCCGTGAACCGCCACAAGCCTTCGGTGGACGTGTTGTTTCGCACGGTGGCGCGCCATGCGGGCGCCAACGCGATGGGCGTGATGCTCACGGGGATGGGGCGCGATGGCGCGGACGCGATGAAGGAGATGCGCGACGCTGGCGCCCACAACATCGGCCAGGACGAGGCGACCTCGGTGGTCTATGGGATGCCGCGCGAGGCGGCGGCCGTCGGCGCGGTCCACGAGGTCCTGCCGTTGCCCAAGATCGCGGGCCAGTTGCTGCAGCACCTACGCGCGGCGGGTCCGGTACTGTCCCGGGTCTGAGAGCGTCGGCGTTCGTGTCTGCGGAGCCCGCCGGTGCAATGCCGGCGGGCTTCTTCGCGTTTCCCGAACCCACCGTTGCACGAACGCCGACGCGCGCACGCACGTCTACGGCGCCGCGCGCCAACCTCAGAACGACGCCCCTAAGCCCCTAAGCCAATACGCCCAGAACCCCTGAAGCCCCGAACATCAAGAACAGCTTCCCCATGCCTTCCGCCAGCGGCCGCTCGATCCAAGGCAGCCCGACCACCAGCAGCACCAGCCCCGCCCCGATCGTGATCGGGAAGCCCACCGAGAAGAGCGAGAGCTGCGGCGCCACCCGCGACATCACGCCCAGGATCAGGTTGACGAAGAGGATCAGCGCCAGGAAGGGCAGGGCGATCAGCAGGCCCAGCGCGAAGACCTCGGCGCCCAGCGCCACCGGATCGAAGCGCGACGCGAATCCGAAGGCCACCTCGCCCACCGGTAGTGTCGTGAAGCTGCGCAGCGTGGCAGCGATCAGCAGCAGCGGGCCGTTCAGCGCCAGGAAGACCAGCGTCGCGGTCGTGTTCATGAAGCTTCCGACCGCGGTGCCCGTGCCGCCTTGAGGGTCGAAGAAGCCGGCGAACGAGAGCCCCATTTGCAGGCCAATCACCTCGCCAGCCAGGTCGAAGGCCGCGAACATCAGTCGCGCGGCGAAGCCGATGGCGAGGCCGACCGCCACCTCCTGCGCGACGAAGCCCAGGCCGGTCATCGACACTAGGTCGATCCGAATCGGAACGGTCACGGAGGGCGCGATCGAAGCGGCCAGCACAACCGACAGTCCCACGCGGATACGGGTCGGGACGGAACGGATCGACAGCACCGGCGCGGCCGAGAACAGCGCCAGAAGCCTGAAGAACGGCAGCAGGAAGGCCGCCATCCAGGCCTGCAGCTGCGCATCCGAGAAGGCGACCATCGCCCGGGTTCAGCCGCCCGCGATCATCGAGGGGATGCTGATGATCGAGCGTTGCAGGTAGTCGACCAGCGTACTGATCATCCACGGACCGATCACGATCATCGTGACCGCCACGCCGACCAGCTTCGGCAGGAACGACAGCGTCTGCTCGTTGAGCTGCGTGATCGCCTGGAAGAAGCTGACCATCAGGCCCACGCCCAGCGCCACCAGCAGCAGCGGCGCCGACACGATCAGCATCAGCTCGAGCGCCTGGCGCCCGACGGTGACGACACTTTCCGGACTCATCGCGTGCCCTCCCTCATCCGAAGCTCGCGACCAGCGAGCCGACCAGCAGGGTCCAGCCATCCGCGAGTACAAATAGCATCAGCTTGAAGGGGAGTGCGACCAGCACCGGCGAGAGCATCATCATGCCCATCGACATCAGCACCGAGGCGACGATCAGGTCGACGATCAGGAACGGGATGAACACCAGGAACCCGATCTGGAAGGCGGTCTTGAGCTCGCTGGTGACGAAGGCCGGGATCAGCACGCGCATCGGCATCTTCTCGGGCGTGACGGCGGTGTCGACCTTCGCGATCCGGGCGAAGAGCCCCAGATCGGTCTCGCGGGTCTGCTTGAGCATGAAGGTGCGCAGCGGGTCGCTGCCGCGCTCGATCGCGGCCTCGAAGCCGAGCTTCGCCTCGCTGTAGGGACGGTAGGCTTCGGCGTAGATGCGGTCGAGTGTCGGGCCCATCACGAACAGCGTGAGGAACAGCGACAGCCCGACGATCACTTGGTTCGGCGGCGTGGTCTGCAGGCCCAGCGCCTGGCGCAGCAGCGACAGTACGATGACGATCCGGGTGAAGCTCGTCATCAGCAGCAACACCGCCGGCAGGAACGACAGCGCCGCGAAGGCGAGCATCGTCTGCACCGGCAGCGAGTATGTGGTGCCGCCGGCGCCGCTCGGGCGCGTCTCGAGCGACAGCGCGGTCTGCGCGGCGACCGGCGCCGCCTCGGCGAGCAGCATGAGTGCCATCCCGAAGGCCGCCCGACGCGAGCGGGGGGGGCGGTCATTCATTGCGCTTGAGCCGGTCGAGGATCTGGGCGAAGGGGTTCGGCGGGAAAGCCGCCGCGGACTGCCCGGGCGCCGTTGTATCGGCGTCGCCCTGGCCGGGCGCGGTGCGCTCGAGCTCAGCCAGCATCGAGATCGAATGCCCGGTCACGCCGAGCAGCCAGCGGCGGCCGTCGGCCTCGACGATGACCACGCGCTCGCGCGGCCCGAGGGTGAGGCCGCCGGCGAGGGTCACCGGGCGGGCGCCGCCCTTGGTGCCGCCCTGCAGGCGCTTGAGCACCCACAGCGCGACCGGAATCAGTGCGGCGACTGCGAGGAATGCGAGCAGCGCGGGTAAGACCGACGGGGCGTCTTGCATGGCGGTCAGGCCCGGTTGAGCCGGCGCACGCGCTCGGACGGCGTGACGATGTCGGTGAGGCGGATGCCGAACTTGTCGTTCACCACCACCACCTCGCCTTGGGCAATCAGGCAGCCATTGACCAGCACGTCCATCGGCTCGCCGGCCAGGGCGTCGAGCTCGATGACCGATCCCTGTGCGAGCTGCAGGATGTGCTTGATCGGGATCCGTGTCCTGCCGAGCTCGACAGTCAGCTGGACGGGAATGTCCAGGATCATGTCGATGTCCTGGCGGCCAGGCCCGCTGGCGGCGGTCGCACCCATCTGCGGGAACAGGTGGTCGGCGCGCTCGACTCGCTCGAGGCCGGCCTGGGGGGCGCTTTGGGCTGCCGCCAGTTCCGGGGCGGCTTGGGCGAGGGCCGCTGCCCACTCGTCGGCCAGTGCTTCCTGGCCTTCCTCGGCGGGAGAGTCGGTGCTCATCGTATTCTCCGTGGGGTCGGTGCGGCGCGCATCAGGACTGCGCCTGGGGCACGCTCAGGAGTTCCTGGATGCGGATCGAATAGCGGCCGTTCGAGGTGCCGTAGCCGCACTCGAAAATCGGCACGCCGTCGGACTTCACGACCAGGCTCTCCTTGAGGTCGAGCTCGATGAAGTCGCCTGGCTTGAGCGCCATCAGCTCGCCGACAGTGGCCTGCGCATGGGCGAGCTCGGCGGAGATCTCGATCTCCGCGACCTTGATCTGCTGGGTCAGGAGGTTGACCCAGCGCTTGTCGGTCTCCATCGAGTCGCCTTGCAGCGACGAGTACAGCGTGTCGCGGATCGGCTCCAGGGTTGCATAGGGAATACACAAGTGCAGCTCGCCGCCGAGCTCGCCGATCTCCAGCGAGAAGGTCGTGGTGACGACGATCTCGCCGGGTGTCGCGATGGTCGCGAACTGCGGGTTCATCTCCGAGCGCATGTACTCGAGGCTGAGCGGATAGATGCCGGCCCATGCCTTGCGGTACTCCTCGAGCGTGACGTCGAGCATGCGTTGGATGATCCGCTGCTCGGTGGCCGAGAAGTCGCGACCCTCGATGCGGTACTGCATGCGGCCGTTGCCGCCGAACAGGTTGTCAATGACGGTAAAAACGAGCTTAGGGTCGCAGATCACCAAACCGTTGCCGCGCAGCGGCTTGACCGCGACGATATTGATATTGGCCGGTACCGCGATGCCGCGCAGGAACGCGCTGTACTTCTGGACCTTGATCGGGCCGACCGAGATCTCGGGGTTGCGGCGCATGAAATTGAACAGGCCGATCCGAAGGTTCCGGGCGAAGCGCTCGTTGATGATCTCGAGCGTGGGCATGCGCCCGCGGACGATGCGCTCCTGCTTGGCAAGGTCGTAGGCGATCGGGCCGCGGGCACCGTCGGCTGCGGCCTCGGGCGTCTCGTCGACGCCCTCCAGCAGCGCATCGACCTCGTCCTGGGAGAGGAACTGCTCGGCCATGTCGGTTACTGGACGATGAAGGAGGCGAAGTGTACCTGGGCGACCGGGTTTGACGCAGGCTCCGCCTTCTTGAGCGTCTCCTTCTCCTTGCCCTTCTCCTTGCCCTTGGTGCCCTTACCCTTGTCGCCGTCTTTGACCTTGACCTTGGGCGGGGGATCCTCCTGCTCGGCATGCTCGTCCGCCGACGGCGGCAGCCAGCCCAGCGGGCTCGCCGCGGCGACGGCGATCTCGTCGGCGAGCTGCTCCTTGCCTTCGCGAGTAGTCAGCTGGCTGGCGAGCTTGGAGGAGATGAGCAGCAGCAGTTCATTGCGGACCGCCGGCATCTTCGCGGTGATCTTGGCCTCGGTCTCCTTGCTGTCGACCTCGAGCACGATGCCGATCTGCGCATAGCGCTCGGATTCGCGATCGGCGAGGTTGACGACGAAGTTCTCCAAGGTGACGAAGACGCGCTGGGCGCGACGCTTTTCTTCAGCCTTGGCGGACGCGGCGGCTTCGTCGGGCTCGCCGCGCCCGAGGAACCACCAAGCGGCCCCACCGCCGCCGCCCAGCAGCAGCACCGCGACCAGCCCGATGATCAGGCCCTTCTTGCTCTTCTTTGGCGGTGCGTCGGTCTTGTCGGCGGCGTCGCTCATGCGATCTCCCGGTGGGGCTGGAGGGGCTCGTTCGAATTCACGAGCCGATCATCGCAATACTTGAGCCCCCCGAAGCACCGATAAGGCCGGCGTGCATGGGCCTGTTCGCCGCTTGCGCGGCGCATTGCCCCGCGTCAGGCGAAGACGTCGATCCGGCCGGCCCGGGCGGTCCGCGCAGGGAGGGTGGCGGTGGGTTCCAGGCCGCCGCCGCTGAGCAGGGAAGCGATGCCGTCGCGCCCCTCGGCGCGCGCACTCCGGCCGCGCCCGCCGTCGCGCCCGCCGTCGCCCTGCGAGGCGCGTCCGGAGCCGGCGTCGACCATCGTCCCGCCGAGCTGAAGGCCCTGCGCGGACAGCATCTCGCGCAGCCGCGGCAGCGCCTGCTCGATGGCGCCGCGCGTCTCGGCGTTGGCCGCGATCACGCCGATTGAGGCCGCGTCGCCGTTGATCGCAAGCTCGATGCGGATCGGTCCGAGCTCCTGCGGGTTGAGGGTCAGCTCGGCGCCTTGCAGGCCCTCGCGGACCAGCCAGGTGACACGCTCGGAGAAGGCGTCTGCGAAGCGCGGATCCTGCACCGGGACGGTGATCGGGTAGGAGCCGCCCTGGGCGGGGCTCTCTTGCGCGGCCTCGGCGCGCGGCGCGGCGACCCCGGCGGGCAGAGTGGGCTGGAACACCGGGGTGGCGGGGGCCTGTCCGCCGTCATGGCTGCTGTCGGCGCCGCTGCGCAGGCGCTCGCCGAGCGCCCGCAGTGCGTCGGCCTGTGCGCCCGCGAAGGTTTGTGCGCCGATGGCCGCGGCATCAGCGGCACCGGCGGATGCCGCTCCGGCACCGTGCGGGTGCAGACCGGCCGCGGCCCGCGCGCCCGCATGGCGTGCGCCGGCACCGGCTGCACCGGCGGCCGGTGGCGCGACGGCGGACGCGCCCGAGGGCAGCGCTGCCGGTTCGTGTGTACCGGCGGTCTTCGTGTCCTTGCCCGCGGCATTGCCCGCTGCCAGTGCCGCGGCTGCGAGGGCAGCGCTCGATGCGCCCAAGGGCAGTGCCGCAGGTTCGCGCGTAACGGCGGTCTTCGTGTCCTTGCCCGCTGCATTGCCCGCTGCATTGCCCGTTGCCGTTGCCGCTTCCGTTGCCGTTGCCGTTGCCGTTGCCGCTGTCGCTGTCGCTGTCGCTGTCGCTGTCGCTGTCGCTGTCGCTGTCGCTGTCGCTGTCGCTGTCGCTGCCGGCGCCGGCGCCGCGGCCGCGAGGGCAGCGCTCGTCGCGCCAGAATGCAGCGCTGCCGGTTCGTGCGTATCGGCGGTTTTTGTGTCCTTGCCCGCCGCATCGCCCGCTGCCGGCGCTTTGTTCGGGGGGGCTGCGCTCGACGCGCTTGCTGAACTGCCGGACGCCGGGTCGCCAGCGCGCGCGACGGCCGCGGCTGCTGCCGCACCGGCGGCTGTGGAGGTGGTGGTGGTTTCGGTGGCCTGCGCCCGCCCGGTCTGCTTGCCGGCGTCCAGTGCCCGTCCTTCGAGTGCCGAATCGGCGTCGCCGGGAGCGGTGGGCGTGACGGCGTCACCGCCGATCGGCGCGTGTATGCCGCGCGTCGCCTTCGTGTCCTGCCGTTCGCTGCCCTGCACGAGGGCTGCTTCGGCGGCGGACGCCGTGTCCGCGGTCTCGCGTCCGCCCTCTGGCGCGCTGTCCCGCGTACCGGCTGCCGCGATCAGCGGCGCGAGCGTGGGGTCTGCCGCCGCCGCGGCGGCGTGTAGTGCGGCCTCCTTCGCGGCGGTGGCGTCGTCGGTCGGCGCGAGCGGACCCGCGTCCGGCTTGCCGCGGGCTGTGCCCGCGAGGCCGTCGAGGCGCGCGCTCGCCTCGCCTGGCGCGGCGTCGCCGCGCGCGGCGAGCTCCGTGCGGGCGCGTTCGACCGCTTGCGCGCCCGCGCGCGCGCGAGCTTGGGCGAGCGCCTGTCCGCGACCGTGCGCTGCGACGTGGGTGTGGGCGGGGCCGTTGGCCGCCGCGCTTCGTGTGTCCGACGAGGCGGCATGGGCCGCCGGGTCGGCGCGCTCGTCCGCCGGATCGCGTACGCCCTCGGGAACGGTGCCCGCCTGTGCACCGGATCGGCCGGCTTCGGCGCCGCCGCGGCGTGCGTCAGCGCGGGGGGCGGGCGTGGGCATGGGCGTGGGCGTGGCCGCTGCGGGCGGCGCTCCGCCGTCGGCTGCGGACAGCACGTCGGCGAAGCTCGGCCCGTGCTGCGGCGCGGCGGGTGCGCCGAGCGTGGGACCACCCGGGCGTGCGCTGGACGGCGGGTTCGGGAGGATGGCGTCGAGGGCCATGTCAGCGTTCCTTGCCCGGGCGGCGCCGGGCGGCGAGATGTGTTGCGAATTCGTCGAGCGCGTGCTGCTCGCGCCGCGCCGCGGTGCGCAGGGTCTGCTGCGCGCGCCGTGTCTCGAGCGTCTCGAGCGCCTTCAGGCGGCGCTGCTGCTCGGTGAGGGAGGCGTCGCGTGCGAGCGCGTCGGCGCTGCGCTCGGCGTGCTGGCGATACTGCTGCTGGATCGCCTGGATGAGGCGCGCATCGAACTGGACGGCCGACGTGAGCTGCGCTGCGCCGACCGCCGACCCGGCCCGCAGCGGCGCGCGTCCGAGAGACTCCTCACGGTAGTCGGTGAGCGTGCGTAGCGTGGTGGCCGCCGCATCGCGCTCGCGGCGTGCGCCCACCGCGCGCGTCGCCGCGTCGTCGCGACGATCGCGCGCCTGCTCGATCAGCAGCGTGAGCAGCCGCGCGTCCATCAGGCGGGCTCCCCGAACGTCTCGATCGCCGGGCCGATCAGCGCCTCGAGCGCATCGCGGCTCACCGACAGGTCGGCGCCGGCGTGCATGTCTTGCTGCAGGAGTGCCGCGATCCGCGGCATCAGCGCGATCGCGAGGTCCGTCTCGGCGTCGCTGCCCTGTACGTAGGCACCGACCGAGATCAGATCGCGACTGCGCCGGTAGCGTGCCCACAGGGCCTTGAGCTTTCGGGCGAGCTTGAGCTGGCGGGCGTCTACCACCTGGTGCATCACGCGCGAGATCGACTGCTCGATGTCGATCGCCGGGTAGTGGCCCGATTCGGCCAGCGAGCGGTCCAGCACGAAGTGTCCGTCCAGGATCGCGCGGGCAGCGTCGGCGATGGGGTCCTGCTGGTCGTCGCCCTCGGTCAGCACCGTGTAGAAGCCGGTGATCGAGCCGTGGCCCCGACGCCCATTGCCGGCCCGCTCCACCAAGTGCGGCAGCCGGGCGAACACCGACGGCGGATACCCCTTGGTGGCCGGCGGCTCCCCGATCGCCAGCGCCACCTCGCGCGCGGCCATCGCATATCGCGTGAGCGAGTCCATCAGCAGCAGCACGTTCAGGCCGCGGTCGCGGAACTGCTCGGCGATCGAGGTCGCATAGACGGCGCCCTGCATCCGAAGCACCGGCGAGCAGTCCGCGGGCGCGGCGACCACCACCGCGCGCGCCAGGCCCTCAGGGCCGAGAATGTCCTCGATGAACTCCTTGACCTCGCGGCCCCGCTCGCCGATCAGGCCGACAACGGTCACGTCGGCGGCGGTATAGCGGGCCATCATCCCCAGGAGCACGCTCTTGCCGACGCCGGAGCCCGCGAACAGGCCGAGGCGCTGGCCGCGCCCCACGGTGAGCAGCCCGTTGATCGCCCGCACGCCGGTGTCGAGCGGCTCGCGGATCGGTTCCCGGTCCATCGCGTTGATCGGCCGACTCATCACCGGCGCACGCTCGCAGTGCTCGAGCGAGCCCCGACCGTCGAGCGGACGGCCCAGCGGGTCGACCACGCGGCCGAGCAAGGCGTCGCCGTTGGGCAGCCATCGCGAGCGGTCCTCGGCCCGGCGCCGGGGCTGGCGCGGCGCCATCAGGGACGGCGGCTGGACGGTTTCGTCGACCGGCACGACGGTGGCGCCCGGCCGCAGCCCCGCGACGTCCGACAGCGGCATCAGGTACAGGCGGTCGTCCTCGAAGCCCACGACTTCCGCGTCGACCGGCTGACCGCCCTCGGGCGCGATCGCGCAGACCGATCCGACCGGCAGGCGCAGGCCGCTGGCCTCCATCACCAGGCCGGCGACGCGCGTCAGACGTCCGCTGACGGTGTGGGTGGGGCCAACGGCGGCGAAGCCGCGCAGTTCGGTCAGCAGCCGCGAGAAGTCGGCGGTGGCCGCCATCCGCGGGGCCGGGGCGGGCGCGTTCGGAAACACGAGGGGCCGAGTCATGCCTCGATCCACGCGTCGTCTCGGCCGAGCGCGGCCAGCGCCGTGCGCCAGCGAGTCTGCACCGTCGCGTCAACCGCCTGGCGCGGCGTCTCGACGCGGCAGCCGCCGGCCAGCACCGAGGCGTCTGGAACCAGCTGCGCGCCACGCGCCTCGAGCAGCGGTCCGAGCTGCTCGCTGAGCAGCAGCGCATCGTCGGGATGGACCCTCAGGATCGGCCGGGCGCGCTCGTCGACGATCGCGCCGAGCGCGGCGTTGACCGCCGGCACGACCGCGTCGTCTCGCACCCGCAGCGCCGCGCCGAAGGCGCTGCGCGCGATCTCGACGCCGAGCTCCACCAACTCGACGGACAGGCTGGTCTGCAGGACGGCGAGCTGCTCGGTGAGTGCCGCGACAAGCGCGTCGCCGCGCTGCGCGATCGCCTCGATCTCGGCGCGGCGTGCTGCCTCGCCCTGCAGTCGCGATTCCTCGAGGCCACGCGCATAGCCGTCGCGCAGCCCGTCCTCGTAGCTCGGGCCGACCGGCTGGGCATCGGTCCGGCGCTCCTGCGTCGCCCGCCGCTCGGCGCCCGCGCGGCGATCGCCCAGGAGCGCACCGGGTTGCCAGGGTGTGGTGACGCCAAGGTCCTCGGCGAATACGATGCGACTAGACGAATGCATCCTCGCCTCCGCCGCCGATCGAGATCTCGCCCGCTTCGGCCAGGCGCCTCACGGTCTTCAGGATGTCCTTCTGCTGCATCTCGACATCCGCGACCCGCACTGGTCCGCGCGACTCGAGGTCCTCGCGCAGTGCCTCGGCGGCACGCTGCGACATGTTCTTCAGGAATTTGTCGCGGATCTCGGCGTTCGCGCCCTTCAGCGCGATCACCAGCCCGTCGTTGGCGACTTCCTTGAGCACGGACTGCATCGCGCGGTCGTCGAGCTTGATCACGTCGTCGAAGGTGAACATCTGGTCCTGGATCGACTGTGCGAGTTCCTCGTCCGACTCGCGCACCGAGTCGAGCACCTCGCTCTCCAGCGATGCGCCGAGGCCGTTGAGCATCTCTGCGGCCACCTTCGGGCCACCCAGCGCGGTCTTTTTGAGCTTGTCCGCCCCGGCCAGCACGCGCGAGAGCACCTCGTTGAGTTCCTTGAGCGCGTTAGGCTGGATGCCATCGAGCGTGGCTACCCGAAGGATCACGTCGGCGCGTACGCGCGGCGACAGCTTCGAGAGAATCTCGCCGGAGTGGTCGCGCTCGAGGTGCACGAGGATCGACGCGATGATCTGCGGATGCTCGTTGCGCACAAGCTCGGCGACCGAGTCCGAGTCCATCCACTTCAGGCTCTCGATGCCACTGGTGTCGCTGCCCTGTAGGATCCGGTTGATCAGCAACCCGGCCTTCTCCTCGCCCAGCGCCTTGCGCAGCACCGCCTTGACGTACTCGTCGGTGTCGGCCACCAGCGAGCCGTTGGCGGCGGCCTCGGCGTGGAACTGGTCGAGCACCTGCCCGACTTTCTCCTTCGGTACGGTGCGCAGCCGAGTCATCATCTCGCCGATCTTCTGCACCTCCTTAGGGGAGAGGTGCTTGAAGACTTCGGAAGCCGCGTCCTCGCCGAGGGTCATCAGCAGGATGGCGCTTCGCTCGAGTCCTTGGTCGTCCATCTGGGATCAGATCGGTGGGTCGGATGCGCGCGGGGTCAGGTGTTGACCCATGAGCGCACCACGTTGGCAACGGTGGCCGGGTTGTCGCGGGCGAGCTGGATCACTTGCTCGCTGGCGCCCGAGAGCTGGCCGAAAGGTGTGGTCGCTGTTGGCGGCGGAAGTGCCACATCGTCGGCCACGACGGCGCTGGTGCGCTGTCCCGGCGGCGGCGGTGGCGGCGGCGGCGGCTTCCTGAGCGCCGGCCGGATCACGAACAGGATCGCCATCAGACCGAGCAGCACCAGGCCCACCTGGGCGCCGATGCTCTTGGCAAGCCCGACGACATCCGGGTCGCGCCACAGCGGCACCGGTTCGGTGCGGGGCATCTCCTCGACGGTGAACGCGGCGTTGACCACGTTCAGCGCGTCGCCGCGGTCCTTCGTAAAGCCGATCGCCTCGCGGACCAGCGACTGGATCTGCTCGACCTCCTTGACGTCGAGCGGTGCAAAGGTGACCTTGCCCTCTTCGTCGACGCTGCGGCGGTGGTTGACCACGACCGCAGCGGTTAGCCGCTTGAGGTTCCCGCTGGCGTTGCGCGTCACGCGCACAGTCTTGTCGACCTCGAAGTTCGTCGTCGCTTCACGCTTGGTCTCGCGCCCGGCCTGCGCGGCGGCCCCGCCCTGGCCCTGCGGCAGCGCCTGGCCAGGCCCATTGATCGGGGCGGTCGGCGGCACCGGGGGCTGGTTCGACATCGCGCCGGGCACGCCCTGCGCACCGGCGGCGGCGCCACCCGCCGACTCGTTGACCTGCTGGCTGCGGACCGCGGCTGGCTCGTTGCCCTGGTTGGGGCGGAACTGCTCGGCGGTCGACTCCGACAGCGTGAAGTCGACGTCGGCGGTGACCTGGGCCTTGACGTTTCCGCGGCCGACGATTGGCTCGACGATTTCGACGATCCGTGCAATGTAGTTCTGTTCGATTGCGCGCAGGTACTGCAACTGATTCGGATCGAGGCCCGCTGCCTGGTTGCTGTCCAGATTCGAGAGCAGGGCGCCGCTCTGGTCGATCACGCTCACCTGCTTCGGGGTCATTTCCGGGATAGACGAAGCGATCAGGTGGACGATGCCCGCGACGTGTCCCCGCTCGAGCACGCGGCCCGGATGCAGTGTCAGTAGCACCGAGGCTGAGGGTTTCTGCTGTTCTCGGAAGAAGCCGTTCTGGGTCGGGAGCGCCAGATGGACGCGGGCGCTGCCGACCTGCGACAGCGCCATGATCGAGCGGGCCAGCTCGCCCTCGAGACCGCGCTGGTAGTTCAGCCGCTCCTGGAATTGCGTGGTGCCGAACTTCTGCGTCTCGACCAACTCGAAGCCTACCGTGCCGCCCTTGGGCAGCCCCTGCGAGGCGAGCCGCAGCCGCGCGTCGTGGACCTTGTCGGCCGGCACCATGATGACGCCGCCCACGTCGGAGAACTTGTAGGGCACATTCATCTGCGACAACGCGCCGACGACCGAGCCGCCGTCCCGATCCGACAGGTTGGTGAAGAGGACCCTGTAATCCGGTTGCCGGGCCCACATCGCCGCGGTCGCGATCACCGCCGCGAGCGCGGCGGCGCCCAGGCCGAGCATCAGCTTGTTGCGCACCGGGAGCGCGGCGAACGCGGTCTGCGGGGCTGCGGGCAGCGACGGTCGGTCGAGCGGGGTATCCATGGGGTTCCAGTCACGGGCTTGGCGGCCATTGTCGAAGCCCGGGCGCGGATCTTGAGCCCGATAAGCGGGTCGCACCCCCGGGTTATCCCTGCTTAAGTTTTCGCGCGTGCGCTCAGCATGGGTTCACTTCTCCGACCCCTGCGGGAGGCGACCGTGGACGTACGATTGACGCCGGGCATGCTGAGCACGCTGCAGAACGCGCTGAAGACCGGCGCGCCCGCAGCGGCGGGTCCGGCCGCCGCGACCGGCGGCACGAGCTTCTCGAATGCGCTCGGCGAGGCCCTGAAGTCGGTCTCCGAGACTCAGACCGAGGCCAGCTCGCTGCAGCGCAAGTTCCAGACCGGCGCAGAGGGCGTGAGTCTGGAGGAGACAATGATCGCCATGCAGAAGGCGCAGGTCGGCTTCCAGGCCGCGCTCGCGGTCCGCAACCGGCTGGTGTCGGCCTATACCGACGTGATGAACATGCAGGTCTGAGTCGCCCGGGCTCCAGTTCCCTCGCTGATCAGCCCAGCCGCGGTCGGGCGCGTCGCCCGCGCGCCTGAGCGAGGTTCACGAATACCTGCACCGCGCGCGCGGCCGAGGGCTCGAGCGCGTCGAACGCACATCCCACCCGCAATGGAGCGCCTTCGGCCGGATCCGAGAACGGGTCGACGTTCGGCTCGACCGCCCGGACCAGCAGGTCGCAGCGGATCGGAGCCATCGCGGGCAGCTCGAGCCGGCAGGCGCACAGGCGAGCCCCCACCCGCGGCACGACGGCATCGGCCACGACCTCGAAGGCCAAGCCCGTCGCCGAGACATCGAGGATGCGCACCGCCCGCTCGCCGCCGTGCTCGCGCAGCCACAGGCGCGGCACGGCGGACGCGGAGGGCTCGACGCGGAAGGCATCGCGGCGCTGCAGCCGAACCAGGCCCCGCGGCAGCGGTGCCCGCAGCCGGCTGTGCTCGCCGTCCCCGACGAGGGTGAACCGATTCAGCTCGAACTGCAGCTTGACCCGGTCGAGCAGCGCGACCGCCGTGACCCCGGCCGAGTCGCGGAAAGCATCGCGGCCCGCCACGTCGGTGTTGAACTCGAGGTCGATCGTGCCGGCGGCCGCGTCCACTGCGAGCACGCACGACACGATGTGGCTGTTGACGTCGTCCGAGCTGTACAGGGTCACCCTCTCCCGCGACGCGGCGAGCGCCCGCAGCAGCCTCAGGCGTTCGGCGTCGTCGTCGATGCCGAAGCGCCCTAGGACGCCGGCGTCCCGGACCGGACCGGTATCGTGTGGCATCGCGTCGATCCCGCGGCCTCAGGACACCGCTCGGCCGGTCCCGGGCCCCAGGTTCTTGCCGAGCATCAGGTACTCGTAGCGCTCCGTCCACGGATACGCCAGGCGCCTGATCTGGGCCTCGTTCTGGACGATCTGGCGCACGATCTTCAGCCTGGCGCGCTGCTCGGCGCGAGTCAGTACGACCCGCCCGTGCAGGCGGCGCACCTGATCGATCAGCACGCCGCAGTGTTCCTGGATCGCGCCCACGCGCTCCCAGTCGCTGTCCTGGGCGGCCGCGAGCATGTCTTGGCTCGCCCGCTCGATCGACAGGTAGAAGCCGATCAGGCGGTCGATCTCCGCTTGGGCCCGCACTGCGCTCATGACGCGCGGTGTATCGGCGCGCCGACGGTGGGCGAGATCGCCAGCCACGCCGACTCGATCTCGGAAAGCAAGGCGGCGACCTCGGCGTAGGCGCCGTCGTCGTGCTTAAGATGTGCGTGCAGCAGGCGGCGCGCGCAGTAGTCGTAGATCTGGTAGAGCTGCTCGCCCAGGCTGCCGACGCTGCGGTCGACGGCGACCTTCAGGCCTTCGTCGACGAGGCGGATCGCCTTGGACGAGGCGAGCACCTTCGCGCCGATGTCGCCGCGGGCAAGTGCCGCGCGGGACTGGCCGATCGCGTTGATCGCGCCGGCGAATAGCATGCCGACCAACTGGTGGGCATCGGCGCCGAGGGCGGCGCTCTCGACGGCGAGTCGGCTGTAGGCTCTGGAGACGTTGGCAGCGGTAGCGAACATGGCGTGTGACCGAGGAGTGAGCCGATGTAATGGTTATCGGCGCTCCATGGGTCTGCTTGAGTTGCCAAAGCCCCGAAAAGCTCAGGTTTTCGGGAGTGCCGAGAGCGCGCTCGCAAGGGCCGAGCTCGACTGCTGCGCTGCGGCGAGCTGTGCGTCCAGCGACGAGTACTGGCGCAGCAGGCGCTTCTCCACGTCGGTCATCCGGACCTCGAAGGCGGCCTGGCGGTTCTTGTTCGCCTTGAGCCGTGCCGCCCACGCATCGGTGGCGGTCTGAACCGAGCCGTCGCTGGCCAGCAGCGAGTCGCCGAGCGACTTGAAGCGCAGCATCAGGCCGCGGTCGGGTGTGCTCACCGTACCCTCGGGCGCGGTGACCGGCGTGCCCGGGGCGGCAAAGAGCTTCTCGAGCTTGGAGGGGTCGACGGTGGCGGAGGCAAATGCGCTGCTCGACAGCGACAGCGAGCCGTCGCGCTGCAGCGTGATGCCGACGTCGGCCAGCTTCGACAGCGTGCCCCCGGTGACCGTCTCGCGCACGATCGCGCGGACCTGACCGAGGATGCCCACTGCGGTGCGGTCGCCCTGCAGGGGGCCGGCGGTCTTGGTCGCGTCGTCGTACCGGGTCTGCTCGGCCAGCAGCTTGTTCAGCGAGTTGTAGGTGTCGACGAACTTCTGGGTCGAGTTCTTCAAGGTCTCGGCGTCGACGGTGACGTCGACCTGCACCTCCGCGGCGGTCACCTTCTTCAGCACCAGGTCGATGCCGTCCATCGCGCCGGCGATGCGGTTGCTGCGTCCGGTGAGCGCCACGCCGTCGATCGTGTACTGGGAGTCGACTGCCTGCCTCACCAGGGCGAGGTTGCGCCCCGCACCGGCCGCGGCAACCGGGTCGAAGGCGATCGCCGACAGGCCGCCGGCGTCGGTCGAATTGCCGTCCTCGTCGTCCACCTGCATGCGGAACGCCTGGTTGCCGCCGCTATCGGTGCCGGTGACGAACAGCCTGACCTGGTCGCCATCGCGCACGATCGAAGCGCGCACGCCGGCGCCGGCGCCATTGATCGCGTCGCGCACTTCGGCGAGCGTCGCTCCAGCGGGCACTGCCAGCGCCACCTCCGGACGGGCCGCGTCCGCGGTGAAGCTGGCGGCGCCGGTGGGCTGCGTGCCGAGCTGGATGCGCACCGTGCCGCCGCCGACCACTGCCGCCGAGGACGCGTACACGCCGCTGGTGACGGTCTGGGACTGTGCGAGTTGCTGCACCGCGACCATGTGCTGCGAGGCCCCGGCACCGGCGCTCGCAGTGACCTCGACCGAGGCGGCGTCGGCGCTCGCGGCCTTGACGGTGCGCCAGGTCTCGAGCCTGGACAGCGTCGCCGACGCGTCCCGGAAGGCCGCCACCTGGCTCTGCAGTTTGCCGTAGGCCGACACCTTGGTGTCGATCTTCTTCGCCTCGGTCTGCATCTGCGTCAGCGGCTTGCGCTCGAACGACATCAGGTTCGACACCATGCCCTGGACGTCGATGCTGCTGCTGGCGGTGATCGGCGATGCCATGTCGAGGCTCCTTTTATAGATTCGAACGTGACGCGCCGCCGGGCGGGACATGACTCCCGGCCGGCGGCGCGTGCGCTGAAGGAAACAGGGGCATCAGCCCTTGAGGAGCTGCAGCACCTGCTGTGGAACCTGGTTGGCCTGGGCGAGCATCGCGGTCCCGGCCTGCTGCAGGATCTGCGCACGCGTGAGCATGGCGGTCTCCTTGGCAAAGTCGGCGTCCAAGATCCGGCTCCTGGCCGCGGTCTGGTTCTCGGAGGCGATCTGCAGGTTGGCGATGACCGCCTCGAAGCGGTTCTGCACCGCGCCGTATGTCGCGCGCTCGCTGTTGACCGTGTCGAGCGCGCTGTCCAGCGCCGAGATCATTGCATTGGCATTGGTCGCGTTCGTGCCCGAGATCGCCGCTGTGGTGGCGGTGGTCACCGCGACGATGTTCGCCGCGGTGGCCATGTTGCTGGTCGTGACGAGCAGCTGGTCGGTGGCCGCGTTGTTCGCGCCGATCTGGAACTGCAGCGTTCCAGCGCTGCCGGCGAGGATCGCCTGGCCGTTGAAGCGCGTGCTCTGCAGTGTGCGGTCCACTTCCTGAGCAAGCTGCTGGAACTCGGCGTTCAGGCTGGTGCGGTCGCTGGTGGTGTTCGAGGCGTTGGCCGCCTGCACCGCCAGCTCGCGCATGCGCTGCATCATGTCGGTGACCTTGCCGAGCGCGCCCTCCGCCACCTGCGCCATCGAGATGCCGTCGTTGGCGTTGCGCACCGCGACGTTCATGCCGCGTGCTTGGCCGTCCATCCGGTTGGCGATCGCCAGGCCTGCCGCGTCGTCCTTGGCGCTGTTCACGCGCAGGCCGCTGGAGAGCCGCTGGATTGCGGTCGACAGCTGGTTCTGGGTGCCCGATAGGTTCCGCTGTGCGTTCAGCGAAGCGAGGTTCGTGTTGATGACTTGCGACATGCGGTTCTCCAGTGTTGGGGAACCGTGCTGGGCACGATGCCTCTGTGGCTCCCGAGTGGAAGCGACGATGCCGGATTCGCGGTCGGGTCATTTGCAGGATAAGCGGGGTGCGCGCGGCGCTGATCTCGGGCTGGGTCGAAGGGGCGCACCCGGCGACGACCCGTTTCGGGCTCGTGCCGGGTGCGCCGCGCGACCCCCGCGGGGGCGTCGCGCCGGGCTTAGCCGCGCAGCAGGGACAGCACGCCCTGCGGTGCCGCGTTCGCCTGCGCCAGCATCGCGGTGCCGGCCTGCTGCAGGATCTGCGCGCGCGTGAGGTTCGCCGTTTCAGCGGCGAAGTCCGCGTCCATGATCCGGCTCTTGGCCGCGCTCTGGTTCTCGGCGCCGATCTGCAGGTTGGAGATGACCGCCTCGAAGCGGTTCTGAACCGCGCCGTAGGTGGCCCGCTCGCTGTTGATCGTGTCGATCGCCGCGTCGAGCGCCGTGATCATCGCGTTCGCGTTGGTGGCGCTCGTGCCGGTCAGCACCGCGGTCGTCGCGGTCGACACGGCGGCGATCGTGGTCGCGGTCGCCATGTTCGTCGTCGTGACCGTCAGCTGGTCGGTGGCCGCGTTGTTCGAGCCGATCTGGAACTGCAGGCCGCCCGCGCTGCCGGCGAGGATCGCCTGGCCGTTGAAGCGCGTCGCCAGCAGGGTCCGGTTCACCTCCGCGCCGAGCTGCGTGAATTCCGCGTTCAGGCTGGTGCGGTCGTTGGAGGTGTTCGAGGCGTTGGCCGCCTGCACCGCCAGCTCGCGCATGCGTTGCATCATGTCGGTGACCTTGCCGAGCGCGCCCTCGGCGGTCTGCGCCAGCGAGATGCCGTCGTTGGCGTTGCGCACGGCGACGTTCATGCCACGCGCCTGGGCGTCCATCCGGTTGGCGATCGCCAGGCCCGCCGCGTCGTCCTTGGCGCTGTTCACGCGCAGGCCGGTCGACAGGCGCTGGATCGAGGTGCTCAGATCCTTCTTCGTCGCCGCCAGGTTGCCCTGGGCGTTCAGCGACATCAGGTTGGTATTGATGACTTGCATGTTCCCGATACTCCTGTTGCGTGGCGTCGGTCCGTCTCAGGACCACGCACCGGCCGAACGCGGCGGGTGAGTGTGTTGCCCGGCCGACACTTGCCGGACCCGGCGGCGGGATCTCTCCCGTTGTGTGGGTTATCGGGAGCAAGTGCCGTGGACTTTAGGAATGCCGTCCGTTCGGCTACATCGACCTTCCATGGGGCGGAGGTCGGGAAAGCCTTACAGGGTGTCGGTCAACGCTGCAGGAATGAAGCGGAAATGTGCCGATATTCACAGCGTAACGGGTGGTGGAGACTTGGTCACATCAACAAGCCGCCACCCACAGGACACACTCATGGAATCACATGTCGACAGCCGCTGGATGCCCGAAATCCGGGAAGTCAACCTTTCTTATCTGATGCTGGCGCAAAGCATGGTGCGCTCCGACAAGGTCCACGCGATGTTCTGCCTGGGCGTCTCGGAGGAAGTCGCCGACATCCTCGCCGACCTCGGCCCTGGCCAGCTGCTGAAGATCGCCTCGGGCAACATGCTGATGTGCCGGTTCCGCTTCGACGACGAGATGGTCTGGGGCCTGCTCTCGGAGCACGGCCGTCGCAGCCCGCAGGGCGTGGACAACAACGCCTCGCGCCTGCACGCCAGCATCGTGATGGCCGGCAAGTTCGTCGAGGCAGTCTGAGATGGCCGTCCGCAGTCTCCTCGCCGAGAACCGACAGATCCAGCGCGCGATCGAGCTGATCCACCTTGGCGCGCGGCTCCAGGTCCTCGAGTCCGAGACCGACCTGCCGTACGAGCGCCTGCTGCGCCTGTACAAGGAAGTGGCGGGCCGTTCGCCCTCGAAGGGCCAGTTGCCGTTCTCGACCGACTGGTTCATGACCTGGCAGCCGAACATTCACGCCTCGCTGTTCCTGAACATTTACGAATACCTGCAGAAGTCGACCGACATCGAGTCGATCGATGCGATCGCCAAGGCCTGGCGCCTGTACCGCGACGAGGTCAACGCCCACGGCGTCGACCCGATGCTGTCGATCACACGAGCGTGGCGGCTGGTGCGCTTCGTGGACTCGGGGATGCTTTGCCTGACCCGCTGCGGAAAGTGCAAAGGCCAGTTCGTGAACCACACCTACGAGCTCAACCGCGGCTTCGTCTGCGGGCTGTGCGAGCCGCCCGCACGCGCGGGCAAGGCGCTGCGCAGCGGCACGATCCACTGAGCGTCGAGGCGCGGAACTGCCGGGTGGCGCCCCGGCTGTTCTCCCACGTCCGGCGAAGTGGCAGCGCCAGTCGTACGAACGGTCGAATGAGCGACGGGCTGGCCCGGACCCCGTCTCAAGTCGGCACCCGAAGGGCCGAAAAAGTCACCGTACGCGCCGCTCCGGCGCCGGTCGCATAGGCTCTCCCCAATGTTCGTCATCGTCGGGTACGTGGTGGTGATGGTCGCCGTCTTCGGCGGCTATGCCCTGGCGGGTGGCAAGTTCGCCGTCATCATCAAGGCCGCCCCGATTGAGCTGTTCATCATCGGCGGCTCGGCACTGGGGGCGTTCTTCGTCGGCAACGACCTCAAGACCATCAAGGCGACGATGGGCGCCATTCCAACGCTCTTCAAGGGCTCCAAGTACACGAAGGCACGGTACATGGAGCTGATGGCGCTGCTCTACGAGATCCTCGCGAAGGCCCGCAAGGAGGGCCTGATGTCGATCGAGGCCGACGTCGAGAACCCCCACGATTCGGCGCTTTTCAAGAAGTTCCCGAACATCGCTGGCGACCACCACCTGGTCGAGTTCATCACCGACTACCTGCGGATGATGGTGTCGGGCAACATGAACGCGCACGAGATCGAGAACCTGATGGACAGCGAGATCGAGACCCATCACCAGGAGGCGCACAAGCCGATGGGCGCGATCCAGGCGGTGGGCGATGGCCTGCCGGCGTTCGGTATCGTGGCCGCGGTGCTGGGCGTGGTGAAGACGATGGCCTCGGTCGGCCAGCCGCCGGCCGTGCTCGGTGGGATGATCGCAGGCGCCCTGGTCGGCACCTTCCTCGGCATCCTGCTGGCCTATGGCTTCGTGAGCCCGCTGGCGAAGGTGCTCGAGCAGAAGGGCGAGGAGGCGCACAAGGAGCTGCAGTGCGTGAAGATCACACTGCTGGCCAGCCTCCAGGGGTATGCGCCCGCGATCGCGGTGGAGTTCGGCCGCAAGGTGCTGTTCTCCACGGAGCGCCCGTCGTTCCAAGAGCTCGAGTCGCACGTCAAGAAGAAGGCCTGAGCGATGGCCGGCGCCGACAAGAAGATCCAGCCGATCATCATCAAGAAGGTCAAGAAGGGCGGCGGCCACGGTCACCATGGCGGCGCCTGGAAGATCGCGTATGCGGACTTCGTGACCGCAATGATGGCTTTCTTCCTGCTGATGTGGCTGCTCGGCTCGACGACGAAGGGGGACCTCAAGGGCATTGCAGACCACTTCAACACGCCGTTGCAGGTGGCGATGTTCGGCGGTTCGGGCTCGGGCGACAGCTCGAGCGTGATCAAGGGCGGCGGCGAGGACCTCACGCGCACGACCGGGCAGGTCAAGCGCGGCGACGTCGAGCAGCCCAAGGCGAAGGTCAACCTGCAGGCGCTCCCGGAGGAGTTGCAGAAGATGACCGATGCGCAGGCACGCAAGGTGCGTGCGCTCGTTGAAGAGGCGATCGAACGCAATCCGAGGCTGCGCGAGCTGCGCAACCAGGTCCGGATGGATGTGACGCCGGACGGCCTGAGGATCCAGATCGTCGACGATCAGAACCGGCCGATGTTCGATTCGGGCTCCTCGGTGGTGAAGCCGTACATGCGCGAGCTGCTCGGCGAGATCGCGAAGGCCCTGAACGAGGTCGACGCCAAGGTGACGCTGACCGGCCACACCGACACCTCGCCGTTCTCGGGCGGCGAGCGCGGCTACTCGAACTGGGAGCTGTCGGCGGACCGCGCCAACGCGTCGCGGCGCGAGTTGCTGTTGGCGGGTATGGACGAGCGCAAGATTTTGCGGGTCATGGGGCTGGCGGCAGTGGTGCCCTTCGACAAGGCGGAGCCTGGGGCGCCGATCAACCGCCGCATCTCTATCGTGGTGATGAATTCGCTGGCGGAACGCCGGGTGCTCTCGGGCACCGAGCTGCAGGCGAGCGACATCGAGGCATTCGAGAAAGCCTTGAGCCGCGTGCCGGGCCTGGGCGGCATCGTCCCGCCCACGCCGACCGTGATGCCGGCGCCGCAGTCTGCGGCACCGGCTGCACCCGCGCCACTCGTGGCACCGGCTGCTCCGGCTGCTCCGGCCGCGCCGGCTACTCCGGTCGATACCGGTCCGCCTAAGCGCTGAGTCCCGGCGGGCTTGGGAGAGCGCTTCGGCGCCCTTCGCGTTTCGGGGTGCGCGCGTTCGGCTGTCGCATTCGTGTGTTCTGCAGTCGTGTCTGAGGTCTGCCGCAGGCCGGCCGAGTTCTTGCCCCGGCCCGTCGGGCGCCTGCGCGAGACGGGGACCCCGGGCGAAGCCCGGGGTGCGGCCCTCGGAGGAAGCAACGGCCTGAAGGGCAGCGGCGCCGCGCGCGAACCTTCGAACGAACTGCTGAACGCACGAACGCTCACACCGACCCACACCCGAGATGTGAGCCGAATCCATCTCCCTATTCCGCGCTTCGACCGACCCCCCGCCCACCGACAATCCCGTGAGTCCCTACATCGGCATATATGGCGGAATCTTCAGAGAATCGCGACGAACGGCGGCTACCAGCCTCCGAACGCAAGCTCAGGCAGGCCCGTGAAGAAGGGCAGGTCCCGCGCTCGCGAGAGGTGTCCCATGCCGCGGCGCTGCTCGCCTTCATCGCGTGCCTGTCATTCTATGGACCGCAGTTCGCCGAACGCACGCTCGCGCTGATCCGGGGTTCGCTACGCTTCGACCGGGTGCTGACCCGAGAGCCCGCGCAGGCGATGGCTGCCGCCAGCGCGGCGGCCGCCGAGGCGGTATGGGCGACGCTGCCGCTGGTGATCGCGCCCATCGCTGCCGCCACCGCCGCCACCCTCGCGGTTGGCGGACTGGTGTTCACCCTCAAGCCCGCGATGCCCGACCTGACCCGGCTCGATCCGATGAAGGGCCTGGGCAAGATGTTTTCCAAGGATTCCGCCGTCGACATCGGCAAGCTCGCAGCGATCGCGATGGCGATCGGCGGCGTCGGTGCCTGGTACGCGGTGGGCGGGCTCGCGCAGTTCGCCGCCTATGCGGGCATGTCGCTGCCGGCGGCACTTGCGACCGCGGGCGCCGACCTGCGCTCCGGGCTGATCGGCATCTCGGGCGTGGTGATCGCGGTGGCGCTGGCCGACGGCCCCCTGCAGATCTTCCGCCATCACCAGAAGATGATGATGACGCCTCAGGAGGCCAAGCAGGAATACAAGGAAGCCGAGGGTGATCCGCATGTCAAGGCGAAGATCCGCGAGCGCCAGCGCGCGATGTCGCGCGGCCGGATGCTGCAGGCGGTCGCCACCGCCGACGTCGTCGTCACCAACCCGACCCACTTCGCGGTTGCCCTGAAGTACGAGGACGGTGCGATGTCCGCGCCGCGTGTGGTCGCCAAGGGCGCTGACCTGCTGGCCGCGAGAATTCGGGAGCTCGCCGAGGAGGCCGGCGTGCCGCTGCTCGAGTCGCCGCCGCTCGCGCGGGCGCTCTACAAGCACGTGGAGGTCGATGGCGAGATCCCGGCGGCCCTCTATTCCGCCGTCGCGCAGGTGCTCGCTTGGGTCTACCAGTTGAACCAGTATGTCGCGGGCCGCGGCAAGCGCCCGAACGAGCCGGGCATCGACGTGCCGTACGGGATGGACCCGCTGGAGACTAAGCGATGAGCGCCAACGCCCCGCCGTCCTGGCTCCCGTTCCCGCTGCCGCGGGCGCAGGCACTGGCTGCGCCGATTCTGATCTGCGTCATGCTGTCGATGCTGGTGCTGCCGCTGCCGGCGTTCCTGCTCGACGTGTTCTTCTCGTTCAACATCGCGGTTGCGCTCGTTGTGTTGCTGGTGGCGTCGTACACGATCAAGCCGCTCGACTTCGCGGCGTTCCCGACGATCCTGCTGATCACCACGATGCTCCGGCTGGCGCTGAACGTGGCGTCGACGCGCGCGGTGCTGATGCACGGCCACACCGGCCCCGATGCGGCGGGCAAGGTGATCGAGTCGTTCGCCAACTTCCTGATCGGCGGTAACTTCGCGGTCGGCATCATCGTCTTCGCGATCCTCACGGTGATCAACTTCATCGTGGTGACCAAAGGCGCGGGCCGGATCGCCGAGGTGTCGGCGCGCTTCGCCCTCGATGCGATGCCCGGCAAACAGATGTCGATCGACGCCGAACTCAATGCCGGCTCGATCGACGACAAGGAGGCGCGGCGCCGCCGCCTGGAGGTCTCGCAGGAAGCCGACTTCTACGGCTCGATGGACGGCGCCTCGAAGTTCGTGCGGGGCGACGCCATCGCCTCGATGCTGATCCTGGCGATCAACGTGGTCGGGGGCCTGGCGATCGGGCTGATCCAGCACAACCTGCCGCTCGAACGCGCCGCCTCGAACTACGTGCTGCTGGCGATCGGCGACGCGCTGGTCGGGCAGATTCCGGCGCTGGTGGTCTCGCTGGCCGCCGGCCTGATCGTTTCGCGGGTGGGTCATGAAGACGACATCGGCGGGCAGGTCGGCAGCCAGCTGTTCAAGATGCCGCGCGCGCTCGGCCTGTCGGCGACGGTGCTCGGCCTGCTCGGCGTCATCCCCGGCATGCCGAACGTCGCGTTCCTGCTGCTGGCGGCCGCCTGCGGCTACGCCGCCTGGTGGCTCGCCAGGCGCCAGCAGGATCTGGTTGCGCAGCCCCCCGAACCGCAGGAGGTGGAGCGGCCTGCGGCGCCGTCGACCGAGGCGAGCTGGGAGGACGTCATGCCGGTGGACCTGCTCGGGCTGGAGGTCGGCTACCGGCTGATCCCGATGATCGAGCGCAACCAGGCGAGCGACCTGCTGACCCGCATCAAGGGCGTGCGTAAGAAGTTCGCCAACGAGATCGGTTTCCTGCCGCCGGCGGTGCACATCAAGGACAACCTGGAGTTGCGTCCGAACGGCTACCGCGTGACGCTCAAGGGCGCGGTCATCGGCGAGGGCGAGGCCTTTCCGGAGCGTTTCCTCGCGATCAACCCAGGCCATGCGATGGGTCAGCTCTCGGGTACTCCGACCGAGGACCCGGCGTTCGGGCTGCCGGCGGTGTGGATCGACGGCGGTCGGCGCGACGAGGCGCAGGTCGCGGGCTACACAGTGGTCGATGCGGCCACCGTCATCGCGACCCATCTGAATCACCTGATGGGCGTGCACGCGAGCAAGCTGCTCGGACGCGCCGAGGTGCAGCAGCTGCTCGATCACCTGGCGAAGTACGCCGGCAAGCTCTCCGAAGAAGTGGTGCCGAAGCTGCTGCCGATCGCGGCGCTGCAGAAAGTGCTGCAGAACCTGTTGGATGAGTCGGTGCATGTGCGCGACCTGCGCACGATCGTCGAGAACCTGGCGGAGAACGCCCCGCGCACGCAGGACCCGGCTGAGCTGACGCGAGAGGTGCGCATCGCGTTGGCGCCGGCGATCGTTGATCAGATCTACGGCCACGCCCGCGAGCTCGATGTGATCGCCTTCGACCCGAATCTCGAGAACCTGCTGTCGCAGGCGCTCGCGCCCGGCGCGGCCGGTGCGCTCGAGCCCGGCGTCGCCGACCTGGTGGTGAAGGCCAGCAGCGACGCGGCGGCGCGGCAGGAGACCGCCGGTGTGCCCGCTTGCCTGCTCGTGCCCGACCGCATCCGCGTACCCATCGCGCGACTGCTCCGCAAGGGCGCCCCGCGCCTGCGGGTCCTCGGGCACGCGGAAGTCCCTGACACGCATTCGATCCGGATCGGCCGGATTATCGGAGACGCGACATGAAAGTGATGCGATTCGTCGGACGGACGTCCCGGGACGCGATGTGCAAGCTTCGCGACGCGCTCGGACCCGACGCGCTGGTGCTCGCGAACCGGCCGTGTGCCGAAGGCGTCGAGTTGCTGGCAGCGGCGTCGGGCGATCTGGGCGGCCTGGCCGCCGGCGCTGCCGGACCCGCCACTGCGTCCGCTCCCGCCATGGTGTCCGTGCGCGGGGAGTCCGTCGATGCCGGCGCGCCCGCGCCCCGCACCGCTTCGTTCGACCGTTCCGTGGAGGGCGAGGTGCCGCCTGCGGGCATGAGCACGGTGTCGTTCCAGGACTATGTCCGCCAGCGGTTGCGCGAGCGGCACCACGCGAAGCGCGACGAGCTTACGTCGGGCGGCACGGCGGCGCTCGCCGCGGGTGCGCGCGCCGCCACCGCGCAGTCGCCGGCTCACGCCGACACGCAGGCCGCCGCACCCGCATCCGCCCACAGGGCGCCGCAGCCCGTCGTGGCCCCGGCCCAGTCCATGGCCGCACCGCCGACGCCCCGGCCCGTCGAAGCGCGACCGGCCGAGCCGCGGACCGCCATGCCCGCGGCCCAGCGCGGGCCGGTCCCCGCCGCCGCGCAGGCCGTCGCGTCGCGCGTCGCGGCCGCGCAGATGCCCGTCGAGCCGACCTTCCTCCCACCGTCCCGGGAGGACCACGCGTTCGCCGATGCGGGCTTCGCGGGCAGCGGCCATCCGGGCGGTGTCGCCCCTGGCCTGTTCGTGCCCGCCGCACCGGCGCGCGAGTCCTTCGACGCGGGCGCGCCCGCCGCCCGCCTGCAGGCCGATCCGGGCGTGCTCGGCGGCGCGGCCGCGATCGCCCAGGCGGCGGGCAACGAGGCGCTGGTCGCCGAGCTGCAGTCGCTCAAGGGCATGATCGCCCGCCAGTTCGCCACGGTGAGCTGGTTCGAGGGCGTGCGCCGCAGTCCGGTGCAGGGCAAGCTGCTGCGTACGATGGTCGCGGCCGGCTTCTCGCTGAAGCTGGCGCGTTCAGTGGTGTCCAAGCTGCCGTCGGATTTTGGCGACCGGGACGCGCAGACCTGGCTCGAGGACGTCCTGGCCCGCAACGTGCGCTGCGCGCCGCGCATCGAGTCCTTCGAGGCCGGTGGTGTGTTCGCGCTGATCGGCCCCACCGGCGTCGGCAAGACCACCACCACCGCGAAGATCGCCGCCCGCCACGTGCTCGCGCACGGCGCGCAGTCGGTCGCGCTGATCACCGTCGATACCTACCGTCTCGGTGCCCACGACCAGCTGCGCGCCTTCGGCCGCATCCTGGGCGTGCCGGTGCACATCGCCCATGACGCGTCCGCGCTCCACGACCTGCTGCGTTTGCGCGGCACCCGCCAGCTGGTGCTGATCGACACGGTCGGGATGGGGCATCGCGACGAGCGGATCCGCAGCCTGCTGGGGTCGCTGCCTCGGGCGGACATCAAGCACGTCGTGGTCGCGAGCTGCGCGGCCCAGGCCGAGACGATCGACGAGTCGCTGCGGGCCTACCAGGCGAACCAGGCGACCGGTGTCATCCTCACCAAGGTCGACGAAGCCGCCCGCCTGGGCGGCGCGATCGACTGCCTGCTGCGCCAGCGTATCAAGCTGCTCGGCGTGTGTGACGGGCAGCGCGTGCCGGAGGATTGGCAGGCGCCGGACGGAGCGAGGCTGGTCCGGCGCGCGCTGCTCGCGCAGCCCGTCGGCGCCTTCGCGCTCGACGACGAGGAACTGCCACTGGTGTTCGGCGTGGCGGCGACGCTGCAGGGGGACGTCTCGTATGCTTGATCGCGGACAGGATCAGGCGGCCGGCCTGCGGCGGGCGATGCCCCGTCGCGGCGGGCCCGTGCTGCCGCTGGCGGGTGCGGGCGAGCATCCGGAGTTCGTCGTGCGGCTCGCGCAGGCGTTGGCCGACAGCGGGACGCGAGTCACGGTGGTGAGCGACTTCGACGCGGTCATCGAGCAGATCGAACGCGGACGGCCGCGTGGCGGGCTGACGGCGATCCACTCCAGGCAGGTCGGCGACGATCTGCGCGGCCTGGCGTCGATCGCCGCCCGGGCGCAGCTGACGCTGGTGGCGGTCGACGACGGCCGCCTCGCCCGCGGACTGTCGCTGCCCAGCAGCGAGGCGGTGGTGCTGGCCGGTGCGGACACCGAGGCGCTCGCCACCGCCTATGCGCGGATCAAGGCGATGGTCGGGCTCGGCTCGATCCGCGACGTCTGCGCGCTGTTCGGTCGCGGCACGGGCGGTGCGCCCGCCCGCCTCGGCCACGAGCGGCTCGCCCAGACGGTGCAGCGATTCCTGGGTGTCGACCTCGCCTTCGGCGGTGCGGCACCCGACACGACCCTGCCGGGCGACTACCGTCGCCTGGCAGACGACCTGGCCGAGTGGGCACGCGGACGGGGGGAGGGCGCGACATGGCGGCCCCATTGACGGCTGGAGGAGCGATGTACACGGCACGGGGCACGCTGGACCGCAGCGCGGCGGTCGAACGGTATGCGCCGATGGTGCGGCGCCTCGCGTCGCAGCTGATCGCGCGCCTGCCGGCGAACGTCGAGATCGACGACCTGATCCAGGCGGGCATGATCGGACTGATGGACGCGCTGTCCCGGTACGAGACCGGTCATGGCGCGCAGTTCGAGACCTTCGCGATGCAGCGCATCCGCGGGGCGATGATCGACGAGCTGCGCGGGGCCGACTGGTTGCCGCGCTCGGTGCGGCGCAACCAGCGCGCGATCGAGGCGGCGGTGCACGCGGTCGAGCAGCGCGTGCGCCGCTCGGCCACCGAGGCGGAGGTCGCCGAGCAGATGGGCCTCGGGCTCGCGGAGTACCAGCAGATGCTGGGCGATGCGCACGGCGGCCAGCTGCTCTACCTGGACGACTTCGGCGGCTCGGACACGGACGAGAGCTTCATCGACCGCCACCCCGGACCGGACAGCCTCGACCCGGTGAAGGTGCTGGACGACGACCGGTTCCGCGCATCGCTCGCCGCCGCCATCGAGGCGCTGCCCGAGCGCGAGCGCCAGGTCATGGGCATGTACTACGAGCACGACATGAACCTGAAGGAGATCGGCGCGGTCCTCGGTGTCACCGAGTCCCGGATCTGCCAGCTCCACAGCCAGGCGGTCGCCCGGCTGCGCGCCAAGCTCAAGGGCGCGTGAGACCGGCCCCGGCGTACCCAGGAGAACCCGAGATGATTCCCTCGCTGATCAAGCGGCGCCCCGCCTCCCAGCCCGGAGCGACCTCGCCCGACACCGTGCCGGCAGTGGCCGGGCTCGACGACACTCGGCTCGCCGAGCTCGCCCGACAGGCCGGAGAGCTCGGCCGCGAGGCCGCCGAGCTCTCTGGCACGATCGACGACCTCGCCGTCGACGGCGCACGCCAGCGCGACCGGTTCCGCCATGCGTCGGCCGAGATGGACGGCATGTACGACGCCAACCGCACGATCGCCGCGGCGACCGATGCGAGCCGCGCCGCCGTCCATGAGGCGCGCGAGGCGGTCGAACATGTGGGGCGTGGCGTAGGGGAGGTGGTCGACACGCTGCGCGAGGTATCGGATGCCGCGGGCGAGATCACCCGGATCGCCCTGCAGACCCGGCTGGTCGCTTTCAACGCGTCGGTCGAGGCCAAGCGGGCCGGCGACGCGGGGCGCGGATTTGCCGTGGTGGCCGACGCCGTGCGTGACCTCGCCGCCAAGGTCGAGCAGTCGTCCAAGCTCATCATGGGCACGGTCAAGCAGCTCGACGCCCGGATCGACGCACTCTCGCGCGAGATCGTCGCCGGTGGCTCCAACGAGAGCGCCTTCCATGCCGCCCTGGGCCGCGCCGAAGCTCAGGTCGACGGCATCGCCGGCGCCGCACATGCGAACCTCGCCACCTGCGAGTCGGTGCTGGGTACCGTCCGGGAGCTGGCCGGGCAGGTCGACCGCAGCGCGGGCGCCCTGGAGGCCGCGCGCACCCGCGCCGGCGCCTTCCTGGGCGTGTCGGAGTCGCTGCTCGAGATGACCGCGAGCAGCGGTGTGCGCACCGCCGACACGCCCTACATCGACGCCGCGCTCGGGACCGCGGGTGCGATCGCCGCGCGCTTCGAGCAGGCGATCGCCTCGGGACGGATCACGCTCGCCGACCTGTTCGACGAACGCTACCAGCCGATCTCGGGGACCGACCCCGGCCAGCACATGACGCGCTTCACCGCGCTGACCGATGCGCTGCTGCCCGAGCTGCAGGAGCCGGTGGTCGCAACGCTGCCCAACGTGGTGTTCTGCGCGGCGGTCGATCGCAACGGTTACCTGCCGACCCACAACCAGAAGTTCTCGCGGCCCCAGGGGCCCGATCCGGTGTGGAACGCGGCCCACTGTCGCAACCGGCGGATCTTCGCGGACCGCACCGGCCTGGCGGCGGGGCGCAGCCAGCGTCGCTTCCTGCTGCAGACCTACCGCCGCGACATGGGCGGCGGGCAGTTCGTGCTGATGAAGGACCTGTCGGCGCCGATCGTGGTCGCCGGACGCCACTGGGGCGGCCTGCGGATCGCCTACCGGTTCTGAAGACGGGCGGCACGGCGCCGCCGTTCCTGAAGCACACGGGCCCCTTCAGAGGGGCCCGCTCTGTCTGTGGTGCCAGGCGGTGCGCGGCCCGCGCACGCGCGCCCGAGAGGGTTCAGGCCGACAGCCCCCGCGAGGGTCCGCTCTTCGCGCCGAGCGCGCCGGAGGCGGTATAGAGGGACGGGCTTTCGCCGAGCGCGGCAAGCGCCCGGGCGGCATGGGCCTCGCCACGCGCGGCCAAGCCGGCGTTGATCGCCGCCGACTTCAGCGCCGCTTGCACGCGGATCTGGGACGGGCCACGGGCCGCGTCCCGCCGCCAGGCGGGATTCGACAGGAGCCCGTGAATGCCGGCGTGGGCATCCTGCATGGCGGCGAAGTCGCCCGCGCTGATCGCGCGGCGCTGCGACTCGAGCAGCGTCTCGAGGGCTGCGAGCGCACGCTCGCCGGCGGCGGTCGCCTGCTGCGGACGCACACGGGCAGCCGTCATCAGGGGGCCGGCTTCATGCCGAGAAAATCGCGCGCGTCGGCCAGCAGCTGCTCGGCCACGCGCTTGGCGTCGACCGGGAAGCGCCCTTCGACGATCGCCTGACGGATCTCCTCGACCTTCTTGTCGTTGTAGGAGACCACGCCGCCGGTCTCGGCCGGCGGCAGGGTCTTGCCCGACAGAGATACGCGGTCGATGCTCGTGGGCGGAGGCGCCGGCTTGGCAACGGCATCGGGCCGGACCGACGACGAGCGGTCCGTGCCTCCGGTGGTGCCACCGTCGACACGGATGCCATCTGTATTACTGGGTCCGATCTTCATCGCATTCTCCTGGGAGCGCGGTGAAAGCGCTCCTCAGGTCCATTATCGACACTCGGCCGTGTGACTTGAGCCCGAAAAGCAGGGTTGCACACCTTCACATACACGGTTGACCGCCGCGCGGCGGCCGTTCAGATCCTGACCTCGACCGTTCGTCCGCGGAGGGTTCCGGCGAGGATCCGCCCACTGTCTGTCCGGACCCGGATCGTCTGGCCGTCTCCGGCCCCCGCGAGCGCCTGCCCGTCGGCCAGGATCGTGAACCCCTGGCCGACCATCTGGATGCGCACCGGGTCGCCCGCGGCCACCGTCTGCGTGATCCGCAGATGCTCGAGCCTGAGAACCTGCCCGGCTGCCACCGGTCGGATCAAGCTTCGGCCGACGAGCTGCGCCGTATCGGTGACGGGCGTCCCCGGCTCGCGGCTGAGCTCGGCCTCTTCGATGCGCAGCGACGCACCCGCCGGGCTGCTGCCGGCGGCGAGCGCCTCGCCTGCGACCAGCGCTCGGCCCCGGACGATCACATTGACCGGCAGCGTGACCGACCAGGTAGCGCCTTCCAGGCATCGCAGTCCGACCACCGTCCGGCCCCACAGGCGCGTGCCCGCCACCTGATAGGGCTCGGCGCGCCCGCAGGGCGCGAGCTGCAGCCTCGGGTCGAGGCTGCCGACCTGGACCTCGACGCGGCCGCTGCCGGCAGGCACCTGGCGCTCGATGAAGGCGCGGATCGGTTCCGGAGCGACCGTGGGCTGGGCCGCGGCCACAGCGTGCACCGCCAGCAGCGCGAGCGCCGCGGTCAGGCGGGGCGCCGGGCGGCACGATGGGGTTTGGGGCGGTACGGCCATCGGCGGACCTTTGTCTGATGCGGCTGGGATGATGGCGAGGATAGGCAGGGGCAGGCGCCCGGTATGTCCGATCAACGGGTCCGCCACGCCGCTTTTCGGCGCTTAAGTTCAGCGCGGAGCGGCCACCATTGCTCCATGAGTTCCGACCGGAGCGTGTCGACATGAGTGCCAGCCGACTGACCGAGTCGATCGATTTCCATGGCAGCGCGCTGCTGCTGCGCGCCGAGCGCCAAAAGGTGATCGCCGGCAACATTGCCAATGCGGACACGCCGCGCTTCGCGGCCCGCGACTTCGACTTCAGGGTCGCCCTGGCCGAGGCGACGGGCACCCGCCCGGAGGGCGCCGCGGCGCCGGCCTCGCAGGGGGTCGCGACCACACACGCCGGCCACATCGGCGGTGGCACCGGCGGCGCCGGACGGATCGACTCGACGGTGCAGAAGTACCGGGCCACGGAGCAGCCGAGTCTCGATGCCAACAACGTCGATCTCGACCGCGAGCGGGCGAACTTCGCGGACAACGCGGTGCGCTATGAGGCGGGTCTGCGGTTCATCAACGGATCCGTCCGGACGCTGCTCTCGGCGATCCGGGGCGAGTGAGGGGAGCGGCCATGTCGCTGATGAAGGTCTTCAACGTCGCCGGCAGCGCGGTCTCCGCGCAGAGCCAGCGGCTGAACGTCGTGGCGAGCAATCTCGCGAACGCCGAATCGGTCGCCGGCCCCGACGGGCAGAGCTACAAAGCGCGGCAGGTCGTCTTCCAGAGCCAACCGACCGCCGACGGCGGCGCGGGCGTGAAGGTCTCCTCGGTGATCGAGGACAACGCGCCGGCCAAGCGGGTCTACGAGCCCGGGCACCCGATGGCCGACCAGACCGGCTACCTGACACAGTCCAACGTGAACGTGGTGGAGGAGATGGTCAACATGATCTCTGCATCGCGCTCCTACCAGAACAACGTCGAGGTCATGAACACCGCGCGCCAGCTGCTGCAGAAGACGCTGCAGATGGGCCAGTCGTGACTTCGTGGCAACCGGACATCCGAACATGAGCCTCAGCGCGATCGCCCCCAAAACCACCGTCTCGCCGTCGGCTGCGACCCCCGCGGCACCCTCCACCGGCGCCGGCAGCGCCGCCTTCGACTCGGTGCTGAACCAGCTGCGCGGCTCGACCGGGACGGCCGGTGCAACGGGCACCGGGGGCACGACCGGCGGCGCTGGCACGACCGGCCAGGCGAGCGAGGATGCAACCGAAGACCGCTTCCTCAAGCTGCTGGTCGCTCAGATGAAGAACCAGGATCCGCTGAACCCGCTCGACAACGCGCAGGTCACGACCCAGCTCGCGCAGATCAACACCGTCAAGGGCATCGACAAGCTCAACACCTCGCTGCAGACGCTCGTCGACGGCACCAAGCAGGGCAGCACCAGCGAGGCGGCCTCGATGGTCGGCCGCAGCGTGCTTATCGAGGGCGACACGATGACGCTGCCCAAAGACGGCGTCGCGAAGGCGGGTTTCGAGCTCGCCGCCGCCGCCACCTCGGTGCGCGTCGCCGTGCTCGACAAGAGCGGTGCGGAGGTCGACACCATCGAGCTCGGCCCGATGCCCGCCGGCCTGCAAACCTTCCAGTGGGACGGCAGCTCGGGCACCCGGACCTTCGATCCCGGCCTCTACACGCTCCGTGTCACCGCCCTCGACGGCGCCAGCAAGGTCTCCGCGACCCCGCTCTCCGCCGCGCCGGTCCAGGCGGTCACGCTCGGCACCGGCGGCGCCACGCTGCAGTTGGGCGCCTCCGGCAGTACGACTCTGGACAAGGTGCGCGCGATCCTCTGATCCGCGCCCCGTCACACCGATTTCCCCGTAGCACTCTCTTTACAGCAGGAGTCCTCGAGCATGAGCTTCCAGCACGGTCTGTCCGGCCTCAGCGCCGCCGCACGCAACCTGGACGTGATCGGCAACAACGTCGCGAACGCCAACACCGTCGGCGCCAAGTCGTCGCGTGTCGAGTTCGCCGACATGTACGCGAACTCGCTCACCGGCCTGTCCGCGGCCACCACCGGCATCGGCGTCGCGGTCTCCAGCGTGGCGCAACAGTTCACCCAGGGCGACATCGTGTCGACCCAGAACCCCCTCGACATGGCGATCAACGGCCGCGGCTTCTTCCGCACATCGCTGGACGGTGCCACGCAGTACACGCGCAACGGCCAGTTCCGGATGGACAAGGACGGCTACATCGTCACCGCGCAGGGCGCCCGCCTGACGGGCTACGCCGTCGATGCCGCGGGCGTGGCCAACATCGGCACGCCGACCGAGCTCAGGATCACTACGGCGGACATTTCGCCGAAGCCGACTGCGCTCGCCCGCGCACAGCTCAACCTCGACGCCCGCGACACCGCGATCACCGCGCCCTTCGATTCCAGCAACCCGCAGACCTACCACAGCGCGATGTCGCTGTCGGTCTACGACTCGCTCGGCCGCGACCACCAAGTCTCGCTGTTCTACCGCAAGACTGCTGGCAACACCTGGGAGGTGCGCGCCCAGGCCGACGGCGTCGACGTGGCAGGCGTCGCCTCGACGCTGACCTTCAACGCCTCCGGCGCGATGACGGCACCGACCGGCCCCTTCAACCTGACCATCCCGGTCGGCGCGGACGCCGGCGGGACCATGACCTTCGGGGTGAACCTCACTTCCGCGACGCAGTTTGGCGCGAGCTTCGCGACGACCGAGATCAGCCAGGACGGCTTCGGCGCGGGCCGGCTGTCGGGCTTCAGCGCCGACGACTCGGGCGTGCTGGTCGGGCGCTACTCGAACGGCCAGACCCGGCCTCAGGGCCAGATCGTGTTGGCCAACTTCGTGAACCCGCAGGGCCTGATGCCGCAGGGCAACAACGCCTGGGGCGAGGGCGCAGCCGCGGGCCAGCCGACGCTCGGTGCGCCGGGCAGCGGCACCCTCGGCTCGCTCGAGGCGAGCGCGGTCGAGAACTCCAACGTCGATCTCACCTCCGAGCTGGTCGCGATGATCACCGCGCAGCGGGTCTACCAAGCCAACGCGCAGACGATCAAGACGCACGACCAGCTGCTGCAGACCATCGTCAACCTGCGTTGACGACGGCGGACGCTGACCGGGGACTGCCATGGACCGCATGATCTACACCGCGATGTCGGGGGCGAAGGCGACGATGACGCGTCAGGACGCGATCGCCAACAACCTCGCCAATGCGAGCACCGACGGCTTTCGCGCCGACCAATCGGCGTTCCGTGCGGTACCGATCCAGGGGCAGGGCGCGCCGACCCGCGTCCATGCACTCGAGGCAACCGCTGGCTTCGACGCCGGCGCGGGCCCGATCGCCCGTACCGGGCGGAACCTCGACATCGCGGTGCGCGGCGCGGGCTGGATCGCGGTGCAGGGCCTGGACGGCAACGAGGCCTACACCCGCGCAGGCGGCCTCGAGCTGTCGGCCGATGGCACGCTGCAGACGCGGGCCGGGTTCCCGGTGCTCGGCGACGGCGGACCGATCGTGGTGCCGCAGGGCGCCACGGTGTCGATCGGTGCCGACGGCACCGTGACCGCGAAGGCGGGCACGACGCCGCCGACGCCGGTCGGCCAGATCAAGCTGGTCAATCCGCCGGTCGGCGAGCTGCGCAAGGGGGCCGACGGCCTGATGCGCGTCGCCGGCGGCGACCCGGCCCCGCCGGATCCCGCGGTGCGCGTCGTGGACGGCTCGCTCGAGGGCAGCAACGTCAATCCGGTGGAGGCGATGGTCGGCATGATCGCCGCGGCCCGCCAGTTCGAGATGCAGATGAAGATGCTGCAGACCGCCGAAGGCAACGAGCAGCGTGCAGCCAAGCTGCTTTCGCCTGCCGGCTGAGGAGACTCCCCATGATCCGTTCGCTCTGGATTTCGAAGACCGGGCTCGACGCGCAGCAGATGCAGCTCGACACGATCTCGCACAACCTCGCCAACGTCGGCACCAACGGCTACAAGCGGGCGCATGCGCAGTTCGAGGACCTGCTCTACCAGAACCTGCGCCAGTCCGGCGCGCAGGAGACGCAGACCAACATGCTGCCGACGGGCCTGCAACTCGGCACCGGCGTGCGCCCGGTCGGCACCAGCCGCAACTTCTCGCAGGGCAACCTGAACCGCACCGAGAACCCGCTCGACCTCGCCATCAACGGCAACGGGTTCCTGCAGGTCCAGATGCCCGACGGCACCACCTCGTACACCCGCGACGGCGCGCTGCGCGTCGACTCGCAGGGGCAGATGGTGACCGCCAATGGCTATCCGCTGAACCCGGCGATCACGATCCCCGCCAACTCGACCAATGTGACGATCGGCGCCGACGGCATCGTGACCGCGCTCACGCCGGGCAACACCACGCCGGTGCAAGTCGGCACGCTACAGACCGCCACCTTCGTGAACCCGGCCGGCCTCGACCCGATCGGCCAGAACCTGTTCCGCGAGACCGCCGCCTCCGGCACGCCCGCGGTCGGCACGCCCGGTCTGAACGGGCACGGCACGGTCAGCCAGGGCTACGTTGAGACATCGAACGTCAACGTCGTCGAGGAGCTGGTCACGATGATTCAGACCCAGCGCGCCTACGAGATCAACTCCAAGGCGATCTCGACCTCCGACCAGATGCTCGGTCGGCTCTCGCAACTGTGAGTGCCGCGATGAGCCGCGCCGCATGCTGCCGATGCCTGACCGCCCGCATCGCCGCGCTCGCCGCGATCGGCTTGCTTGCCGCCTGCGCGGAGCTGCGTACGCCGCAGGTCCAGCTCGTTCAGCCGCCCCCGCGTCCGGTGATCCCGCCGGCCACGACCGCGCCGCCCGCGAGCGTCGGCGCCATCTTCCAGGGCGAGGCCTATCGGCCGCTCTTCGAGAATATTCGAGCGCGCACGGTCGGCGACCTATTGACGGTGCAGATCCAGGAGAACACCACCGCGCGCCAGAGCTCCAAGAGTTCAGTGAACCGCGAGGGGAAGATCGATGCGGCGATCGCCTCGCTACCCTTCATCACCTCGCCGGCGGTGCCGCGCGCCAAGATCGGCGCCAGCTCATCGAACGACTCGAGCGCCAAGGGCGAGAGCGGCAGCGACAACGTGTTCACCGGCACGATCACGACCACCGTCGCCGAAGTCCTGCCCAACGGCAACCTGGTGGTGATCGGCGAGAAGCAGGTGGGCGTCAACCAGACCGTCGACTCGCTGCGCTTCTCCGGGGTCGTCGATCCGCGCTTCATCCGCCCGGGCAACACCATTCCGTCCACCCAGATCGCCGACGTGCGGGTCGAGTTCCGCGGCCGCGGCGACATCGACCGCGCGATGACGGTCGGCTGGCTCCAGCGGTTCTTCTTCAGCTACTCGCCGCTGTGAGCGGCGCTCCGACCCGATGATCCTGCTCGCTCTCGTCGCCTTCGCCTCCCCGCCGGCCCTGAGGACCGTACTGGCCTCGCTGCGGGACGCCCGGCCGACCCGGCGCCAGCTGCTGTCCGCGATCGTGCTGCTCGCCCTGGCCGCCGGCCTGCGGCCCGTGCAGGCCGAGCGCATCAAGGACCTCGCCACCGTCCAGGGGGTGCGGACCAACCAGCTGATCGGCTACGGTCTGGTGGTCGGCCTCGACGGCAGCGGCGACCAGACCACCCAGGCGCCGTTCACCACCCAGAGCCTGAGCACGATGCTGCAGCAGCTCGGCGTGACGCTGCCCCCCGGCGTCAACCCGCAGCTCAAGAACACCGCCGCGGTGATGATCACCGCGCAGCTGCCCGCCTACGCGCAGCCGGGCCAGCCGATCGACGTGACCGTGTCCTCGATCGGCAACGCCAAGAGCCTGCGCGGGGGCACGCTGATCCTGACGCCCCTCAAGGGTGCCGACGGCCTCATCTACGCCATGGCCCAGGGCAACGTCGTGGTCGGTGGGGCTGGTGCCTCGGCCGCCGGTAGCAAGGTGCAGATCAACCACCTGAGCGCGGGCCGCGTGCCGTCTGGGGCGACCGTGGAGCGTACGGTGCCGAACGCCGTACTCGAGAACGACACCATCCAGCTCGAGCTCAAGACCACCGACTTCACTGCCGCCACCCAGGTCGCCGACGCGATCAACCGCAAGGCGGGCGCGGCAGGCGCGGTCGCGCAGGCGATCGACGCGCGCGTGATCCGCGTGAAGCTGCCGGCCGCCGACAAACGGGTCGCATTCATGTCGGAGCTGGAAAACATCGACGTGTCCGCGGTGACGCCGCCAGCCCGCGTGATCGTCAACGCCCGGACCGGCTCGGTGGTGATGAACCAGTCGGTCACGTTGGCGCCGAGCGCGGTTGCCCACGGCAACCTCTCGGTGTCGATCTCGACCACGCCGTCGGTGAGTCAGCCCAATGCATTGTCCCAAGGCTCTACAGTTGTGACCGAAAAGGCCGATATACAGATCAAGCAGGACGGCGCGGCCCTGATGATGCTTGAGTCAGGCGCCAAGCTGGCCGACGTCGTCAAGGCGCTCAACAGCCTCGGAGCCACCGCGCAGGATCTCATCGCGATCCTGCAGGCGCTCAAGGCCGCGGGCTCCCTGAAGGCGGAGTTGGAGATCATCTAGACATGCAGGTGCCCGGTTCGCTCGCGACCGACGTTCGTTCGCTCGACGCCCTCAAGACGGGTGCGGCGAAGGATCCGTCGGGCGCGGTCAAGCAGGCCGCCTCGCAGTTCGAGGCCCTGTTCATGCAGATGGTACTGAAGAGCATGCGCGACGCCGTGCCCAAGAGCGGGATGCTCGAAGGCACGGGGGCGGACGTATACGCGAGCATGCTCGACACCCAGTTCGCGCAGGCGATGTCTGGCCGCCCGGGCGGGCTCTCTGAGATGATCGCCAGGCAACTCATGCGCGGCATGAACACCGAGGACCCGGTGGGCGGCGGGGCCGCGAGGTCGGACGCGAAGGCGTCGGTCGACGGCTTGGCGCGCGCGCTGCTGGCATCAGATACGCCGCGCGGTGAGGACGACGAGCCCTCCCTGTTTCCGAGTGGTGCGCAGATGGCCGCGGCGGCCGCGGCGCGCGCCCGTACGGCGGCGGCGACGGCGGCGGCCGAGCCCTGGCGCATCGTGCCGCAGCCGCCGGCCGCGGCCGAGCGACCGGGCACCGGCGGCAGCAGCGGCGCGCCCGCACCCGCCCTGGACGGCCGGCGCGGCGCGGCGCAGTCGGCGTTCGTCGAGCGGATGTGGGATGCGGCCGTGGCCGCCGAGCGCTCGACCGGCGTGCCCGCGGGCTTCATCGTCGGTCAGGCCGCGCTCGAGACCGGCTGGGGCCGCGCCGAGATTCGTCATGCCGACGGGCGCAGCGCGCACAACCTGTTCGGTATCAAGGCCGGACCGGGCTGGCGCGGCGAGACCGTCGAGGCGACCACCACCGAGTTCGTGGACGGCCGCGCGGTCAAGACCGTCGAGCGGTTCCGCGCCTACGACAGCCACGAGGCGTCCTTCGCCGACTGGGCGCGGCTGATGGCCTCCAACCCGCGCTACGCGGGCGTGTTGCAGGCGGGCGGCAGCATCGAATCATTCTCGCGCAACCTACAGAAGGCGGGCTACGCGACCGACCCCGACTACGCGTCGAAGCTGACGCGCACCATCACTCAGGCGCTGACCCTGCGCCGCGAGTCAACCTGAAGCGGGGGGCGCCATGGGCGACCTGATGCGGATCGGCAGCAGCGCCATGAACGCTGCGTATGCACAGCTCCAGACCACCGGGCAGAACATCGCCAACGCCTCAACGCCGGGCTACGTCCGGCGTGAGGTGATGCTGGCGGAGTCCGGCAGCAACAACGGCTCCGGCTGGGTCGGGAGCGGGGTCAACGTCAGCGAGGTGCGTCGGGTCTACGACCAGTTCCTGGTGCGCGAATCGGTCGCGAACCGGTCGGCGGCCGCGCAGGACACGGCGCGCAGTGATGCGCTCACCCGCCTGGACAGCCTGTTCGCCGACTCCAAGAGCGGCCTCGGCGCGGCGTTCGACGACCTGGTCGGCGCCTTCACCGACGTGATCGCGAGGCCCTCGGATCCGGCCGCCCGCTCGACCGTGCTGACCCGTGCCGAGACCTTCGCGAGCCGCGCGGCGCGTCTGGATGCCGAGCTGCTCGAGCAGCGCGACGCGGCCCAAGGCCGGATGCAGAGCGAGGTGAAGGCCGCCAACGAGACGCTCGATGCGCTGGCTGCGATCAACCGCCGGATCAGCGAGGCCAACAGCGCGGGCGGCCAGCCCAACGCGCTGCTCGACCAGCGCGACAAACTGCTGGGCGACCTGAACAAGTCGCTGCGCGCGAACGCCACCTACGGCGCCGACGGCACGGTCACCGTGAGCTCGCAGACTGGCGAGCCGCTGGTCGTCGCGGGCAACGCCTCGAAGCTGGCGCTGACCAGCGATCCGCTGGATGTGAACAAGCGTTCGATCTCGGTGGCGCGCGGCAATGGCGTCACTTTCGCGATGAACGCCGGGCAGATCGGCGGCACGCTCGCGGGGCTGATGAAGTTCTCGAACGATGACATCGACGCGGCCCGCACTCAGGTCGGCCGGATCACCGCCTCAGTGGCCGGCGCGTTCAACGGGCAGCAGGCGGTCGGCCTGGACGCGACAGGCGTGGCGGGGCAGCCGATGTTCGCGCTCGGCGCGCCCACCGCGGTCGGCGCGGCCGCTAATGTCGGAAACGCGCAGTTCGGGGTCGCCATTGCCGACTCGAAGGCCCTCGAGGCGAGCGACTACGAGATCGGGTTCAACGGCACGCAGTACGCGGTCACCCGGCTCTCGGACGGGGTCGTCACCACCTTCGCGTCGATGCCGCAGACCTTCGACGGCCTCACGCTGTCAGTCGGCTCCGGCGCGCCTGCGGCGAACGACCGGTACCTCGTGCGCAGCGCCACCGCGTTCGCCTCGGGCGCGCGTTCGCTCCTCACCAGCCCGCAGCGCCTGGCGACCGCGATGCCAGTCGTGACCGAGACCGGTGCCGCGAACGGCGGCGACCTGCGGGCCGCTTCGCTCGACATCGCCTCGATCGGCCCGACCACCGCCGCGACGGTCAACATCACCTTCACCGGGCCGAACACCTTCTCCGTGAGCGGCGTGGGCACCGGCAACCCGACCGGACTGTCCTACTCGCCGGGCATGCAGCTCTCGTTCAACGGCTGGACGCTCAAGCTCGACGGCAGCCCGATGGCGGGCGACACGATGCGTGTGTCCGGCACGCCGAACCCGGCCGCAGACAACCGCAACGCCCGCGTGATGCAGGGGCTTGGCGACGCGGCACTGGCCAATGGCGCCTCGATCATCGGACGCTACTCGGAGTTGATCGGTGACATCGGTTCGCGGACCCAGTCGGCGCGCGCCCAGGGGGACATGAGCCAGCGCCTCTACGACGACGCAGAGCGCGCCCGCAACGAGATGTCTGGCGTCAACCTCGACGAGGAGGCGGCGCGTCTGATGCAATACCAGCAGGCCTATCAGGCAGCGGCCAAGGTGATCGCGGCCGCCAACGAGATGTTCCGCTCGCTGCTCAACGCAGCGGGCTGATCGGCGCAGACGGGAGACGGATATGAGGATCGGCACCGCATACGCGCAGCAGATCGCGATCGACGGGATCTCCGAGCGCCAGTCCAGGCTGCTCGAGGTCCAGGGGCAGTTGAGCTCGGGGCGGCGCGTGAACTCGCCGTCGGACGATCCGGCCGCCGCCGCCGAGGCCGAGCGGCTGCGCTCGCGCGAGGCGAGGCTCGGCTCCGAGCAGCGCGCCATCGAACAGGCCAGGCTGATGCTCGGTAGCGCGGACGGCGCGCTCGGCGACGCGACCGACCTGCTGCAGTCGGGGCGCGAGTCGCTGCTGGCGGCGGCCAACGCGACCAACGTTGCCGCTGACCGGGACAAGTACGCCGAGCAACTGCGCCAGGTCCGCGAGCAGCTGCTCGCCGTGGCCAACCGCAGCGACGGCACCGGCGGGTTCATCTTCGGCGGGCAGGGGGCGGTCGCCGCCCCGATCGACTCGACCGGGACGGTCTACACGCCGCCGGCCGGGACCCAGCAGGTGGGCCAGGAGATGGTCAATCCGGTCTCGCTCGACGGCCGCGAGAACTTCACCGCGATCCGCACCGCGACCGGCACCGAGAGCATCTTCGCGCAGCTCGATGCGGCCATCGCGACGCTGTCCGACCCGAACGCCACCTCGACCGTCGCGACGGCGGCGGCCAACACGGCGCTGTCGGCGGTGGACCGCGCACTCGACCGGTTCAGCTACACCCGCACGATGGTTGGCGAGCGGCTCAAGGCGATCGACGCCCACGAGGAAGCCGTCGCCACCGGCAGCATCGACAACCAGGCCAGGCTGTCGAACCTCGTCGACGTGGACTTCGCGAAGGCGATCTCGGAGATGACCCAGCACCAGACGGCGCTGCAGGCCGCGCTGCAGAGCTACGCGCGGATCTCCAAGCTGAGCCTGTTCGATTACGTCTGAGCGCGGCTGGCGTTGCCACCCGGGGAAATCCAGGTGGGGGGGCGCGCCGGCGCGCCGGCGACCTGCGGTAGGATCGGGCCCTTGCCCTCCCGGTCCGGCCACTCTTGCCCCTCCTACGTCCGCCGATCCGGCGATTCCGCATCCTGCTCGTCGAGGACGATCCGGCATGGCAGCACCTGGTCGCGACCGGGCTGGCCGAGCACGGCATCGACGTGCATGGCGCGCCGGGCGTGGCGCGTGCGCTGGAGTGGATCGACGCGGTCCGGCCCGATGCGGTCGTGCTCGACGCGATCCTGCCGGACGGCAACGGGTTCGACCTGTGCAGGCGGATCCGGGCGCTCATCGGCGAGCTGCCGGTGCCGATCCTCGTCTTCAGCGGACGTGACGACGAGGCGTCGATCGAACGGGCGTTCGCCGCCGGCGCGGCCGACTTCTTCGTCAAGTCGCTGCAGTGGAAGCTGCTGGCCGAACGACTCGCCCAGCTCGTGTCGGCCGCTCAGATGCGTACGGAGCTGGCGAGCAGCCAACGCCGGCTCGACCGGGCCAAGGGCCTCGCGCTGCTGGCCCACGAGACCGCCCGCCGAACGCGCGAGCTCTCGGGCAGCGATCCGCTGACCGGCCTGCTCAACCGCAAGGGCTTCCTATCGGCCGCGCAGGCACTGCTCGACGCGCCGCGCGAGGATCCGGCCCAGCCGGCCGCGCTGCTGCTGATCGACCTCGATCGCTTCAACCGGCTCAATGACACGCTCGGCGCCGCCGCCGGCGATGAAGCCCTCAAAGAAGTCGCGACACGGTTGCGCCAGGCGTTCCGCAACCTGCCGCGGATCGTGCTCGCCCGGCTGGCGAGCGACGAGTTCGCGCTGTTGTTTCCGGCGATGCGCACCGCCGCCGCCGCCGAGCGGGCCGCTCAGATCGCAATGACCGAGTTCGGCCGGCCGCTGACCTGCGGCGGGCTGGACTGCGTGGTGCGGGCCTCGGTGGGCCTGGCCACGACGGCGGTCCCGATGCGTGCCGACGCGCTGCTTGCGCAGGCCGGGCAGGCGCTGTCGGCGGCGAAGTCACTCGGCGGCAACTGCTCGCGCCGCTTCCAGGCCGAGCTGGGCCATGCCGACCGCGAGCGCTTCGACCTCGAGGCCGCGCTTCACCAGGCCCTCGACCGCCGTGAGCTGGTACTGCACTACCAGCCCATCATCGATCCGCGCAGCCGTCGGCTCTCCGGTGTCGAGGCGCTGATGCGCTGGCAGCGCGACGACCGACTGCTGTCGCCGCGCGAGTTCATCCCGATCGCCGAAGAGACCGGATTGATCTTCCGGATGGGGGAGTGGGCGGTGGCCGAGGCGCTGCAGCAGGTGCGGCGCTGGCAGGTCGTGGGCCTTCAGGTGGCGACGGTGTCGGTGAACATTCATGCGCGCCACCTCGAGCAGCCCGAGCTCGCACGGGCGGTCTCGCAGGCGCTCGACACCACCGGGCTGGCCCCGTCGACGCTCGAGCTCGAGCTGACCGAGACCGGCGTGATGCGCGACATCAAGCGCTCGCTCGACAGCCTGCAGGGTCTGAAGCAGCTCGGCGTGCGCTTGGCGCTCGACGACTTCGGGACCGGCTATTCGTCGCTCGCCTACCTCACCCAGCTGCCGATCGACACGCTGAAGATCGACCGGAGCTTCGTCGACAAGCTCGGCGAGGGCGGTCAGAGCCGAGCCGTCGTCCGCTCGATCACCGCGCTCGCGCAGGCGCTCGGCCTGTCGACCGTCGCTGAGGGTGTCGAGACCCGGGCCCAGCTCGACTCGCTGCGCGTGCTCGGATGCGACGAGGTCCAGGGCTACTTCTACGCCCGGCCGATGCCGGCGCAGGCGCTGCCGGGCTGGACTCGGCACTTCGACGGCGCGGTGCCCGGGGCCGTGTGCACTGGCCCTGGCGCGGCCCGGCGGGCGGTGCCCGGCGTGGGCGAGGCCGCGCCTCGCATCCTTCCCGATGATCCGGTGGGCGAGCTGCGGCTCTGAGCCGGATCGGCTTCGCCCCCACCTTCACCGCCCGACTTCCGACGCCCCGACTCCGATGAACCAGGACCAGCTCAAGCAAACCGTCGCACGCGCGGCGATCGAACACGTCGTCGACGGCGCGGTGGTCGGCGTCGGCAGCGGCTCGACAGTCGGCTACTTCATCCGCGAGCTCGGTCTCGTGCGCCACCGCGTGCGCGGCGCGGTGTCCAGCTCGGAGCGCAGCAGCGTGCTACTGCGCGAACAGGGCATAGAGGTGCTCGACCTGGTTGCGGTGGGCAAGATGCCGGTCTACGTCGACGGCGCCGACGAGATCGACGGGCAGCTGCGGATGATCAAGGGCGGGGGCGGTGCGCTCACCCGCGAGAAGATCGTCGCGGCCGCCGCCGAGCGCTTCGTGTGCATCGTCGATGCGTCGAAGGTGGTGCCGGTGATGGGGCGCTTCCCGCTGCCGGTCGAGGTGATCCCGATGGCCCTCGGGCTGGTGACGCGCTGGTTTGCGCAGCTCGGCTGCGAGGCGCGCCTGCGCGAAGGCTTCACCACCGACAACGGCAATTCGATCCTCGACGTCCACGGCCTGCACATCAAGGATCCGGTCGGCCTCGAGACCGAGGTCAACCAGTGGCCGGGCGTGGTCACCGTCGGCCTGTTCGCACGGCGCGGCGCCGACGTGGCGCTGGTGGCGGATCCGTCCGGCCTGAGAACCCTGTCGCGCTGAGTAACCGTCGTACCTGCAGAGCCGGGCGCAGGCATACTGCGGGCCGCGCGCCGGCCGACCAGGCCGCGCGGGCGAACCGACGCCAGGAGCCAGGATGAACGAGCCCACCCCGACAGGCGCGCCGCGCGAGACCCTCGGACCGCGCGAGGCGATCGCGATCGTCGTCGGCATCGTGATCGGCGCCGGCATCTTCAAGGCGCCGTCGCTGGTCGCGATGAACTCGCCGAGCGAGGCCTGGATGCTGGGCGCCTGGGTGCTCGGCGGCGTCGTCTCGATCATCGGCGCGCTGTGCTACTGCGAGCTCGCGACCGCCTATCCGAGCGCCGGCGGCGACTATCATTTCCTGCACCGGGCGTTCGGCCGCCGCGTGTCCTTCCTGTTCGCCTGGAGCCGGTTCTCGGTGATCACCACCGGTTCGATCGCGCTGCTCGCCTTTGTGTTCGGCGACTACATGACCCAGGTGGTGCCGCTCGGGCCGTGGTCGGCGGCGCTCTGGGGGGCGGGCTCGATCGTCGCGCTGACCTGGCTGAACGTACGCGGCGTCAGGCAGGGCGCGGCGACGCAGGTGGCGCTGACCGTGCTCGAGGTCGGCGGCCTGGTACTGGTGTTCATCGCGGGCATCGTGGCCGCGACGCAGGGGCTCGGTGCGTCGGCGCCGCAGGCCGCGGCGATGGCGACCGGCGTCGCGCCGGCGGCGGCGTTCTCGCTGCCGGCCTTCGGCTTCGCGATGGTGTTCGTGCTGCTGACCTTCGGCGGCTGGAACGAAGGCGCCTACATCAGCGCCGAGCTGCGCGATCGGCAGCGCAACATGGTGCCGGTGATGATCGGCTCGCTCGCGCTGGTGACGCTGCTCTACCTAGGCGCGAACTGGGCCTACCTGGCCGGGCTGGGGCTGGGCGGCATGGCGAAGTCCCAGGCAGTGGCGGCCGACCTGCTGCGCATCGTGTTCGGCAAGACCGGCGAGGTGTTGATCTCGCTCATGGTTGCGATCGCAGCGCTCACCTCGATCAACGCGACGATGATTGTCGGCGCCCGTTCGAACTTCGCGGCCGGCCGCGACTGGGCGGCACTCGGGCGGCTGGGCGAATGGGTCGACGACCGCGGTACGCCGGTCAACGCGATGCTGCTGCAGGGCGGCTTCGCGCTGGTTCTGATGCTGCTGGGGCTGGCCACCGGCGGTGGCTTCTCGACCATGGTCGAATACACCGCGCCGGTCTTCTGGCTGTTCTTTCTGCTCGCCGGGCTGAGCCTGTTCGTGCTGCGCGTTCGCGAGCCCGACACGCCGCGGCCGTTCCGCGTCCCGCTCTACCCGGTGCTGCCGTTGGTGTTCTGCGGCGCCTGCGCCTACATGCTGCAGTCGAGCCTGGGCTACGTCGGCGGCAACACCTTCCTAGGCGTCAATGCCGCCTGGGTCGGTGTCGCCGTGCTAGCCGTCGGCGTGCTGCTGATGCTCGCCGTGTCCCGCGGCGAGACCGCGGGACGGGCGATCCGCTAGCTCAGCCACGCAGCAGTGACAGCACGCCCTGCGGTGCCGAGTTCGCCTGGGCGAGCATCGCGGTGCCGGCCTGCTGCAGGATCTGCGCACGTGTGAGTGCGGCGGTCTCCTTGGCGAAGTCGGCGTCCATGATCCGGCTCTTGGCCGCGCTCTGGTTTTCAGCCGAGATCTGCAGGTTGGAAATCACCGCCTCGAAGCGGTTCTGCACCGCGCCGTAGGTCGCCCGCTCGCTGTTGACGGTGTCGAGCGCGGCGTCCAGCGCCGTGATCATCGCGTTGGCGTTCGCCGCGCTCGTGCCAATGCCAGCGGTCGACACGGTCACAGCGGCGATGTTCGCCGCGGTTGCCATGTTGGTGGTGGTGACCGTCAGCTGGTCGGTGGTCGCGTTGTTCGCGCCGATCTGGAACTGCAGCGCGCCCGCGCTGCCGGCGAGGATCGCCTGACCGTTGAAGCGTGTCGACAGCAATGTGCGGTCGACCTCCTGGGCGAGCTGCGAGAACTCGGCGTTCAGGCTGCCGCGGTCGCTGGCGGTGTTCGAGGCGTTGGCCGACTGCACCGCCAGCTCGCGCATGCGCTGCATCATGTCGGTGACCTTGCCGAGCGCGCCCTCGGCGGTCTGCGCCAGCGAGATGCCGTCGTTGGCGTTGCGCACGGCGACATTCATGCCGCGCGCCTGAGCGTCCATCCGATTGGCGATCGCCAGGCCCGCCGCGTCGTCCTTGGCGCTGTTCACGCGCAGGCCGGTCGACAGGCGCTGGATCGAGGTGCTCAGATCCTTCTTCGTCGCCGCCAGGTTGCCCTGGGCGTTCAGCGACATCAGGTTGGTGTTGATGACTTGCATGTTGGAGGCTCCTTAGGACTCGTTCATTCGGACTGGCGCGCTGTTTTTGCGAGCCACATGAACGGTTATCGGGGCGGGTGCCTCGAACTGGAGTGCGGGGTGAACACTCCTATCCGCGATTAACGCGGACGCAGTCCTCGCTGATTTCAGCGCATGACCAGGGGGCGGATGGACGGTCGGTTCCGCGGGACGAACCGCCCGCAGTCCCGCCGCGAGCGACCGATCGGACGCCCGTCGGCCGGCGTCGACCGAGCGTGTCCCACCTCATTCCGTCCGTCCGTCGCCGCCTGCCGCCGTCCGTCGCCGCCAGCGCTCGACGCCCCGAGCAGCGGCGTTCGGGGGCAGAGATGCCAGGCGTTCATGACACCGGCGGGACGTAGCCGGCGGCCTGGTCGACCGCACCGCCACCGAAGAACCAGGCCTCCATCTGCTGGGCGAGGTACTTTCGGGCCCGCGCATCGGCCAGGTTCAGGCGGTTCTCGTTGACCAGCATCGTCTGGTGCTTGAGCCAGCCCTGCCAGGCCTCCTTGGAGACGCTCTCCCAGAGGCGCTTGCCGAGCTCGCCGGGGTAGGGCGGGAAATCGAGGCCCTCGGCCTCGTGCTGGAGCTTCACGCAGTGGACGGTTCGTGCCATGGGGTGCCTCTGGAAGGGGTCGGGGTGCGGGCGGTGTCCGCAAAGCAGCGAATCATCCCAGCGTCTTGAACAGGACCTGGGACTTTCGCTGCCAGTTGTAGAGATTCTTGCGCACGCCCGGCAGGTCGTCGACGGAGCCGAGGACGAAGCCGCGCTTCTGGAACCAGTGCGCGGTCCGGGTGGTCAGTACGAAGAGGCGCTTCAAGCCCGCCGCGCGGGCCCGTTGCTCGATGCGCTGGAGCAGTCGGTCGCCGTCGCCCTGGCCCTGCACCTGGGGGTTGACCGCCAGGCAGGCGAGTTCGCCGATGCCGTCCTGCGGGAATGCGTACAGCGCCGCGCAGCCGAAGATCACGCCGTCGTGCTCGATGACGGTGAAGTTGGCGATCTCGCGCTCCATCAGGGCACGATCGCGCTTGACGAGGGTGCCGTCCTCCTCCAGCGGGCGGATGATCGACAGGATGCCGCCGACGTCGTCGAGCGTGGCCTCGCGCAGCGCCTCGAGCGTCTCCTCGACCACCATCGAGCCGACGCCGTCATGCAGGAAGAGCTCGAGCAGCACCGAGCCGTCCATGTCGACGGGCACGATGTGCGCGCGCGCCACGCCGCCGTCGCAGGCCTTGAGCGCATAGCGCAGGTAGTCGGTGGCGTCGCTCGGCAGGTAGGCGGCGGCGAGGATCTCGCGCGCCGTGCCTTCGGTGATCTCGGTCAGCTGCGCGCCGTCTGGGTCGACGATCCCGCCGGATTCGGAGACGAAGATCAGCTTGTCGGCATCGAGCGCGACCGCGGTCGCGCAGGCCAAGTCTTCCATGCCGAGGTTGAAGGCCTCGCCGGTGGGCGAGAAGCCCAGCGGTGGCAGCAGCACCAGCGCGTCGCTGCTCAGCGCGAGGCGGATCGCCTGCACGTCGACCTTGCGAACGACGCCGGTGTGCTCGAAGTCGACGCCATCGACGATGCCGACCGGGCGCGCGGTCACAAAATTGCCCGACACCACGCGCACGGTCGCGTGGGCCATCGGCGTGTTCGGCAGCCCCTGCGAGAACGCCGCTTCGATGTCGAGCCGTGTCTCGCCGGCGGCCTCCTTGGCGCATTCGAGCGCGACCGAATCGGTGATCCGCAGCGCCCCGTGATAGCGGCTGCTGGTGCCGCGCAGCGACATCTGCTCCTCGATCTGCGGGCGCGAGCCATAGACGAGGATCAGCCGCATGCCCATCGCGTGCAGCAGGCTCAGGTCCTGGACGAGCGCGTTGAGGCGGCCTCGCGTGACCAGCTCGCCGGCGAAGCCGACGACGATCGTCTTGCCCCGGAAAGCGTGGATGTACGGCGCGACGGCACGCAGCCAGGCGACGAACTGTTGCGGCTCGGAATCGTAGGGCATCCGCCGATTATAATTTGCGCGTGCGGCTCGAGTTCCCAGAAGCTTTGCCGGTCTCGGGCCGGCGAGACGAGATCGCCGCCTTGATCGCCGCCCATCCGGTGGTCATCGTCGGCGGCGAGACCGGCTCGGGCAAGACAACTCAGCTCCCCAAGATCTGCATCGTCGCGGGCCGGGGCGCGCGCGGACTGATCGGCCACACCCAGCCGCGCCGGCTCGCGGCCACCAGTGTGGCCCGCCGCATCGCCGAGGAACTGGGATCGCCGCTGGGCACCGACGTCGGCTACAAGATCCGCTTCAACGAACGGGTCTCGAAGACCGCCCGCATCAAGCTGATGACCGACGGCATCCTGCTGTCCGAGACACAGGGCGACCCGCTGCTGCGCCAGTACGACACCATCGTCATCGACGAGGCGCACGAGCGCAGCCTGAACATCGACTTCCTGCTCGGCTACCTCAAGCAGCTGGTCGACGGCCCGCGCCGCGACGACCTCAAGCTGGTGATCACCTCGGCGACCATCGACGCCGAGCGCTTCGCGCAGCACTTCGCCGGGCCGAAGGGTCCGGCACCTGTGATCGAGGTGTCCGGTCGCACGTACCCGGTGGAGATCCGCTGGCGCGCGCCCGGCGAGGCGGCGGCTGCAGCCGCAGGCGCGGCGGCGCTGGCGGCCGCGACCGGCGCGCCCGCGCCCGCGCCCGCTGCGCCCGCCGTCCCGTCGGCTCCGGCACCGGTCTCCTATGGGCGGGGCGCGAAGCGCGACGACGACGACGACGAGACCGACCTGCCGGCCGCGATCGAGGACGCGGTCGACGAGCTGTGGGCCGAGGGGCCGGGCGACATCCTGGTTTTCTTGCCGGGCGAGCGCGAGATCCGCGAGACCGCCGAGCACCTGCGCCGCGCCTGGGCGCGGCGCGGCGCCCGCGCCGGCCTGGTGTCCTCGGCAGAGATCCTGCCGCTGTTCTCGCGGCTGTCCGCCGCCGACCAGCAGCGCGTCTTCAGCACCGGCGGCCCGCCGCGCGTGGTGCTGGCCACCAACGTCGCCGAGACCTCGCTGACCGTCCCGGGCATCCGCTACGTGGTCGACACAGGTCTGGCCCGGGTCAAGCGCTACCGGTATCGCGGCAAGGTCGAGCAGCTGCAGATCGAGCCGGTCTCGCGGGCCGCGGCCAACCAACGCGCCGGGCGCTGCGGGCGGGTCGCCGACGGCATCTGCATCCGGCTCTACGACGAGGCCGACTTCGGTCGCCGGCCGGCCTTCACCGACCCCGAGGTGCTGCGTTCCTCGCTGGCCGCGGTGATCCTGCGGATGAAGTCGCTCAGGCTGGTCGATATCGATGCCTTCCCCTTCGTCGACCCGCCGCCGCGCCGCGCGATCACCGACGGCTACGACCTGCTGATGGAGCTCGACGCGGTCGACGCCGACGGGCGGCTGACGAAGGTCGGCCTGCAGCTCGCGCGGCTGCCGGTCGACCCGCGGATCGGCCGCATGCTGCTGGCGGCGCGCGAGCGCGGGGCGCTGCGCGAGGCGCTGGTGGTCGCCTCGGCGCTGTCGGTGCAGGATCCGCGTGAGCGCCCGGTCGAGCGCCAGCAGGCCGCGGACCAGTCCCACGCGCGATTCACCGACCCGCGTTCGGACTTCGCCTCGCTGGTGAAGCTCTGGGACGCCTGGCAGGCGGGTAAGGGCGCCGGCGAGTCGAACCGGGCCTATGCGGCGCGGCTCGAGCGCGAATTCCTGTCGATGCGCAAGTTGCGGGAATGGGCCGACGTCCACGCGCAACTTTCAGATGCCGTGGCCGAGCTGCACTGGAAGCCGAACGTCGAGCCGGCCGGCTACGAGCCGCTGCACCGGGCGCTGCTCGCCGGGCTGCTCGGCAACCTGGGCTGCCGGGCGCCCGAGGAGCCGTACTACCTCGGCACCCACGCCACCCGGTTCTGGCTGCATCCGGGCTCCGGGCTGTCCAAACGCAGCTCGGCCCGCCAGCAGCAGGCCGCCGATGCCGCGCACGCGGAGCACAAGACGGAGGCCTCCGGCAGCGCGCGCTGGGTGATGGCGGCCGAAATGGTCGATACCGGGCGGCTCTACGGGCGCACGCTCGCCCGGATCGATCCGGCCTGGATCGAGCAGGCCGCGGCCCACCTGATCCGAAAGTCATGGAGCGAGCCGCACTGGGAGAAGCGCGCCGGGCAGGTGGTGGCGATGGAGCGCGGGGTGCTCTACGGTCTTGTCGTCTATGCGCAGCGGCGCGTGCACTACGCGTCGATCGACCCGAAGCTCGCGCGCGAGCTGCTGATCCGCGAGGCGCTGGTCGCCGGCGACTGGGAGAGCGACTGCGCGTTTTTTCGCCACAACCGCAAGGTGGTCGCCGAGGTCGAGCAGCTCGAGGCCAAGATCCGCCGCCCGGACCTGCTGGTCGACGAGCGCTTCCTGTTCGACTGGTTCGACGCGCAGGTTCCCGCCGAGGTCACCAGCGGCCAGCAGCTCGAGCGCTGGTGGCGGGCGGCCAGCCGCGAGCGGCCCGAGCTGCTGAAACTCTCGCGCGAGGCGCTGCTGCGCAAGGACGCCGAGGGGGTCGACCACCGCAACTTTCCCAGGCGTGTCGAGATGCGCGGCGTCGGCTTCGAGGCGCTCTATCACTTCGACCCGGGCGCCGACGACGACGGCGTCACGCTGCAGGTGCCGCTGTACGCGCTCAACCAGGTCGATGCGGCGCGCGCCGAGTGGCTGGTGCCGGGCATGCTCGTCGACAAGGTGGCGGCGCTGCTGAAGTCGCTGCCGCAGAAGCAGCGCCGCCACCTGCTGCCGCTCGATGCCTGGGCCGCGGGCTTCGTTGCGCGGTCGGGCGAGGCGGGAGGCGCGCGGGGGCTCATCGAGGCGCTGATCGACGACCTGCGCGAGCACGCCGGCATCCGCGTGACCGCGGCCGATTTCCGGCTCGAGACGCTGGCGCCGCATCTGTTCATGAACTTCCGCGTGGCCGACGAGCACGGCCGCTTCCTCGGCGCCTCGCGCACGCTCGCGACCCTGCGGGCGCAGCTCGGCTCGAGCGCGCAGGGCAGCTTCCAGGCGGCGCTCAAGGCGGCCGGGGTGGGTGCGCAAGTGGCGGCCGCGGAGGAGGGGGGCTCGCCGGGTCGGCCGGGCCGCACGGGCGCTCCCGGCCCGTCGGTCGGTACCGCTGTCGGCACCGACGCCGCCACCGCCGCCACCGTGCGCCGTGCCGGCGAGCGCTTCACCGACTGGTCCTTCGGGGCGTTGCCCGAGCTGCTCGAACTGGCAGTCGGCCCGCGCGGGGAGGAGATGCTGATCGGCTGGCCGGCGTTGGTGGACCGCGGCGACGCGGTCGAGCTGCAGGTCTTCGACGAGCCCGAGCGTGCGCAACGCGAGCACCGCGCCGGGCTGCGGCGGCTGTTTGCGATCGTGCTGCGCGAGCCGCTGAAGTGGCTCGAGAAGAACCTGCCCGACGCACAGCGCCTGGCGATGCTCTACATGCCCTTCGGCACCGCCGAGGACCTGCGCCGCGAGCTCGTCGCGGCGGTGCTCGAGCGCGCCTGCCTGGGCGAGCCGCTGCCCACCGATCGAACGGGTTTCGAGGTGCGCGTGGCCGAAGCCCGGCCGCGGCTCGCGCTGATCGGCCAGGAGCTCGCCCGCACGCTCGCCGTGCTGCTCGCCGAGCACGCGACGCTTCATAAGAAGCTTGCCGCCGCCCGCGGCTTCCCTCAGGCCGCGGCCGACCTCGCGCAGCAGCTCGCGGCCCTGCTGCCCAGGGGTTTCGTGGCCGACACTGATCAGGCGCGCCTGCCGCATGTCGCCCGCTACCTGAAGGCGGCCTCCGCCCGTCTGGACAAACTGCGCGCCGACCCCGCGAGGGATGCCCACAAGTTGGCCGAAATCGCCCCGATGCTTCAGAATTTCACTCGCGCTCAAGCTGCGCTCAAAGGGCGTAGCGATCCCCGGCTCGAGGACTTCCGATGGCTGCTCGAGGAGCTGCGCGTATCGTTGTTTGCGCAGGAGCTCCGAACGCCCGTCCCGGTGTCGGTCAAGCGCCTGGAGAAGGTCTGGGATTCGATCAGGTAGGTCGGACGAACCCTTCAGTCAAAGGACACCATGAACCTCTCGCTCCGCCGTGCGGCCGCCGCTGTTTGCTCCACCGCCGCGATCGCCGCCGCCGCCTTCGCGATGCCCGACGCCGCCTTCGCGCAGTTCGCCATCGTGCTGAACTCGCGCGACGCCTCCGTCTCGTTGATCGACCAGACCACCTTCAAGGAGGTGGGCCGGGTCGACGTGGGCAAGGAGCCGCATCACCTGTACCCGATGCCCGACGGCAAGACGCTCATCGTGGCCAACGCGGTCAGCAACGACCTGCACTTCCTCGACCCGTCGAGCGGCAAGGTACTCGGCCGCTTGCGCGGCATCGACGACCCTTACCAGCTGGCGTTCTCGCCCGACGAGAAGTGGTTCGTCACCGCGGCGCTGCGGCTAGATCGCGTCGACGTCTACGCGTGGGACGGCAAGGACAAGAAGCTGGTCAGGCAGGTGCCGTTGCCAAAGGCGCCCAGCCATCTGTGGTTCTCCGCCGACAGCCGCACCGTCTACGTCACGCTGCAGGACAGCGACGAGATCGCCGCCATCGACATCGCCACCCAGTCGGTGAGCTGGAAGCTCAAGGTCGGCCGCCAGCCCGCGGGCATCGTCGTCTCGCCGGACGGCAGGACGCTGTTCGTCGGCGTGATGGGCGAGGACTACGTTCAGGTGGTCGACATCGCGACCCGCAAGACCGTGAGCAAGATCCGCACGGGCCGTGGCGCCCACAACTTCCGCGGGCTCGGCGACAAGCGTCACCTTCTGGTCAGCAACCGGGTCGACAACACCGTCTCGATCCTCGACATGACCGAGCTGAAGGTCGTCGGTCAGATCGCTGTGCCCGGCGGCCCCGACTGCATGGAGTTGACTGCAGACGGCAAGCTGCTGTGGGTGACCTCGCGCTTCGCCAAGCAGGTCTCGATCGTCGACATGGCCAGCCGCCAGATCGTGCGCACGATCCCGGTCGGTCGCTCGCCGCATGGCATCTACCTGCACAACCGGGCCCCGTTGCTGTGACACGCGGGCTCGCGCGCCGGCTCGGCGTCCTGGCGCTCGCCGCGACCGTGGTCGCGCCGGCCGTGGCCGCCTCCTGTCCGGCGGGGACTGTCTACCTGACGCTCGACACCGGCAACATGCGAGAGGCCGAACGGATCGCCGGCATCCTGAAGAAGCACGAGGTGCGCGCCACATTCTTCCTCGCCAACGAGAAGACGACGAACGCAGACTTCTCCCTCGATGACGGCTGGGCCGGCTACTGGCGCGAGCGTGCGAAGGAAGGCCATGCCTTCGGCAGCCACACCTTCGATCATGTGTATTTCCGCGGCGTCGCCTCCGACGGTTCGCTGACGGTGCGCCCGCAGTTCGGCGAGCAGGCCGGCCGCACGCTGCAGTGGAGCGCGCGCGCCCTGTGCACCGAGCTCGACCGGGTCGGTACGCGCTTCAGGGCCCTGACCGGGCAGGGCCTCGAGCCGCTGTGGCGCGCCCCCGGCGGCAAGGCCCCGCAGCAGGCGATGGCCGCTGCGAAGGCCTGCGGCTACGCCCACGTGCACTGGGCGCCTGCAGGCTTCCTCGGCGACGAGCTGCCCTCGGAGAGCCACCCCAACGACCGGCTGCTGGCCCAGGCGCTCGGGTCGATCCGCGGCGGCGACATCCTGATGGCGCACCTGGGCATCTGGTCGCGCAAGGATCCCTACGCCCCGATGCTCGACCCGCTGATCGGCGGACTCAAGGCGCGCGGGCTGTGCTTCGCGACGCTGCGCGAGCACCCCGACTACCGTCGCTGAGCGGACAGGACCCATGAAGTTGGACCCCATCGGCTGGCTGGACGCGACGGTGCACGGGCTGCAGCAGTGGCTGTACGAGTCGGCGGTGCAGCCGCTGCTCTTCGCGCTCGGCTGGATGCGCTATGCCGAGGAGCTGTTCGACTTCACCGAGTGGGTGGTGCTGGGCATGATCGAGGTCGTCGCGCTCGCCGTCCTGCTGGGCGCGGCCGAGCGGCTCTGGCCGGCCGAGCCGGTGACCGACCGCCGCGCGATCCGCACCGACGTGCTCTACACGCTGCTGCATCGGCTCGGGGGCTTTGCGCTGGTCGTGTTCGCGCTGCTCACGCCGCTGCTCGACACCCTGGAGGGGGCGCTGCGGCTGGTCGGCTTCTCGCGCATCAACGTCGACCAGCTCTGGCCCGGTGTCACCGACCTGCCGATCGCAAGCTTCGCGATCTACCTGGTGCTGTTCGACTTCGTCGACTACTGGTTGCATCGCTGGCAGCACCGCTGGGGCTGGTGGTGGTCGCTGCACGCAGTCCATCACAGCCAGCGCCAGATGACCTTCTGGAGCGACCAGCGTAATCACCTGCTCGACGACCTGATCCGCGACGCCGCCATGGCGCTGGTGGCGGTGGCTTTCGGCGCCTCGCCCGGCCAGTTCGTCGCGCTGGTGATCGCTTCGCGGGTGCTGCAGAGCGTGCAGCATGCGAACCTGCGCTGGCGCTGGCCGGGGCCGCTCGAGGCCGTGCTGGTCAGCCCCAGCTGGCATCGGCTACACCATGCGATCGGCTACGGTCACGAGGGGCGGGCGCAGGGCGTGAACTTCGCGGTGCTGTTCCCGGTCTGGGACCTGATGTTCGGCACTGCCGACCGGCGTCCGGGCTTTGTGCCCACCGGCATCCGCGACCAGCTCGAGGGCCGCGACTACGGGCGCGGATTCTGGTCGCAGCAGGGAAAGGCGATCGGCCGCTGGTTCGGCCGCGCCTGACGGGCGCCTGACGGGCGCTGGACGGGCCCCGGCATACTTGGCCCCTCACCGGGCCGAGGGTCCGGTTTTCAGCGAGCCTTCGGAGCACATGTGACGAACTTCGGACTGATCATCATCGGCGACGAGATCCTGTCGGGCAAGCGGCAGGACAAGCACTTCGCCAAGGTCGTCGAGCTGCTCGGCGCGCGCGGCCTGCAGCTGTCCTGGGCCCGCTACCTCGGCGACGACCGCGAGCGTCTGGTGGCGACGCTGCTCGAGACCTTCGCCGGCGACGATGTGGTCTTCTCCTGCGGCGGCATCGGCGCGACCCCCGACGACCATACCCGCCAGGCTGCGGCCGCAGCGCTTGGCGTGCCGCTCGCGCTGCACCCCGAGGCCGAGCGGCTGATCACCGAGCGCACGATGGAGATGGCGCGCGACGGCAAGGCCGAACCCGACATGAGCAGGCCCGAGAACCGGCAGCGACTGAAGATGGGCGAGTTCCCGCTAGGCGCGCGGACCGTCCCGAACCCGTTCAACCGCATTCCCGGCTTCAACGTCGGCGCACACTGGTTTGTGCCGGGCTTCCCGGTGATGGCTTGGCCGATGATCGAGCAGGTGCTCGATGTGCACTACGCGCCGCTCTTCCATCTCGAGTCGCGCGGCGACCGCTCGATGTTGGTCTACGAGCTCGCCGAGTCGACGTTGACGCCGCTGATGGAGGCGGTCGAGTGCGAGTTCGATGGGATCAAGGTCTACAGCTTGCCGTCGGTGGGCGAGGGCGGCATGCGCCGGCACATCGAACTCGGCGCCAAGGGCGCGGCCGATCAGGTCGAGCCGGCGTTCGAGCGGCTGCGCTCGGGAGCCCTCGCGCTCGGCGGCATCATCGGCTGAGAAGCCGTGACCGGATCCGGATCAGCCCCTCAAATGAACCGGCCCGGTCTCCTTGCGGATCCGGGCCGGGTTCGTCGCTCTGTATCGGGGAGGAGAGACGGCGACGACTTCGAAACGATCGAGGCTTCACCGCGGCACGGGGCCGGAGCCCCGCGGGCGATCAGGCGCCTCAGGCCGCTTTCTTGGCGCGGGCCGCGCCGGTCGTCGCAGTCTTGCCGGCGGCGACGAGGTTGGCTTCGGCCAGCTCGACGACCTGCTTGGTCGCCTTGTTCACCTGGTCGTACGCGGTGTTGGCCGCCGAGACCGCCGACTTCATGAACGTAACCATGCTTTCGCTGCCGGCCGGCGCGTTCTTGGCGAGCGCGTCGATGGCCGAATGCAGCTGACGGTTGCCGTCGGTGAGCTGCTTCTCGATCAGCTTGGCGATCTCGCCGCCGGTGTCGCTGGTGATCTCGTAGACATGTTTGGCGTACGCGGTCATCTTGTCGGCGGCGGGCTGGGCCGAGCCGGCGGCGAAGTCGGCGAATGCCTTGGCGTCCTTGACTTCGAGCAGCGCCTTGAACTGCTCGGCGGACTCTTCGAACGAGGACTTGGTCGCGGCCATGTTCAGCTCGGCCAGCTTCTCGAGGCCAGCAAAGGATTTGGCGGCCATCGCCTGGAAGGACTCCAGCGCGGCTTTGTGCATCGCAACCATCTGATCGGGGGTGGTGAACATGCTGACCTCTATCGGGAAAATTCGTTTATTGAATCAACCGCTTACAAGGGCATCACGGTTGGCGACGCAGCGTTGTGCGCTGCAACAGGAACGAATTATAGGGTCGCCCGATCCGATGTCAAGCATTCTTTGTTGCACTGCACCACGATGCTAGACTGAGGCGGTGAAGGCGTTCTACAGCGACCGTTTTGTGCTTCCACTGCCCGACGGCCACCGCTTCCCGATGGCCAAGTACCGGCTGCTTCGCGAGCGCATCGCCGCCGAGCTTTCTGGGGTCGTGCTGGCCGAGCCGCCCCCGGCGACCGATGGGATGCTGGCCCTGGCGCACACCCCCGACTGGATCGAGCGCCTGAGCCTCGGGCGACTCACCGCGCTCGAGCAGCGTGCCATCGGTTTTCCTTGGTCGGAGGCGATGGTCGAGCGCTCGCGTCGTTCGGTCGGCGCCACGATCGCCGCCTGTCGCGCGGCGATCGAGGACGGCGCCTCCGCGAACCTCGCCGGCGGCACCCACCATGCCGGACCTGAGCGCGGCGAGGGCTTCTGTTGCCTGAACGATGTCGCGGTCGCCGCGCGGCTGATGCAGGCCGAACGCCGCGCGCGGAGGGTCGCGATCGTCGACCTCGACGTCCACCAGGGCAATGGCAGCGCGCAGATCCTGCGCCACGATCCGTCGGTGTTCACGCTGTCGATCCACGGTGCCCGCAACTTCCCGTTCCGCAACCGCTGCAACGGTGACCTCGACGTCGACCTGCCCGACGGCACCGGCGACGATGCCTACCTCGGGGCGCTGGACGGCGCGCTCGCCACGCTCGCGGCGCGCTTCGAGCCCGACTTCCTGATTTTCCTGGCCGGGGCCGACGTCTACGAGGGCGACCGCCTCGGGCGCCTGTCGCTGTCGATCCCCGGCATCGCCGAGCGCGACCGCCGAGTCTTCGCGTTTGCGCGCGCCCGCAGCCTGCCGGTTGCAGTGGCGATGGGCGGGGGCTACTGCCCGGACATCGCGCGGATCGTCGACATCCACGTCGGCACGGTCCGCGAGGCGCTGATGCACGCGAACTCGGGCAGCGCGTGGCGCGGCCCGACGATCCCGTCCACGTGACCCAGGCAGCACCCGGGGGCGGGTCGGGCCCGGTCGATGCGGGTCTCAGCACCGTCGTGCCGGTGCTCTTCGTCCTGCTGTGGGCGACCGGCTTCGTCGCCGCGAGGCTCGCGATGCCGCAGGTGCCGCCGCTGGGCTTTCTTATGCTGCGCTTCGCCGCGACGCTCGTCGTGCTGGCCCCGCTCATCCTGATCGCGCGGGCGCCCTGGCCGGACCGCCGCGGGCTCGCGCATCTCGCGGTCGCAGGCCTCCTGATCCAGGCTGGCTACCTCGCAGGCGTCTGGATCGCGGTGGCGCTCGGCATGAGCGCCGGGCTGGTGGCGCTGATGACCCTGATCCGGCGTGGTACGGCGACCCGCGTCGCGAGTCTGTTCTACCTCGTGCCACCGGTCACGGCGCTGCAGGCCTGGGCGCTGTTCAGGGAGCCGTTCGGTACACTTGCCGCGCTAGGCATGCTGCTGACCGGGATCGGCGTCGCCCTCGTCGTGGGGTCCTGAGCGCCTCGCGCGTTCAGTGACGCAGGCAGACCATGCCGAAGTGCGCGCCCGAGGCCAGGTAGGCCATCGTGTCATCGGGCTCGGCGAAGTTGTCTGGAACACACGCATCCCGCATTCGCTCCGGCGCCGCACGCCGTTCGTCGGGATGTTGATGCGACGTGTTGGCTTTTCGTTCCAAGTACTTATTTGGAGAGCGCTTTTTCTCTCCGAGAAGGGGTTGCGTTTGTTAAGATTCGCCCCCGTTCCGAGGGAGGTCGAGTTAATGAGTCCGGTGTGTCCTGGCGTCCGCACGCGACGCTTCCTGGCCCTCGTGGCCGGTCTCCTCGCCCTTCAGTTCCCGCTCGAGTCGATCGCCGCGGACCGTGCGGCGCCGTCCATGAAGGCCCGCAAGGCCACCGAATCGTCGGCCTCTCGCAAGGCCGCCGAGCCGCCCGTTCGCAAGGCGACCCTGCCGGCCCGCGTCTCCGCCTTGCCGCTGCGCAAGCAGGTGGGCCCGCGCGCGGACAAGGCGGCCGCGAAGGCGCAGCGCGCCGCCGCCGGGCAGCCGAGCCGCGCCCGAGTCATCAAGACATCCTATTCGCCGCGGGCCATCGAACCTCGGAGGCTGTCGATCGGCAACGCGATCGGCCTGCACCTGGCGGAAGATCCGCTCGACCTGCGGTCCTCGGTCGCGCTGGTCGTCGACCAAGCCACGGGTGAGACGCTCTTCCAGAAGAACCCGGACGCGGTGCTGCCCATCGCCTCGATCACCAAGGTGATGACCTCGATGGTCGTGCTCGACGCCGGGCTGCCGCTCGAAGAGATGCTCGACGTGTCCGAGGCCGATCGGGACACCGAGCGCCACAGCGGCTCGCGCCTGCCGATGGGCTCGAAGCTCTCTCGTGGCGAGATGCTGCAGCTTGCGCTGATGGCCTCCGAGAACCGCGCGGCCCATGCGCTCGGCCGGCACTTTCCCGGCGGCCTGTCGGCCTTCGTCGAGGCGATGAACACGAAGGCCCGCGCGATCGGCATGACTGACAGCCGCTTCGCCGACCCGACCGGACTGTCCAGCAACAACGTCTCGAACGCGCGCGACCTCGCGCGCATGGTGCGGGCGGCGCACGGCTATCCGCTGATCCGCGAGTACTCGACCGCCACCTCGCTCACCGTCGACACCGGGTACCGTCAGGTGGGCTTCCGCAGCACGAACCGCCTGGTCGACGATCCCGACTGGCAGATCGGCATGCAGAAGACCGGCTACATCTCCGAGGCCGGCAAGTGCCTCGTGATGCAGGCCAAGATCGACGGGCGGGCCGTGATCCTGGTGCTGCTGGATGCCACCGGCGCGCAGTCGCGGTTCGCCGACGCACAGCGCCTGCGCAACTGGGTCGAACAAAAGCCGCGCGACGAGAACCGGCCGGGCCGCGCCGACGCGCGCTCGTGAGACGTGGGGCGGCCGACCGGGCGCCCCTTAGGCACCCCGGCCGGGCGCTATAAATCTCGGTCGAAGCCGATCGCCGCCGAGATCTGCCCGGCGGTGCGGCACAGCAGGTCGATCCAGTCGTCCTGCAGAAAGTCCGAAGGCGCCGAGATCGACAGACCGGCCACCAGCTTGCCCGCATCGTCGCGGATGCCCGCGGCGATGCAGCGCACCCCCAGCTCGAGCTCTTCGTTGTCGCGTGCATAGCCGCGTGCCCGCACCAGCGCCAGCTCGCGCTCGAGCTTCACAGGTTCAGTGATGCTGTTGCGTGTCTGGCCGGCCAGGCCGGTGCGGGTGGTGTAGGCGCGCACGTTACGCGGATCGTCGGCCGCGAGGAAGAGCTTGCCCACCGAGGTGAGGTGCAGCGGCGCACGTCCCCCGACCGCCCGCACCACCTGCATGCCGCTGCGCTCGGACACGGCCCGCTCGATGTAGACGATCTCGTCCCCCTGTCGGATCGACAGGTTCACCGGCTGGTGGGTCGTTCGGTGCAGTTCGCGCATCGGCCCGAGGGCCGCATCGCGCACGCTCAGGCGCGCCTTCACCAGGTTGCCGAGCTCCAGCAGGCGGATGCCGAGCTGATAGGTGCCGGGCTCCGAGCGGTCGACCAGGCGAGCCGAGACCAGGTCATTCAGGATCCTATGCGCGGTGGACGGATGCAGTCCGGTGCGCTGAGAGAGCAGCTTCAGGCTCACCGCCTCAGGCTGCTCGGCGAGAGCGTCGAGCAGGGATACCAGTCGGTCGATCACCTGGATGGCGCCGCGGCTCGCGACGTCCGGAGCCGCTGCGTCGTCCTTGACGTTGCCGTCGTCTTGCCGTCGGGCCATGGAGATAGCGGTAGGGACCGGTCCGTTGGCGGCCGGTGGTATCGTGGACGGTGGTACGTTATATCAAGCTGTGAAATTGCTGTCGAGGTCGGATCGATTGCGCTGCCACGCCGGGAAAGTGATCGTCGAGGCCTCGAGGAGGGGACGTTGAGAGTCGGATTGTTCATCACCTGCCTGGTCGACGTGATGCGACCGGAGATCGCTGAGGCCACGGTGCGGCTGCTGGAGTCGGCCGGTTGCACGGTCGAAGTGCCGATGGCGCAAACCTGCTGCGGCCAGCCCGGCTACAACTCGGGCGACACCGCGAGCGCTCGCGATCTGGCCCGCAAGTTCCTCGCCGAGTTCGAGCACGTCGAGCATGTCGTGCTGCCCTCGGGCTCCTGCGGCGGCATGATCCGTCACCACTATCCGGTGCTCTTCGCCGACGATCCTGATCTGCGAGTGCGGATCGAGGCACTGGCTTCGCGAACCTGGGAGCTGACCGCCTTTCTGCACGACGTGGTCGGGATGAAGTCGCTGCCCGGGCGCTTCGAGGGCGAGGTCACCTACCACGACGCCTGCAGCGGGCTGCGTGAGCTCGGCGTGCAGGCGCAGCCACGCGCGCTGCTCGCGCTGCAGGCGGGCGTGAAGCTCGTCGAGATGAAGGACGCTCGTGCCTGCTGCGGCTTCGGCGGCACCTTCGCAGTTAAGTACGGTGACATCTCCACCGCGATCGTCGACGAGAAGATCGAGCGCATCCACGCCAGCGGCGCGCCCTGCGTGGTGCTCGGCGACCTCGGATGCATGCTGAACATCGAGGGCCGGCTGCGGCGCACCGGTGACACCACCACGCGCGTTCTGCACGTCGCTCAGGTGCTCGCCGGCGACGCCGTGCCCGCGCCCGTCGCGCCGAAGGGGGTGTGATGCAGGTTCAGTCGATGCACTTCAAGGCGCGGTCCGGGCAGAAGCTCGCCGACGTCCGCCTGCAGCAGAACCTGAAGATCCTCTCGCAGCGCTGGACGGTCGGGCGCACCAACGCGATCGCCGAGCTCGACGACTTCGAGGGCACGCGCGACGAGGCGGTCGAGCGGCGCGACCGCGCGCTCGCCAACCTCGACGCCTATCTCGAGCGCTTCGAGGCCGAGGCGACGCGGCGCGGTGCAACCGTGCTGTGGGCCGAGACGCCCGAGGCAGCCTCGCGCCTCGTCGTGGCGATCGCCAAGAAGCACGAGGTGGCCAAGGTCACCAAGTCGAAATCGATGGTCTCGGAGGAGATGGCGTTGAACCGCCACCTCGAGGCCGCGGGGGTCAAGGTCGTCGAGACCGACCTCGGCGAGTACATCCTGCAGATCAACGACAACGAGCCGCCGTCGCACATCGTCGCGCCGGTCGTGCACAAGTCGAAGGACGAGGTCTCGGACCTCTTCGCGCGCGTGCACAACCGCCCGCGCCTGACCGAGATCCCGGCGATGACGCGCGAGGCGCGCGAGTTTCTGCGGCCGCACTTTCTGTCGAGCGACATGGGCGTGTCGGGCGGCAACTTCCTGGTCGCCGAGACTGGCTCGGTCGCGGTGTTCACGAATGAGGGCAACGAGGGCATGTGCACCGTGCTGCCCCCGAAAGTCCACGTCGTGGTCACCGGCATCGAGAAGGTGCTGCCGACGCTCGAGGACCTGGCCACCGTCGCGCGGCTGCTGCCGCGGTCAGCCACTGGCCAGTCGATCTCGAACTACTTCTCGATCCTGACCGGGCCGCGCGCCCCGGGCGAGCAGGACGGCCCGGAGCACATGTACTTGGTGCTGGTCGACGGCGGGCGCACCGGGCTGCTCGGCGGCGAGTTCCAGGACATGTTGCGTTGCATCCGCTGCGGCGCGTGCATGAACCACTGCCCGGTCTACCAGAAGATCGGCGGCCACACCTATGGCTGGGTCTACCCTGGCCCGATGGGCTCGGTGCTGACGCCGGCCTACGTCGGCATCGAGAAGACGCTCGACCTGCCGCAGGCGGCCACTCTGTGCGGCGAGTGCCATGTCGTGTGCCCGATGAAGATCCCGCTGCCCGACCTGTTGCGCAAGCTGCGTGAGAAGCAGATGGAGCGGGGCCTGCGGCCCTGGTTCGAGCGCGCTGGGCTGGCCGCGTGGGCGTTCGCCGCGAAGCGTCCGGGCCTCTACAGGCCGATGGTGAGGATGGCCGCGTGGGTGCTCGCACGACTCGGCGGCGACAGCGGCCGCATCAGCAGCCTGCCGATGGCCGGCGGCTGGACCGCCACCCGCGACCTGCCTGTCCCGAGCGGCCCGACCTTCAAGGAACGCTGGGCGAAGCAGCGCCATTGAGCGCGGGCGGCTCGGCTGCGGCAGCGTGCCGGTCCTGCCGGCTCGCCGCGGCGCGGCGCCCGCCGGGCAGTCCGTGCTCGAGGAAGGCCGGCCTGCCGCGCGCGCCGCTCGCTACATAGTCGGCCACCAACCGCTCGCGCACCGTGACCGGGTCGCCACCGTCCACCTCGAGCAGCCAGTCGTGCAGCATCTCGGCCTGGCGCTCGGCCGACAGCCGGTGCGTCGCGCCGGTCCGCGCCCATAGCCAGTCCGAGAACGTCATGAATCGAGCGAAGGGCGTCGAACCGAGCAGCGCGGGCAGCGAGCGTGCGAAGCGCCCGGAGTTGCCGTACAAGTCCCAGTAGCGCGCGAAGCGGGCGATGCGGGCGACATCGGCGGCGGGCAGCGCCGCAGTCTCCTGCACCTCGTACGGCGCGCGCTCGGCGAAACGCAGTCCGAACGCGGCCGTGTGCCGCGCGATCGGCGCGCCGCGCAGCCGCTTGAGGATGCCCACCTGGATCTCGTGCGGGCGCAGCGCCGCCAGCCGGTCGAAGCCCGCGCCGAAGCTCGCCAGGTCCTCGCCCGGCAGTCCGGCGATCAGGTCGACATGCAGGTGCGCATGGGTGTGTGTGCGCAGCCAGCGCAGGTTCTCCTCGGCACGCCCGTCGTCCTGGCGTCGCGAGATCCTGGCCTGCACCTCGGGGTTCCAGGTCTGGATGCCGATCTCGAACTGCAGCGCCCCCGGCGGGAAGCGCACGATCAGGTCCTTCAGGCCGTCGGGAAGCCGGTCGGGGACGAGCTCGAAGTGCGCGAACAGCGGCTCGTCCGGTGCCGCCTCGATGCGCTCGAGGAAGAAGGCGAGGATGGCGCGGCCGGTGTCGACCTTGAGGTTGAAGGTGCGGTCGACGAAGCGAAAGCGCCGCGCCCCGCGCGCGTACAGCGAGGCCAGCGCATCGAGCAGGCGGGGCAGCTCGAAGGGCCAGGCGCTGCGGTCGAGCGCCGACAGGCAGAACTCGCACTTGAACGGGCAGCCGCGCGATGCCTCGACGTAGAGGTGCCGGTGCGCGAGGTCCGCCTCGGTATAAAGCGCATAGGGCAGGGCGAGCGACTCGGGTTCGGGCTCGCCGCCGTGCACGACCTTCTGGAGTGGCCTCGGCCCGTCGAGGAGCTGGCGTGCGAGCGCCGCGAACGCATGTTCGCCGGGGCCGGTCACGACGTGGTCGGCGAGCCGCACGATCTCCTGCGCGTCGAGCTCGTGGCTGACCTCGGGTCCGCCGAGCACGATCTTCAGCGCCGGGGCCTCGCTGCGCAGCCGGCGGACCAGCTCGGTCGTGCGCTCGACGTTCCAGATGTAGACGCCCAGCCCGAGCACGCGCGGCGCGCCGCGCAGCAGCCGCTCGATCACTTCGTCGAGCGGCGTGGCGAGTGTCGCCTCCTCGATGCGCGCGCGCTCGCGCAGCGCGCCGAGGTTGGCATGCAGGAAACGAAGCCCCAGCGACGCATGGGTCCAGCGCGCATTGAGCGTCGCGAGCACGATCTCGGCCATCGCCGGATTCTATGTGCGAAGATCGCCCGAGGAGGAGATCAATCGTGTCCGGCAACCACCCCCATGGCAGCGCCCTGTCCGAGACGGACCTGCGCGTGCGCGCGCTCGAGACCCTGCTCGTCGACAAGGGCTACGTCGACCCCGGCGCGCTCGACGCGCTGATCGAGACCTACGAGCACCGGATCGGCCCGCACAACGGCGCCCGCGTCGTTGCCCGCGCCTGGAGCGATCCGGCGTACCGCGAGCGGCTGCGCACCGACGCCACCGCTGCGATCGTCGACGGGTTCGGCTACAGCGGCCGCCAGGGCGAGCACATGGTTGCGCTGTTCGACGAGCCGGGCGTGCACCACATGGTCGTCTGCACGCTGTGCTCGTGTTATCCGTGGCCGGTGCTCGGACTGCCGCCGACCTGGTACAAGTCGGCGCCGTACCGCTCGCGCGCGGTGATCGACCCCAAGGGCGTGCTCGCGGACTTCGGCGTGACGCTGCCCGAAGGGACCGAGGTCCGCGTCTACGACTCCACCGCCGAGCTGCGCTACCTTGTCGTCCCGATGCGGCCAGCGGGCACCGAGGGCTGGAGCGAGGCGCGCCTGGCCACGCTGGTCACCCGTGACGCGATGATCGGTACCGGCCTCGCGCTCGAGCCTTCGTCAGTAGGCGGGGCGCCGTGAACGGCGGCCAGGATCTCGGCGGCATGCAGGGCTTCGGCCCGATCCACCCCGAGCCGGACGAGCCGCTGTGGCACGCCGACTGGGAGCCGCGTGTGCTGGCGCTGACGCTGGCGATGGGCGCGACCAGTTCCTGGAACATTGACCAGTCGCGCCATGCCCGCGAGTTGCTGCCGCCCGGGCAGTACCTCACCAGCACCTACTACCGCATCTGGCTCGAGGGATTGGAGCGGCTGCTGCTCGAGCGCAGGCTGGTCACCCGCGAGGAGCTCGCCGACGGCGTCGTGCGCGAGCCGGCTCGCTCGCTGCCGCGCCGCCTCGAGCTCGATGCCGTCCCGCGCGTGCTCGCCACCGGCACGCCCACCGAGCGCCCGGCGCCTGGTCCGGCCCGTTTTGCGCCGGGCGACAGTGTGCGCGCGAGGACCCTACATCCGAGCGGCCACACCCGGCTGCCACGCTACGTACGCGGTCGCATCGGCACGGTGGTGTCCGTGCACGGCGCCCACGTCTACCCCGAGACACACGCCACACCCGCCGCCGACCCGAGTCCGCGCTGGCTCTACACCGTGTGCTTCGAGGCGCGTGAGCTGTGGGGCGAGGACACGACCGCCTCCAAGGTGTTTGTCGATGCCTGGGAACCTTACCTGGAGCCGCTCGCCGCCGGAGCCGGCCGATGAGGCTGCCGCCGCTGCAGGACCTGCCGTGCGACGCGCAGGGCCCGGTGTTCGCGGAGCCTTGGCAGGCCCAGGTCTTCGCGCTGACGCTCGCACTGCACGAGCGCGGCCTCTTCGCCTGGGCCGAATGGGCGGACTACCTGTCGCGTGCGATCCGCGACGCGCAGGCCGCGGGCGACCCAGACCTCGGCGACACCTACTACCTTCACTGGCTCGCGGCGCTCGAGCGGCTGCTGCTCGAGCGCGGCATCGCCGCGCCGCTCGCGCTCGCCGGCCTGCGTGCCGCCTGGCGTACCGCGGCCGAGGCGACGCCGCACGGTCAGCCGGTGCGGCTCAACGCGGCGGCGCGCCGGCTCGGTCGCGCCGAGGATGCGGGAGGGGCGGGCTGACCGAAGCGTCCGTCCGCGCGAAGCCGCGCGCTGCCCGCGCGCACTCGCCCACCAGTGCCGGGCCACGGTAGATCAGCCCGGTGTAGAGTTGGACCAGATCGGCGCCGGCCTCGAGCTTGGCCCGCGCGTCGGCACCCGACATCACGCCGCCCACGCCGACGATCGGATAGTTCGACGGCAGCAGCTCGCGCAGTGCGCGGATCACGCGGTTGCTCGACGCCAAGACCGGCGCGCCCGACAGGCCGCCCGCCTCGTCGGCGTGCCGCAGGCCCCGGACCGCCTCGCGCGAGACAGTGGTGTTGGTCGCGATCACGCCGTCGACCGACTGCTCGACCAGCACCCGCGCGATCGCCTCGATCTGCGCGTCGTCGAGGTCCGGGGCGATCTTGACCAGCATCGGCACTTCGCGCTTGGTAGCGCGGCCGAGCTTCGCACGCTCGGTGCCGAGCGCGGCGAGCATCGCGGTCAATTCGTCACCGCCCTGCAACTGGCGCAGGTTCTTGGTGTTCGGCGACGAGATGTTCACCGTCACATAGTCGGCATGCGGCCAGGTGCGGCGCAGGCCCTCGAGGTAGTCGTCGGTCGCCCGCTCGATCGGCGTCGCCGCGTTCTTCCCGATGTTCAGGCCCAGCGTCACCTGCGAGTGGCGCCGCTGCACGTTCGCGACGTAGGTGTCCAGGCCGAGGTTGTTGAACCCCATCCGGTTGATCAGCGCATTCGCCTCGGGCAGGCGGAACATGCGCGGCTTCGGGTTGCCGGGCTGCGGCTTCGGCGTGACCGTGCCGACCTCGACGAAGCCGAAGCCCATCTGTGCGAGCGCGTCGACATGGGCCGCGTTCTTGTCGAGGCCCGCGGCCAGTCCGATCCGGTTGGCGAAGCGAAGCCCGAGCAGCTCGACCGGGTCCTCGACAGGCGTGCCCGCGGCCACGCGCAGCGCGCCGCTGGCGGCAAGCGCGTCCATCGAGGCGAGGGTGAGGTCATGCGCGCGCTCGGGGTCGATCGCGAACAGCAGCGGGCGCGCCAGTGCGTACGGGCTCATCGGGAAGGGGGGAAAGGCGCCGAGGGAAGGGTAGGGCGTGCCGCGCGCTCAGCCGGGGACGGCCGCCGGCTGCAGCGTCTGCCACTGCCCGCCGAGCAGCTGCTCGATCGGCCGGAAGCGTGCCTTGTAGGCCATTTTCGGGCTCTGCTCGATCCAATAGCCGAGGTACAGGTGGTCGAGACCCAGGTGCTTGCACTGCTCGATCTGCCAGAGCACGTTGAACGTACCGTAGCTCGCGTTCGGCACGTCCGGATCGAAGTAGGTGTAGACGGAGGACAGGCCGTCGTCGAGCAGGTCGATGATCGACACCATCCGCAGCGTGCCGTCGCCATCGCGGAACTCGACCAGCCGGGTGTTGACCTTGCTCTGCAGCAGGAACTGCGCGTACTGCTCCCGGCTGTCGTGGTCCATGCCGCCGCCGGCGTGGCGCGTGGACTGGTAGCGCAGGTAAAGCGCGTAATGCTCGGGGGCGAAGCCCAGCCGCGCGACCAGGGTGCGCAGATCAGCGTGGCGCTTGAGCGCGCGGCGCTGGCTGCGGTCGGGCTCGAACTTGGCGACCGGAACGCGCACCGGCACGCAGGCACGGCAGCCGTCGCAATGCGGGCGGTAGGTGAAGATGCCGCTGCGCCGGAACCCCGAGCGCACGAGCTCGGAATAGACATCGGCGTTGATCAGATGGTTCGGGGTGGCGACCTGCGAGCGAGCCTGATGGCTCGCGAGGTAGCTGCACGGGTAGGGCGCCGTCGCGTAGAACTGGAGGGCCGAGAACGGCAGTTCCTTGAGATGCGTCATGCGTGCCCGATACGCTCAAACGTCCGGGACCGTCATCGTCATCGCAGACCAGTCTGGTGGCGGCTGCGCGGTGAGGGTGGCGACCCGGTCCAGGAACGCGTCGCGAGAGATCTCTCGGCCCCCGAGGGAGGCGAGGTGCGCCGTGGCCTGCTGGCAGTCTATCACGCTGAATCCGTGCCCGCGCAGCAGCGCGACGAGTGACGCCAGCGCACATTTCGAAGCGTCCGGACGACGGGTGAACATCGACTCGCCGAAGAACATTCGGCCGATGGACACGCCGTACAGCCCGCCCACCGGCACGCCGTTCTCGAGCACCTCGACCGAGTGTGCATGGCCCAGGCGGTGCAGGCCGACATAGGCGCGGCGGATCAGCGGCGTGATCCACGTGCCGTCCTGGTCCGGGCGGGGCTCGGCGCAGGCGAGCATCGTCGCCTCGAAGTCCCGGTCGAGCGCGATCGTCCAGCTGCCGTCCCGGCGTACGCGACGCAGCGTCTTGGCGAGCGAGCGCGACAGCTTGAACTCGTCGATGTACAGCACCATCCGCGGGTCGGGCGACCACCACAGCACCGGCTGGCCCGCCGAGTACCACGGGAAGATTCCGCGGCCGTAGGCCTCGAGCAGGCGCTCGGGCGACAGGTCGCGGCCAGCGGCGAGCAGCCCGTTCGGATCCTGCAGCGCCTTCGAGGGCGACGGCAGCGGCCCGCCGGGATCGACCCAAGTCAGCATGTGCGAGGCGCCGCGTTCAGGCGGCGGGGCGGGGCGTGTAGCGGATCGCGCTGGTGTGCAGCTCGAACCGGCCGCGGCTGCGGTCCTCGAAGAACCAGCGCAGTGTCTGGCCGACAGTCCGGAACGCGATGTCGTCCCAGGGGATCTCGGCCTCGGTGAACAGCCGGGCCTCGAGGCTCTCCGGTCCCGGATCGAAGTCCACGTGCAGCAGCGTGGCGCGGTAGAACACATGCACCTGATCGACGTGCGGCACGTCGATCAGCGAGTAGAGCGGGCCGAGCTCGATGCGGGCGCCCGCCTCCTCGAGCGTCTCGCGCGCGGCGCCCTCGTCGGTGGTCTCGCCGTTCTCCATGAACCCCGCCGGCAGCGTCCAGTAGCCGTAGCGCGGCTCGATCGCACGCTTGCACAGCAGGACCTTGTCCTCCCAGACCGTGACGGTACCGACGACCATCTTCGGGTTCTGGTAGTGGACCGTGCTGCAGTGGGCACAGCACCACCGGGGTCGGTTGTCGCCCGCGGGCACTTCCAGGACGACTTCGTGGCCGCAGGTCGAGCAGAATTTCATGCGAGGGCAGGGGGTCGAATCGAAATGAGTGTAGCAGTCAATCGAGGCGTGCCGTGGCGCTGCGTTTGCATGCCCAACACGATCCGTGCTACTATCTTTGGCTCAGACGCGGGGTGGAGCAGTCTGGCAGCTCGTCGGGCTCATAACCCGAAGGTCGCAGGTTCAAATCCTGCCCCCGCAACCCGAATCATGGAAACGCTGGCTCGCACAAGAGCCGGCGTTTTCATTTGTGCCTTCCGTTTATGCATTCGGGCTGTGTCGGCGCGTCGCAATCCGCACGAAGCGGATGCCTCGTCCCCAATCGTCAAGAGGCCGCTGGGCCTGCATGCCCGATCCCGACGGGTCGGCCGCCCGACGGACGGCGCCTTCGCCGCAGCGCCGCGACCGACTACCGGTCTGGTTCGACGGAAGCGCGGTCGGTCCCATGAATACCGGCAGTTTTCCCCTGTTTCGCCGTGCCTCGTCGCGATGCCTGCAGCAGCACTATCTGTTGGCGCCCTGCCGAGATGGATGGACTCGTGACACACCCGCACCACCACCGCTCTGACCCTGGACCGTTCCGGTCCAGGCCCGCCTCGCGAAACCAGGACCACGGCTCGCTGTCATGAGATTCCTGATCGTTGACGACTTTTCGACGATGCGACGCATCGTCCGTGGCCTGCTCAAGGAGATGGGCCACCTAGATTGCGACGAGGCCGAAGACGGCGCGGTGGCGATCACCAAGCTGCGCAACAGCCGGTTCGACTTCGTCGTGACCGACATCAACATGCCGAACATGAACGGCTTCGAGCTGCTGGAGGCGATCCGCGCGGATCCGTCGCTGCAGACGCTGCCGGTGCTGATGGTGACCGCCGAGGCCCGCAAGGAGGACATCGTCCGCGCGGCGCAGTTGCGCGCCTCGGGATACATCGTCAAGCCCTTCTCGAAGGCGACGCTCGAGGAAAAGGTCTCCAAGATCATGGGCCCGGTCAAGGCCTGAACCTACGCCGCACTCAAGACGACGATATGGAACACGACGACCTCGAAGCCCTGTTCGAAGCGACCCGCGCGGAGGCCGAGCGATCGGTCACCGCCCCGGCTGAGCCGCCTCCCGCGCCGGTTGCACGGCTGGCCGCACCCTCGACCTCACCGGTGGCCGACTTGCTCCCGATTGCGGTCGAGAATCCGCCGGAGAGCTGCCCGAACGCCGATCCCGACGGGGTCTGCCGCAACTGCACCTGCGGTGTCGCGCGCGATCTGCGCGACCGGGTCGGTCGCCTGACCCGGGAGCTGCACGAGAGCCTGCAGGAGCTGCGGCTCGACAGCACGCTCGCCGATATGGCGAACGAGATCCCCGATGCGCGCAACCGGCTCAAGTACGTCACCGAGATGTGCGAGCGCAGCGCCCAGAAGGTGCTGGACACCCTAGACGAGCTGTCGCCGCTGCAGGACGCCGAGCGCGACGGCTCCCAGGCGCTTCACGCGCGCTGGAGTCGGATGCTCGACGAGAGGCGCCGTCCCGAGGAGGGCTACATGGCGCTCTTCGAGGCGACCCGCGTCCACCTCTCGCAGAGCGTGGCGCGTGCCGAGCGCACGGCGAGCCTGCACAGCGACATCATGATGGCGCAGGACTTCCAGGATCTGACCGGTCAGGTGTGCCGCAAGATCGAGGGCATCACCGAGCGGATCGAGCAGAAGCTGCTGAAGCTGCTGATCGACACCGCGCCGGAGGACCATCGTGCGCGCCACCAGGAAATGCTCGAAGGCCCACAGGTGGTGGCTGGCCGCAGTGATGCCGTGAGTACGCAGGGCGAGGTCGATGACCTGCTGAGCTCACTCGGGTTCTAGAAGGGACGGGCAGAAGGGACGGGCGGCCCCGGATCCGGGGTCGCGGCCCAGGCTCAGTGCGGCGTGTGCCGCGCGAGCCGCTCCACGTTCAACGCGAACGCCGCGCCGAACGCCGCGTCGAACGCTGGCTCGTGGACCGATCGTCCGCGCATCGCCTTCTGCAGCGCGTCCAGCACGCGCACGCGCCGCTCGATGAACGCACGCCTCGGATCGGCCTCTCCGGCGAAGAGGTGGCGGTACTCGAGCCAGACCAGCTCGGTCCAGGTGTCGAAGCGCACCGGCGGGTCACCGAGCGTGGCGAGATCGAGTGCGATCACCACTGCCGATTCGGCCGAGCCCGGTAGGTGTCCAGCGGTGTCGCAGATCATCGCGCAGGCGCGCTCGACCTCGTCGCCCGGCAGGTCCGCACGCTCGTATGCCGCCTGCCTCAGCAGCAGCGCCGACAGCGCCTCGTTGCTCCCCGCTTGCGCCCCCGCCACGTAGACCGCATCGTGGAACAACAGGGCGAGCACCTGCGCGCGCGTGAGCGGCAGGCCGCGCGCGGCGGCTCGCGCGAACACGTCGTGCACATGCCATGCCGCATGGTAGTGGCGCTGCGGCTCGGCATAGCGGGCGAGCGTCGCATCGACGAGGTCGGCCCCGATCCCGGCGGTGGCGGCCGCGGCGCGCAGCGCTTGGTCGTCCGGCAGCGGTACCGGCACGAAGCGGGGCCGCGAGTCGCCGTTGAGCGCGCTGACCATCTCGACGAACGAGTCCAGGGGGCGGGTCCATGCCCGACGTGCCGGATCGGCGAGCGGGCGGTAGACGACGTCGGCCTGGCCGTCGACCTCGCGCACGGCGAGTGCCTCGATCCGGTACAGGCCGCCTTTCCAGTGCTGGACAAGCGTGCCGGGAGCGAGGTCGGCGGCGGTGAGGGAGCGCATCGGGCGATTGTCGCGGATTCGATGCTGCCGTGCGAACCCGCACACGGGGGACCGTTCGTCGGTTGGCGATGTGACAAGGTGCCATGACGATCGGCCGACCCGCGGCGACCCTGCAGTACGTCCCGGGTCCTGTCCATGCCAGCCATCGCCCTCCCTTTGCCGTTCGTCCGCCTCGCCGTGTCGATGCTCCTGGCGTCGGCGGCGTTGCAGTCCGCCGCAGCGGTCCCGACGAACGGCGATCGGACCGTGCCGCTGGCCTCCGAGGCAGCATTGTCCTGGCCGGCCCTGCGGGTCGGCGCGCCTGCTGCCTGGACGCTCGGGGCGAGCGGCAGCGGCGTGGTTGTCGCGATCATTGACTCGGGCGTGCGCGCGACCCATCTGGAGTTCTCCGGCCGGTTCCTTCAGGGCTGGGATGCGACCGGTCGCAGCCTCGTCCCGTCCGACGGCCTCGGCCACGGCACCCATGTCGCCGGACTTCTCGCGGCCGCCCGCGACGGTGCGGGCATGGCGGGGGTCGCGCCCGGCGCGTCGATCCTGCCGGTGCGCGTGTTCGACGACGGCCCGGCGGGCAACGCGGTGCTGTCGGCGGGCGTGCGCTGGGCGGCGGCGCGCTCTGGCATCTTGAACCTGAGCCTGACCTCGCCCGCGCCGATCGCGGGCCCGGCGATCCGGGACGCGGTGGCCGGCGGCGCACTGCTGGTGGTCGCGGCTGGCAACCGCGGTGCCGCGAACCCTGACTGGCCCGCCCGGTTCGCCCGCGAGGCGTGGGCGAACGGCCCGTCGGTGGCGGGGGCGGTCATCGCGGTAGGCGCCGTCGATTCAGCCAACCGAATCGCCGATTTCTCGAACCGTGCAGGCGACACCGCACAGTGGTACCTGGTCGCGCCGGGCGTGGCGCTCCTGTCGACGTCGGCCGACGGCGACGCGTCCTATGCGCGTCTGTCGGGCACCTCGATGGCCGCGCCCGCGGTGTCGGGCGCGGCCGCGCTGCTGCAGTCACGGTGGCCGCGCCTGCGCGGCGGGGACGTGGCGGCGATCCTGCTGGCGACGGCTCGGGATCTCGGCGCCCCGGGCACCGATCCGGTCTACGGCCGCGGCCTGCTCGACGTCGAGGCGGCGCTGCGTCCGGTGGGCGCGCTGAGCACCCTGGGCCCGACGGGCGAGCGGCCGCTGTCGGCCACCAGCCTGCTGACCTCGCCCGCGACGGTCGCGCTCGTGCAGGCGACCGCGCGCTCGGGCCTGTCGGCGGTCGTGCTCGACGCCTACCGGCGCGACTTCACTGCCGACCTGTCGTCGCGCATCGTCGCGCCGCTCCCGATGGCCGTGCAGCGTGCCCTCGACGGACTCGATCGCCGGATGGAGCGGCTCGAGCGCACGCTGCCGGGCGAGTCGCGGCTGTCGATGCAGCCGGGTGACTCGTTCGCGCTCACCGGGCGCGACGGGCTCGGCGAGTACGCGTTCGGCGCGGGTTCCAGGGCCCGCGACTGGTTCGGCGTGGCCGCCGGCCTGGACGTGGCGGCGCTCGCTAACCCGTACGCGGCGCTCTCACCGCGCGGTGCGCTACTCGGCCGCGGCATCTCGATCGGCGACACCACCCTGAAGGCCGGCCTGCTGGGCGGCTCCGAGTCCGTGACCTCGGGCACCGGCTGGACTTCGGTCTCGGCGACAACCACGGTGCTCGAGGCCCAGCGCCGGATCGCACCGGGGCTGGTTGCGTCGGCAACCTGGACCCGCTCGACGGAGCGGGGCACCTGGCTCGGCGCGATCGGCTCGGGTGCGTTCGCCTCGGCCGACACCGTCCGGACGGATGCGATCCAGATCGGCGCGACCGCCGTGCTCGCGCCGGGATGGACGCTGGCCGGCACCCGCTCGTGGGGGCGCACGCCCGGACACCAGGGCGCGGGGCTGATCGGCTCGGTCGGCACCTCGAGCAGCGACGCGGCCTCGCTCGCGCTGGTCCGCCACGATGCGCTGATGCCCGACGATGCGCTGTCGCTGTCGGTGTCGCAGCCGATGCGGACGGGATCTGGCGAGGCCCGGGTGGTCGTCCAGACTGGGCTCGACGCCGACGGCTCGGCATTGCTCGGGGCCACCGCGTACTCGCTCGTGCCGGACGGGCGCGAGCGGATCGCCGAGATCGGATGGCGGGCGCCGCTCGGACGCACATCGAGCATCGGTGCCACGGTGGCCCGGCGCTGGCAGCCCAACCACGACGCGCGGGCCGAAGCGGACACGCTGGTCGCGCTGCGTTACCGATTGGTGTTCTGAGCTCGGGTATCCGCCCCTGAGTCATGGTCATCGCGCGCCACTGCAGACGCCGCCTGTTGCACGTCCCGATCCGGTCGACCTAGGCCGACGTGTCCGGGAAGCTGGACCTCGGGTCTGCAGACGGCGGGCCCGGAGCGGGGCAAACCGGCATCGGCGCGGCCCGGCTTGTTGGTTCGGCGGTGTTGCTGCTATGATCAGCGATCGGGTTTTGAGAGGGCGGCCACCGAGCCGGCCGGCCGGGATGCCCATCCCCGGCTCCGATCCGACCGATCGACTCGCCCCGTGCCGCGCCGCTTCCCCGCCGCCCCCTTCGCGGCATGCGTGCACGGCGCACGCTCGTCAGACAGCGCCACGGCCCGAGGCGGGCCGTCCATCCGACACAATAGGGTTCCAGCCGCGTGATGAACACCGCGGATATAAAGCGCATCATCGAGGCCGTGCTGCTTAGCGCGCTGCAGCCGATGCCGGTGTCCGAACTCCGCCGTCTGTTCGCCGATGACGTCGAGCTCGGCGCGGACACCGTACGCGCGCTGCTCGACGAGCTTCGCATTGCCTGGCAGGGGCGCGGCGTCGAACTGGTGTCGCTTGCCAGCGGCTGGCGCTTCCAAACGACGCCTGACATCTCGCGGTTCGTGGCGCGCCTTCATCCCGAGAGGCCGCCCCGCTACTCTCGGGCGGTCCTCGAGACCCTGTCGATCGTGGCCTATCGCCAGCCGGTGACGCGCGGCGACATCGAGGAGATCCGCGGCGTGGCAGTGTCTTCGCAGATCGTCAAGACGCTGGAGGACCGGGGCTGGATCGAGGTCATCGGCCACAAGGATGTCCTCGGGCGTCCCGCGCTGTTCGCGACCACCCGGCAGTTCCTCGACGATCTGGGCTTGCGGTCGCTGCATGAGCTGCCCGCCCTGGACGCCGAGCAGCCTGGGGCCGAGGCCCTTGGCCAGCAGATGATGGCGCTTGTGGAGTCGACGTCCAACATCGCCGCGCACGGCGCGCCCGAAGACGAGGCGGGTGTCCCCGCCGCGGACATTTCGGTCGCAGTCGATGTCGAGCCGGCCCCTCTGCCAGCCTCTGAGCCCGCCCCCGAGCCGTATCGTGCCGCAGACGAGCTATCCCCGGCCCAGCGCGCGCCTGCCCCCGATTGTGTTGCCCACTCCGACCCGGCTTCGCCGGGACCGGCCCATCCCCGTTCCCCCACCGACGTCCAGCCCGACCCATGAGCGAGTCTCCCGAGCCCAACGAACCCGCCGTGTCCGGCAGCCCTGTGGTCGAGGGCGCGCCGTCGCCGCGACCGCGACGACGCGGCCGCCGCGGCGCGGGGGGGGCAGGCGGGGTGGGAGGCGCGGCTCCTGAAGGCGGCGACTCGGTCGTGGCGGCCGATGCGGGCGGAGCGTCCGACGTTCCGCCTGCCGAGCGCCCAACCCGTCCGGTGCGACCGCCGCGCCGGGCGCGTGCCGATCGGCCACCCCATCCCGAGCACGCGCAGCGCGTGGACGGCGGGCCCGCCTCGGACCAGGAGTCCGGCATGGCCGGCGAGCCGGTTGCCGGGCGTGACGGCGCGGGCGGCGGGGTCGAGGGCGCGCCCTCCGGCGAGCTTGGTGCCGAAGGCGACGGCCGCGGTCGCGGGCCCACAGGGGCGCGCAGTCGCCTGAACCGGCGCCGCGGCGGACGCGGCGGTCGGGAAGGACGCGAGGGCGAGGCGGCTCAGGCCGATGGCGCCCCGGGGGCCGGAGCACCGGTCGACCCCGACCAGGCGATCCCCGTGTACTCGCGCCAGGCGCGCATCGGCGTCGACGCCAACGATCCGCGCCGCCGCAACGCGGCGCGCGGCGCCGCGCCACTGGAGCCGGACGAGGATGCACCGAAGCTCCACAAGCTGCTGGCGGATGCCGGCATCGGCTCGCGCCGCGAGATGGAGGAGCTGATCATCGCGGGTCGGGTGTCGGTGAACGGCCAGCCGGCGCACGTCGGCCAGCGCATCGGCCCGAACGATCAGATCCGTGTGAACGGCCGTCCGCTGAATCGCCGCGCGCAGCGCCAGCAGCTGCCCGCCGCGCCGAAGGTCCTGCTGTACCACAAGCCCCCCGGCGAGATCTGCAGCCGCGACGATCCCGGCCAGCGATCGACGGTCTTCGAGCGTCTGCCGCGGCTCAAGGGTGCGCGCTGGGTCGCCGTGGGCCGCCTCGACTTCAACACCGAGGGTCTGCTCGTCTTCACGACATCGGGCGAGATCGCCAACAAGCTGATGCACCCGCGTTACGGCTGGGAGCGCGAGTACGCTGTGCGCATTCTCGGGCGCCTCGAGGACGAGGCCCGCGGGAAGCTGCTCGCGGGCGTGCACCTCGAGGACGGTCCGGCTGCATTCTCCACGATCGAGGACGTCGGCGGCGATGGCGCCAACCACTGGTATCGGGTCGTGATCTCCGAGGGGCGCAACCGCGAGGTCCGCAGGATCTTCGAGGCAATCGGCCTGACCGTGTCGCGGCTCGTCCGGATCCGGTTCGGTCCGATCGGACTGCCGCGTGGCCTGGCCCGCGGCCGCTGGGCCGAGCTTGCCGAGAACGACGCGGTCGCGCTCGCCACGCTACTCAAGCAACTCGGGCGCGACCCGGTTGCCGGCGGCCCGCACAAGTCTGCCGCGGACGGCGTGCCGGGCGAGCTGGCCGACGACGACGACCGTCCGGGCCACGGGGCCGCGGAGGCGTCGGACGACGACGAACCGCCGCGCACGAAGGCATCCGACCGTCAGCCGGCGTTCATCGACGAGGACGCTGCAGCGTCTGCTGGTGCCCGTGCCGGCGATGCTTTTGACGACGACGACGACGAGATCGACGACGACGACACCCAGCCCGCCTTTCTGTCTGCCGAGGAGCCGCAGCCTCGCGGCCCGAAGGGCATCAATCACGACGACGACGAGTGGCAGCCAGCCTCGGCCGACGCCCACCTGTCGGGCATCACCAAGGCCGTGCGCAAGGCGATCCCGCGCGGTCAGCGCTTCGGCGCCGGGTCGGGTTTCGGTCAGCCGGGGCTGCCCGGCGTGGACAAGCCGGCCGGCGGCCAGGCGCGGCGCAAGCGCGGTGCACAAGGCGGCTTCGGCGGCGGAGGCGGTGCGCGCTACGGCGCCGGCGTGGGCGGCGCGACGGGCGGCTTCCCGGCCGGCGGCTTCGGCGGCGGCGGCAAGCCTGCGGGCGGTGGCCGAGGTCCGCGCGGCGGGCAGGGCGGCAACCGGGGCGCACAGGGCGGCAGCCGAGGGGTACAAGGCGGCAACCGAGGCGCACAGGTCGCACAGGTCGCACAGGGCGCACAGGGCGGCAACCGGGGTGGTCAGGGCGGCAACCGGGGTGGTCAGGGCGGTCAGGGGGCTCAGGCTCAGGGTCAGGGCGGCGTACCCCGCGGTCCTGGCGGCGGCAACCGGGGTCGCTCCGGAGGCGGAGGCGGTCGACGCCGCGGTCCGGCCGGCGCCTGACGCGAGTTGCGGCGGTCGGCGCCGCAGGCGTCGGCTCCGCCCTCGCCAGGGTCCCGGGCTGGAAGGCTCTCGGGCTCGCAACCGGGTGAAGCGCCGGCTCGTGCGCGACGCGTTGCGGCCCCCGGGGGCTGCCTCTGGAACAGTCGGATCTCTCACGGGTGGATTCCCGACGCATTTTCCGCTATACTTTTAAGGCTAGACACCTCGCATCAGCGAGCGTGCTCGAGCTGAGTAAATGGGCTGGCCAAGCCCATTTTTTTTTCCCGTCGGCCGGCCGACTCGTTGTTCGGTCATTTCTCAAAGGACGCCGTTGGCAGTGGTGGGGCCGGTGCAAGCCGTGATCGAACGGACCGTGAGCGCAATGGGCTACGAGTTGGTCGATGTCGAGCTCGCGGGCAGAGGCCTGCTGCGCGTCACGATCGATCTCCCTGCCGCGGCGTACTTGCCCGAATCGGCGCGGCCCGCCGATGTGATGCCGCCCGCGGTTCGCGTCGAGGACTGCGAGAAGGTCAGCCACCAGTTGTCCCACGTGCTGACCGTCGAGAACGTCGATTACGCGCGCCTCGAGGTGTCGTCGCCAGGTTTGGATCGACCACTGAAGCGGGCGACAGACTACGAGCGCTTCGAGGGGCTGGAGGTGGCGCTGCGCCTGCGCGAACCGCTGTCCGGTCGGCGCAACTTTGAGGGCGTGCTGGTGCGCGACGACAGCGTGCCGACGGCGCCGGGCGAGCCGGCGCGCTGGGCGCTCGAGCTGCCCGACCCCCTTGCACCCAAGCCGCGCAAGCCGGGGGCGAAGGTGGGCAAGGCAGCGGCGGCCAAGGAAGCGGCGCGCAAGCTGGCGCAGAGAGAGGCGATGAAAGTCGAGGCGATCAAGGCCGCTGCAAGGAAGGTCGCCGCAGCGAAGGCCGCCGAAGGCGGTGTCGAAGGACATGAGGCGACCGCGCCCGCGGATGATGCGGGCGAGGTCGAGACGGTGCGCAGGCTGTCGTTCACGCTCGACGAGGTCGAGCGGGCGCGGCTGGTGCCCAAGGTCAAGTTCTAGGAGGCTTCAGGATGAGCCGGGAAGTGCTGTTGCTGGTCGATGCGTTGGCGCGCGAGAAGAGCGTGGCCCGCGAGGTCGTGTTTGCCGCCCTCGAGAGCGCGCTCGCCTCGGCGACCAAGAAGCGGTTCAAGGAAGAGGTCGACTGCCGTGTGTCGATCGACCGCGAGACCGGCGAGTCCGAGGCTTTTCGCCGCTGGCTGGTGGTGCCCGACGGCGAGATGGAGGATCACGACATCCAGATGATCCTGACCGAGGCGCAGAAGCAGATCCCGGACATCCAGGTCGGCGACTACGTCGAGGAAGAGCTCGAGCCGATCGAGGCCGGGCGCATCGGCGCACAGGCGGCCAAGCAGGTCATCCTGCAGAAGATCCGCGACGCCGAGCGCGAGCAGATCATCAACGACTTCCTCGGGCGCGGCGACTCGATGCTGTCTGGCACGATCAAGCGGCTGGACCGTGAGGGCGCGGTCATCGAGTCCGGCAAGATCGAGGCCCGCCTGCCGCGCGACCAGATGATCCCAAAGGAGAACCTGCGGGTGGGCGATCGCGTGCGCGGTTGGGTCGCGCGGATCAACCGCGAGGGCCGCGGCCCACAGCTGATCCTGTCGCGCACTGCGCCCGAATTCATCATGGAGCTCTTCCGCCTGGAGGTGCCCGAGATCGAGCAGGGCCTGCTGCAGGTGAAGGCCGCCGCGCGCGACGCGGGCGTACGCGCCAAGATCGCCGTGTACACCACCGATCGCCGCATCGACCCGATCGGCACCTGCGTCGGCGTGCGCGGCTCGCGCGTGCAGGCGGTCACCGGCGAGCTCGCCGGCGAGCGCGTGGACATCGTGCTGTGGTCCGAGGACCCGGCGCAGTTCGTGATCGGCGCCCTGGCTCCGGCGAACGTCTCGTCGATCGTCGTCGACGAGGAGAAGCACTCGATGGACGTGGTGGTCGACGAGGACAACCTCGCGCTCGCGATCGGCACGGGCGGGCGCAACGTGCGCCTCGCCTCGGAGCTGACCGGCTGGCAGATCAACATCATGACCGCCGAGGAAAGCGCCGGGAAGCAGGCTAACGAGCGCTCCGCGCTGCGCGGGGTGTTCATGGCGAAGCTCGACGTGGACGAGGAGGTCGCCGACATCCTGATCGACGAGGGCTTCTCGTCGCTGGACGAAGTGGCCTACGTGCCGCTGAACGAGATGCTCGAGATCGAGGCCTTCGACGAGGACACGGTCAACGAGCTGCGCGATCGAGCGCGCAACGTGCTGCTCACCGAGGCGATCGCCAAGGAAGAGAAGCTCGAGAGCACCACCGAGGATCTCCTGACCCTCGAGGGCATGGACCGTGACCTGGCCGCGAAGCTGGCCGATGCAAACGTCCATACCCGTGACGAGTTGGCCGAACTCGCGGTCGACGAACTCGTCGAGGCCACCGGCCTGGACGAGGAACGTGCGAAGTCGCTGATCATGAAGGCGCGCGCGCACTGGTTCGAGAACGAGTCGGCTTGAGCCGGAAGGACCTGAATGTCTAGCACCAACGTGTCCAATTTCGCTGCCGAGCTCAAAGTGCCGGCGGAGGTGCTGCTCGAGCAGCTGCGCGCCGCTGGCGTTGAGAAGCGCTCGGCTGACGACAACCTGACCGAGGCCGACAAGGCGCAGCTGCTGACGGCGCTGCGCCGCGCCCACGGCGCCGACGAGCCGAAGAAGAAGATCACGGTGGTGCGCAAGCAGACCTCCGAGATCAAGCAGGCCGACGCCACCGGGCGGGCCCGCACGATCCAGGTCGAGGTGCGCAAGAAGCGTGTGTTCGTGCAGCGCGACGCCGAGGGCGCCGAGGTGCAGCTCGAACCGGCCGTCGAGTCGGCGGGGCGTGCCCCGTCGCCGGTGGAGATCGAGCAGCAGCGCTTGCGCGACGAGGAAGACCGCAAGCAACGCGAGGCCCTGGAGCGCCAGGAGCGCGATATGGCCGAGATACGCGAGCGCGAGGAGCGTGCCGAGGCTGAGCGCCAGCGCGCCGAGGAAGCGGCCCGCGAAGCCGCGCTGCGCGAGGAGGAGGCACGTCGCGAGCAGGCGCGCATCGCCGCGCTGCAGGCCGCCGCCGCCGAGAACGAAGTTGCGTCCGCACAGAACGATGCCGCCGCCTTGCAGGCCGAGGCCGCAGCCGAGGCCGCGCGCCTCGCGTCTCAGGCTGCTGCCGCAGTCGCCCGCAAGGCGCAGGAAGAGGCGGCCACACAGGTCGCCGCCCGCCGCAAGGCCGAGGACGAGGCCGCCGCGATCAACCGGCTGCTGACCGCGTCGCGCCGTCCTCAGCCCAAGCCGATCGAAGCCCCGCCGCCGGTGATCGCCGCCGCGCCGGTCGCTGCGGCCCCCGCTGCCGAGATCAAGCCCTCGGGCACGCTGCACCGTCCGGCCGCCCGCCCGGGCGCAGCGCCCGGCGCGTCGCGTCCGGGCTCGTCCGCGCCCGCCGCCCCCGGCACGGTCAAGAAACATGTCAAGTCCGAGAACCTCTCGTCGACCTGGCAGGACGACGCCGCAAAGCGTCGCGCGATCAAAACACGCGGCGACAGCAGCGGTGGCGCTGCCGGCTGGCGCGGTCCGCGTGGCGGTCATCGCGGCGGTCGCGGTGACCATCGCGGCCACGATTCGGGCGGCTCGCAGTCCGCGGAGGCGATCGTCCGCGAAGTGCACGTGCCGGAGACGATCACCGTCGCCGAGCTCGCGCACAAGATGTCGGTCAAGGCGGCCGAGGTCATCAAGCTGATGATGAAGATGGGCCAGATGGTCACCATCAACCAGCCGCTCGACCAGGAGACCGCGATGATCCTGGTCGAGGAACTCGGCCATACCGCGATCGCCGCGGCGCTCGACGATCCCGAGGCGCTGCTCGAGCAGACCGCGACGCACGTCGACGTCGAGAAGCTGCCGCGTCCGCCGGTCGTGACCATCATGGGTCACGTCGACCACGGCAAGACCTCGTTGCTGGACTACATCCGGCGCGCCAAGGTTGCCGCGGGCGAAGCCGGTGGCATCACGCAGCATATCGGCGCGTACCACGTCGAGACGCCGCGCGGCATCATCACCTTCCTCGACACCCCGGGCCATGAGGCGTTCACCGCCATGCGCGCGCGTGGCGCGAAGGCGACCGACATCGTCATCCTGGTAGTTGCCGCCGACGACGGCGTGATGCCGCAGACGATCGAGGCGATTGCCCACGCAAAAGCCGCCGGCGTGCCGATCGTCGTCGCGATGAACAAGATCGACAAGGCCGAGTCCAACCTCGACCGCGTCAAGCAGGAGCTGGTCGCCCAGGAAGTCGTGCCCGAGGATTACGGCGGCGACGTGCCGTTCGTGGGCGTATCGGCCAAGACCGGCGCGGGCATCGACGAGCTGCTCGAGAACGTGCTGCTGCAGGCCGAGGTGCTCGAGCTCAACGCGAGCGTCGAGTCGCCCGCCAAGGGCATCGTGATCGAGGCGCGTCTCGACAAGGGCAAGGGCCCGGTCGCGACCGTGCTGGTCCAGTCTGGCACGCTCAAGCGCGGCGACGTCATCCTCGCTGGTTCGGCCTATGGCCGCGTCCGGGCCATGCTCGATGAGGCCGGCAAGCCGGTCACCGAGGCGGGTCCGTCGATCCCGGTCGAGGTCCAGGGTCTGTCCGAGGTCCCGTCCGCGGGCGAGGAAGTCCAAGGTATCGCCGACGAGCGCAAGGCGCGCGAGATCGCGCTGTTCCGCCAGGGCAAGTTCCGCGACGTCAAGCTGGCCCGTCAGCAGGCCGCCAAGCTCGAGAACATGCTCGACCAGATGGCCGAGGGCGCCACGCAGGCGCTGGCCCTCATCATCAAGGCAGACGTGCAGGGCTCGCAGGAGGCACTGGCGCAGTCGATGCTCAAGCTGTCCACCGAAGAAGTGCGCGTGCAGATCGTCCATGCGGCGGTCGGCGGCATCACCGAGAGCGACATCAATCTCGCGGTGGCGTCCAAGGCCGTGGTCATCGGCTTCAACGTGCGTGCCGACCAGGCCGCCCGCAAGCTGGCCGAGTCGAATGGCGTCGACATCCGCTACTACAACATCATCTACGACGCGGTCGACGAGGTGAAGGCGGCGATGAGCGGCATGCTCGCGCCCGAGAAGCGCGAGGAGACCATCGGTACGGTCGAGATCCGCAACATCTTCAGCGTCAGCAAGATTGGCAACATCGCCGGCTGCATGGTCACCGACGGCGTCGTGCGGCGCGGTTCGAAGATCCGGCTGCTGCGCGAGTCGGTGGTCATCTGGACCGGCGAGCTGGATTCCCTCAAGCGCTTCAAGGACGACGCACGCGAGGTCCGCGAGGGCTTCGAGTGCGGCCTGACCCTGAAGAACCACAACGACATCAGAGTCGGCGACCAGCTCGAGGTATTCGAGGTGAAGGAAGTGGCGCGAACGCTCTGAGCGCCGCGGTGCCTGGTTCGGCCCGCGCGTTCGCGGGTCGCTTCCGGCCGGCGGCGCCCGAGTTCACCCGGCACGCACGACGGACGGCAACGGCATGAACAGGCATTCGAAGAGCGGCGGTGACCGCGCGACCCGCGTCGCCGAGCAGATCCACCAGGAACTCGCGCAGCTGATCGCGCGCGAGGTCAAGGATCCGAGGATCGGCATGGTGACGCTGACCTCGGTCGACATCACTGCCGACTACGCGTACGCCACGGTCCGCTTCACGGTGATGCCGAGCGACGACGAGACGGTGGGTCGCACGCTCGAGGGGCTGCGCCGCAGTGCCGGCTTCATGCGTTCGCAGATGGGTCGGCGGGTTCGCATTCACACCAACCCGCAGCTGCGCTTCGTGCACGACCGTTCGGTCGAGCATGGTGTGGGCATGTCGCGTCTGATCGACGAGGCGAACTCGGTGCGGGCCGCAGACGACGGCATGGATGCGGCGCCCCCGGCCGTCGACGGCGCGCCCGAGGCGCCGCGGGCGGCCGAGTGACCGACACCCGGCCGCCTACGAGCGACGCCGCCCTGCGGACCGGGGCGCCGCGTGCGCGCCGCACGTGGCAGCGGGTCGACGGCGTGCTGCTGCTCGACAAGCCGCGTGGCCCGAGTTCGAACGACGCGCTGCAGCGCGCGCGCCGGGCCTTCTCGGCGGCCAAGGGCGGGCACGGCGGCACGCTCGATCCGATGGCGACCGGGCTGCTGCCGATCGCCTTCGGCGAGGCGACCAAGTTCCTGCACGACCTGCTCGACGCCGACAAGACGTACGAGGCGACGATGTGCCTGGGCGTCGCGACCGACAGCGGCGACGCCGAGGGCGTTGTCATCGCCGCGCGCGAGGTGGGCTGCGACGACGCGGCGATCGCCGCAGCCTGCGCGGCGTTCGTCGGCGAGATCGCCCAGGTTCCGCCGATGCACTCCGCGCTCAAGCGTGACGGCCGGCCGCTCTACGCCTACGCACGCGAGGGCATCACGCTCGAGCGCGAGGCCCGGACGGTGACGGTGCACGAGATCGCGCTGCTCGGCGTCGACCGGGCCGACCCGGCGCGGCCGCTCGCGACCTTGCGCGCGAGCGTCTCCAAGGGCACCTACATCCGCACGCTCGCGCAGGACATCGGCGAGCGACTCGGCTGCGGCGCCCACCTCGTGGCACTGCGCCGCACGCGGGTCGGTGCACTCGACATCGCGCAGGCGGTTGATCTCGACGCACTGGAGGCGGCCGAGCCGTCCGACCGCGCGGCCCGGCTGCGGCCCCTGGACACCCTCGTCGCCGGCCTGCCGCGCGTCGGGCTTGGGGACGCGTTGGCTGACCGTTTCATCAAGGGGCAACGAATCGTGCTGGATCATGACGACCGTGCCCCGTTGTCGCGTGCGCCCGCGGGGCCGGTGCGCGTCTACCGTGGCGATTGCCTGCTGGGCATCGCCGATTTTGCACCGCCCGGCCTGCTCGCGCCCCAGCGCGTGCTGGCCACCGTGCCCCGCGACCGAACGAACACATAGCGCATCAGGACGCCTCCCATGCAAGCCATCCGCAACATCGCGATCATCGCCCACGTCGACCACGGCAAGACCACGCTGGTCGACCAGCTGCTGCGCCAATCCGGTACCTTCCGCGCCCACCAGGCGATGACCGAGCGGATCATGGACTCGAACGACCTCGAGCGGGAACGTGGCATCACGATCCTCGCGAAGAACTGCGCGATCGAGGTCGACGGTACCCGCATCAACATCGTCGATACCCCGGGGCACGCCGATTTCGGCGGCGAGGTCGAGCGTGCGCTGTCGATGGTCGACTGCGTGCTGCTGGTGGTCGACGCGGTCGACGGCCCGATGCCGCAGACCCGCTTCGTCACCCGCAAGGCGCTGGCCCTGGGCTTGAAGCCGATCCTGGTGGTCAACAAGATCGACCGCCCGGGCTCGCGCCCGCACTGGGTGATCGACCAGGTGTTCGAACTGTTCGACAAGCTCGGCGCGACCACCGAGCAGATGGATTTCCCGATCGTTTACTGCTCGGCGCTCGCCGGCTTCGCAGTCAACGAGATTGAGGAGATGGAGGCGCTGCCGCGGGCCGAGAACGGCATGCCGCAGGGCACGATGCGCGCGCTGTACGACGCCATCCTCAAGCACGTGCCGCAGCGCGCCGACGACGTCGACGGCCCGCTGCAGATGCAAATCCTGTCGATCGACTGGAGCAGCTACGTCGGCCGTATCGGCGTGGGCCGCATCAACCGCGGCCGCGTGACCGCGGGCATGCAGGTGCAGACGCTGCACGGCCCGGACTCCAAGCCGGTCGTGAGCAAGGTCAACCAGGTGCTGCGCTACAAGGGTCTGGAGCGCATCCCGATGGACGGGGCGGAAGCCGGCGACATCGTTGCGGTCACTGGCGTCGACGGGCTCGACATCGGCGCGACCATCTGCGCGGCCGACACGCCGGACGCGCTGCCGCTGCTGAAGGTCGACGAGCCGACGCTGACCATGGAGTTCATGGTCAACACCTCGCCGCTGGCCGGCCGCGAGGGCAAGTACGTCACCAGCCGTCAGATCCGCGACCGCCTCGAGCGCGAGCTGCAGTCGAACGTCGCGCTTCGCGTCGAGTTCCCGTCCGACAGCGACACCTTCGTGGTGTCGGGCCGCGGCGAGCTGCATTTGACGATCCTGCTGGAGAACATGCGCCGCGAGGGCTACGAGATGGCCGTCTCGCGTCCCAAGCCCAAGGTCCGGATCAACCCCGAGACCGGCGTCAAGGAAGAGCCGTTCGAGACGCTTGCGATGGACGTCGAGGACACGCACCAGGGCGCGGTCATGGAGTACCTGGGCACGCGCCGCGCCGACATGACCAACATGGAGCCGGACGGCAAGGGCCGCGTGCGGCTCGACTACCGGGTGCCGGCGCGCGGCCTGATCGGCTTCCATTCCGAGTTCCTGAACATCACCCGTGGCACCGGCATCATGAGCCACGTGTTCGACGATTACGCGCCGATGGCCGGCCCGATCGAGGACCGCCGCAATGGCGTGCTGATCAGCGGCGACGACGGCGCGGCGGTGGCTTACGCGCTGTGGAAGCTCGACGACCGCGGCCGGATGTTCGTCGTGCCCGGCGAGGAGCTGTACGAGGGCATGATCATCGGCATCCACACCCGGGACAACGACCTCATCGTGAACCCGGTCAAGGAGAAGAAGCTGACCAATGTGCGCTCGGCCGGCAAGGACGATGCGATCGTGCTGACGCCGCCGATGCAGCTCACGCTGGAGAAGGCGGTGGAGTTCATCGCCGATGACGAGCTGGTCGAGATCACGCCCAAGTCGATCCGCTTGCGCAAGCGTCACCTCAAGGAACACGACCGCAAGCGCGCTTCGCGCGAGACCGAGGCGGCGTGATCGGCGGCGTGTGCCTGCGCAGGCTCGGCGCGTCCTGCGTCCTGCTGGGGCTCGGTGCGCTTGGCGGCTGCAGCGGCTCCGACAAGGTCGAGGCCGTCACGCTGCAGGCGCGCGTCGACGTCATCGAGGCCGAGGTGAGGACGCGGATCGGTCCGGCGGCCTGTACGAGCGACGGCGAATGCCGCGTACTGCCGATGGGTGCACTCGCCTGCGGCGGGCCCTCGTCCTTCGTGCCGTACTCGATCCGCGCCACCGACGAGGGGGCGCTGCGGCGGCTGTCGGCCGATCACCAGGCGCTGTCGGCGGAGCAGTTGAGGGAGCGTGGTGCCTTAGGACCGTGCACCGTGCTGCAGGCACCGGCCACCTACTGCGAGCTGAGCGCGCCGCTGTCCTGCAAGACACGCTGAGCGTCTGGCCGGGGCGCGGGGTCTGGCCCTGGCGTCCCGGTGCCGCCGCGCTTGCTGCGCAGGCGCGACCTCAGGCACACCCGCTCGGTGGATCGACCCCGGTAGCCACGGCCTCAGGCCATCGCGAGCGCCGGATAGTCTGTGTAGCCGACGTCCTCGGGCCCATAGAACGTCTTCGTGTTGGCCTGCGCCAGCGGCGCGTCGAGCTCGAGCCGGCGCGCGAGATCCGGATTCGAGATGTACGGCACGCCGAAGGCGACCGCGTCGGCCGCGCCCGAGGCGAGCGCGTCGATCGCCATTTGCCGCGAGTATTTGTTGTTCGCGACGTAGGTGCCGCGGAACGCACGGCGCGCCGCGCCGAAGTCGAAGCCGCGCGCATGGCGCTCGACGCCGGTGTTGCCCTCGATGAAATGGATGAAGGCGATGCGCCGGGCATCGAGCGCCTCGATCAGCGCCATGTAGGTGGCCTGGGGGTTCGAATCCTGCGGACAGCTGTTGGCGTCGGTGACGGGCGACAGCCGGATGCCCACGCGATCGGCGCCGAACACCTCGATGGCCGCGTCGATGCACTCGAGCGTCAGGCGGATGCGGTTCTGCACGCTGCCGCCGTACTCGTCGTCACGGTGGTTTACCGAGTCGCGGATGAATTGCTCGAGCAGGTAGCCGTTGGCGGAGTGCACTTCGACGCCGTCCAGGCCCGCGTCCTTCAGGACCTGCGCCGCATTGCGCCAGGCGCCGACCATCGCGCGGACCTCCTCGGTGGCGAGCGCGCGCGCGGCGACGCGCTCGCGCTTGCCCTGCGGCCCGTGGATCGATCCGACTGCGGTGTACCCGGACGAGGAGACCGGCAGCAGGCCGCCCGGCTGCAGGTCGGGGTGCGAGACCGCGCCTACGTGCCACATCTGCCCGACGATCCGCCCGCCCGCGACGTGCACCGCGTCCGCGACGAGCCGCCAGCCATCGCGCTGGGCGTTCGAGTAGCAGCCCGGCGTGCGCATGTAGCCCAGGCCGCGCGGCTCGACCTGGGTGGCCTCGGACACGATGAGTCCGGCGCCTGCGCGCTGCGCGTAGTACTCGGCGTTCAGCGCCCGCGGCGCGAGCGTGTCGGCGTCCGCGCGGCAGCGGGTCAGTGGCGCCATCAGCACGCGGTTCGGGCAGTCGATCGCGCCGATGCGCAGGGGCGAGAAGAGCGAAGGGGCGGCGGCGGTCATCGAGGCGGTCCAGGAGGTCGGAGGCGGGCGCGGTGGTCGCGGGCCCCGGAGGGCGCGAGCATACCGCGACCTCGCTGCGACCACGCCTGGACCACGCCTGGACCTCGCGCGGGCGCGGGAGGCCGCGCCGCGGCGCGAGCCGTTCAGACTGCCGACGGACGACCTGCGGGCGACCCCGACCAATACGCCGGGTTCCCGTAGGTGTGCTTCAGGTGGTCGATGAACATCCGTACCCGCAGCGGCAGGTGCCGGCGCTGCGGGAACAGCGCGTGGATCGCGTTGTCCGGCGCACGGAACGCATCGAGCACGGTCACGAGGTGCCCGGACGCGATCTCGTCGGCCACCTCCCACATCGAGCGCCATGCCAGCCCTTGACCCGCGAGCGCCCAGGCGTGCAGGACTGCACCGTCGTTGCACTCGAGCGGCCCGCCGACGCGCACAGGCACCACCTGGCCGTCGACGGTGAACAGCCAGCCGCGCGCCTGGCTGCCACGGGTGCCGAAGGTGAGGCAGGCATGCCGCTGCAGCGCGTCCGGATGCAGCGGCGTGCCGTGCGCGGCGAGGTAGGCGGGGCTGGCGACCACTACCCGCTCGTTGCCGGCCAGCCGGATGCCGACCAGGCTCGAGTCGTCGAGCTGGCCGATGCGCACCGCGACGTCGATGCCCTCGTTGACGATGTCGACCAGCCGGTCGGACAGGTCGAGCGACACGGTCACGTCCGGATGCGCGGCCAGGAAGGCCGGCACCAGCGGCGCGACATGGCGCCGCCCGAAGCCGGCCGGTGCGCTCACCCGCAGGTGCCCGCTCGCCTTGACGCCGCCGGCCGACACCGACGCCTCGGCGTTGTGATAGTCGTTGAGGATCCGCTGGCAGTCCTCGAGGAACGCGCTGCCCTCGAAGGTGAGCGTGAGGCGCCGGGTGGTGCGCACCAGCAGCTTCACGCCGATGCGCTCCTCCAGGCCGTCGAGCCGCCGGCCGATCACCGCAGGCGCGACACCTTCGATCTGCGCGGCCGCCGACAGGCTGCCGCGTGCCGCCACCGCGACGAAGGTCTCGATCTGCTTGAAGCGGTCCATGGCGCGCGGGCCCTCAGGCGAGCAGGCCGACCAGCGCCGCCGTGATGCAGGTCGACAGCAGCCCGGCCGGCAGCGAGCGTGCGGCGAGCCGCGCGAGGTCGGCGCGCCGCTCGGCAGGTAGCAGGGGCGCCAGGCCGCCGACCATGATCCCGAGGCTGCCGAAGTTGGCAAAGCCGGCGAGCGCATAGGTCATCAGCAGCCGCGAGCGCGGCGACAGCGCCTCGGGCGGCAGCGCGGCGAGCTCGGCGTAGGCGACGAATTCGTTGAGCACGGTCTTCTTGCCGAGCAGCTGGCCGGCCGTGCCCGCCTCGCTCCACGGCACGCCGACCAGCCAGGCGAGCGGTGCAAACGCGACGCCGAGGAGGCGCTCGGCCGAGATCGGGGCGCCGCCGATCGCGGGCAGCAGCGCGAGGCCGGCGTTGGCCAGCGCCACCAACGCAACGAACACCACCAGCATCGCCACGATGTTGATCAGCAACTGCACGCCCTCCATGGTGCCGCGCGTGATTGCGGCGAGGGCACTCGTGTCCTCGCGGCCGAGCACGACCGGCGTGCGGTCGGGCGGCCCATCCGAGGGCACCATCACGGCGGCCACCGCGATGGCGACCGGGACCGCGGCGACTGAGGCCGCCAGCAGGCGGCCGAGCGCATCGGGCAGGATCGGCCGCAGCATCGCCGCATACAGCACCAGCACCGTGCCGGCGATCGTCGCCATGCCGCAGTTCATCACGATGAAGAGCTCGCCGCGGGTCATCCGCGCGAGCCAGGGGCGGATCACCAGTGGCCCCTCGACCATGCCGACGAAGGCGTTCGCGGCGGCCGACACGCCCACCGCACCGCCCACGCCGAGCGTGCGCACCAGCACCCAGGCGAAGGCGCGCACGACCGCGCTGAGCACGCCCCAGTGAAACAGCAGGGCCGAGAGCGCCGAGACCACCAGCACCAACGGCAGCACCTGCGTGCCGAGGACGAAGGCCGCGCCCGGACCGTTCGGCTCGAAGGGCAGGGGCGCGCCGCCCAGGTACCCGAAGACGAACGACGTACCCGCGGTGGTGGCGGCCTGCAGCGCATCGAGCACGCCGTTCATCGACTCGAGCGCGCGCTGCGCACCCGGCACCCAGCGGACTGTCGCCAGGATGGCGAGCGCCAGCAGCAGACCGCTCCACACCGGGCGCCAGGCGATGCTGGCACGCCGCTCGGACAGGACCCAGGCAATCCCGATCATCGCCGCGATGCCGACCACTCCACCGATTGCCTGCATGCGCGCCGTGCCGCCCCCGATCCGCCAGCCCGCATTGAAGCACGGCGGGCGGGCGCGGGGCGAGACGGCCGAGGGCGGCGCGCGCCGCTGCGCCACTGCGCCGCCCGTGCCGTCCGTGTCATCATCCGCTGACGCCCCCCACGGCCCGCCGCGGCCCCTCAGTCATGAACCTCGAGAAGGTCGTCTTCGGCTTCTTCATCATCCTCGCCTGCACGCTGAATTTCGGCTTCTTCATCGGCGACATCGACCGCATCGATTTCCATCATCCGGCGGAGCTGTTCTCGGCGGTGGTGGTCAACCTGATCGCGCTGGTGCTCAAATTCGGCGACCGCACCCACATCGGCGCCACCCATCTCGCCACCAGCCTCGCGGCGTGTCTGCAGCTGTTCGCCGCGGCCTTCGTATGGACATGGAGCGCCCATGTCGCGAACGATCCGATGACCCCGGCGACGATGTCGACGATCGTCTCGCTGTCGGGCGGCGCGCTGCTCGCCAACCTGATCTCAGTCACGCTGTTGATCGGCGAGACGCTGCGCGCGAGCCGCTGAGCTGCGCCGCGCGCTGGCAGCGAGCCGATGGGCGACGTCCTCTTCCTGGTGCTGCGACGGCTGCGGCGACCGCTGATCACGCTGATCGTCGTCTACGCGGTCTCGGTGGCCGGTCTGGTCGCGATCCCGGGTGTCGACGGCGAGGGCCGGCCGTGGCAGATGAACTTCTTCCACGCGCTGTACGTGATGAGCTACACCGCGACGACGATCGGTTTCGGCGAGATCCCGTATGCGTTCACCGACGCTCAGCGGCTCTGGGTGACGTTCACGATCTACCTGTCGGTCATCGGCTGGGCCTACGCGCTCGGCTCGGTGTTCTCGATGTCCCAGGACCCGACCTTCCGGTCGGCCGCCGCGCGCAGCCTCTTCCTGCGCCGCGTCGCCCGCCTGCGCGAGCCGTACTGCGTCATCTGCGGCTACGGCCGTAGTGGCATGGCGATCGCGCAGGCGCTCGATGCGCTGCGGGTGCGCCTCGTGATCGTCGACACCGACGCGGCGAGGCTCGCGGCGATCGCTGTGCAGCCGTACGCGGTCGCGCCGCTGATGCTGGTGGCCGATGCGCGACGCCCCGAGGTGCTGCGCGACGCGGGCATCGCCAAGCCCGAGTGCCGGGCCGTGCTCGCGCTGACCGGCGACGACGAGGCAAACCAGTCGATAGCGATCGGCACGCGTGTGCTCGACCCGGGCACCCAGGTGATCGCACGTGTCGTCGACCCCGTCGTGTGCACCAACCTCGCCGAGTTCGGTGGCGTGCAGGTGATCAACCCGTTTCGCACCTTCGCGCGTAACGTCGGGCTCGACTTCGCCGCGCCCGAGGTGCTGCAACTCGAGGAGTGGCTGACCGGCGCGCCGGGCGCCGAGCGGCCCGAGCCGCTGAGGTTGCCGCGCGGACACTGGGTGCTGGCCGGCTACGGGCGCTTCGGGCGACCTCTGGCCGCTGCGCTCGGCGCCTCCGGCCAGTCCTGGCGCGCCTTCGATCCGCACTTCGTGCCGCCCGACGACGCCGAAGACCGTGTGCAGACCTGCGGCGGCACCGAGGGGGGCCTGGGCGACGCCGGGATCGCACACGCGGTCGGCGTGATCGCGGGAACCGATAACGACACGGTGAACCTCGCGGTCGTGAAGATGGCGCGCCGGGTCAATCCCGCGGCAGCGGTGATCGTCCGCCGCAACAAGGCGTTCAATCAGGCGCTGATCGACGCTGCCGATCCGATGCTGACCTTCGTGCAGTCCGATCTGATGGTGCACGAAGTGCTGCAGTCGCTGACCACGCCGCTGCTCGAGCGCTTCCTCGAGCTCGCCCGCCACGATCGCGCGGTGCTCGCGGTCGAGGCCTGCCGCCTGCTCGAGGCCGCGTTCGGCAACCGAGTCCCCGAGGTCTGGACCTTCGACTGCGACCCCTTGCAGCCCGGCATCCGGCAGGCGTTGTCGGGCGAGGCCGCGCCGCTGCGCGTCGGCGAGCTGCTGCTGGATCCGCGCGATCCGGGCGTGCGGCTGCGTGCCGTGCCGCTGATGTTGTCGCGGGCCCGCGGGGCCGATAGCTCGGCCGCGCGGGCAGGCGCCGCCGATACCGCGAGGGCCTCCTACGAGGCGCGCCCGCCGCGTCTGCAGTTCCCGGGCTCACGCGCCCGCGCTGCCGACACGCCCGGTTCGGGCGTGCTCGACCGGGCCGGCACCGGCCTGCCTGAATCGGACCGTGGCATGTCGATCGCGCTCCCAGCCGAGGACACGACGCTCGCCCCGGGCGACCGCGTGCTGTTCGCGGGCACCTCCGGGGTCGAGACGCTGCAGCGCCGCTTCCTGCTCGATCCGAGTCCGATCGAGTTCGTACGGTCCGGTGTCGAGCCGGCGCGCGGCTGGCTGTTCCGCCGGCTCGCGGCGCGGGCGGGCCGTCGCGTCGCGGCGACCGGTCGGGCCCGCTAGCCGGGCCGTGCGCACACCGGGCTATCATCCCCGGCGCGCGACACAGACCGCGCGCCTCCTGGAGGAAGACACGTGGACCGCTTCTGGCTGAAGTCCTACCCCGACGGCGTGCCGGCGGACATCGATCCCGGCGCCTACCCGTCGCTCAATGCACTGATCGACGAGAGCCTCGCGCGTCACCGCTCGAAGCCCGCCTACGTCTGCATGGACCGCACGATGCGCTTCGGCGAGCTCGACGAGCGGTCGCGCGCCTTCGCCGCCTGGCTGCAGTCGCAAGGCTTCGGCCGTGGGCAGCGGATCGCCGTGATGCTGCCCAACCTGTTGCAGTTCCCGGTCGTCGTCGCCGGCGTTCTGCGTGCCGGCTGCACCGCGGTCTGCGTGAACCCGCTCTACACGCCGCGCGAGCTCGAGCACCAGCTCGAGGACTCCGGCGCCGAGGCGATCGTCATCCTGGAGAACTTCGCCGCGACCCTGCAGCAGGTGATCGGGCGCACCGCGGTCCGCCAGGTCGTGCTCACCTCGGTCGGCGAGATGCTCGGTCCGGTCAAGGGCCGCATAGTCGACTTCGCGATCCGGCACGTGAAGAAGATGGTGCCCGCGTTCGAGCTCGCGCATGTCACGCGTTTCAGTGAGGCGCTGGAGGCGGGCACGCGCTTGCCGTACCGCGCAATGCAGATGGCGCACGACGACCTCGCGTTCCTTCAATACACAGGCGGCACCACTGGCCTGTCGAAGGGCGCGATGCTGTCGCACCGCAACGTGGTTGCCGCGATCCTGCAGGGTGAAGCCTGGTTCCAGCCGGTCCAGGACCGCCTGCGCGAGCGCTTGGGCGAGGAGGGCGGGATGGCGCTGTGCGCGCTGCCGCTGTATCACATCTACATGCTCGCGGTGGCCTTCGGCCTGGGCATGAAGACCGGCGCCTGCCAGCTCCTCGTGCCCAATCCGCGCGACATCCCGGGGCTGATCGCAGAGCTCGCCAAGCACCCGGTGAACACCTTCCCGGCGCTCAACACGCTGTTTAATGCGCTCGCCAACCATCCCGACTTCGCGAAGCTCGACTTCTCGCGCCTGCTGTTCGCCGGCGGCGGCGGCATGGCCACGCAGCAGGTGGTCGCCGACAAGTGGTTGAAGGTCACCGGCGTGCCGCTCGGCGAGGGCTTCGGGCTGTCCGAGACCTGTGCGGTCGCAACGATCAACCCGGTGACGCTGACCGAGTTCACCGGGACCGTCGGCCTGCCGGTGCCGTCCTGCGAGGTCTCGGTCCGCGACGACGACGGCAGCGAGGTGCCGATCGGCGAGCGCGGCGAGATCTGCCTGCGCGGCCCGCAGGTGATGGTCGGCTACTGGCACCGGCCCGACGAGACCGCTCGGGCCTTCACGCCGGACGGCTTCTTCAAGACCGGCGACATCGGTGTGTTCGATGCGCGTGGCCACGTGAAGATAGTCGACCGCAAGAAGGACATGATCCTGGTCTCGGGCTTCAACGTCTTCCCGAACGAGATCGAGGACGTGGTGGCCGCCCATCCGGGCGTGCTCGAGTGTGCGGCCATCGGTGTGCCGGATGGCCACTCGGGCGAGGCGATCAAGGTCTTCGTCGTGAAGAAAGACCCCGGGCTCACCGAACGCGACGTGCAGGAGTGGTGCACGAAGCAGCTCACCGGCTACAAGAAGCCCAAGCACCTCGAGTTTCGCGCCGAGCTGCCCAAGAGCAACGTCGGCAAGATCCTGCGGCGCGAGCTGAGGCAGCCGCAGACGAAGCAGGCCGCCTGAGCGGGGCGGCGCGCGCGACGCGCCGCCGCCGTCTCGCTTAGCCGGTGATCGTCGCGCCGCCGTCGGCCACGATCGACTGGCCAGTGATGAACGCGCCCGCCCGGCCCGCCAGCATCACCGCGATGCCGCCGATGTCGTCGGGCTCGCCGAGCCTGCGCAGCGGGAACCGGGCCTCGGCCGCGGCCTTGCGGACCGGATCCTCGTACAGGGCGCGCGCGAAGTCGGTCTTGATCAGGCCGGGCGCGATACAGTTCACGCGGATGTTCAGCGGTCCCCACTCGCAGGCGAGGTTGCGCGCGAGCTGCATGTCGGCGGCCTTGGATATGCAGTAGGCGCCGATCTCGGTCGAGCCCTTCAGGCCGCCTATCGACGACACGATGATGATCGCGCCGTCGCGCTTGGCGGCCATGTCGGGCTGCACCATCTGGCACAGCCAATGGTTCGACAGCACGTTGTTGCGCATGATCTTCTCGAACACCTCGTCGCCCATGCCGCTGCTCGGGCCGAAGTAGGGGTTCGACGCGGCATTGCAGACCAGCACATCGATCGGGCCGAAGGCCTGGCGCGACTGGTCGACCAGGTTCTGCAGGCCCGCCTTGTCGGAGATGTTGGCGGGGATCGCGACCGCGGTGCCGCCGGCCTGGGTGATCGCGTCGACGACCCCCTGGCAGGCGTCGAGCTTGCGGCTCGAGACCACGACCTTCGCGCCGTGGGCGGCCATGTTCTCGGCTATCGAGCGGCCGATACCGCGGCTCGATCCGGTGACGATGCAGACCTTTCCGGTCAGGTCGAACAGGCTCATCTGGGGTGTCTCCTCTGTGGGGTTCGGAAAGCTCAATCCTTGCTGCCGAACAGCGCGTCGAGCTTCGCCCGCGCCTCGGCGTCGGGCCCGCCCGCGGCGCGCTCGGCCGGGTACTCCTCGGCGATCCGGTCCTCCCAGAACGCCGACGGATTCGGTGCCGAGAAGAATCGGCGCGCGACCTCGTCGGGCACACCCGTGTAGGCGCGCACCTCGCCCGAGGTGAACGCGATCTCCAGGCGCTGCGCGCGCGCGTCGTAGCCGGCGGACTTCAGGCGGTCGGTGTGCAGCGGCTTGTGTTGCATGTCGGTCTCCGATGCGGCGACGGGCAGGAGCGCGCGGCCGGTGGTGCGCTCAGCGCCCGAGCACCAGCCCCTCGCGGCGCGGATCGGCTCCGCCGATGAGCGTACAGCGGCCGGTCGCGCCGCACTGCCGGACGATGCCCTGCAGGCCGCTCGTCATCGGCATCTCGCGGACCTCGTGGCCGCGCGCGCGCAGCGCGTCGGCCAGCCCGGCCGGAACCCGCCCCGCCTCGAGCTCGACTGGCCCGTTGCGGCTGCCGAGGTTGGGCATCGAGATTGCCGACTGAATGGCGTGGCCGTCGCGCAGCGTGAGCAGCAGCGTGCGGGCGACGTAGCCGATGATCTGCGAGCCGCCGGGCGAGCCGACCGCCATCACGAGCGCGCCGCGCTTTGGCGCGGCGTCGGGGCCGCCGGCGCGCTCGAACACCAGTGTCGGCGCCATCGAGCTGCGCGGCCGCTTGCCGGCCTGAACCCGGTTGGCCACCGGCGCGCCGCCCTCGGTCGCCGCGAAGGAGAAGTCGGTCAGCTGGTTGTTCAGCAGGAAGCCGCGGACCATCGTGCGCGAGCCGAACTGGTCCTCGATGGTGGTGGTCATGGAGACCGCGTTGCCCGCGGCGTCGACGATCGACAGGTGCGAGGTCGACGGCTGCTCGAGTGTCGCCTCCTCGAGTGCCGCGCGCGGCATGCCGTCGGGGTCGCCGGCGGCGGCACGGCCCATCGCGCGCTCGCCGACGAGCGCGGCGCGGCGCGCGAGGTAGCGCGGATCGAGCAGGCCCGCGGGCGGCGCGACGAAGGCCGGGTCGGCGACGAAGCGGTTGCGGTCGGCGAAGGCGAGTGCGCCGGCTTCGGCGAAGGCATGGACGCCGTCGACGTCCACCGTGCGGTCCGGGCCCGCGAGCGGCGGCGCCTTCGTCGCGTCGACGATGCCCAGGATCTGCGCGACCGCGATGGCGCCCGACGAGGGCGGGGGCATGCCGCAGACGACCCAGCGCCGGTAGGGCGTGCACAGCGCCTCGCGGGCGATGGGTGCATAGAACGCGAGGTCGCGCTCGGTCAGCAGGCCGGGGTTCGTCGGATGCCGCTGCACCGCATCGACGAGGTCGCGCGCGATCGGGCCGGTGTGCAGCGCGAGGCTGCCGCGCGCGGCGATCTGCGCGAGCGTGTCGGCCAGCTCCGGGTTACGCAGCCGGTGGCCGACCGGCCAGGGCGTGCCGTCGGGCGCGTAGAAGTAGCGAGCCGCCGCCGGATCGCGCTTGAGATGGCGTTCGCCTGCCAGCAGCGTGTTCAGGCGCGGGCTCACCTCGAAGCCCTCGTTCGCGAGCCGGATCGCCGGCTCGAAGAGCGTAGGCCAGGGCAGGCGACCATGGCGCGCGTGCGCGGCCTCCAGCATGCGCACCGCGCCGGGTGTACCGACCGAACGCCCGCCCACCACCGCATCGAAGAACTGCACCGGCTTGCCGTCGGCGCCGAGGAACAGGCGCTCGTCTGCCGCCGCCGGCGCGGTCTCCCGCCCGTCCCAAGCGACGAGCGCATTGCTGCGGCCGTCCCGGTGCAGCAGGAAGGCGCCGCCGCCGATGCCCGAGGACTGCGGCTCGACCAGCGTCAGCACCATCTGCGCGGCGACGGCCGCGTCGAGCGCGCTGCCGCCGCGCTCGAGCATCGCGAGGCCGGCACGCGTGGCATGCGGATTCGCCGTCGCCACCATGTCGCGTGCCGCCTTCACCGCCTCGCGCGCTGCGTAGCCGCTCGCGGCCTCGGGTTGCGCCGGCGCCTGTGCGTTGACCGAGAGCGGCATCGCCAGCGTGGCGAGCCACAGGGCACGCACCACGCCTGCGATCGAGCGGAACGGGGTCTGGGTCATTGTCGGCGCGGCAGGGTCGGGGCTCCCGCTACTATACGCAGACGACCTCCACCGATCGTTCCGCACCCGCGGGCGCCGACATGACCGACACCCCGATCGCCTCCTCCCGCCCCGGCATCCGCGAGACCGTCGCCGCCATCGCCGCCGGCACGACCCGCAGCCGCGTGCTGCTCGACGAGGCGCGCGCCGCGGCCGAGCGTCACCGAGACCTGAATGCGATCGCCTGGGTCGACTGGGACGCCGCCGCCCGCGCCGCCGACGCGCTCGACGCGCGGGCCCGCGCCGGCGGCCCGCTCGGGCCCCTGCACGGCGTGCCCGTGACGATCAAGGACTTGTACCAGGTCGATGGCATGCCCACCGCGGGCGGCACGCGGGCGGCGCTGCCGGCGCTCGGCGGCGAGGCGGTCGCGGTTGCGCGGCTGCGCGCGGCGGGCGCGCTGCCCTTCGCCAAGACGAACATGCACGAGATCGCGCTGGGCGCGACCGGCGAGAACCCATGGACCGGCGATGTGAAGAACCCTGTCGACCCGTCGCGCCAGGCCGGCGGCTCGTCGAGCGGCGCGGGCGTCGCCACTGCCGTCGGCATCGGCTTCGCTGGCCTGGGCAGCGACACCGGCGGCTCGGTGCGGATCCCGGCAGCCTTCAGCGGCGTGGTCGGCTTCAAGCCCAGCTTCGGCGCGATTCCGCTCGCCGGGGCGCTGCACCTGTCCTGGACCTGCGACCATGCCGGCCCGCTCACGCGCTCGGTCGACGACGCGGCAATGCTCTACGAGGTGATGGCCGGCCGTCGCACCGACCACGGTACCGTTGCCCGTCGCCCGCGCCTCGCGGTGCCCGCCGCCTGGCTCAAGGGCCGCCTGCATCCCGCCACGCGCGCCTGGTTCGACGCCCGCATCGCGGCGCTGCGTGCCCACGCCGACGTTGTCCAAGTCGACCTGCCGTCGCTGTCGCGCGCGCTCGCGCCTTACACCGCGATTGTCCGTGCCGAGGCGGCGTTCGTGCATCGCATGGTGCTCGCCGCCGGCGGCGAGGGCTTCTCCGACGCGGTGCTCGCGCCAATGCGCGACGGCGCCGCGCAGCTCACGCAGGTCTACCTCGATGCGATGCGCGAGCGCGAGGTGCTGCGCGCCGAGCTCGATGCGATGCTGCGCGACCACGATGCGCTGCTGCTGCCCACCAGCGCCGTGCCGCCGCCGGCACGCGGGCAGCTCGAGGTGCAGGTCGAAGGCGGCACGCTGAGCACCCGCGAGGCGGTACTCGGCCAGACGCTTGCGTTCAGCTTCGTCGGCCTGCCGACGCTCGCGCTGCCGATGGGCACGGCCGACGGACTGCCGGCGTCGATGCAGGTGGTCGGTGCACGCGATGCGGACGCATCGGTGCTCGCGCTCGGTCGCTGGCTGGAGGCCGGCGCGAGGGGCTGAGTCGGCTGGGCGGACGGTCGCGTCGCCTCAGCCGCCGTCGTTCGCACCCCGGATCAGCCAGGCTCGTATCCGGGCGTCTTCCGTGAGCCCGATCGCACGTTGCCGCGCGATCGCGGCCTCCTCGGCGCGGCCTGCCAGCCTCAGCAGATGGGCCTGCGAGATCCACCACGGCTGGTGCTGTTTGATCGCCGCCGCATCGATGTCGCTGAGCGCGGCAAGGCCCGCTGCCACGTCGCCGGTCTCGCCCAGCGCGACTGCATGCCCGATCCGCGCGCCGGTACTCGGGAAGTGCCTCACCAGCGCTGTGTACAGCGACGCGATCGACGACCAGGGCGTCTTGCCGGTCCACGCACGCTGGCAATGCGCGGACTGGATCGCCGCCTAAAGCTGGAACGGCCCGGGCGAGCGCAGCTGGGATGCCTTCCACAGACAGTGCTCGGCGCGCTCATGGTGGTCGCGCCGCCAGCGCGCCGGGTCCTGTTCCGCCAGCGGCACGAAGCGCCCTTCGGCGTCGAACCGCGCCGGTCGCCTGGCCTCGCCGTAGTGCATCAGCGCGAGCAGGCCCCAGGCTTCGGCGGACGCCGGCTGCAGCGCCGTCACCACACCACCGAAGAAGAGCGCCTCTTCGGCCAGCGCGCCGCCCTCCTCGCTCGAGCCCGCCGCTGCGGCCGCCGAGGTGACCTGCCGCGTTAGCGTGTACGCGCCGTAGATGCCCTCGAGCACTGCCGCCAGCCGCGCCGGCAGCTCGCGGGTCTCGGGCTCCTCGAGCCGTAGCCCCGCGTCGCGGATCCTCGCCTTCGCGCGCACGAGCCGCTGCGCCATCGCGGCCGGCGACACGAGGAAGGCGCTTGCGATCGTCGCGGCCTCCAGCCCCAGCACCGTCTGCAGCATCAGCGGCGCATGTACCGCCGGCGGCAGCGCCGGATGCGCGCACATGAACGTCAGCCGGAGCCGATCGTCAGGCACGTCGCGCGCATCGGGCGCCGCGCCGTCACCGTCGAACAGCGCGAGCACGCTCGGATCGCGCTCGACGCGCGTGTGGCGGGCGGCCTCTAGGAGGCGACGCTTCGCGACTGTCATCAGCCAGGCCTGCGGCGAGTCGGGCACGCCGTCGCACGGCCAGCGCTCGAGCGCCGCCGCGAACGCGTCGGCAAGCGCGTCCTCGGCGGCGGCCACGTCCCGCCAGCGCCAGGCGAGCGAGGCGAGCATCCGTCCGTAGGCCTCGCGCGCCGCCCGCTCGGCGGCCCGCGAGGCGTCGGACGGGGCGTTCACCGGGACGCCGGCATCGGCGGCAGCACCCGGCGCACCTCGGTGTGGCCGTGTGCCGCACAGGGCGCACGAGCCGCCCATTCCAGGGCCGCTTCGAGCGAGGGCACCTCGACGATGAAGTAGCCGCCGAGATGCTCGTGCGTGTCGGCGAACGGGCCGTCTTGCACCTGCCGCACGCCGTCGCGCACGCGCACTTGGGTGCCGGTGTGCGGCGGCTCCAGGCCGTTGCCCGAGACGATCACGCCGGCGCCGGCGAGCGCGCCGATGTAGGCCGTCCACGCCCCCCAGTACTCGGGCGCGAGCCCGGGGTCGTTGCGCTTGTCGAACTCGGACATCGGGTCGTTGAAGATCAGCATGAACTGCATGGCGTGCTCCGTGGGTCGCGTGAACGGGGGCCGTCGGCCATCGTAGCCGGACGGCGGGCCGGCGGTCATCGCCCTGCCCATCCCATCGATGCGCGAACCTCGCCGCGATCGACAGTCGGCGCGAAAAAAAGCAGCCGCCCGAAGGCGGCCGCTCCGTGTCGCAGCGCGCCCCGGACACTTCCGGGGCCGCCACGGCGATGCGGACCGCTCAGCGCGGCGCCATCCGGATCGCGCCGTCGAGACGGATCACCTCGCCGTTGAGCATCACGTTCTCGAAGATCTGCTGCACGAGTTGCGCGTACTCGGGCGGGCGGCCTAGCCGCGAGGGGAAGGGCACCTGCCTGCCGAGCGAGTCCTGCGCCTCCTGCGGCAGCCCGAGCAGCAGCGGCGTGAGGAACAGGCCCGGCGCGATCGTCACGACGCGTACGCCATCACGGGCCAGGTCGCGGGCGATCGGCAGCGTCATCCCGACGATGCCGCCCTTGGACGCCGAGTAGGCGGCCTGCCCGATCTGGCCGTCGAAGGCCGCGACCGACGCGGTGCTGACGATCACGCCCCGCTCGCCCTCGGCGCTCGGCTCGTTGCGGCACATCGCGGCTGCGGCCAGCCGGATCATGTTGAACGTGCCGATCAGGTTGACGGTGACCACCCGCGTGAAGTCGGCCAGCTTCATCGGCCCGTCCTTGCCGACGGTCTTGCCCGGCGTGCCGATGCCCGCGCAGTTCACCAGACCGCGCAGGTTCCCGAAGGCGAGCGCGGCGTCGACCACCGCCTGGCCGTCGGTCTCCGACGTGACGTCGCATTTGACGAACTTCGCGGCGGCGCCCAGCGCACGGACCTTCTCGTCGCCGAGCGCCGCGTTGACGTCGGCGATCACGACCTTGCCGCCGCCGGCGACGATCGCGTCGGCGGTCGCGCCGCCGAGGCCCGACGCGCCGCCGGTGACGATGACTACGGTGTCCTTGAATTGCATCGAAACGTCCTCTATGGGGTCAGGGTGCCGCGGACACCTCGACGCGGCGCGCCTCGCGCCCGTCGCTGGCGTCCATCTGGACGGGCTTCTGCATCACCAGCCGGTCCGCGGCGATGCCGTTCGACGTCAGCAGGTCGGCGACCTTCTTCGCGCGGCCCTTCGCCAGCTCGGCGTTCTGCTCTGCGCGGCCGGTGCTGTCGTGGAAGCCCGAGACTACGATCTTCGCATCCGGTGTGGTACTCGCCCATTCCACGATCTTCGCAATGGCCGTCGCCGCCTCGGCGGGCGCCGCCGCAGCGCCGCTCTCGAAGTAGATCCTAGCGGTGTCGGGACGCGGCGCGGCCGCCGACATCGCCGCCGGTGTCGCCGCCGGTGCGGTGGCCGGTGCTGCAGCGAGCACCGCCGGCTGCGTCGCGGACTGCGGCTTGGCCGGCGGCGTGCCCGGGCCGCCGATCACCGGCACCAGCAGCAGTGCCACGATGTTGATGATCTTGATCAGCGGGTTCACCGCGGGGCCGGCCGTGTCCTTGTACGGGTCGCCGACGGTGTCGCCGGTGACCGCGGCCTTGTGAGCCTCGCTGCCCTTGCCGCCGTGGTGACCCTCCTCGATGTACTTCTTGGCGTTGTCCCACGCGCCGCCGCCGGTGCACATCGAGATCGCGACGAAGATGCCGGTCACGATCGTGCCCATCAGCAGGCCGCCGAGCGCCTCCGGTCCGAGGAACACGCCCACCAGGATCGGCACCACCACCGGCAGCAGCGACGGGACGATCATCTCCTTGATAGCGGAGGTGGTCAGCATGTCGACCGCACGGCTGTAGTCCGGCTTCGCGGTGCCTTCCATGATCCCCTTGATCTCGCGGAACTGGCGGCGCACCTCGACCACCACCGAGCCCGCGGCGCGACCCACGGCCTCCATCGCCATCGCGCCGAACAGGTAGGGCACCAGGCCGCCGATGAAGAGGCCCACGATGACCATGTGGTTCGACAGGTTGAAGTTCACCGCCTTGCCGGCCGACTCGAGCGCATGCGTGTAGTCGGCGAACAGCACCAGCGCGGCGAGCGCCGCCGAGCCGATCGCGTAGCCCTTGGTCACCGCCTTGGTGGTGTTGCCCACCGCGTCGAGCGGGTCGGTGATCTCGCGCACCGATTCGGGCATGCCTGCCATCTCGGCGATGCCGCCGGCGTTGTCGGTGATCGGGCCGTAGGCGTCGAGCGCGACGATGATGCCGGCCATCGACAGCATCGAGGTCGCCGCGATCGCGATGCCGTACAGGCCCGCGAGCTCGAAGGACACGATGATCGCCGCGCAGACCATCAGCACCGGCCAGGCGGTCGACCTCATCGAGACCGCGAGGCCCGCGATGATGTTGGTGCCGTGCCCGGTCTCGGAAGCCGCCGCGACGTCGCGCACCGGCTTGTACTCGGTGCCGGTGTAGTACTCGGTGATCCAGACCAAGAGGCCGGTGAGTGCCAGGCCCACCACCGTGGCCCCGTAGACCTTCATCACCGCGCCCGTGCCGCCCAGCGCGTTGTCCGGGATCAGCCACGCGGTGATCGGGTAGAAGGCCACGAGCCCCATGACGCCCGCGACGATCAGCCCGCGGTACAGCGCGCTCATGATCTTCTTGCCGGGCGTCGCCTTCACAAAGGCGCAGCCGACGATCGACGCGATGATCGCGAAGCCGCCGAGCGCAAGCGGGTAGGTGGCTGCAGCCAGCGGCGCGTCGGTCAGCATCAGCGCGCCGAGCAGCATCGTGGCGATCAGCGTCACCGCGTAGGTCTCGAACAGGTCGGCCGCCATGCCTGCGCAGTCACCGACGTTGTCGCCCACGTTGTCCGCGATCACCGCCGGGTTGCGCGGGTCGTCCTCGGGAATGCCGGCCTCGACTTTGCCCACCAGGTCGGCGCCGACGTCGGCACCCTTGGTGAAGATGCCGCCGCCCAGCCGCGCGAAGATCGAGATCAGCGACGAGCCGAAGGCCAGGCCGATCAGCGGCTGGATGACGTCGTGCAGCCCTTCGGGGGTCGCGTCCAGCCCGCCCAGCCACAGGAAAAATCCGGCGACGCCGAGCAGGCCCAGGCCCACCACCAGCATGCCGGTGATCGCGCCGCCGCGGAACGCGACAGTCAGCGCCTCGTTGAGACCGCGCGTCGCGGCCTGCGCGGTGCGCACGTTCGCCTTCACCGACACGTTCATGCCGATGTAGCCCGCGGCGCCGGACAGGATCGCGCCGATCGCAAAGCCCAACGCGGTGGTCGCGCCCAGCCCCGGCACGAAGAAGATCAGCACGAACAGCACGACGCCGACGATGCCGATCGTGCGGTACTGACGATTCAAGTAGGCCTTTGCACCCTGCTGGATCGCCGCGGCGATCTCCTGCATCTTCGCGTTGCCGGCGTCGAGACCGAGGATCCAGCGGCTCGAGACGATGCCGTACAGGACCGCCAGGACGCCGCAAGCCAGGGCGAACCAGACGGCGGTGGATGTGGCGCCACTCATGGTGCGATCTCCTGTGTAGTCATCGTCGTTGGCCCGGGGCACGTTCCGCTCCGGCCCGCCCTGGCTCGGACGATCTTCACCGAAGACCCCTTACGCTGGCAAGGCGTCGCCGAGGCGCTTTCCTCCGACCGGAAAGCGTGCGCAGGGGGTTGCGCGAGCGCTGGCCGCATGCAGGTGTAGGCGCATGCCGCGTCGATGCTGTCGAGGCGACTCGGTCGACTCCGGCGACCCTGGCGAGAGGGCCCGCGATGGACCGCGAGGGACGCGAGAGCCGAGGGTGAGGCGGGGGGGGAAGGCGGGGAGGAGAGGTGGAGCGCGGGCGCCGGGCAGCGCCCGAGGGATCAGACGAGTGCGGCGAACGCGCGGTCGCGGATCGTATCGACCGAGCCGATTCCCGCGATCCTGCGGTACTTAGGCGCGCGCGCGTCGCCGGTGGTGGCCCAGTTCGAGTAATACTCCACCAGCGGACGGGTCTGCGCCTGGTATACCTCCAAGCGCTTCTTCACGGTTTCCTCGCGGTCGTCGTCGCGCAGGATGAGCGGCTCGCCGGTCACGTCGTCCATGCCCTCGAGCTTTGGCGGGTTGAAGCGAAGGTGGTAAGTACGACCGCTCGCCGCGTGCATGCGGCGTCCGCTGATGCGCTCGACGATGTCGCTGTCCGGCACGTCGATCTCGAGCACGAAGTCGAGCGCGACCTGCGCGTCCTTCATCGCGTCGGCCTGCGGAATCGTCCTGGGGAAGCCGTCGAAGAGGTAGCCGTTGGCGCAGTCGGGCTGCCCGAGGCGGTCCTTCACCAGGCCGATGATGAGGTCGTCGGAAACCAGCCCGCCCGAGTCCATGACCTTCTTGGCCGCGATGCCCAGCGGCGTGCCGGCCTTGACCGCAGCGCGCAGCATGTCGCCCGTTGAGATCTGCGGGATGCCGAACTTCTCCTTGATGAAGGCAGCCTGGGTGCCTTTGCCTGCACCGGGCGGTCCGAGGAGGATCAAGCGCATGGACGTTCTTCTCTGAGCATGGTGGGGGACAGTGGGCGGTGCGATGCGGAGCGCCGACGCGGGGGGGTCTTGGACCTTAACCGCAAAGCCGGCGAGGGGTCAATTCGGCCCGCGCCTCGCGCGGGCGTCCGCGAATGTGCGTCGGACCCGCTCGAGGTCGGCGGGTGTGTCGACCCCGGCGGGCGGCGCGTCATTGGTGCACAGCACCGCGATCTGATGCCCGTGCCAGAGCGCGCGCAGCTGCTCGAGCGCCTCGATCGCCTCCAACGGCGAGGGCGCGAGCGCTCGATAGGCGCGCAGGAACGAGACACGGTACGCATACAGGCCGACGTGCCGCCGCACCGTGCCGTCGGCCGCGATCGCGGCCGGCAGCGCCCCAGGCAGACGCTGCGGGAAACCGGCGAGCGCGTCGCGCGCAAACGGGATCGGCGCGCGCGAGAAATACATCGCTCGGCCCGCCGCATCGAGCACGACCTTGACGACGTTCGGGGACATCCAGTCCTCGGCACTGGCCACCGGATGCGCGGCGGTGGCGATCGAGCAGTCCGGGCTCGAACGCAGCAGCGCCGCGACCTCGGCTACCAGCGCGGGCGGGATCTGCGGCTCGTCGCCCTGCACGTTGACCACGATCTCGTCGTCGTCGAGCCCGAGCAGGTCCGCAGCCTCGGCGAGCCGGTCGGTGCCGCTCGGATGGTCGGCCCGGGTGAGCAGCGCCTGCACGCCGGCGGCACGCACCGCGTCGCGCACACGTTCGGAGTCGGTGGCGACCGCGACCAGCCGTGCGCCGGAGGCCCTCGCCTGGCGTGCGACGTGCAGCACCATCGGCTCGCCGTCGATGTCGGCGAGCGGCTTGTCTGGCAGGCGCGTCGACGCCATCCGCGCCGGGATCAGCGCAACGAAGCCCGCCGCGCTCACGGCTCGGCCGGCAGCGTGCGCGCCTGCTGCTCGAGCATCACCGGTATGCCCTCGCGGATCGGATAGGCGAGGCGGTCGGGCCTGCAGATCAACTCCTGCGCGGCCTTGTCGTACTGCAGCGGCCCCTTGCACAGCGGGCAGACCAGGATCTCGAGAAGGCGGCTATCCACGCAGGCGATCCTCCAGCCAGTCGACGAGCGCCGGCTCGGGGACGGCCTC
>JBIPLJ010000074.1:0-19189 GCA_044368415.1 Burkholderiaceae bacterium
GTGACCGCTGAATCCGGACAACACCGGAAAACGGTCACGATCCGCCGGATCGATCGGTCACGATGCTCCGGATTCGCCGGTCACGATCAACCGGATTCAGCGGTCACGTTCGGCCGGAATACGCAGCCGGCCTCAGCGGCTAAAGCAAGTGCCATTCGTCCTGGTTCGGGCGAACCCGAATAAGGGGCAGTCCTAGGCTTGGCCTGGGGATGCCGTCGTGTTATCCCTCCGCCATGAGCCTCTTTGGACTTTTTAATCGACCTGCACCGATCGCGCAGTGCCCGGCTTGGCGGCTCGTGCTGGCGGCAGAAGTCGGGGGCTTGCGCGAAGTCGGCCTGTCGGCCGACGAACAGCGCCTGCTGGTGGTGTCTTATGCCGGCCGCGGCTTGTTCGACCTGGAATCCGCGCGGCGCCTGGCCAGAGACGATGAAGTCCCGGGTCCGGACTGCGCCTGGCTTGACACGGCCGCGCGCCGGGTTCGCGGCATCGGGGTGTCGGAACGGGAATGGTTCAACGCCGTGGGCGTGTGGGGGGGCGCGCTGGCCAGTGGCAGCGGCGATGCCGCCACTGCCACCCGGGGCTGGATGGTCGAGGTGAGGGGCACAGGGCGATCAGAACGCGCTCTGGTCGGGCCGGTAGACGACAAGCCGCGCTGGCTGGTGGGTCAGCCCCTGGGCGAGATCCGGGCTTTCGGCTTCTCGCCTTCCGGCTGTCTGCTGCTGCTGGGCAGCAGCAGCGAACTGAGCGTCTACGCCAGGACCGAGGCCCGCAGCCAGGCCCCGGGCCCAGGCTGAACCGAGTTCAGCGCGCCATCTCCAGCATTGTTGCTGTAGCCCCAGTGGGCCAGGCGCGGAGCGTCTGTCGAGCCTGCGCTGTTCGATTCGATCGCCCAGTCCAAGGTCGGACGTCGCCCAGATCGCATCGAGCCCAGGCAGCGAAAGCGACGACCGAGATCCTACCCAAGGCTCAAGAAGCATCGCCTCCTCGCTCGCTCCGATATCCTTAACTACGGCCGGCCTAAGCGGATAAACTAAGTGCCATGCGACTTAGGAAGGCGCCTGCTGCCATTGGAACTCGCGTGGGTGCGGCGCCGCCTCGAGCGGCGCTTACTTCGCCTTCGGACGACCGTAGGTGGCCGTGAAGCTGGCTTTGCCCAGTGCGTTGGCGTTGATCATGTAGCCCGCCAAGGCAGCGGTGGCGTCGGCGGGGATCTCGAGCTTTTCGGTCTTCAGGGCGTGCACCGTAAAGATGTAGCGGTGGGGCGTGTCGCCCGGCGGTGGGCACATGCCGCCCCAGGCGGCTACGCCGTAGTCAATGCGCACCTGGCTGGCACCTGCGGGCAGGCCCGCACCCCCCGCGGCACCGGCGTCTGCCTTGAGGGCGGTGACATCGGCGGGCAGGTTGATCACCGACCAGTGCCACCAGCCCGACCCACTGGGCGCATCGGGGTCGTACACCGTCACCGCAAAACTCTTGGTGCCGGCCGGTGCGCCGCTCCAAGCGAGCGCTGGCGACTTGTTCTCGCCCGAGCAGCCGAAGCCGTTGAACTCGAACTTCTTGTCGATCACGCTGCCGGCCTTGATGTCTGGACTGCGAAGTTGAAAGCCAGCGGCGCTGGTGAGACTCGACAAGCTGACCAGCGAAATGGCGATGAGGGTGCGTTTCACGAGAATCTCCGACAAGCGTTGAGGAGACCTCATGATGGGCACGCCCGAGCCTTCGTGTTGGCCCTTGCATATCAATCACTGTGCCGATCCGCGCATCGGCCTCGCGTTGCAGAGCCAGGGAAGCGACTCAGGGACGCAAGTGGGTCGGCGCGTACCCGAAGCGCTTCCGAAAGGCTGCCGTGAACCGGCTGTGCGAGTCGTAGCCGCAGCGAGCGGCAATCTCCGAGACCTGCAGGCTCGTGCCCTGTAACAGCGCCATGGCGGATTCCAGTCGAACTTCGCGAACGCACCGGCTGGCCGAGGTGCCTTCTTCGCCCAGCCGCCGCTGCAGCGTGCTGGTGCTCATGTGAAACGCACGCGCCAGCTCATCCACTGGCCATGCCGCGTGCGGGCGCTGGCTCACCAACCTGTGCACACGGTCAGCCCAAGCCAGTTTGCGCAGGGGCGCGAACACGATCCCGCGCTCTGCCAGCAACAGCAGAACTTCGAGTGCACGGTGCTCGCGCAAGGCATCGGACAGATCGGGCTGCAGCAGTGCCGCCGTGGCGTGGCTGAAGGTGGCCACGAAGCTGTCGTCGGCGTCGGTGCCGGCGCAGCCCTGCACCGCGGGTGTGGCCGCGAACTGGCCAAAGCGATCGTGGAAACGCTCCACGGTCTGGGGCGCAAAGCCGATCAGCCGTGCTTCGTAGAAGCCACCCGCAGGCGGCTCATTGAGTATGTCCCACTGAGTCGCCCGAGACATGATGAAGGCTTGCCCGGCTGCGTACCGGGTCTCCCCGTGTGGCGTGGACAGACGCTTGCGGCCAGACACCACCCATCCAACAAGTTCGTCCCGCACCGTGGCTGTACGAACGAGATGGGGGACGCGGGTTCGGATGAGTTGAGCAGTGGCAACAGCGATGTGGCTCATCAATCGAGGGGTGGTGGGCACGTCCGCTGCCGGAATCAGGGCATCGTCACGAGCCCGAAGGCCCGCTGAGCTGGTCCCAGCTCAGTCCGTGCTTCTGCAGGTACTTGCGCAGCCGGTCAGCGTCGTTGACGACCGTGCGCTGCGTGCGTGACCGATCAAAGAGCTTGCGACCCGCGTCCGACAAGGTCCGGGCTTGCCGACAGACGCTCACGACGGCCTCGAGCTGGATGCGGTCGAAGAGGTCCATGTCCGCCAGTGACTCGGCCGGGAGCAGGTCGTCGAGAGCGACCCCACGAGTGACTGTCTCTCCGGTGGCTGTGTGCTGCCAGAGCCAACGCAGCCGTTGTACTTCGGCCTCGACCTGCGCCGCTGAAACCCGCCCGCCATCGGCCAGCGTGGCCAGTCTGGTGACGCTGGCCGAGAGGTCGCGGAAGTTGCCGCTCCAGAGCGCCTCGGCCGATTGCGCGAAACGCAGGTACTGGGTTTTGGCCTCGGCGTTGAACCGCACAGCGCGGCCGGTCTCTGCTGCGGCACGGGTCAGCAGATGTTCGATGTTGGGTTCCAGATCCTCGCGCCGCTGCGCCAATCCGGGCAGTGTGTATGCCCACAGGTTGATGCGCGCATAGAGGTCCTCTCGGAATCGGCCCTGCGCCACGTCCACACGCAGGTCCCGGTTGGTGCCGGCGATCAACTGGAAGTCACTCGATACCTCGCGGTCGCTGCCCATCGGAAAGAATCGCTTCTCTTCCACGGCCTTGAGCAGCATGGCCTGCTCATCAACACCCAGTTCACCGATTTCGTCGAGGAACAACACGCCCTCATGCGCGGTGCGCAACAGGCCGGCGCGATCGGCGGCCGCGCCGGTGAACGCGCCCTTCTTGTGACCGAACAGGGTGGACGCGGCCCCGTCACCATGGAGGGTCGCGCAGTTCACCTCGACAAACTCGCCTTTCACTTGGTGTCGCGACTTCTTCAGCTCGAACATGCGACGCGCCAGGTGCGACTTGCCGGCGCCAGTGGGCCCCGTCAGCAGGATGGGCGCCTTCGAGCGCACTGCCACCCTCTCGATCTCTTCGATCAGGGCGTTAAAACCCTTGTTGCGCGTGGCGATGCCGCTCTTCAGAAAGTCGAGGGCGTCGCGCTGCTCCTGCTCGAAGCGCTTGGCGAGCACGTCATAGCGCGACAGGTCCAGGTCGATGAGGGCGAAGGTGCCGGGCAGTCGGCGCGTTTGCTTCTTCGGTGGGGCGGTTTGCAGCAGCACGCCTGGAATGAAGCGCGACTCGACCATCAGGAACATGCAGATCTGCGCCACGTGTGTGCCGGTGGTGATGTGTGTCCAGTACTGCTCCGCGTCGGGCTTGAAGGTGTAGCTGCGCACCCAGTCATAGAGCGCGCCATACATCTCGCCGAAGTCCCACGGGTCGGCGATGTCCATCGCCACGAGGCGGACCTCGGTCTCGGGCGACACCGAGGCGATGTCGCGCTTGACGCCTTGCGCAAGCGCCTCGTGTCGAGGCGTGTAGATCAACTCGAGCCGGTGAACGACGGTGTCTTCTTGTTGGACCAGCGAGACGGTCGGGCGCCACTTCTCCCAGCGTCCCGCGCCCTGGCCGGAATCGAGCTGGGTGCCGAGGAAGCCGATGACGACGGTCTTCTTGACCATAGATGAAGCGCTAGGAATTTAGCGACTATTCTAGCCCACTTGAGCATTTGACGATTGAGGAGACGGATCTTGCTGGGCGTAGGTCGGTGGAAAAGCGATTTCTATCAGTCACTTAATGACTACCTCCCTGAACGTGCCGGCGGCTGGCACGTCGATTGCAATAGAAGACCCACACACGTTGAATGCTACAAGGAGAACACTCATGGTCAACGCCCAACTCTTTCAGACGCTGAAGGGCGTGCTGCTGCCTGATGCCACCGCCCGAAACCACGAGCAGGCACCGGCCTACGCCCTGAGCGGCCGCCATCAACTGGCGCAGCTTGCTGCGACGGGTTGCCTGAACCAGACCTTCTATGCAAGCGCGGAATCGCAGCTGGACACGGTGCGTGCGCTGGCTTCAACCGTGGACGCGGCGTTCGTGGCCAAGACGGCCGTCTACGCGCGCCAGGCCGGCCACATGAAGGACATGCCGGCTCTGCTGGCCGCCACGCTGGCGATGCGCGACGTGGCGCTGCTCGGCCAGGTGTTCGGCCGCGTGGTCGACAACGGCAAGATGCTGCGCAACTTCGTGCAGATCGTGCGCAGTGGTTCGGTGGGTCGCAAGTCGCTGGGTTCCCGGCCGAAGAAGCTGGTTCAGCACTGGCTGCTGACCGCCACCGAGAAGCAGCTGCTGAACGCCTCGGTGGGCAACACGCCGTCGCTGGCTGACGTGGTGAAGATGGTTCACCCGAAGCCGGCGGAGGCCTGGCGCGCTGCGTGGTTCGCGTGGCTGATCGGCAAGGCAGTCGATGAGGCGGCGCTGCCGCCCATCACGCAGGCCTTCGAGCGCTTCAAGCGGGCCGTGGCCGACGGCGTAGTGTGCGAGGTGCCCGACGTGCCGTTCCAGATGCTTACCGCGCTGGCGCTGAGCTCTGGGCAGTGGGCACAGATCGCACGAGCCGGCTCGTGGCAGATGGTGCGTCAGAACCTGAACACCTTCGCGCGTCACAGCGTGTTCGAGCTTGACGGCATGGCCGAAGCGATCGCAGGGACGCTGCGTGACCCGAAGGCCATAGCCCAGGCGCGTGTGCTGCCGTACCAGCTGATGTCGGCGTTCAAGGCGACGGGAGAAGGTGTGCCGGCGGTGGTCCGCGACGCGCTGCAGGACGCGATGGAGGCGGCGCTGGCCAATGTGCCGGCGTTCGATGGCCGGGTGGTGGTGTGCCCCGACGTGTCGGGCTCGATGAGCTCGGCAGTGACGGGTCACCGCGGTTCGGCGACGTCAAGTGTGCGTTGCATCGATGTTGCGGCGCTGGTCTCGGCGGCGGTGTTGCGCAAGAACCCGACGGCACGTGTTCTGCCGTTCGAGCAAGAGGTGGTGAAGCTGTCGTTGAATGCCCGCGACTCGGTAATGACCAATGCACAAGCGTTGGCCGCCATCGGGGGTGGGGGTACCCACTGCAGCGCGCCACTCGCCTTGCTGAACAAGGAGCGTGCCAGGGTGGAGTTGGTGATCATCGTCTCGGACAACGAGTCGTGGATCGATGCGACGCGGCATGGCGCGACGCAGACGATGCGTGAGTGGGAGGTGCTGAAGAAGCGCAATCCGAAGGCTCGCCTAGTGTGCATCGACATCCAGCCGTACTGCACGACGCAGGCGGCGGAGCGGCACGACATCATGAATGTCGGCGGCTTCTCGGATGCGGTGTTTGCGGTGATTGCTTCGTTCGCCGAAGGCAAGACGGGGCCGGAGCACTGGGTGGGCGAGATCGAGAAGGTCTCGTTGGCTGCTAAGTAGCCAGAGGGTAAGGAGGTCAGAATGGTGTCGCCTGCGGCACCAACCTGTGCTTCAGTGTTGTCGAGTGGCGAATGCTTGGTGGAACTACATCGTTCTGATCGCCTATGTTTCACCAGATTTCTAGTCGCCACCCGAGAACTTTCGAAGGAAGAGCGTTCTGCCGAGACTGCGCTCAGTTCGGTAGCGCACGATTGATTCCCCAACCGTTGTCGCAACGAGGCATCTTTTTTTCGGTGAATGCAGATGGAACTACAGGTAGACGCACGCGCTGGCTCCTCGAGAGCCGGCGCGTGCCCTTCGCAGAGATGCGTGGGGCGCCCGGGTCCGAATCCCGGTCCAGAAATGGATGGCGGAGCAAGGTTTCATCGATCCTGGTCACCGTTCCTTTTTTTTCAGATGAAGTGAGATGAGCATGGAACAGCGCTACAACACCGAGCAACCCGAAGGCGGCGTGCCCATCAAGATGTGGACGCGCGGTGTGCCTGTCGAAGACGAAGCGAAGCAGCAGCTCGCCAACGCGGCGCGCCTGCCGATCGTGTTCAAGCACATCGCTGCGATGCCGGACGTGCACCTGGGCATCGGCGCGACGGTGGGCTCGGTGATCCCGACCTTGCGGGCCATCATCCCTGCCGCCGTTGGTGTGGACATCGGCTGCGGCATGATGGCCTGCAAGACCACCCTGCATGCAAACGACTTGCCCGACAACCTGGCGCCTCTGCGCGCCGCAATCGAGCGCGCCGTGCCGCACGGCTCGTCGCCACGCAACCGTGGTCGTGACCACGGCAGTTGGGAGCACCCGCCCGACGCGGTGGACCAGGTCTGGGCGACGCTGGTGGACGAGTTCAACGCGCTGTGCGAACTGCACCCGCGCCTCGAGAAGACGAACAACCTCAAGCACCTGGGTACGCTGGGCACCGGCAACCACTTCATCGAGGTCTGCCTCGACGAGGGCGGCATGGTGTGGTTCATGCTGCACTCGGGTTCGCGTGGTGTGGGCAACGCGATCGGTACCCACTTCATCGAACTGGCAAAGAAGGATGCCGAGCTGCACCAGCGCAACCTGCCGGACCAGGACCTCGCGTACTTCGAGGAAGGCGCGCAGTACTTCGGCGACTACGTGCGCGGGGTGGGTTGGGCGCAGAAGTTCGCGGCGCGCAACCGTGAGGTGATGATGACCAACCTGATCGCTACGGTCCGCAAGGTCATCAGCAAGCCGTTCGAGTCGCACGTCGAGGCGGTCAACTGCCACCACAACTACGTGCAGCAGGAGCGCCACTTCGGTGAGGATGTGTTCGTGACCCGCAAGGGCGCGGTGAGTGCGAAGCGCGGTCAGCTGGGCATCATTCCCGGCAACATGGGTGCGCGCAGTTTCATCGTGCGCGGCCTGGGCAACGCCGAGAGCTTCGAGAGTTGCAGCCATGGTGCCGGCCGCGTGATGAGCCGCACCCAGGCGAAGAAGCTGTTCACGGTCGACGACCAGATCAAGGCGACTGAAGGCGTCGAGTGCCGCAAGGACAAGGACGTGATCGACGAGATCCCGATGGCCTACAAGGACATCGACGCGGTGATGGAAGCGCAGAAAGACTTGGTGGAAGTCGTTCACACCTTGAAGCAGGTGGTGTGTGTGAAGGGCTAGTTGGAGGGGAAGGGCCGGGTGGCTCTCCCCCCCCACTCCAAGATGAACGGGAGGGCGTCATGAACAACGAAGCACTGATCAGCGCGCACCCTATCGACCCAGAGATGCGGGTGCAGATCCTCGAGTGCCTGCAGCGACTCGAGGCCGATCACGACGTGAAGGTGCTGTTCGCCTGCGAATCCGGAAGTCGCGGCTGGGGATTTGCCTCGCCGGACAGCGACTACGACGTGCGCTTCATCTATGTGAATCGCCTGTCGTGGTATCTCAGGGTGGAAGCGGGCCGCGACGTGATCGAGCAACCGATCAGCGGCGACCTGGACGTGAACGGCTGGGAACTGCGCAAGACCTTGCAGCTTCTGCGTCAGTCGAATCCGACGCTGCTGGAGTGGCTGCGCTCGCCGATCGTTTACTGCGAAGAGGCCGACACGGTGGCGCGCCTGCGTGTTCTGGCGGAAGACGGCTTTTCGGCCAGGCGTGGCTATTACCACTACCTGTCGATGGCGAAGAAGAACTTCCGCGAGCATCTGCGCGGGGAAGAGGTTCGCTACAAGAAGTACCTCTACGTGCTGCGGCCGCTGTTGGCGGCTCGGTGGATTCGCGACGGGAGAGGTGTGCCGCCGATGCGTTTCGCCGCATTGGCGGAGGCGACGATGACCGATCGCTCGCTTCTGGGCGAGATCAACCGACTGCTCGACGTGAAGATGCGTGCCGGTGAAGCTGCGACGAGTCCGCGATGGGTTGGCATCCACGACTTCATCGAAAGCGAGCTCGCGGCTGCAGGTGCACAGACGGTCGCGGAGTCGTCTCGAGGGGAGACATCGATGCTTGACTCGTTTCTGTGTGAGACGGTCCAGAAGGTTGAGCGAGAGAAGAATGGAACGGATTGAACTCGATGGTTCGACCGGCGAAGGCGGTGGCCAGATCCTGCGCACGGGCCTGGCGTTGTCGATGTGTACGGGCCGGCCGATGGCGATCCAACACATCCGAACCAAGCGTCCCAAGCCTGGATTGATGCGCCAGCACCTGACCTGTGTGCAGGCGGCTGTGGCGGTCTGCGGTGCGAAGGTGCAAGGGGCGGAGCTCGGTTCGCAGACCCTGGTCTTCGAGCCCGGTCCGGTGCGCGCCGGCGACTATGTGTTCAATGTCGGCACGGCGGGCAGTTGCACCCTCGTCCTTCAGACGGTGCTGCCAGCGCTGATGCGGTGTGCCGAATCCAGCCGGGTGTCGCTCAGCGGCGGCACACACAACCCGATGGCGCCGCCGTTCCACTTCCTCGAACGCAGCTTTGCACCGCTGCTGCGACGCCTTGGTGTGGGTCTGGATCTGGAACTGCGCCGGCTGGGCTTCTATCCGGCCGGCGGGGGCGAGGTTTCAGCGGTGGTGCGTCCGGCCACCGCAGGGCTACAGCCCTTCGACCTGACCGAACGCGGCCCCGCGCTGGAGGCGTATGCCGAGTGCCTCGCACCAGCCTTGCCGAGCGCTGTGGCGGTACGCGAACTCGCTGCGCTGGCCCGTGCGCTGGGCTGGTCGGGAGCGCAACTGCGCACGCCGGCCGTACGCCAGAACGAGGGCCCGGGCAATGCGCTGTTGGCCACGATTGCCTCGACGCATGTGAGCGAGGTTGTCACCGTCTTCGGGGAGAAGGGCGTGAGCGCAGAGCGGGTGGCGCTCGCCTTGGTCCAGGAGGTCAGGGCCTACCAGGCGAGTCAAGGCGCGCTGGGCCAGCATTTGGCGGATCAGTGGATGTTGCCGCTGGCACTTGCCGTCCTGGAACGAGGCGCCGCGGCGTCGTTCACCTGCACCGAGATGACCGAACATGCCACGACCAACATCGGCGTCATCGAGCAGTTCCTGCCGGTGAGCTTCGATGTGGACTCGACGGGTGCGAACCCTCGGATACGTGTGGCGGCCGCAGCGAACCTGTGAACGATGAGGACATCGACCTTCGAGCCATCACGGCGTTGTTTGCATCTGCGGCCGCTCACCGACTCCAGTCGACCTGGTCGGTCTGAGATGCGGGCGGCTGGGCGCCGCGCCGAATCGCTACGCTCCAAAGATTCCGCGCAGCATCGGGCCGTGTTTCGGCGTCGCCTCGGAGGACTCGGGCTCGGGCACATCCGCCATCACCGAGCGCGTCGACGCCCAGTCGCGCAGCGCGTCGATGCGCTCGGCCATCACCGTCGACAGCGGCCGGGTTCGCATCAGCTCGGCCGTCACCGCCGCGGTGTCGAGCGCGGCCTTGTGCGCCCGAGTCTCGAATGAGGCGGCGACAATCGCCTGCTCGATCTCGGCACCGGAGAACTGCTCCGAGTGGGCGGCGAGCGCGGCGAGGTCGAAAGCTGCCGGATCGAGGCGACGCTTGCGAAGATGGATCTCGAAGATCCGACGGCGCGCGGCTTCCCCGGGGAAGTCGACGATCCAGTGGAACATCGGCATGGTCGTGCGCTGGGCAATCCGCGACAGCATCGAGAGGACGCGCGGCTCCTCGTGTGTCTCCACGAGGACGATCGGCACGCGGCTGCCGAGCAGCGCGTTGAGTTCCTGCAGGTCGGCGGCGTCGTCCAAGGGCGGATCCGGGCGATGGGGGGCGAGTGGGCAGCGTGTGGCGCACCTCGCCGCGCTGCAATCCTCGGCGTCCGGCCGTGCACGGGTGACCGATCGACGGCGTGCGGCCGCGGATCGCTGCAGGCGTTCCGCCACGAGGGCTTCGGCGTTGGCAACGGGTCCGACGACGGCCATACTCCGCGCTTCGTCACCATCTGGAAGTCTGCATATGTCGTCGAGAAGGCCCATTGGGATGGCGTCCTGCGCCATCGCGTCCGTCAGACCCGAGACTCCGTTTTGGACGCCGGGCGGGGTGCGCCAGCCATGACCCTGCCTGTGCTCCATCACGCTGCCGCCGGCCTGCTCTGCGTCGCCTCGGCCCTGCCCGCCGCCGCACAGGAAAGCGCCGAGGACCTCGCCAAGAAGCTGTCGAACCCGGTTGCCGCACTGATCAGCGTGCCGGTGCAGGTCAACTACGACGGCGACATCGGCGCTGCCCGTCAGGGCGAGCGATGGTCGATCAACCTGCAGCCGGTGGTGCCGATCTCTCTGAACGCCGACTGGAACGTGATCTCGCGCACGATTGTCCCGCTGGTCACGCAGCACGACATCGCGCCCGGCAGCGGCCGTCAGAGCGGTCTCGGCGATGTTGTCCAGAGTGTCTTCTTCTCGCCCAAGGCACCGACCGCGGGTGGCTGGATCTGGGGCGCGGGCCCGGTGTTCCTGCTGCCTACCGGCACCGACGACCTGTTGAGCGCGCGGCAATGGGCCGCCGGGCCCACTGCGGTCGTCCTCAGGCAGGACCGCGGCTGGACCTACGGGGCGCTCGCCAACCACCTGTGGTCGTTCGCCGGTGACAACCAGCGCGCGGACGTCAACGCGACCTTCATCCAGCCCTTCGTGTCTTATACGACGCCGGACGCCTGGACGGTGACCGCGCAGACCGAGTCCACCTACGACTGGAGCCGCAAGCAGTGGTCGGTACCACTGAATGTGCTGTTGACCCGGGTCACGAAGATCGGCGGGCAGCTGGTGAGCGTCGGTGGCGGTTTGCGTTACTGGGCCGAAGGCCCGGACGGCGGCCCGCACGGGCTGGGCGTACGGCTGGTGGTGACGCTGCTGTTCCCGAAGTGACGCGGCGGGCGGCCGTGGCGGCCCGCGACCTTAGCCGCCCCGTTGTGCATCGACCCGCCGCGTCGTCCAGAGCGGCCGGTTGATGAGCGGTGACCGCTGCTGAGCCCGCCTGAGCACACCTCAGGCCGTGGCGCACACCCGCTTCATGAACTCGAACCAGTACGGGTTCCAGAAGCCCATGTAACGCTGCGTCATCAGCACTGCACCCAGGCCCTGGTCCGGCGAGATCCACCAGTGGGTGCCGGCCATGCCGCCCCACTGCATGGCGCCCGTGGAGCCCGGCGGATCGAGCGGCGAGGGTGTGTGCGTCACCGCGCCTGCCAGCCCGTGGCCCTTGCCGCGCACCGGGCCGGTCATCGGGAAGCTCACGCACACCCCGTCGGCCAGTTGGTTGGTTCGCATCGCCTCGAGGGTCTCGGGCCGCAGCAGCGTCGGGCCGCCCGGCACCAGCGCCCGCACCAGCGCGGTCATGTCGCTGAGCGAGGACACCAGACCCCCGCCGCCGGACTGGCGCGGCATCGGCTTCATGTAGGCGTCGGGGTAGGGCGTGTCGTTCATGCGCCGCAGCCCGGGCCGGGTCGGGTCGAGCAGATCGACGCCGACGTAGAGCGCGGCCAGCCGCGAGCGCTCGGGCTCGGGGATCACGAAGCCGGTGTCGCGCAGTCCGAGCGGGTCCAGGATCCGGGCCCGGAAGAACTCGCCCAGCCGCTGCCCGGTGATCACCTCGATCAGGTGTCCGAGCACATCGATGGCGATCGAGTACTCCCAGGACTCGCCGGGGTGGTAGGCGAGCGGCAGCGTCGCGAGCGCCTCGACCAGTTCGGCGAGCGAGCGGCCATCGCCGAGCACGCGACGCTCGGTGTAGGCGCGGTACATCAGCGTGCCGGGGTCGAGCAGGCCGTAGGACAGACCGGCCGAGTGTGACAGCAGGTGGCGTACCGTGATCGGCCGGCGCGCGGGCTCGGTGTCGTCGAGCCGCGTCGCGCCGGGGCGCAGCACCTGCGGCGACGCGAGCTCGGGGATGTGTGTGCCGATCGGGTCGTCCAGGCCGATGCGGCCATCCTCGACCAGCGCGAGCACCGCGCATGAGGTGAACAGCTTGGTGTTCGAGAACGCACGGAACAGGTGATCGCGGCGCAGCGGGATGCCGGCCTCGACGTCGGCCAGGCCGATGCAGCGCTCGTCGACCACCTCGCGCCCGCGCAGGATCGCCCATGAAGCGCCGGCGAGCAGCCCGCCGTCCACGTAGCCGCGCATCGCGGCCTCGACCGCGTCGAATCGGGAGTCGGTGATCGGTGTCATGGTCGTCGTCTGGGCCGCGCGCTCAGCGCGACGGGTCCTCGAGGTGCTCGTTCGCGTTGCGCGCACCGGCCTCGGGCCGTCCCTTCTCCTGGCCACGCAGCTCGACGCGGCGGATCTTGCCGCTGATGGTCTTGGGCAGCTCGGAGAACTCGATACGGCGGATCATCTTGTAGGCTGACACGCGCCCGCGCAGGAAGCCGAAGATCGCGCGGGCGGTCTCGGCGTTCGGCTCGTGGCCGGGCGCGAGGACCACGTAGGCCTTGGGCACAAAGCCGCGTATCGGGTCGGGCGAGGGCACCACCGCGGCTTCGGCCACGGCGGGATGCTCGATCAGCGCGCTCTCGAGCTCGAAAGGGCTGATCCGATAGCCCGAGGCCTTGAACACGTCGTCGGCGCGGCCGACATAGGTGATGTAGCCGTCGGCGTCGCGCGAGCCGACGTCGCCGGTGTGATAGAAGCCGTCGCGCATCGCCTCGTCGGTCTTCTCGGCGTCGTCGGCATAGCCCTGCATCAGCGATACCGGCCGGTTCGACAGGTCGATGCAGAGCTCGCCCTCGTCGCCGGGCTTGCCCTCCGGATCGAGCAGCACCACCGGGTAGCCGGGCAGCGGCTTGCCCATCGAGCCGGGCTTGACCGGCAGGCCCGGCGGATTGCCGACCATCGCGGTGGTCTCGGTTTGGCCGAAGCCGTCGCGGATCTCCAGGCCCCAGGCGGCCCGCACCTGCTCGATCACCTCGGGGTTGAGCGGCTCGCCGGCGGAGATCGCCTCGCGCAACGAGGTCTTCCAGTCGCCGAGCGTCTCCTGGATGAGCATGCGCCAGACGGTGGGCGGCGCGCACAGCGTCTTCACGCGGTACTTCACCACGGTGTCGAGCACCGCCGGGCCGCTGAAGCGTGCGTAGTTGTAGATGAACACACAGGCCTGCGCGTTGAACGGCGCGAAGAAGCAGCTCCACGCATGCTTGGCCCAGCCCGGCGAGCTGATCGTCCAGTGCACGTCGCCTGGCTGCAGGCCGAGCCAGTACATCGTGCTCAGGTGGCCGGCCGGATAGCTCTGGCGCGAATGGCGCACGAGCTTGGGCTTGGAGGTGGTGCCCGAGGTGAAGTACTCGAGCAGCGGTTCGTCGACGCCGAGCACGGGTGCCGCGGAGAGCACCGTCGCGGCCTGCTCCGAGTCGCGGTAGTCGATCCATCCGGTCGGAGGCTTGCCCGCCGCGTCGCGGCCCGCGGGGCCGGCGAAGATGCGGCCGACGCCGGCGAGCGCATCGGCGGGCGTCTCTGCCACACGCGCCGCGCCGCTCGCATTGGTGAGGATCCAGCGCACGCGGCCGCGTGCGAGGCGGTCGGCGAGATCGGGGCCGGACAGCAGCAGCGTCGCCGGGATCACGACCACGCCGAGCTTGATCGCCGCGAGCATGGTCTCCCACAGCGGCACTTCGTTGCCCAGCATCAGCAGCATCCGGTCGCCTGGCTTGGCGCCCAAGCCCGACAGGAAGTTCGCGACCTGGGTCGAGCGCCGCGACAGCTCGGCATAGCTCAGCTTTGCCTCGGTGCCGGACTCCTCGACGATGTGCAGCGCCGGCGCGTCGTTGTCGGCGGCGACCGCGTCGAACCAGTCGGTCGCCCAGTTGAAGCGCTCGAGCGCGGGCCACGCGAACGCGGTGCGGGCGGCATCGAGGTCGGTGCGGTGCGCGAGCAGCAGGTCGCGTGCGGCGCGGAAGCGGTCGTGCTCGGTCATGTCATCTCCTTTATCGAAGGGTAACTCGCGGTCATCCCGTCACGCACGCCGCCGTAGCGGCGCTCGGCGAAGCACGGGATCGACGCGGCAAGACGGCGAGCCGGTGGCCTCGGGCGTCGAGCGTGATCCTGCAACGGTCCATGGCGTGTCTCCAGGTGGGCCTGATGTGGACCGACTATTAGCCGGTCCAGCTCGGCGCGGATCATCGCCTTGCCGCGCCGGTTCGCGGTCGGCGACTTGTCGGCGATACGTGCGACCCACCACTCGGTCTTTGCGTCGAGCTTGGCTGCCGGCACCACGTGGTTGACCAGCCCGATGCGCTTGGCGCGGTGTGCGTCGATCGGCTCGCCGGTCAGGCGGTGGCCGTTGATGCGCGCGACTAGCGGCACCGGGCAGGCCCAGGCCTGGCGCAGCAGGTCGGCGTACTCGAGCTGCAGATTCGAGGGGTTGAGCTGGAACGAGCCGGCGTGCTTCGACAGGTCGGCGCCGGCGGACACGGGATTGTAGGTGCTCACGGGGTCGTCTCCTCGGTGTCTGCCGGGGCCGCTGCGCGCGGCTCGGGTCGTGCTCGACCTGGATCACGTCGGTGTCCGTCCCCTCGACCGATTGTGCCAGCCCCGGCCGCCGCGCGGCGCGGGCCGTTCCGATCCGGCCCCGCCCGGTCCCCGCGACGCCCGCGGGGTCGGGCTCCCGGATGTCACACTGCGCTCCGGCGCCTGTGGGGCGCACCGTCGAACGAGGAGTGCGGAACGTGCAGGTCGAGCTGAAGGGGCGTATCGCGTTGGTCACGGGAGCCAGCAAGGGAATCGGGCTGGCCTGCGCACGGGCGTTCGCGCAGGCGGGCGCGACGGTGGTCGCCGTCGCACGCGACGCGGCACGGCTCGAGGCAGCGCGCGCGGCGCTGGCCGCCGACGGGCTGTCGATCCGGGTCATGGCCGCGGACCTCTGCGACGCGGCGCAGGCCGAGGCGATGGTCGCCCGCGTCGAGCGCGAGGTCGGGCCGATCGACGTGCTGTTGAACTCCGCCGGTGCAGCCAAGCGCTTCGCACCGGCCGAGCTCGGCGCGGCAGCGTTCCACCAGGGCATGGACGCGAAATACTTCAGCACGATCCACGTGCTCGAGCCCGTGACCCGCGCGATGGCCGCGCGCGGCCGGGGTGCGGTGGTCAACGTGATCGGGCAGGGCGGGCGGATGGCCTCGCCGATGCACATCCCGGGCGGTTCAGCCAACGCCGCGCTGATGCTCGCCACCGTCGGTTTTGCGCGGGCGTTTGCGGACAAGGGCCTGCGGGTCAACGGCATCAACCCCGGCCTCACGCGAACCGACCGCGTCGAGGAGGGCCTCGCCGTGACGGCGCGTGTGAGCGGCCGCAGCCGCGACGAGGCGCTCGCCGACGAGCTCGCCCGCATCCCGATGGGGCGCATGGGCGAGCCCGAGGAGGTCGCGGCCGTCGCACTCTTTCTTGCGTCGGATGCGGCCAGCTACGTGTCGGGCGCGATCATCCCGATGGACGGCTGCGCGGCCTCCGTTCCCTGAGCCCCCGCGAAGGTGCGATCAGTGAGGCTGCGGGCTGCCCGTCTCGAGCATGGTCCGGATGCGCTCGGCCTCGCCGCGGCGCAGCCGGATCGCCGCGAGCGTGCCCGGCCGGTCGCGCAGGCTCGGCTTGAGCAGGCTCACGTCCGGATTCAGCTCGATGTGCGAGGGAACACTGATCGCCGACTCCTCCACCGCGGCTGCGGCGTGCCGCACGATGGAATGACCGTGCAGCGAGCCATGTACGCCGTCCGGCACGAGGTTGCGCACGCCGCTTGCAACTTCGTGCCGGGGAGGGCGTCAATGTGTGTGTCATGCGAGTTTCGACCTTGAGCCCAGCGCCTCCTGCCGCCCCGCCCGGCGGCGCCGACGCGCCGGGTCCCGCTCCCGCCGCCTCTGCTGTCGCCTCGGTCGACGGAGAACTGGTCACGCGCGCCTGCGCTGGCGAGGAGATCGCCTTCGAGCTGCTGGTGGTCAAGTACCAGCGCCGCGCCGCCGCCGAGATCCGCCGCGTGGTCCATGACGCCGCGATCGTCGAGGAGCTGACCCAGGATGCGTTCATGCGGGCCTACGACGGCCTGCCCGACCTGCAGGACCGCGACCGATTCTGGCCGTGGCTGCGCACGATCAGCCGCAACGTCGCCAGCAGCTACCTGCGCAGCGGCCAAAACCGGCTCGACGACCGGCCGGTCGACCCCGAGGCGGACTCGACCATCGCCGCGTTCGAGCAGCACGCCTCGCACGGCAGCGTCGAGGACGAACTTGCCGCCCGCCAGCTCTTCGAGGCGCTGCGCCGCGCCGTCGGCGCGCTGCCCGAGCGCCAGCGCGACGCGATCCTGATGCGCGAGATCGAGGGGCTCGACTACCGTTCGATCGCCGCCACGATGGGCCTGCCGGTCAACACCGTCAAAAGCCTGATCTTCCGCGGCCGCGATGCCATCGCCGCCGCGATCCGCCCCATGCTCCAACCGACCCGCTCGCGCCGCTGGTGAATGACCGACTCCACGCAATGAACGACGAGATCCTGTCCGCCTTCCTCGACGACGAACTGCCGCTGGAGCGTGTTGCCGCGCTGCTCGAGGCCCTGCGCGAAGGCGCCTCGGGCTCGGCCGAGCTGCGCGACCGCCTCACCGTGCTGCAGCTCATCAAGGACGCCGTGGGGGGCATCGAGGCACCCGACGACGCCTTCTCGCTGCGCATCCTCGCGCGGCTGCACACGCACCGCAGCACACGCCCCTGAGTCACCGCCAAGCTGCCCGAGCGGGCAGCCGAACCGAGTCGTATGGGTGAGCACGTCAGGGAGGCTTGCCCGTGCGGCTTGTTCGTCGGCTCGGCCGTGGTATACGTTGCGCCACGATGACTCTGCTGGAGCGCTTCGATCCGCAGCCCCGGTCCGGCCGTCCGCCGGCGGCGCCGGTCGTTCCTGTGATCGTGCTCGACGACGCGCGGCATGCGGTGCCGCTCGCGCGCGCCTGCGTGGCCGGCGGCATCGCGGTGCTCGAGGTCACGCTGCGCACGCCTGCCGGGCTCGAGGCGATCCGCCGCATCGCGGCCGAGGTGCCTGATGCCTGGGTCGGCGCCGGCACGGTGACCACCGTGGCGGACGTCGCCCGGGTCGCCGCGGCCGGGGCCCGCTTCGCGGTGTCGCCCGGCTTCGATCGCGCCGTGGCCGCCGCTGCGCGCGACCACGGGCTGCCACTGATGCCGGGCGTGATGACGCCGTCCGAGGTGATGGCCGCCGTGGCCGAGGGCTTCGAGCTGCTCAAGTTCTTCCCGGCCGGCGCGGCCGGCGGCGTACCGATGCTCAAGGCACTGGCCGGCCCGTTTCCCGCGCTGCGCTTCTGCCCCACCGGCGGCGTCGACGCGCGCAGCGCGCCTGAGTACCTCGCGCTGCCCAACGTGGTGGCGGTCGGCGGCTCGTGGCTGACTCCTGCCTCGGCCATCGCCCGCGAGGACTGGGCCGCGGTCACGACGCTGGCGCGCGCGGCGGCCGCGCTCCGGACGGCAGGGCGCGTGTCTTGATCGCGAGCGCCGTCGTGCTCGTCGTCGACGACCACCCTGTCGTGCCGCTGGCGCTGCGCTCACTGATCGAGGGACGCTTTCCGGGCGTGCGCGCGCTGCAGGCTGCGAGCCTGCGCCAGGCCAAGGTCATGTACCACGACGAGCCCCGGCTCGCGGCCACCGTACTCGACCTGCGCCTGCCCGACGTGGCCGGCCTCGAGGGCATCAGCGAGCTGCGCGCGCTGCGTCCCGAGGTGCCGATCGTCGTCTTCACCGGTCTCGACAGCGAACCGCTGCGGCGCAGCGCCGCGGCGCTTGGTGCGGCCGGCCTGGTCTGCAAGAACGAGAACGCGACCACGCTACTCGATCGCCTCGGGCCGCTGCTCGCCGAGCGGCTCGGTGTCCTCAACGGGCACCTCGATCCGATCACCGCGCCGAGCCGCCCCGATCCGGTCGAACTCTCTCCGCGCCAGCAGCAGATGTGGCAGTCGATCGCCGAGGGCATGTCCAACGGCGAGATCGCCGAGCGCTACGGTATCAGCCTCAACACGACGAAGGCGCACGTGCGCGAGCTGCTGCAGCGGCTCGGCGTGCGCAACCGCACCGAGGCCGCGACGATGTACTACCGCGCACGCCAGGGCCGCGCCGACTGATCCCGGGTCCTTGCCGCGATGCGCCGGTGCGCCGGGCTATCATCTTGTGATGACCGTTCCCGCCTCCGGCCCGCCACTGCTGTCCCTGCGCGGCGTCGGCATGCGCTTCCCCAACGGCGTTCGGGCGCTAGACGGCTTCGACCTAGACGTCGGCCGAGGCGAGTTCCTGAGCCTGCTGGGCCCCTCTGGCTGCGGCAAGAGCACCGTGCTGCGGCTGATCGCGGGCCTGGCCCGCGCCACCGACGGCGAGGTCTTGCGGCCGCTGGGCGTGCGCGTCGGTGTGGTCTTCCAGGAGCCCACGCTGATGCCCTGGGCCGATGCCTTCGACAACGTGCGCCTGCCGATGCGGCTCGCCGGCCGCGGGGCGAGCGAGGTCCGCGACGAGGTGATGGCGGTGCTCGCGCGTGTCGGGCTCGCCGACTTCGCGCACGCCTTCCCGCGCGAGCTCTCGGGCGGCATGCGCATGCGCGTGTCGATCGCGCGGGCGTTGGTCACGCGCCCCGAGCTGCTGCTGCTCGACGAGCCCTTCGCGGCCCTCGACGAGATCACCCGCGGCCGGCTCGACGACGACCTGCTCGCGCTGTGGGGCGAGCAGGGGCTCACGGTGGTGTTCGTCACGCACAGCGTCTA
>JBIPLJ010000112.1:0-4256 GCA_044368415.1 Burkholderiaceae bacterium
GGGGACGGCCTCGACGCGAAGGGCGACGCACCGCGCGAGCAGCGCGGGGTCGAAAGCCGCGCATTTTACGGCGTCCTTCTCGGTCATGACGAGGAAGGTGCCCGGCAGCGCCGCCAGCCAAGCCTGATCGATCGGCGCGTGATCGGGCAGGGGGTGCGGACGGGCCTGCAGCCCGAGCGAGTCAAGTGTGTCGAAGAAGCGCTGCGGGGCGCCGATGCCGGCGATCGCATCGATCGGCATGCCGTCGGCCGCCACGGCGAAGCCCGCGGGCGACCAGCGGTTCGAACCGTCGAGCGCTACGAAGGCGGTCGGGACGACCTCGAACCGGAACACGCGCGAGTGCACGATCGGGGAGGTCGCGCTGCGCCCGTTGAGCAGCACCGCATCGAGCAGGAGCGCATCGCGCAGCGGCTCGCGCAGCGGTCCGGCCGGCAGGCAGCGGCCCGTGCCGGCGCCGCGCGCATCGAACACCGCGAGCTCGATGTCGCGCCGCAGCCCGACGTGCTGCAGCCCGTCGTCCGAGAGCACGACGTCGCAGTCGTCTCCCTCGAGCAGCGTGCGCAGTGCCGCGCCGCGGTCGCGGCCGATCACGACCGGCCGCCCGGTGCGCTGCGCCACCAGCAGCGGCTCGTCACCCACCTCGGCCGCATCCGCCGTAGGACCGATCCGGCGGGGTGCCTCGCCCTCGGCGCGGCCCCGGTAGCCGCGTGCGATCACCCCCGGGCGCCAGCCGCGCGCGGCCAGCGCCGCAGCCAGCGCGATCAGCAGCGGCGTCTTGCCGGTGCCGCCGACCACGAGGTTGCCGACGACCACCACCTTCGGTTGGCCGGCTGGCCGCGATTGCGCCTTGTCCTGGGCGATCTGCCTGCGCCGGCCGGCGGCGACCGCTCCAACGATCGCCCCCAAGGGCGCGAGCGCCACGCCTGCGATCGCATCGAGCGCACCGCGGGGACCGAACCAGATCCGGCGCAGCCGCGTCTCGAGGCGCGCGCCGAGCGCGGGCGGTGCTCGCCGGACGGCCGGTGCGGCGGGCCCGCCGACCATCAGGGCTTGCGCGCGCCGCCGGTCTGGGTCGCGAAGCTGACCTTACCCAGGCCGGCTAGCCGGGCGGCTTCCAGCACGTTGACCACCGCCTGGTGACTGGCCCCGGCGTCCGCGTACACGACCACTGTCGGCTCGCTGCGGCCAGCGGCGCTGCGCGAGAGCTGCTGCGCGAACGCGCCCGCGTCGCGCCACGCGGCGGCCGCCCCGTCGATCGTGTAGCGGCCGTCCGCTCCGACGCCGATCGCGATCTCGACCGGACGCTCGACCGCCGGGTCGACCGCGGCCGAGGGCAGGTTCACCTGCAGCTCGCTGAACTTCGAGTAGGTGGTCGTCACCAGCAGGAAGATCAGCACGACCAGCAGCAGGTCGATCAGCGGGATGAAGTTGATCTCCGGCTCCTCGCGCCGTTGGCCGCGCCGGAAGTTCATCGGGCCGCGGTCGGGGCAGGCTGCGGCGCCTGCGGGGCGCGGGCGGCCGCGAGACGGCGCGGGTCGAGCGTGTCGACCAGCCGCAGGCACTGCTGCTCCATCTCAACGACGAAGCCGTCGACGCGCGTGCGGTACGCCCGGTAGGCGACCATCGCCGGGATCGCGACCACCAGGCCGAGCGCGGTGTTGTACAGCGCGACGGAGATGCCGTGCGCCAGCGCCTGGGGGTTGGTGCCCGAGGGCGCCGTCGCGCCGAAGATCTCGATCATGCCGACAACGGTTCCGAACAGCCCCAGCAGCGGTGTGACCGTGGCGATCGTTCCGAGCGCGCTGAGGTAGCGCTCGAGGTCGTGGGCAACCGCTCGTCCGGTCTGCTCCATCGATTCCTTCATGATTTCGCGGCCGTCGAGCGCATGGCGCAACCCCGAGGCGAACACCCGCCCCAGCGGGGACCCGGCCTCGAGTTTCTGTACCATCTCCGGCGTAGTCTGACGGTTGCGGTACAGGGTCAGCACCTCGTTGAGTAGGTGGTCGGGTAGGACCTTGCGGCGCTGCAGCGAAAGGGCCCGTTCGATGATCAGGGCTACCGCCAGGAACGACGCGAAGATCAGGAACCACACGGGCCAGCCGGCCGCCTGGATGATCGAGAACAAAAGCACCTCCGGAAGGGGCCGCAGCACGTGCCGGGCAGACGCGTGGCGGGGCCCCGATTGTCGGCGGTTTGTGCCGGCCGGAGCAAGTCGGGGTCTCCCCATCCGGGCGGGCGACCCATCATACGGAAAATCGTGGATCGTGACCCGCGATTGTTGAACCTATCCCCAGACCCTGTGGATAAGTCTGTGCATGACTGGCGTCGGTGGCGCCCAAAGCCGCGCCAAACCTGGGCCGGCGGGGTATGCCGAAAAAACGCGCAGATAAGAAATCCAATGATATCAATGGCTTGCGACGTATCTCCGAGCGCTCCGGGGCATTAGGCACGACAATGACGGATTCAAGGCGTTTGTGGATAGGTTCTGCCCGGAGAGGCGCTTGAACACGGGATCGGAGCCCTCAGATCGAGCAACGGCGCGGGAAATCGTCACGGTCGGCCAGCTGAACCGTGCTGTTGCAGGCTTGCTCGAGCGCAGCTTCCCGCTGGTGTGGGTGTCGGGCGAGATCTCGAACTTGACCCGGGCGGCGAGCGGGCACTGGTACTTCAGCCTGAAGGACGCGCAGGCCTCCGTGCGCGCGGTGATGTTCCGCGGGCGCACCCAGCACGTGCCGTTTGTCCCGTCCAACGGCGACCGGGTCGAGCTGCGCGCCCAGGTGAGCCTCTACGAGGCGCGCGGGGATTTCCAGCTCAATGTCGAGCAGATGCGCGAGGCGGGCGCGGGCGACCTCTTCCAGCAGTTCCTGCGCCTCAAGGCCAGGCTCGAGGCCGAAGGCCTGTTCGACGCATCGCGCAAGCGGTCGCTGCCGCCGCAGCCCCGATGTATCGGGATCGTGACCTCGCCGCAGGCCGCGGCCCTGCGCGATGTGCTGACCACGCTGGCGCGTCGGGCGCCGCAGGTGCAGGTCGTGCTGTACCCGGCCTCGGTGCAGGGCGCCCAGGCCCCGGCCGAGCTGTGCCGCGCGCTCGCCGCCGCCGCTGCGCGGGCCGAGTGCGATGTGCTGCTGCTGGTGCGCGGCGGCGGCGCGATCGAAGACCTGTGGGCGTTCAACGATGAGGCGCTCGCCCGCGCGATCGCCGCAAGCCCGATCCCGGTGATCTCGGGCGTCGGTCACGAAACCGACTTCACCATCGCCGACTTCGTCGCCGACCTGCGCGCGCCCACGCCCACGGGCGCCGCGATGTGCGCGGTGCCCGACCGCGCCGAACTGCTCGTCTCGCTCGAGCGAGACCGGCGCCGGCTGCTGCTCGCCTGGCGGCGGCAGATCGAGCAGCGCGAGCAGCGGCTCGACGTCGCCACCCGGCTGTTGCGGCCGCCGTCGCTCCTGCACGCGCAGCGCGCGGCCCGCGTCGAGCAGCTCGCACGGCGGCTCGCCGTGGCCGGCGAGCGTGCGGCCGGCGAGCGCGGCGCACGGCTCGCCGCCGCCTCGGCCGCGCTGCGACCGCCCGAACTCGCCGTGCGCGCAGCGCGGCTCGACGGCGCCGCCCGGGCGCTGGCCACCGCGCTGCGCACCCGAGTCGAAGGCGCCGCGAGCCGGCTCGCCCACGCCGGCGCCGCACTCGACTTGGTGAGCCCGCGCGGCGTGCTCGCCCGCGGCTATGCGATCGTCACCGCCCCGGACGGCTCGATCGTGCGCCGTGGTGCCGCGCTCGCTCCCGGCGACGCGGTGTCCGTCGCCCTGGGCGAGGGCGGATTCGACGCGCGCGTCACCTCGGCCGGGCACGCCAAGCCCCCGTCTGACACGGGTGAGCATTGAGCGTGGTCGCGGCGCTGGCCTAGAATCGCGGGTTCCCGATCGGGGGACGGCTCGCGCCGGTCCCGCCGTGGCGCAGAACTCACCCCAGACGAGGACACGATCATGGAACACACGCTCCCGCCGCTCCCGTACGCCACCGACGCGCTCCAGCCGCACATCTCGAAGGAGACGCTCGAGATCCACCACGGCAAGCATCACAACGCGTACGTGGTGAACCTGAACAACCTGATCAAGGGCACCGAGTTCGAGGCCCTCGGCCTCGAGGACATCGTCCGCAAGTCGTCCGGCGGCGTGTTCAACAACGCGGCCCAGATCTGGAACCACACCTTCTACTGGAGCTCGCTCAAGCCCAACGGCGGCGGCGAACCCACCGGCGCC
>JBIPLJ010000105.1:0-5815 GCA_044368415.1 Burkholderiaceae bacterium
GGTGAGCGGCGGCGTGTCCAGACCGGTGAGCCGACCGTCGAGCCGCTTGCCACTCGATGCGGCGATCGTTCCGACGTCGTGACCCCCGCCCGGCGCGCTGTCCGTACCGATCGTCCCGACGTGGCAACTCGCGCAACGGTCGGTGAACACGGCGCGGCCCATCAGCCCCCTCACGAACTCAGTCGGATTCGACACCCAGGAGCTCCGGGGAACGGGGTCCGCCTCGACCAGCGAACCCACGTAGGCCGCCAGGGCGTCAAGATCCGCCGACAGACCCGCCTTAGGTGCGCCCATGGGCTGAGCGCGCGTGCCCGCGCGGAACAGGTCGTTGGACATCAGCCCCGAGCCGCCCGCCAACTGGCGGATCTGACCCTCGAAGTCCTGCACCTCGTCGAAGTTACCGCTCCAGTGCAGCGGTCCGGCGCGCATGCCTCCACGACCACGTAGCGAGATCGTGTTGCGCAGGCCTTCCCCGAAGCCCGTGAGGTCCCAGGTCCGCCCGTCGTGACCGCCATCGGCATGACAGGTGGCGCAGCTCATATAGCCGTCTCGAGCGAGCCGCGGATCACGCGCATCGTAGAACAGCTTCTTGCCTGCGAGCACCTGCGCGGACAGCTTCTCCGCCCCAGTGCTCTGCAGCGTGGCGATCAGCGGCAACTCGGTGCGGCCGCCCGCCAGCAGCGGACGCAGGTCGTAGACGCCGACGCTGCGATCCATGAAGTTCGCGACGTACAGGCGCGCACCGTCTGGCGAGACGAGCAGCCCCTGCGGTGCCCGTCCGGTCTCGATGCGCATGAGCTGCGCCCGCGTCGAGGCATCGACGACCGCGATCTCCCGACTTGTCTCGAGCGCGACGAACAGCACGGTGCCGCTGGGATCGAACGCGGCCGCGCTCGCCACAGAGGCGTTGTCGTGATCGACCCGCTGCGCCGGATCCTCGGTCATCGTCCTCAAGTCAATCCTCGAGCTGACCGCTCGAACCGTGCTCTGGAAGTCGAGTTCGCGGCCATCGCGCAGGCGGCCGCGCATGATGTTGTCCTGCTTGGAGGGTACAAAAGCCTGCCGGCCATCGGGCGAGATCGCGACCGCACCGAGGTAGTTCGGAATGCCGCGTCCGCTGTTCTCGAAGTCGGGGCGATCGCTGTGTCCGAGCACTACCGAGCCAACCAGCGCGAGCGACACCGCGTCGACGCGCAGCACCTCGCCGCCCCGCCCGGCGACCCTCACCGCGGCGCTCGACTCGCCTGGCAGCGGGGGCGTGACGAACCGCGACACCAGGACCATGGACGAATCGCCGGTGACCGAGACGTGCCGGATGTCCGCCCCGAGATCCACTGAGCCGTTCTGCTGCCCGGTCGCGGCGTCATGGCGGACCAACCGGCCCCGCCCCTCTAGCACGACCCAGATCGCTTTGCCCGCCGGATCGCCGACGATGCCGTAGGGCAAGGACCCGGCCGCCATCGGGATCGTCCGGACGATCGAAGCGCTGGCCGGATCGATCACCGTCAGCGCGTCGCCCCGCCGGCTGGCCACCCAGAGTCGGCCGTCGCCGGCGGCGCTGAGCGTGACCGGCTGGCGCGGCACCGCGATCTCCGCGATCCTCGCGCCGCTTGCGGCATCGAAGCCGGTGACGGTGTCGGAGTCGGGATTCGCAACCCAGATCCGGGCGTTGCCGCCCGCATCCGTCCAGGCGATCATCGACGAGCGGGCCGCCGGACGGAGAGCACTGGCAGCGGTAACGGTCTGCCTGAACGTTGCGGTGACCGGACGTCCCAGCCCGTCGTAGACCGTGACGGTCACGTTGAAGACCCCGGAGGATCGGAAGACGTGATCGACACTCGGCGACGACCTGCGTTCGGTCGTCGCGGAACCATCACCGAAGTTCCATTCGTAGGTGAGCCCCTGACCGGTAGCCTGCGCCTGGAGGCGCACCGACGCACCGGCCGCAACGAGCCCGGGCGAGACCAGCGGCTCGAGCCGGAGTTCCGGCGGACTGACCGACCAGATGAAGCTGGTGCTGCCCACGTATGTGCCGTCGTCGGCCGCGACGGTGACGTGATACTCGCCGGGGACGCTCGGCGTTCCGACAATCGCACCATTGCTCGCGTCGATCGCGAGGCCTGGCGGCAGCCCGCTCGCCGACCAGCTCAGCGGCAGGCCGCGCCGGCTGTAGCCCCACGGCTGAATCGTGGCGGGGCCTCCCGACCAGGCTCGATCGGCGATCTGGGAGATCACAGGCACCTGGGCAGAGACGTCATCGCCGGTCGCGACACTGCCGGGCGGCAGGATCCGGAGCGTATGCCCGATCGACGGCACGCCGCGCTCGTCGAAGGCGAACAGCAGGTAGAAGCCGGGGGGCGTGTTGGTCGCCCGCGCGGGCAATTGCGCGACGACGGCGGCTCCGCCGGCGGCCTTCTGGCGGAACGGCAGGTCGACGAAGGTCTGATCGCCACTCCATGAGTGGGACATCGTGCCGAACCGCACCAACGTCACCCGCGAGACCGACCCGCTGGCCACCTGCAGCTCGAACGACCGGCCAGGCGCGAGTACGGTCGGCGCGGCGGCAAGGGTGGTCTGCGTCGCCCGACGACCGCTCGCGTCGAACAGATAGGACGGCGAGTAGATCTCCCCGTTGCGGTTAGTGAGCGGACCGTAGGCCCCTCCGCCGGCGACCAGCACCCGACCATCTTGCAACAGCAGCGCCGAGCCGTGGTACATCCGGGCGTTCCTCTGGGACGGTCCGACGGTCCACTCGCCGGTGACCGGATTCCACACCTCGGCTGCCTTGACGGCCTTCTCTAGGATGTTGTGCTGACCGCTCCCTCCGGTCATCAGGACGCGACCGTCGGGCAGCACGGTCGCGACGCCATCGGCTCGCGCGCTCATCAGCGCCTCGGTCTTCTTGAAGCTCGGCGACCCTGCGCGGATGTCGATGACCACCGCCTCCGGCGTTTGCTCGCCCAGCTTGAGGAAGCGCCCGGGACGGAACTGCGCCATCGCAGACTTCTCGCCCCATACGGTGTTCGGCAGCTCACCCGCCCGGACCAGGCTTCCGTTCCCGCCCGGGTCCACGAAGTACATCTTCGCAGTGCCATCGACGCCGAAGAGGCGGCCATCCGGTGCGATGTAGTTCCGGGGATAGGCGTACCAGAGGGCCGACGTGTTGGCCCCGCTGAGGAGGCGGTGAACGCCGTTGTTGCCGCGGATCTCCGGAAAGTCATTGCCCTCGGGACCGCCCTGCAGGTAGGTCTCTCCGTTCATCAACGTCGTGGCCGACCCATACCATCGCGGACGCAACAGCGCGGGGCGTTTCGAGATCCCCCGGCTCGCACCATCGACGACGTTCGATTCGGCGGTGCCGAGCCCCTGCCCCGGGCTGTTGCGCTGCCCCCCGGCGATCAGCGTGCTGCCGTCCTGCAACAGGATCTGCGCGCTGCAGAAGGTGTTCGTCCCGTCGACGTTCGGCAGCATGGTGACGCTGCCGAGTTCGTTATTCGACGAGGGCTCCCAGAATCCGTACTCCCGGGAGCCGTCCTGGCCACCGTCGCGATTGCTACCGTAGTAGAGGACCGATCCGTTCGGCTGAAGCGCCATGTGGATCGCGATCACATTCATGTCGAAGGGAGCGCTCCAAGCGCCGCCCTGCTGTGGGGACGTTGCTTGGAGGGCCTTCCGGGCCGTCCGCGCGCCCGGTTCGCCGAGTGGTTCGGCGGCGGTCTGCGCCTGCGGCCCGGGCTGGGGTTCGGGCGACTGACCGCAAGCGGCGAGGGCGAGGAGTAGCGCACCAATGGCCCGCCAGCCGGTAATGGTATTGAGTCGGCCATTCATCGGTTGACCTCGGCTTCGCCGGAAAGACGGAAGCCCCGAGAATTGCCCCAATCGCCGACGAACGCCGTGAACTCGGTCACGAACGGCGCTCGGAGACCTCTCTGGTCGACGATCCCGAACTCAGGGACGCCGCTGGTGCCCCCGCACCGAAAGGAATGCCCGCCCGAGCACCGAAGGTCGGCCTCAGCGCGGCAGGGTCTGCTCGACGGCCCGTTCCCAGCCCGCCATCCGCTCGGCCGCCTGCTCGTGCGACATCGTCGGGTGGAAGGTCCGGTCGGCCCGCCACAGCGCCGACAGCTCGTCGAGCGACGCGTACACGCCGCAGGCGAGCCCCGCGAGGCAGGCCGCACCGAGTGCGGTGGTCTCGATGACTGCGGGCCGAACGACGGGAATGCCGAGCAGGTCCGCCTGGAACTGCATCAGCAGCGCGTTAGCGCTCGCGCCGCCGTCCACGCGCAGCTCGTCGACGCGGCCCGCGTCCCGGCGCATGGCGTCGAGGAGCGCGGCGCTCTGGAAGGCGATCGACTCGAGCGCGGCGCGCGCCATGTGCGCGATGGTCGTGCCGCGCGAGAGCCCGACGATCGCCCCCTTCGCGTCGGGCCGCCAATAAGGTGCGCCGAGCCCGGTGAAGGCAGGCACGAGGATCACCCCACCGGCGTCCGGCACGCTCGCCGCCAGGCCCTCCACGTCGGAAGAGCGCTCGATTGCGCGCAGCCCGTCGCGCAGCCACTGCACCACAGCACCCCCGATGAACACACTGCCCTCCATCGCGTAGCGCGGATCCGTCCCCGTCTGCGCGGCCGCGGTCGTGACCAGCCCGTGGCTCGACGTGCGGGCGGTACCACCGGTGTGCATCAGCATGAAGCAGCCGGTGCCGTAGGTGTTCTTCGCCATGCCGTCGACGAAGCAGCCTTGGCCGAACAGCGCGGCCTGCTGGTCACCGGCGATGCCGCCGATCGGCACCGGCGCCCCGAGGATCGAGGCGTCGATCTCGCCATACCGGTGGCTGGACGGATGGACCTCGGGCAGCAGTTCGCGCGGTATGTCGAGCACCTCGAGCAGCTCGTCGTCCCAGCAACCCCGGTGGATGTCCCACAGCAGCGTGCGCGACGCGTTGCTCACGTCGGTCACATGCAGTCGACCGCCGGTGAGCTGCCAGACGAGCCAGCTGTCGATCGTACCGAAGGCCAGCTCGCCGCGTTGCGCGGCTGCGCGTGCGCCCGGCACATGGTCGAGGATCCAGCGGATCTTGGTGCCGGAGAAATATGCATCGAGCACCAGACCGGTCCGCTCGCGGAACACTGGCTCGAGCCCCCGCGCTCGCAGCTCGGCACACAGCGGCTCGGCGCGCCGGTCCTGCCAGACGATCGCGTTGTGCACCGGCTCGCCGGTGCGCCGATTCCAGAGGACTGTGGTCTCGCGCTGGTTCGTGATGCCGAGGCCAGCCAGGTCGCGCGGACCCAGGCCCGCCGTCGCGAGTGCCTCGCGCATCGTCTCGAGCTGCGTGCGCCAGAGATCGCGTGGGTCGTGCTCGACCTGGCCGGGGCTCGGGAAGTGCTGCAGGAACTCGCGCTGCGCGAGCGCGACAATCCGGCCCTCACGGTCGAAGACGATGCTTCGCGAGCTGGTCGTGCCCTGGTCCAGCGCCAGCAGGTACGTCATGTCGGGTCTCCTCGTCGCGGTACGTCGGCATCGCCGTTTACGCCGGCGATCACGATGCGGCCTTCCGATTCAGCCATCAGGGCTCGCAGCTCATCGGGCGGTGGTGCGTCGGTGAACAGCACGTCAACCTGCGACAGGTGGGCGAGCTGGACCATCGCATGCCGGCCGAACTTCGTGTGATCAGCCGCAAGCCAGACCTCGCGCGACTGCTCGATGATGGTCTGCGCGACCCGTACCTCGCGGTAGTCGAAGTCGCGCAGCGTGCCATCGGCCTCGATCGCCGAGATACCGATCAGGCCGATGTCGACCTTGAACTGCCGGATGA
>JBIPLJ010000075.1:0-18335 GCA_044368415.1 Burkholderiaceae bacterium
GCTCCTCGTGCGTCAGCAGCAATTCGCGCTTCGGTCTTCCCGTTCTCATCGCGGCATCTCCGTTCACAAGACACCGAACTGACATGCAAGATTAATGCCACAAACTAACGGGACAGGACACTAGGAGCCCGCGCCCGGAACCCCATGCGCCAACGCCGGCGTTCGGGTCAACCACGACAGGTGCGTGCCAACGCGCACCAGTGCGAGGGCGGCCGTCGGGGCCTCGGGCACCACGCTGGCCTCGGATGGCTCGCGGTCGTCAACCGCCGGCAGCCCCGTACCACCTGATGATCCAACGATTCGGTGTGGCGGCGGAGCTGAACATCCATCTGCACTGCCTGGTGCGAGGCTCACCCGCCTAGCGGTCTACGTCGAGCGCAGCATGCTGGCGCTGCCGCGGATCCGGATCAACGACGGTCGGCGAGGCGACCTGGTCGGCATCGATCCGGTGGTGCTCGTCGACCTGCTGCAGCCCGTACCGTTAGACTGCGCGCTCGCCGACTGCGACCGGCGGCCTCGGAGACACCATGGACCTGCTGCCTGCGATCGCCGCGATCGCGCTCGCCTACCTGATCGGCTCGATCTCATTCGCCGTCGTCGTGAGCCGCGCGATGGGCCTTGCCGATCCGCGCAGCTACGGTTCGGGCAACCCGGGCGCGACCAACGTGCTGCGAACCGGCAACCGTCGGGCGGCGATCCTCACGCTGGTCGGCGACGCCGCCAAGGGCGTCGCCGCCGTACTGCTCGCACGCGCCGTCGCCGACCGCTTCGGTTTCGACGACCTCACGCTGACGCTGGTCGGCCTGGCTGCCTTCGTGGGTCATCTGTACCCGGTCTTCCACGGCTTCGAGGGTGGCAAGGGCGTCGCCACGGCGGCCGGCGTGCTGCTCGCGCTCTCGCCATGGCTGGGCCTGGCCACGCTCGGCACCTGGATCGTGGTCGCGGTGTTCCTGCGCTATTCATCGCTCGCCTCGCTGGTGTCGGCGGTCTTCGCGCCGGCCTACTATCTGCTGCTCGTTGGCGCCGACCGGGTGCTGCTGCCGCTGGCGGCGATGAGCGTGTTGCTGGTGTGGCGACACCGCAAGAACATCGCCAACCTGATCGCCGGCACAGAAGGGCGCATCGGTCAGAAGAAGAAGGCCTGAGGCGAACCGACCCGACCGGCCTCGCTCAACCTCGGGCGCCGGGCCGTATCGGCGGCAGGAAGGCTACCCGGGTCTCCAGTCCTGCCGGCCCGTCCCCGGCGGGTGTACCCCCCAGGGCGCGGCGGGCCCGCAGCTGCCCGCAGCCGCCGTCGACCTCCTGCGCGGCCGACCAGCGCAGCGTCGCCATCGTGCCGCGCGCGCGCAGCCCGCGAACGAACGCGACCGCGCGCTCGAGTGGTGGCCGCGCGAAGTCTGAGCCCTCGACCGCGTTCCACGGGATCGCGTTGAGGATCGCGCGGCGCCCCGCGAGCAGCGCGGCGAGCGCCTCGACCTCGTCGTCCCCGTCGTTGACGCCGTCGAGCAGGGTCCACTGCACCAGCAGCGGAAAGCCGCTGGTGCGCGCGGTCGCATCGGCGAGCGCGACCAGCTCGTCCGGTTCGATCCGCGGCGCCCTCGGCAGCAGACGCTCTCGCAGGGCCTGGCGCGTGGTGTGCAGCGACAGCGCGAGCGAAGGTCGCACAGGCGCCTGGGGCAGACGCTCAAACGCGCGCCGGTCGCCGACGGTGGAGAACACCAGCTGCTCGCGCGCGATGCCGCCTTCAGTGCCGAGCAGCGTGATCGCGTCGAGCACGGCATCGAGGTTGTGGGCCGGCTCGCCCATGCCCATGAACACCACCTTGCGGACCGCTCGCAGCCGGCGTGCGAGCGCGACCTGCGCGACGATCTCGGCGCTGCCGAGCTGGCGCAGCAGGCCGTCGCGGCCGGTGGTGCAGAAGGTGCAGCCGACCGCGCAGCCGATCTGGCTCGACACACACAGCCCGCCGCGCGGCAGCAGCACGCTCTCGACCGCCTGCCCGTCGGCGAGGCCGACCAGCAGCCGCTCGGCGCCGTCGCCGGGTGCGCGTTCGCGTACGCACGCCAGCGCATCGAGCCGCGCCCCGATCGATGGCAGCGCTTCGCGAAGCCGGCGTGGCAGGAAGTTCGCATCGCCGCGGTAGGGTGCCTCGAGCGGGCGGCCGTGCAGCCACTGCTGCATCAGGTGGCGCTCGTGCACGGGCGCCGCGCCCCCGGCGCGCAGCGTCTCGCGCAGATCGGCGATGGAGGTGCGTGCGGGAACCGGCACGCGGGTCGCGGGATCTGCATTTGCCGTCATGCCCGCGCCGGTCGTCGTGTCCGTCACCAGGTATCCACGAACGGCCGCTTCTTGCCAGTGCGCGCCGCCCGGGGCGGCATCGCGCGCAAGGTCTCGACCAGCACCCGCCGTGTATCGACCGGATCGATCACATCGTCGACCTCGAACAGCGACGCGGTCGACAGCGCCTTGCCCTGCTCGTACATCTGCGCGACCCGCCGCTCATACTCGGCGCGGCGCTCGGCCGGATCCTCGATCGCGGCGAGCTCGTTGCGCCAGGCGAGCTTGACCGCGCCTTCCAGCCCCATGCCGCCGAACTCGCCGGTCGGCCAGGAGACCAGCATCGCCGGCGCCCAGAAGCTGCCGCCCGCCATGCCCTGCGCGCCCAGTCCGTAGCCCTTCCTCAGCACCACGGTAAGGATCGGCACGTCGATGCTGCCGGCGGTGACATAGAGCCGGCAGCAGTGGCGCACCAGCGCAGTTCTTTCGGCCTCGGGGCCAACCATGTTGCCGGGGGTGTCGCACAGCGTGAGGATCGGCAGGTCGAAGGCGTCGGCGAGCTGCATGAAGCGCGCAGCCTTGTCGGCGCCGTCGCTGTCGATCGCGCCGCCGAGATGTTTCGGGTTGTTCGCGATCAGCGCGACCGGCCGCCCCTCGATGCGGACCAGCGCTGTGACCATGCCGGGGCCGAAGCGCGGCCGCAGCTCGAGCACCGTGCCCTCGTCGGCAAGCGCCTCGATCACGCGGCGAACGTCGTAGGCGCGCACGCGGTTCTCCGGCACCAGCCGGCGCAGCACCCGCTGGTCGACGCAGGTCCAGTCCTCGAGCGGACCCTGGAAGTACGACAGGTAGCGCTTCGCGGCGTCGACCGCGGCCGCGTCGTCGTCGACCAGGATGTCGACCACGCCGTTGGCGTCCTGCACGTCCATCGGGCCGACCTCCTCGGGTCGGTACACGCCCAGGCCGCCGCCCTCGATCATCGCCGGTCCGCCCATGCCGAGGTTGGCGTCCTTCGTGGCGATGATCACGTCGCAGCAGCCGGCGAGCACCGCGTTGCCGGCGAAGCAGCGACCCGACACGATGGCGACCAGCGGCACCCGCCCCGAGAGCCGCCCGAACAGCTCGAAGGCGCGTGTGGTGAGCTGCGCGGCGATCACGCGGTCGGTGTCGCCCGGTCGCCCACCGCCGCCTTCGGCGAACAGCACCAGCGGCAGCGACCAGCGCTCGGCCAGCTCGAACATCCGGTCCTTTTTCTCGTGGTTTTTGTAGCCCTGCGTGCCGGCGAGCACGGTGTAGTCGTACGACATCGCGATGACGCGCGAACGATCGTCGGCGAACCGGTCGCCGTTGACGCGCCCGATGCCCATCACCAGGCCGTCGGCCGGCGTTCGCGCGATCAGCTCCTCGAGCGTGTTGCGCTGCCGGCGTGCGGCCACCGCGAGCGAGCCGTACTCAACAAAAGAGCCGGCGTCGCACAGGTCGGCGACGTTCTCGCGCGCGGTGCGCCGGCCGAGCGCGTGGCGCTTGGCCACCGCCTCGGGGCGGGCCTCGTCGTCGCGCGCCAGGCGCTGGCGCTCGAGCACCTCCGCGAGGTCGGCGCGGATCGCGTCGACGTCCTCGACGATGGCTTCGGCGTGTGAGTCGTCGGCGGCGCCGTCGGGCTCGATCCACGCGAGCCCGTCGCCCTCGAACACCGTGTCGCCGGTGGCGGCGTCGAGCCGCCGCACGATGCCCGAATGCGCGGCCTCGACCACGTGCTCCATCTTCATCGCCTCGAGCACCAGCAGCGGCTCGCCGGAGCGCACCCGCGCGCCCTCGGCGACTGCCACCGTCAGCACCGTGCCCTGCATCGGCGAGCGGGTTGGCCGCAGGCCGTCGGCCGGTGCCTCGCGTGTGTCTCGGGCCGCGTCGGCGCGGCCCGCGCCGCCTGCGGCGGCGGCCTCGCGTCCGAGGGTGAGCACGCCCAACGGATCGTCGCCGGTCGTGCGTGCACCGGCACGCCGGGCAGTTTCCGGCCCGTCGGCCGCCGCTGCCTGCGTCGACGGCTCGACGTAGCGGCGGCGCGCCAGCCCGTCGACCTGCGCGAGCAGCTCGCCCGCGCGCTCGTCGACGAAGACCGTGGACACGCGCCCGGCGCGCACCTCCGGATGCGCGAGCAGCGCCTGCAGGAAGGGCAGGTTGGTGGCCACGCCCTCGATGCGGCACTCGGCGAGCGCGCGCTGCGCCTTGGCTGCGGCCTGCGGCAGGCCGCCTGAGTCGACCCGCACGATCAGCTTGGCGAGCAGCGAGTCGAAACGCAGCCCGATGCGCCAGCCGGCGTAGCCGCAGCCGTCGACGCGAATCCCGCGACCCGAGGGCAGCTCGTAGGCGGTGATCGTGCCTGCCGAGGGCCGCGCCGTGCCGTCCTCGGCCATGGTCTCGAGGTTGATCCGGGCCTGCAGCGCACAGCCCGAGACCAGCGCCGGCGAACGTGCCAGGCCGAGCTGCGCGAGCGTGGCGCCTGCGGCGATCTGCAGCTGCAGGCGCACCAGGTCAAGCCCGAGCAGCTCCTCGGTGACGGTGTGCTCGACTTGCAGCCTCGCGTTGGCCTCGACGAAGGCGAACTCGCCATCGTTGCGGCCCGCGCCGTCGGCGTCGACCAGGAACTCGATGGTCGCGAGGTTGGACAGACCGGCCTCGCGCGACAGCCGCAGCGCCGAGGCGAGCAGCCGGTCCCGCAGGTTGGGCGCCAAGCCCGGGGCCGGCGCAATCTCGACGAGCTTCTGGCGCTGGCGCTGCAGGCTGCACTCGCGCTCCCACAGGTGGACCGCGCTCGAGCCGTCGCCGGCGACCTGCACCTCGACGTGGCGCGCGCGCGGCAGCAGCCGCTCGACGTACAGCGCGTCGCTGCCGAAGGCGGCCAGCGCCTCGGACGCGCAGCGCGCCCAGGCATCGTCGAGGAGCGCGGCGTCGGTCACCGGACGCATGCCGCGTCCGCCGCCGCCGGCCAGCGCCTTGAGCATCACCGCGCCGCCCGCGCCCAGCCGCGCGAGGAAGGCCCGCGCTTCCTCGAGCGTGGTGGCGCGGTCCGTGCCCGAGAGCACCGGCACGCCGCAGCGGATGGCGTGCGCGCGGGCGGCGGCCTTGTCGCCGAAGAGTTCGAGCGTGCGCGGGGCCGGGCCGACGAAGGCCAGACCCGCCTCGACGCAGGCGCGCGCGAAGTCGGCGCGCTCCGATAGGAAGCCGTAGCCGGGGTGGATCGCGTCGCAGTCGTGCTCGCGCGCGGCCATGATCAACGCGGCCGCATCGAGGTAGGCGGCGGGGCCGTCGGCCCCAAGCGCGTGCGCGGCATCGGCCTTGCGCGGATGCAGCGCGCTCGCGTCGTCGCGGGAGAACACTGCCACCGTCTCGATGCCGAGCTCGGCCGCCGTGCGGGCGATGCGGATGGCGATCTCGCCGCGGTTGGCGATCAGCAGGCGTCGGATAGGGCGTGCCGGAGGGCGGGCGCCGGCGGAGGCGTCGGTCGTCATGGGGTCGGAGGGCGTCGGAGGTGGGCGATGGATAGGGCGGGCGCTCAGGCGCCGGCGCGCGCGGCGGCCGCGCGCCGCTCGTAGCGCTCGAGGCCGACGATCGAGGCGACGATCACCGCGCCGCCCAGCAGCGTGGTGGACCGCAGCGTGTCGTTGAACGCCAGCCAGCCGAGCAGCGCCGCCCACAGCAGATCGACGAACTTGACCGACTGCGTCGCCGAGATGTCGGCCGAGGCAAACGATCGCGTCAGGAAGTAATGGCCCGCGGTGCCGGCGATGCCGCCGATCAAGGACAGGCCCCACTGGGACGGCGTCGGGCTGACCCAGACCGGGATCGCGAGCGGGACCGACATCAGCGTGATCAACAGCGTCTGCCACAGCACGATGACCGCGGCCGAGTCCCGACGCGTCAGCACCTTGGTCACCAGGAACGAGGCGGCGAACACCGGCGCGGACGCGAGCATCAGCAGGTTGTACCAGCCGCCGGTGCCGGCCAGGCCCGGTCCCACGATGACCAGCACGCCCGCGAAGCCGACGGCGACCGCCACCCACCGCGCCGGGTTCATCGGCTCCTTGAGCAGCCAGGCCGCGCCGACCAGTACAAAGAGCGGATTGGTGAAGCTGATTGCGGTCATGTCGGCGAGCGGCATGTGCGGCAGCGCGGTGAACCAGAGGATGAGACCCAGCGTGTGCAGGCCACTGCGCCAGACCTGACCCTTGATCGACTCGGGCCACAGCCGGTGCAGGCCGCCGGCGAGGACAATCATCGGAACCAGCGGCAGGATGCCGACGAAGTAGCGCAGCAACTGCGCCTGCATCGGGTCGATCGCCAGCGACAGCGCACGCATCGACGCGTTGGCCACTTGGAACGACAGCCCCGCGCACAGCGCCCAGAGGATGCCGCGCGTGGTGGGCGAGAGCGCCGACAGCCGCATCCGCCATGCCCGGCCCTGCACCCTCAGGCCGCGCAGGCCGCGCCGCATCCGGATCCGCATCGTCGCAGCGCCCGGGGAAGGTGAGTCGGCCATGCCAGGATTGTAGTGGGTGCCCGCCCACCACGTTCGGGCGGCCGTCGTACGAGACGATCGACGCCGATCAGCGAGGGCAGCGCGACCCGCTCGGACACCATGCGGACGATGTCGGCGCGGGTCGCGGCGACGGCCGCATCGAGCTCGCGGAGACATCTGGAATCGGCGGCGTCGGACATCGTGGGGATCCGGGGCAGGTGCGCCGCTAAACTACGCACCGATGACCGAGCCCGCCCCGCGCCGTTCCATCGAGCGCCGCGCGGTGCTCACGATGCTCGCCGCGCTTGGCTGCTTGATCCTGCTCGACGCGAGCGGCAAGTGGCTGGGCATGCGCGGCGTGCCGGTTGCCGCCACCACTTGGTCTCGCTATGCGGGCCACCTGCTGGCGGTGCTCGCGCTGTTCCTGCCGACGCACGGGCTGTCGGTTCTGCGCACCGCGCATCCACTGCGGCAGGCGGTGCGCGGCGCGCTGATGGTCGTGATCACGCTGTTGTACTTCGGCGCGCTCAAACTGATGCCGCTCGCGCAGGCGACCGCGGTGTTCTTCACCACGCCGATCCTGGTCATGGTGTTCGCCGCCGCGTTCCTCGGCGAGCGCCCAACCTGGGCGACCTGGGCGGCGGCGCTGGCGGGCTTCGCCGGGGTGCTGGTGGTGGTGCGTCCGGGCGCGGCGCTGCCGCTGGCTGGCGTGGCGCTGGTGCTGGGCGCGGCCGCCGCCAATGCCGCCTATCAGACGCTGACGCGCGCGCAGGCGCAGGCCGACTCGCCGATGGTGCAGGTGCTCTGGAGCGGGCTGGTGGGCGCGGCGATCATGAGTGTCGCGGCGCCCGTGTGGTGGGTGCCCGGCTGGTGGCGCGATCCGTCGTTTACGGCACTGGACGTCGCGGTGTTCGCCGCGATCGGGCCGCTCGGGGCGGCCGGGCACCTGCTGCTGGCCCGCGCCTTCCGACTCGCCCAGGCCTCGCGGCTCGCCCCCTGGGCCTACACGCAGATGCTGCTGTCGGTCGCGCTCGGGTGGGCGGTCTGGGGTGAGGTGCCGGATGCGGTCGCGCTGCTCGGCATGGTGCTGATCGCGGCCGGCCCGCAGCTCGCGCGGCTCGGCGCCCGGGCGCCGGCGGGCTGAGGCGCGCGTCCCGTCAAGATCAAGTCCGGCCAGGTCCGGGCGGGTCGGGCCCGATCAGGTCACAGGCTCCGCCGCGTCGACTGCGGTCTCGTCGAGGTCGCGGATCAGCCCCCAGACGCTGCCTGGAGCGAGGTTCAGCAGCGCCGCGAGCGCGGTGATGTCGTCGGGCAGCGCAGCATTGTCCCAGCTGTGCTGGCTGTGCCGGGCGAGCGCGGTCGCCAACAGCACGTTGCGCACGCGGGGCACGTTCGACAGGTGATCGTTCGTCAGCAGCTGCAGCAGCTCGGGCAGTCGCCATGCCTTCATCAGCGCCTGCTCGAGGTCGCAGAGCTGCACGTTGAGCACCTCGTACTGCACGTGCGCCGAGCGCAGCGTCGGATCGGCCCGCTGGCGCCGCTCGATCTCGAGCGCGAGTTGCGGCGCATGGCACCAGAGCAGCACCTCGGCGAAGTCGTGCAGCAGCGCCGCCTCCTGGATGATCTCCGCATCGGTATCCTGGCGGTGCATCGCGAAGCCGATCGCGAAGCGCGCGGCGCGGTGCGCACGCCGCAGCACCTGCTCGACGCCCTCGAGCGCGCCGGGGATCCGCGCGAGTGAATCTTCGATGGTCTTCTGGCCCTGGAAGGTCCGGAAGAAGCTGCTGATGCCCATCATCAGCACCGCGGCGGTCACCGTCTCGGTGTCGGTCACGATCCGCGCGGGGCGGTGCCGGGCGACGTGCGACAGCACCTTGAGCGACATCAGAGGGTCCTCGAGGACAACTTCGGCGATCGCCCGGGGGGCGATGTCGTCCTCGTCCTCGCGCATCGCGTCGATCGCCGCAGCGGTCCGCGCGAGCACCGGGATCTCGGCGGCGCTGATCGCCTGGATCCAGCCCGACAGGCCTGCGGGTGCACGGGTCAGCATGGTGGTCTCCTCTGCGATGCGTTCAACTCTATATCGGCCCTGCGCGGACGTCGCTGTAGCGGGCCGCCGCGTGTCGGCGCGGCCGTGCCGACGGTCGGGGCGGCCGCGCCGACTCGCGGCGCGCGGACTGCGCCGCGCCCGCTCAGAGTGGTCGGCCGACCGCGATCGGGCTCGTCGCCGAACGGGGGCGCGGCTCATCGGCGGCAGCGCACGGTCGTGCGCCGCACGGACCTCTCAGGCGGGTGCGAGCTGCTCGAGCGGCCAGCGCGGCCGGACGTCGAAGCCTCCCGCGCGCGGCGCGGCGCGCCCGGACTCGCGCAGCGCGCGCAGCCGCAGCGCGCCTGCGAACGCGATCATCGCGCCGTTATCGGTGCACAGCGCCGGCTCCGGGAAGCAGACGCGCAGCCCGTCGTGCGCGCTCGCCTGCGCCAGCCGCTCGCGCAGGCTGCGGTTGGCACTGACGCCGCCGGCGATCACCAGCGTGCGCAGCCCGGTCGCGCGCACCGCGGCCAGCGATTTGGCGACCAGCACGTCGACGATCGCGGCCTGCGCCTCGGCGGCGAGGTCGGCACGCGACTGCTCGGTCGGCAGGCCGCGCGCGATCCGTGTGGCGACCGCGGTCTTGAGCCCGGAGAAACTGAAGTCGAGGTCGCCCGAGTGCAGCTTCGGGCGCGGCAGCTCGAAGCGGCCCGGCGTGCCGGACTCGGCGAGGCGCGCGATCGCGGGCCCGCCCGGGTAGCCCAGGCCCAGCAGCTTGGCGCTCTTGTCGAAGGCCTCGCCGGCGGCGTCGTCCACCGACTCGCCCAGCAGCACGTAGCGGCCGACGCCGTCGACCCGCAGCAGCTGCGTGTGGCCGCCGGAGACCAGCAGAGCGACGAAGGGAAAGTCGGGCCGGTCGGCTGACAGTAGCGGCGACAGCAGGTGGCCCTCGAGGTGGTGCACGCCGAGCGTCGGCACGCCGAGCGCAAAACCGAGCGATTGCGCGACCGCGGCGCCCACCAGCAGCGCACCCGCCAGGCCCGGCCCCTCGGTGTAGGCGATCGCGTCGACCGCGTCGAGCGCGACCCCGGCCTCGGCGAGCACCTGGCGAGTGAGCGGCAGCAGCCGACGGATGTGATCGCGCGAGGCGAGCTCGGGGACCACACCCCCGTAGCGCTCGTGCATCGCGACCTGCGAGTGCAATGCCTGGGCGAGCAGTCCGCGTGCGTCGTCGTAGAGCGCGACGCCGGTCTCGTCGCAGGAGGTCTCGATGCCCAGGGTCAGCATCGATGCAGTGTAGCAAGCCGCCCGCGCCACCCCGTGGCGGTCGCCCAGGACCGCAGCACCGACCGCATGCTGCGCGGTCGCTTCGGGTCCGAAGCAGCGGCGCACTGCGCGCCGGTCAGGCCTTCGTGTCGATGAACTGCGGACCCGAATGGGTGAGTGGCGGCGTGAATCTTCTCCCGCTCGGCGCGATCGATCCGGTGTCGAGGCAGTCCGAGCTCGGGCATGCGGCGATCTCGGTCCGGCATGCCGACCGGCGGGCGGTGCCTCGACGAGGTGCAGGCCGCACTCTGATGCGGCACCGGATGCGGCTCGTGCCGGATCGAGCTCGCCTGCCTGGTCGCCGAAGCGCCGGCCGCGCCTACACGGACGGCGTGAGCCCTCCGGATCGCCCGACGATCGTGTGGATCGTCGCGTGCCGGTCATCCGGCACGGCCCTTGCTCTACGCAGGGCTGAACCCGGAGCGCTCATGGATGCCCAGCCCTTCATCAAAGAGATCGGACGCGGCCGCGAAGGCGCCCGCGGGCTGACCTACGACAGCGCGGTGACGATGTTCGATTCGATGTTCGGCGGAGGCTTCGCGGACATCGAGCTCGGTGCGATCCTGATTGCGCTGCGGATGAAGGGCGAGAGTCTCGACGAGATCCGCGCCGGGGTCGACGTGCTCGAGCCGTTGATCGCTCGCGTGCCGGTCGACGCGGCGCGGCCGGTGGTCTCGATCCCGAGCTACAACGGCGCGCGCCACACCGCGAACCTGGTGCCGCTGCTCGCCTGTCTGATCGCCGACGCGGGCGTGCAGGTCGTCGTGCACGGCGTGACGAACGACCCGTGCCGCACCACCACCGCCGAGATCATGCAGGCGATGGGGCTGGGCTCGGCAGGCGGCACACATGCGGCCGAGGCCGCGATCGCCCGCGGCGACCCGGCCTTCCTGCCGGTGTCGACGCTGTCCTCGCGGCTCGCGGCGCTGCTCGAACTGCGCTGGCAGCTTGGCGTGCGCAACGTCGGCCACACGCTCGCGAAGCTGCTCAACCCCACCACGTCCGAGACCTGCCTGCGGCTCACCGCGTTCACGCATCCGGAGTTCGCCACCCTGCAGCATGCGTACTTCGAGGCCACCGGGCGCACGGCCCTCGTGATGCGCGGCACTGAAGGCGAGCCGGTCGCGAGTACCCGGCGCGCCGCTCAGATCGACTGGGTGCACGAGGGCCGCAGCGAGATCCTGGTGCCGGCCACCGCCGGGCCCGCGCGCGACATGCCGGCGCTGCCCGATGCTCACGATGCCCCGGCGACCGCCCGCTGGATCCAGTCGGTGCTGGCCGGCGAGCGGCCGGTGCCCGAGCCGATCGAGCAGCAGGTGGCCGCGGTCCTGCAGGCGGTCGGCGCGCGGCCCCGATTGCGCGCCGCGGTGGCGGCCTGAGCGGCCTGCGCCTGCGAACGTCCCCATACCCCCGAACCCGACGGTGTCCAGGACGACGGGCACGCTGCACCCGCTCGCCCTGGTCGGCCCCGGCCTCGGCGCCCTGGCCTGCGCGCGCTGCGCGCGATCGAGGCGGCCGACGTGCTGCGGGTCGACGATCTGGTCGATCTGCGCGTGGTTGCGCTCGCCCGGGCCGCCGCCCGCCGTCCGCCACGCGCTCGGCTAGACTCGGGGACTTCGAACCGGGCGCCCGCGCCCATGAGGGCTCATGCGACAGCGATTCGACGCGGTGATCGTCGGCGCCGGCGCGGCCGGCCTGTTCTGTGCCGGCGTCGCCGCGCAGCGCGGCCTGAAGGTCGCCCTGGTCGACCATTCCGTGCGCCTGGCCGAGAAGATCCGCATCTCGGGTGGCGGGCGCTGCAACTTCACCAACGTCGACGCCGACCGGCCCGAGCGCTTCGTGTCGGAGGACCCCGGATTCGCGCGCCATGCGCTGCGCGCCTACGGGCCCCGGCGCTTCGTGAAGCTTGTCGAGTCGCACCGCATCGGCTGGCACGAGAAGCACCGCGGCCAGCTGTTCTGCGACGACTCGAGCGAGCGCATCGTCGAACTGCTGCGCGCCGAGTGCGAGCGCGGCGGCGTGGCCTGGTTCAGGCCCTGCGCGGTACACGAGGTGCTGCGGCCCGATGCCCCCGCCGACGCCGGCGAGCGCTTCGTGATCGGCACCGACGCGGGCGAGCTTGCCTGTCGGTCGCTGGTCGTGGCCACCGGCGGCCTGTCGATCCCGAAGATCGGTTCCACCGACTGGGGCCACCGACTCGCCCAGCGCTTCGGCCTGCGCATCGTCGAGCCGCGCCCGGCGCTGGTGCCGCTTACCTTCACCGCGCAGTCCTGGCAGCCGTTCGCCGAGCTGTCGGGCCTCGCGCTCGAGGTCCGCGTGTCGGTGCCAGGGGTGGCCGGATCCACCCCGTTCGTCGAGGACCTGCTGTTCACGCACCGCGGCCTGTCAGGGCCGGCCGTGCTGCAGATCTCCAGCTTCTGGCGGCCGGGCGAGCCGCTGTCGATCGACCTGTCTCCCGGCCGCCCGATCGCCGAGGCGCTGCTGGCCGCCCGCGAGGGCGCCCGCCTGCAGCTCGGCACCGCGCTCGCCGCCATCGTGCCCAGGCGGCTCGCCCAGGCCTGGCTCGACGACGGCTCGGCCGGCGGCCCGCCGCCCGAGCGGCGCCTCGCCGAGCTCGGCAACAGGGCGCTCGCCACTCTGGCTGCGCGCTTCCACGACTGGCGGGTGCTGCCCGCCGGCACCGAGGGCTGGCGCAAGGCCGAGGTCACCGCCGGCGGCGTCGCCACCGACGAGCTCGATCCGCGCACGCTCGAGGCGCGCCGCGTCCCAGGCTTGCACCTGATCGGTGAGGTGGTCGACGTCACCGGCTGGCTCGGCGGCTACAACTTCCAGTGGGCCTGGGCGAGTGGCTTCGTCGCGGGGCAGGCTCTCGCTGGGACACCCGCGTCGCGACCGTCGGGCCCGCCTTCGGGCCCTCCGACGGGCATTTGAAGCGCCCGAACCGTCCCGGCTCTCAGAATCCGATGCGCTGACGGCGCGCGCTGCGCTCGCACAGGTCCTCGGGCGACAGCGCGTCTCGGCCGTCGAGCCGCGCGCTGCCGAACGCGCCGACCAGCGCGCGCCGCATCTCGCGGGGCGCGAGCCCGGCCAGCCGCTCGAGCACCGGCGCCTCGAGCTGCTCGGGGAATCGCCGGCCCCAGGCGTGCGCGTCGCGGATCTCGCGGTAGATCGACTGCGCGATGCGCCGTGCACCGTCGGCGTCGGGTGGCTCGATCTCGTAGACGTTCATCCGGTTCAGGATCGGCTCGGGAATCCGCGAGGCCTCGTTGGCGGTGGCGATCCAGACGATGTCGGAGCAGTCGAGCGGAACCTCGGCGAACTCGTCGGTGAAGGTGCGCGCGGTGTCGTGCTCGAGCAGCGAGTAGAGCGCCCCGAGCGGGTCGTAGTGGCTCTCGGCCGACGCCTTGTCCAGCTCGTCGATGACCAGAACCGGGTTCGCGTAGTTGCCGTGCACCAGGGTGTCGAAGACCTTGCCGGTGCGCGCGTTCTTCCACTGCGACGAGGCGCCCGACAGCACCCAGCCTGCGGTCAGCGAGCTCATCGACACGAAGCCGAAGCCGGTGCCGAGCAGCTGCGACAGCCGCTTGGCGAAGTGCGTCTTGCCGATGCCGGGGTCTCCCAGCAGCAGCATCGGCGAGAGCTCCAGCGGGTCCTCGGTCTCCAGGCACAGCGCGAGTTGCCGTCGCAGGTCGGTCAGCACATCGGCGAAGTTGGGCAGCTCCCGCTCGAGCTGCTCGAAGTCGGGCATGCGCCCGGGCTTGACGCTGAAGCGCTCCCCGCCGGTCCGGATCATTTTCTCGTAGGTCGTGCGGAGCGCGTCGTTCGCGCCCGAGGACAGCTCGTCGAGCGCGGACTCGACTGCCTGGGTGGAGTAGACCTGCTTGAATCCGGCGATCGAGAACGTCGAACCACCGGGGGACAGGCTGAGGGCGTGCGACATGGAGACCTCCACTCGAAGTGACCGACTGCGGGGGACTGCAGGGAAATTTTGCGCAGGTCTGGGGCAGACAATCAATATCCGTGCCAGCCGCTGGTCGGAGGAAACTGGGCCGCGCCACGGCCGGATCTGGGTCGCGCTCCATCGCGCCGCTCGGCGCTGGCGTCCGGCAGAAGCGTCTGTTAGACTAGCGGGCTCAGCCGAAAGGGAACGAGTCTTCCAATGCCCACCATCCGTGTAAAAGAGAACGAACCGTTCGACGTCGCTCTGCGCCGTTTCAAGCGCACGATCGAGAAGACGGGTCTTCTCACGGAGTTGCGTGCGCGCGAGTTCTATGAGAAGCCGACGGCCGAGCGCAAGCGCAAGAAGGCGGCGGCTGTCAAGCGCCACTACAAGCGCCTGCGCAGCCAGATGCTGCCCAAGAAGCTGTACTGATCGCCTTCGGGCGATCGTTCCGGTTCCGCTCGCGCAGTACCGCAGTACCGTGAGCCCGATGGCGGCAACGCCACGGGCTTTTTGTGTTTTTCGGTCCCGCGCTAGCCGTTTGGCCGGCGTGCCCGTGGACCCCACCCCCTTCGGAGGACCCGATGACCGCCCTCACGCTCAAGGACCGGATCACCGAGGACATGAAGGCCGCGATGCGTGCCCGAGAGGCCGATCGCCTCGGCGCGATCCGCATGCTGCTGGCCGCGATCAAGCAGAAGGAGGTTGACGAGCGGATTGTCGCCGATGACGCCCAGGTCGCCGCCATCGTCGACAAGCTGATCAAGCAGCGCCGCGACTCGATCGCCGCGTTCGAGCAGGCCGGCCGCACTGACCTGGTCGAACGCGAGCGGGCCGAGGTCGACGTGCTGAGTGTCTACCTACCCGCCCAGGCGAGCGAAGAGGAGGTCGCCGCCGAGGTCGAGGCCGCGATCGCCGCCACCGGCGCAGGTGGCCCGCAGGACATGGGCAAGGTCATGGGCGTGCTCAAGCCGAAGCTGGCCGGGCGCACCGACCTGTCGAAGGTGTCCGGAATCGTCAAGGCGCGGCTCGCGCAGCGCTAGACTCTCGGGGTGATTCCGCAGTCCTTCATCCAGGAGCTGCTCGCCCGGGTCGACATCGTCGACGTGGTCGGTCGGCACGTGAAGCTGAAGAAGGGCGGCGCCAACTGGATGGGCCTGTGCCCCTTCCATGGCGAGAAGTCGCCGTCGTTCAGCGTGTCGCCCACCAAGCAGTTCTACCATTGCTTCGGATGCGGGGCTCATGGCTCGGCGATCGGCTTCCTGATGGAGCACGCGGGGCTTGGCTACGTCGACGCCATCCACGAGCTCGCCCGCGGCATCGGCCTGACCGTTCCCGACGACCGCCCCGGCCCGGACGATGCCCGCCGCCGCGACCCGGACCTGTTCGACACTCTGCTGGCGGCTGCGAAGTTCTACCGGCAGCGGCTCAAAGACACCCCGCGCGCGATCGACTACCTGAAGGGGCGCGGCGTCTCGGGCGAGACCGCGCTGCGCTTCGGCATCGGCTTCGCGCCCGAGGGCTGGCGCTCGCTCGAGGCCGCAGTCGCCGACTACTCGGCCGCGGCGCTGGTCGAGGCCGGGCTGGTCATCGAGTCCGAGCCGGATGCCGAGGGAGGCAAGAAGAAGCGCTACGACCGGTTCCGCGACCGGGTGATGTTCCCGATCCGCAATCCGCGCGGCCTGGTGATCGGCTTCGGCGGGCGGGTGCTGGGGCAGGGCGAGCCTAAATACCTGAACTCCCCCGAGACGCCGGTTTTCTCCAAGGGACGCGAGCTCTACGGTCTGTTCGAGGGTCGCGACGCCATCCGCCGCGCCGACTGCGTGATCGTCGTCGAGGGCTACATGGACGTCGTGATGCTGGCCCAGCACGGCGTCGAGAACGCGGTTGCCACGCTGGGCACCGCGACCACCCCGCAGCACGTGCAGAAGCTGATGCGCCTCGTCGATCGGGTGGTCTTCGCGTTCGACGGCGATGGCGCGGGGCGGCGCGCCGCATGGCGTGCGCTCGAGGCCTGCCTGCCGGCGGTGGCCGACACCAAGCGGATCGACTTCCTGTTCCTGCCGCCCGAGCACGACCCGGACAGCTTCGTGCGCGAGCACGGTGCAGAGGGCTTCCAGGCCCATCTGGCGAGCGCGCAGCCGCTGTCGGAGTTCCTGCTGCGCGAACTGTCCGGCCGGGTGGACCTGGCCACGCCCGAGGGACGGGCTCGGCTGCAGGCCGAGGCCAAGCCGCTGCTGGTGTCGATGCCGCCCGTCGCGCTCAGGCTCCAGCTGGTGCAGGCCGTGGCCACACGCGTGGGCGTGCGGGCCGAGGATCTGCTTCGTTACCTGGAGCCGGGCGCCGGTACCACTGCGGGCGCGCAAGGATCGCCGCGCCGGCGCGACGACAGCAGCAGCGCTGTGGCGGGTGCGGGTGCGGGTGCGGATGACGGGCGATGGGCGGACGAGCAGGGGCAGGGCGGCGGCGGGGCGTGGCGCGGCGAACCGTGGCGCGGCGAGCCCGGGGGCGGCGGCTGGCGGGGCGGCGGCGGTCAGGGCGGACGGCTGGGTGGCTGGCGTTCGGGCGACGGTCGGCGGGGTGGGCGGTGGCAGCCGATGCCCCGGCCCATGCCGGTCACGCTGCCCGACCTGCCGCGACGGGCCCGCCTGCTGCTGGCGCTGCATCCCGCGATCGCTCAGGACGCCTGGCCGACCGACTTCCTGCCGGAGCCGGTGGTGGGCTGGATTGCACGGTTGGCGGCCTTACCGCCCGGGGCGAGCTTCGCGCAGCTGGTGGAGTCGCTGCGCGAGTCGGACCCCGAACTGTCGGTGGCGCTCCAGGCCGAGGCCGCGCAGGACCGAGGGCTGCTCGCCGAGCTCGAGCCGGAGCAGGCGCGGCAGGAATTCGAGGGGGCACTGGCCCGGATGCGGGACCTCCGGATCAAGGAAGAGGTCGATCGGCTGGCCGAGGGCGGCCTGGTCGACGATGCGCAGCGAGCGCGCTATGCCGAACTCCAGGCGCTCCGAAAAGCCATTACGTCCCCCGAAGGGACTTGATACAATAGAGGGTTTTCCCGATGCACATATCGAGGACCGGTTGTGAGCAAAGCCAGCACGAGACCCAAGCGCCCCGCTGCCACGATTGCGACTGCCCGGAAGCCGGCCTCGAGGGCCGCTGTCGGTTCCGATGCCATGGCCGGGGCGAAAGCCGCCCCGCGCCCTGACGCCGCCCGAGCCAAGGCCGGTTCCAAGACGATGACGAAGGCCGGTTCCAAGGCCGCACCGAAGGCCGCACCGAAGGCCGCACCGAAGGCCGGACCCCAAGCCGCACCGAAAGCCGCACAGAAAGCCGCACAGAAAGCCGCGCCGAAGGCTTCGGGATCGGCCCGCGTCCGCGCCGCCACGGCTGGTACCAAGGCCGCCGGTGCTGGGTCTAAACCGGGTCGCACCTCCGGGAAGCTGACGGTCAAGGGCGTGGCGCCGCGGGGCTCGGCCAAGTCCGCATCGCCGATGGCGGCCACCAAGGCCACGGCCGGCAGCTCGGCCTCGTCGAAGTCCTCACATGTATCCAAGGCGCCGGTGCAGGCCGCAGCGCCCTCGCGCTCCACCTCGAAGACCGGTGCGTCGTCCAAGTCGACCGCCGGGGTCGCCGCGTCGGCGACGAAGGTTTCTGCCAAGCCCGAGACCACCGCGGTCAGGGCCCCGGCTGCCAAGCCCGCCGCCCGCCCTGCCGCCCGCCCTGCCGCCAAGTTGGCAGCGCGGTCGGAGGTCAAGGCGCCCGAAGCCCGTCCGACCGCAGGTGCGGTCGGCAAGCCCCAAGAGAAGGTTCAGCCCAAGGTGCAGCACAAGGTTCCCGAGAAGCTCCCGCAGGTCGCGCCCGCCGCCGGCGGAAAGACCCTATCCGCCGCGGCCAAACCGGCTGTCAAGGCCCCGGCTAAGGCCGCCGCGTCCGTCACCGAGCCTGTGACGCAGAAGACCGCCGACGCGCCCGCCTCGAGCGTCGAGGCCAAGGCCTCCGAAGCGAAGGCGCCTGCCAAGGCCACCAAGGGCGCGGCCGCGCCGGCCGCAAAGGCTTCAAAGGCCGCCAAGCCGGTCAAGCCGGCCGCCAAGGCGCCTGCCAAGGGCAAGGCCCTGCCCGACGGCGACGACGGCGACCTGGACCTGGGCGGCGACGTCGAGGACACGCTCGAGGAGGTCGACGGCGACGGCGGCGAGATCATCGAGGAGCCGCCCGCGCCGCCTCCGCCCAAGGTCAAGGCGCGCGAC
>JBIPLJ010000106.1:0-5771 GCA_044368415.1 Burkholderiaceae bacterium
GCGCCCGGCGATGTCGTGGCCGAGCGCCAGCGTGACCGGCGAGGCCGAGTCGGCGAAGACCTGCGAGGCCAGCACCTCCGAGAGCCGCACCGACTGGCGCCGGGCGTTGGGCAACTCCAGGCCCATCAGGCTCTTGCCAGGGATCGTCTCGACGACACGGATCGACACCAGGGACAGCGCACGGGCCAGGTCCTTGGACAGGTTGACGATCATCGAGCCCTTGATGCCCGTGGCCGGCTCGATCTCATAGCGCGTGATCACCGGCCCCGGGTAGGCAGCGACGACGTTGGCCGAGACGCCGAAGTCGGACAGCTTCTTCTCGATGAGCCGCGAGGTGTACTCGAGCGTCTCGGGCGAGACGGTGTCCTGCGACGGGGGCGGCGCGTCTAGAAGCGCCAGCGGCGGCAGCTCGGTGTCGGCCGGCAGGTCGGTGAACAGCGGCTTCTGGCGCTCGCGCTGCGCGCGCTCGGAGCGCTCGACGGGCGGCGCGGGCGGCTCGATGCGCACCGGCTCGGGGTCTTCGGCGAGGATCTTGCGCTTGACCGCGACGGTCTCCTTGCGCACCCGTGTGGCGAGCTCGCCGACGCGCCGGTCGCGACGCGCCTCCCAGCGGGCGCGGCCGAAGTCGACCACCGACTCGAGGCCGGCGCCGACGCGCTCGAAGATCGTGAGCCAGGACAGCCCGGTGGCCAGCGAGAAGCCGACTGCGGTCATCAGCAGCATCAGCAGCGTGCCGCCGACCGCCCCCAGATGGGCGAGCATCGGCTGGGCGAGCAGCTGGCCGAGCAGACCGCCGGGCGCCAGCGGCAGCTGCGCCGGCAGCTCGGCCAGACGCGAGGACTCGAGGGCCATGCAGCCCGCGAACAGCATGCCGAACCCCAGCCAGCGGTCCCAGCCGAAGGGCGGCTCGTCCAGGGCCTCGCGCCGCTCGGCGATGCGGCGCCGATGCAGCAGCCGATAGCCCGAGACCACCCTGAGCAGCAGGAACGCCGCCCACAGGTAGGCGGACACGCCGAACAGGTAGAGCATCAGGTCAGCGATCCAGGCGCCGACACGACCGCCGAGGTTGTGGATGTCGCGCACCGAGGCCGCGTGTGACCAGCCGGGGTCGGCCCGGTGGTAGCTGAGCAGGATCAGCGCGACGAACAGCGCCAGCGTGCACAGCAGCAGCCAACGGGCCTCGCGCAGGAGCACCAGCGCGCGGTCGGACAACAGGGACACACGGGGCGGGCCGCCGCGGCTCGCCGCGGCGCCCAGCGTGGAAGCACGGGCCATCGGAATCCTTTACTGCAAATCCCCGCAGCCCGGCCGCCCCCGCGGCGCGCCAGTCAGTGCAGGTACGAGCTCAGCTTCTCTCGCAGAACCAGCCTACCCTCGGATGCCGGGACGATGTAGCCGTCCACCTCGAGGCCCTTCATCACGCGCGAGACCATCTCGCGTGACGCTCCGATCATCTTGGCGATCTCCTGGCGCGGCAGCTTGCTCTTCACCACGCGCTCACCACCCACCTGCTCGGAAAAGTCCAGCAGCACCCGTGCGACGCGGCCATAGACATCGAGCAGCGCAAGCGTCTCGATCTTCTTGTCCGCCTCGCGAAGGCGCTTGACCAGCCCTTTCATGATCTTCACGGACATGTCATGGCTCTGCGCCAACATGGCCTTGAAGCTGTCCTTGTTGATCGCCATAAAGTCGCACGGCTCCAGAGTGATCACACTCGCCGAACGCGGCGCATCGTCGATCAGCGACATCTCGCCGAAACATTCTCCCGATCCGAGGACGGCCAGGATGACCTCCTTGCCGTCCGAATCCGAGCGCTGCACCTTGGCGCGACCCGACAGGAGAATGTAGAGCGACTGCGACGGCTCACCCTCCGCGACGATCGTGCGACCCTTCGGAAAAGCGCGCCGGACGCTGCCCGCCGCAAGCGCGTCGAGCTGCGACTCGGTCAGACTGGCCAGCAGCGGAACCCGCCGCAGGAATGCCTTGTTCTCTTCGTGCGCCATACTCACCTCATCAGGAAACCGAGACCATGGCCTCGACACCCGGTGCGCGTATCATTTTGCACCAAGTGCGGCCGATTTCAAAGGAATTGGTCGAACTGACTTCGCCAAGCCCATGTTTTCAATACTGATTCGCAACGTACCGAGGAAGCGATGAGCGCTGCCAAACATGCTCGGCTACTGATCCTGGGCTCCGGTCCCGCAGGCTACACAGCCGCGGTCTACGCCGCCCGGGCCAATCTGAAGCCGGTTCTTGTCACCGGCGTCGCCCAGGGCGGGCAGCTGATGACCACCACCGACGTCGACAACTGGCCTGCCGACGCATCCGGAGTCCAGGGGCCGGAGCTGATGCAGCGGTTCCACGCGCATGCCGAGCGTTTCGACACCGAATTCGTGTCCGACCATATCCATACGGTCGACCTCTCGTCGCGCCCTTTCCGGCTGACGGGCGATTCGGGCAGCTATTCGTGCGATGCACTGGTGATCGCCACCGGCGCATCGGCCAAGTACCTCGGCCTGCCGTCCGAGCAGGCGTTCATGGGCAAGGGGGTCTCGGGCTGCGCGACCTGCGATGGCTTCTTCTATCGCAACCAGGAGGTCGCGGTGATCGGCGGCGGCAACACCGCGGTCGAGGAGGCGCTGTACCTGTCGAACATCGCGAGCAAGGTCACGGTGGTCCACCGCCGCGACCGCTTCCGTGCCGAAGCCATTCTGATCGACAAGCTGATGGCCAAGGTCGAATCGGGCAAGGTCGCGCTGCGCTGGCACAGCGTGCTGGAGGAGGTCGTCGGCGACGGCTCGGGCGTGACCGGCATGAAGCTGCGAGACGTGCGCTCCGGTGTGGTCGACCCGGTCCCGCTGCACGGCGTGTTCGTGGCGATCGGTCACGACCCCAACACCAAGATCTTCGAGGGCCAGGTCGAGATGGCCAACGGCTACATCGTCACGCGCAGCGGCCTGCAGGGGCTGGCGACGATGACAAGCGTCGAGGGCGTGTTCGCCGCTGGCGACGTCCAGGACCATGTCTACCGCCAGGCGATCACCAGCGCCGGGACCGGCTGCATGGCAGCGCTCGATGCCCAGCGCTGGCTGGAGGCGCAGGACGGGGCTGCGTGATCGGAGCGAACTGAGCAGACCGAACTGAGCATGAAGAAGGCGCTTGCGCGCGGCGCGCTTGCTGCCCTGGGTGATCTGCGCGACGCGCTGCGTGACCGGGAGCACGAACGCGCGGAAGCCCAGGCCCGGGAGCGCGCCGAGCAGGCCCGGCTCGAGCGCGAGCGTAATGTGTTCCGCGCGGCCGTCGGCGACGCCGCGCCGCTGCGGCCCAGCGGCCGGCTCGACCCGGCGCCGCTGCCGGTGCCGCCGGTCGCCCGCCAGTTCGAGCGCGACGAATCGCTGGCGCTGGCCGAATCGATCTCCGACGAGATCGACGTCGAGCGCCTTCTCGACACCGACGGGGACCTGTCGTACCGCCGACCCGGCGTCGGTCCCGACGTGCCGCGCCGCCTGCGTCGCGGCGACTGGGTCATCCAGAAGCAACTCGACCTGCACGGGCTGCGTGTCGACGAGGCCCGCGAGGTGCTGGCGGTCTTCCTGGCCGAATGCCTCAAGCGTGAGATCCGCTGTGTGCGGATCGTGCACGGCAAGGGGCTCGGCTCGGTCAACAAAGAGCCCGTCCTCAAAGGAAAGGTCCTGAAGTGGCTGACGCAGCGCGCCGAGGTGCTGGCGTTCTGCCAGGCCCGCCCGAACGACGGGGGCAGCGGCGCGCTGGTGGCGCTGCTCAAGCCGACAGTCTCGCCGGCTGCGCGGCGGCGCAGAGGGTGAGGTCGGGTTCCGCGCTCACCCGGCTTCGGTCCGGTCCGACGGCTACACGAGCTGAGACCGCCAGCTGTCGATGCGCCCGGCCAGGCCCTTGTAGGCCAGCGTCGCCGCCGACATCGAGGCGAGCGCCTCACGCAACGCGGCGCGCCTGATCGGAGTGACCGCAACCGTGTCGAGCGGCGCGACGTGCAGGCGGATCAGGAAGAGCGCGAGCCCGCCCGGCCAGTCCGACGCGCCGGGCACCGGCATGCTGACCTGACGCTCGCAGCGGAACCAGGGGGCCGTATCGGGCACGGCCGGCTCGTCCGCCGGATGCCGCGAGGGCGCGCCGTCGGGTGCGACGGTCCAGACGAAGCGCACGAAGGGGCCCTGGCTCAGCAGCGCGCGCGACAGCGGGCGAGCCGACGCCCGCAGCAGGTCGGCATCGGCAACCGGCGCATGCAGGGTGGCGAAGTCCAACCCGACCTTGGCCGCCGGGTCCCAGCCACTCGGCCAACACACGTGCAGCAAGATTGCCCGCGCCGCCTCGCCGGGGGCGTCGGCCTCGACCCAGGCGAGGTCTTCCTGGAGCGCGAGGCCGAGCGCGTGAAGCGGCCGTTCGGCCGCCGGGCGCGAGGCGATCCAGCGCAGCACCGGCTCGGCGTCCGGGCGCAGCGCCCGGAGCGAGAACGGCGTGCCGGGGTCCGCCGGCATCGCCCAGCCGGCCAGCGTCGCATGCAGCGCATCCCCGACCCGCTCGAGCGGCCGGCAGGCGGCGGGCCTGGCGGGAAGGGTGGCGCCCTCCTCGCTGCCTTCGCCGCTCTCGCCTGCTTCACCCGCGGCCTGCACCGCAAGCGCCGCCGCCGCGGCCGCCACCCGCCGCCAGACCGCGACCGGGTCGTCCGCGAACCGGGGTGCAAGCGCCACGCAGCGTCCCGGCAGCGACTGGAGTCGAGCCCACTTCGCGCGCAGTGCCGCCGGAGCACCGGCATCGGCGTCCAGCACACGGGCCTCGAGGCGCCCGTGCACGACCGAGCCTAGCCGGGCCAGGTCGGGCCGAGACCGATACGGCACGGAGACGGGGAACGGAACGCGCGCCGCCCCCCAATGGCCGACCTCGAGGTCGGGCCAGTCGGTGCACAATGGGATTCCGGAGTCGCCCGCCACCCCTCGTAGACTGCCTGCCTTGGAACCTCTCGTCCAGCATCTGCCCGAGCTCGCGCTCGCCGGCGCGCTCGCCTGGGGCGCGGGCCTGCGGCTCTACTTGGTCGTCTTCGGCCTGGGGCTGGCCGGCTGGCTAGGCTGGCTGCCGCTGCCCGAACACCTGTCGATGCTGACCAACCCGATGGTCGTCGGCGCCGCCGGCCTCATGGCCGCGGTCGAACTGTTCGCCGACAAGCTGCCCTTTCTCGACACGCTTTGGGACGGACTGCAGACCTTCATCCGGATCCCGGCGGGCGCAGCGCTCGCGGCTGGCGTATTCGGCGACTCGGGCGCAGGCGTCGCGCTGGCCGCCGCCCTCCTCGGCGGCTCGGTGACCGCTGCCACGCACTTCTCGAAGGCCGGGGTGCGTGCCGCCGCGAACACCTCGCCGGAGCCGTTCTCGAACCTGGGGCTGTCGCTGGCTGAGGACGCGATGGTGGTCGGCGGTGGCTGGCTAGCCCTCGCCTTCCCCGCGCTGTTCCTGGTGCTGCTGGCGGTGTTCCTGGTGGCGGCGGTGCTGCTCGCCGTCTGGCTGCTGCGCGGAGCGCGCCGACTGTTCAGAGGTCCCGCAGCACGTTCGAGAGGCTCGCCGGCTCGGTGACTTTCATGTGATGGCCGGTGCCGATCTTCAGGTAGCGCCAGCTAGTGTCCTGTCCCGTTAGTTTGTGGCATTAATCTTGCATGTCAGTTCGGTGTCTTGTGAACGGAGATGCCGCGATGAGAACGGGAAGACCGAAGCGCGAATTGCTGCTGACGCACGAGGAGCGT
>JBIPLJ010000023.1:0-58203 GCA_044368415.1 Burkholderiaceae bacterium
CGAGCTGCTGTCGCGGCTCACCGAGGTCTTCCAGGTCATGCCCTCGCTGCTGTTCGCGATGGTGCTGATGACGCTGTTCTCGCCCTCGCTCGGCACCGCGGTGCTGGCGATCGGGCTGGTCGCATGGACCTCGACCGCGCGGCTGGCGCGCGCCGAGTTCATGCGCCTGCGCCGCCTCGAGTATGTCAGCGCCGCGCGCGCGCTCGGCGCCGGGCCGCTGCGGCTGATGCTGCGCGAGATCCTGCCGAACGCCGCCCCGCCGCTGATCGTCTCGGCGACGCTGGTGATCGGCATCGCGATCCTGTTCGAGGCGGGGCTGAGCTTTCTCGGCCTGTCGGATCCGAACGTGATGAGCTGGGGCCTGATGATCGGCTCGAACCGCCGCTACCTGCTCGACGCCTGGTGGGCGGTGAGCTTTCCGGGCTTCGCGATCTTCACGACCGTGCTCGCGGTCAGCCTGGTGGGCGACGGTCTGAACGACGCGCTCAACCCTAAGCTGCAACTGCGATGAGCACCGCGAGCGGTACGGCGGAGGACGCCGCGGCGAGCCTTCCCGCCGCCCCGGCGGACGCCGCGCCACTGCTCGAGGTCAGCGGCCTGTCGGTCGAGTTCGACACGCGGGCGGGCGTGGCGCGCGTGCTCGAGTCGGTGTCCTTCTCGCTCGAGCGCGGCCGCACCCTGGGGCTGGTCGGCGAGTCGGGCTGCGGCAAGAGCATGACGGCGCTCGCGATGATGCGGCTGATTCCCGACCCGCCGGGGCGCGTGACCGGCGGACAGGTTCGCCTCGAGGGCCGCGACCTGCTCGCGCTCGACGAGACGGCCATGCGCCAAGTGCGCGGCAACAGCATGTCGATGGTCTTCCAGGAGCCGATGACCTCGCTGAACCCGGTGTTCACCGTCGGCGAGCAGATCGCCGAGGGCCTGCGGCTGCACCGCAGCCTGGACCGGCGCACCGCGCGCGCCCGCGCGGTCGAGTTGCTCGAGGCGGTCGGCCTCCCCGCCGCCGTCCGACGGGTCGACGAGTATCCGCACCAGTTCTCCGGGGGCATGCGCCAGCGGGTGATGATCGCGATGGCGCTGGCCTGCGCACCGGCGGTGCTGATCGCCGACGAGCCGACCACCGCGCTCGATGTGACCGTGCAGGCGCAGATCTTCGACTTGATCGCGGACCTGCGCGAGCGCACCGGCACGGCGTTGGTGCTGATCACCCATGACATGGGCGCGATCGCCGAGATGGCCGACCGCGTCGCGGTCATGTATGCCGGGCGCATCGTCGAGGAAGGGCCGGTTGCCGACGTGCTCGCCCGGCCGCTGCATCCCTACACGCTTGGGCTGATCGCCTGTGCGCCGGGCCGCCGCACTGCCGCGGTCGGCGAGCCGCTCGAGGAGATCCCGGGCACCGTGCCGTCACTGCTCGAGCGCGGCGCGGGCTGCGCGTTCACCGACCGCTGCCAGCACGCGATGCCGGCCTGCCGAACCAGCCTGCCCGACGAGACCCGCTACGAGGACGGCCGACGGCGCGTGCTGTGCTGGCTGCATGCGGTGGGCTCGCCCGCGCCCAAAGCCCTGGAGCGTCTGCCGTGAGCGCAGTGTCCGCGGGCACGACACAGGGCACGACACAGGGCACGACACAGGGCACCACGCTGAGCACCATACTTGGCACCGCGCAGGGCACCGTCGCAACCACCCCGTTCGACGCCCCGCTGCTCGAGGTCCGCGGCCTGAAGGTCCACTTCCCGGTCGGCGGCGGGCTGTTCGGGCGCCCGAAGGCCTGGGTGCGCGCCGTCGATGGCATCGATGTGGTGATCGCCCGCGGCCGCAGCTTCGGCATCGTCGGCGAGAGCGGCTCGGGCAAGAGCAGCACGGCGCTCGCGGTGATGCGGCTCGTCGAGCCCACCGCAGGCACCATCCGGCTGGGCGGCGAGGACATCGGGGCCGCCCGCGGCGAGACGCTTCGGCGTGCGCGGCGGCGCTTCCAGATGGTCTTCCAGGATCCGTACGCCTCGCTCAATCCGCGCAAGCGCGCCGGCGACGCGGTGCGCGAGGCGCTCGCACTGACCGGCACCGGTACGCCCGCAACACGCGACGAGCGCGTCGCCGAGCGCTTCGCCCAGGTCGGCCTGCGGCCCGAGCAGCGTGTGCTGTTCCCGCATCAGTTCTCGGGCGGCCAGCGCCAGCGCATCGTGATCGCGCGCGCGCTCGCCGCGAACCCTGAACTCCTTGTTTGCGACGAGCCGGTCTCGGCGCTCGACGTCGCGATCCAGGCGCAGATCCTGAACCTGATGCGCCGGCTGCAGCGCGAGCTCGGGCTGACCTACCTGTTCATCTCGCACGACCTCGACGTGATCCGCCACATGTGCGATGAGGTCGCGGTGATGTACCTCGGTGTGATCGTCGAGCAGGCGCCGCGCGATGCGCTGTTCGAGCGGCCGCTGCATCCGTACACGCTCGCGCTGTGGTCGGCGGCGCCCTCCTTCGACCCCGGGGCGCGCGGCCGCGCGCGTCGCATCCGACTGCAGGGCGATCCGCCGAACCCGATCGACATCCCACCCGGCTGCCGCTTCGCCGGCCGCTGCCCGTTCGCCGAGGCGCGCTGCCACGACGCGCCGCCAGTGCTGCGCGAGGTGGCGCCCGGTCACCGGATTGCCTGCCACCGGGTATCGGACGCGGGGGTGCCCGAGTATTCCCTGCCTAACGAGGAGAGACCTTGAATCGAGTCGACGACCGGATCGCCATCGTCACCGGCGCCGCCGGCGGCATCGGCACCGCCACCTGCCGTCTGCTCGCCGAGGGCGGCGCGCAGGTGATCGCCACCGACCAAAAGGCGGCGCCCGGCGAGGCGCTCGGCGCGGCCATCGACGCGGCGGGCGGGCGCATCCGCTACCTGCGCCACGACGTCACCGACGACGCGCAGTGGGGCGCGGTGCTCGAGACGACGCTCACCGCGCACGGCCGCCTCGACGTGCTGGTCAACAACGCCGGGATCTTCCTGCACGGGCGCACCGAAGACGCCGACGCCGCCGCGATCGACCGGCTCTTCGACGTGAACCTCAAGGGCGTGGTGCTCGGCACCCAGCATGCGTTCCGCTCGATGAAGTCGCGCCCGCGCGAGCTGCCGCTGGCCTCGATCGTGAATCTGTCCTCGGTCGCCGGCATGCGGGCCAATGGCGTGCCGCCGGAGCAGATCGACCGGATGATGGCCGGCGCGCACTCACTCGGCCGGATGGGCCTGCCCGAGGACGTGGCGCGCGGCATCGTCTTCCTCGCGTCCGACGACGCGGCCTTCGTCACCGGCACGGAGCTGGTGGTGGATGGGGGAATGACGGCGCGCTGAGCAGGCCCGACCGACCCGCTAACCGGCCGGCCCCACCCTCACTTCAGCGGCCAGCGAAACGCCGCCGAGGTGTCGAGCGCCCCCTCCCCGCGCGCGATCGCCGCGTCCTGCAGCGCCGCGACCGCCGGCATCACCGCGAGCGTCACGCCGTGGCGGGCGGCCTCTTCGACCATCAGGCGCACGTCCTTGCGGGCCATTGCGACCTCGAAGGACACCTGATCGTACGGACCGGAGGCGATCTTCGCGGCGCGGGCCGGCAGCATCGCACCCGGGTTGAAGGCGGCGAACAGTCCCACCGCCTCGGCAGGCGGGATGCCCACCGCGTCGGCCAGCCGACAGACGTCGCCGAGCACGCCGGCTAGGCCGATCAGCGTGAGGTTGCCGAAGAGCTTGAAGGAGGCGGCGCGCTCGGGCTGGGGCCCGAGGTAGATCAGCTTGCCGGTCATCGGCTCGAGCAGCGGCGTGACCGCGTCGCACAGCGCCTTGTCGCCGGACAGCAGCATCAGGCCGGTGCCATCGACGCAGTTGGCCGGCCCCATGAACACCGGCGCGTGCACGAAGCGCCGGCCACGCGCAGCCCAGCGCCCGGCACGTTCGGCGGTCGGCGTGGGCGCGGTCGTCGTGTGGTCGACGATCCATGCCGAGGCCGGGATCGCGTCGACGATCGGCTCGAGGATCGCATCGACGACCGCATCGTCGGCGACCATCAGGTGCACACGATCGACGCCGCTCACCGCCTCGGCGGCAGTCGCGCTTGCCCGCGCGCCGTGGGCCTCGAGCGCCTGCGCCTTGTCGGCGCTGCGGTTCCAGACCGTGACCTGGTGGCCCTGCGACAGCATGCGGCGCACGAAGCCCGTGCCCATCAGTCCGGTGCCGAGAAATGCGATCTTCATGCGGAGTGCCTCGCGAGCGGTGTCATGGGAAGAGCCGGATGGTAGCCCCGTGGGCCCCGCACCGGCGCCGCCGCGCTCAGTAAACGATCCTGCAGCGGATCGTCCCCGGGATGCCGCACAACCCCTCGTAGGCGACCGCGCTGGCCGAAGTGTCGACGTCCATCACCACGTAGCCGACCTGCTCGTTGGTCCGCAGGAACTGCGCCGCCACGTTGATGCCGGCGCGGGAGAACAGGTCGTTGATGCGGGCCAGCATACCCGGCACGTTGCGGTGGATATGCAGCAGCCGGCTCTGGCCGGCGGGCGCCGGCAACGACACCTCCGGGAAGTTCACCGCGCTGACGGTGGAGCCGTTGTTGCTGTAGCGGATCAGCTTGGCGGTGACCTCGCGCCCGATGCTCTCCTGGGCCTCGAGCGTCGAGCCGCCGATGTGAGGCGTGAGGATCACGTTGTCGAAGCGCGCCAGCGGCGACTCGAAGGCCTGGTCGTTGCGCTCGGGCTCGACCGGGAACACGTCGATCGCGGCGCCCGCGAGCCGGCCGGCCTCGAGCGCGGCAGCAAGCGCGTCGATGTCGACCACCGTGCCGCGCGACGCATTGATCAGGCTTGCGCCCGGCTTCATCCGCGCGAGCTGGGCCGCGCCGACCATCAGCCGCGTCTCGGGTGTCTCGGGCACATGCAGCGTGACCACGTCCGACACCGCCAGCACCTCGTCGAGCGAGCCGAGCTGACGTGCGTTGCCCAGCGGCAGCTTGGTCTCGATGTCGCAGAAGACCACTGACAGGCCGAGCTGCTCGGCGAGCACGCCGATCTGCGTGCCGATGTGGCCATAGCCGACGATGCCCAGCACCTTGCCGCGCGCCTCGTACGAGCCCGCCGCACTTTTGGTCCAGCCGCCCCGGTGCAGCAGCGCGTTCTTCTGCGGGATGCCCCGCAGCAGCATCACCGCCTCGGCCAGCACCAGCTCGGCAACGCTGCGGGTGTTGGAGAAGGGCGCGTTGAACACCGGCACGCCGCGGCGTGCAGCGGCGTCCAGGTCGACCTGGTTGGTGCCGATGCAGAAGGCGCCCACCGCCACCAACTTGGGCGCGGCCTCGAGCACCGATTCGGTCAGTTGCGTGCGCGAGCGGATGCCGAGGAAATGGGCATCGGCGATCGCCTCCAGGAGAGCGTCGCCGGCGAGTGCGCCGGGGCGTGCATCGACAGTGGTGTAACCGTCGGCCGCCAGCGCATCGACCGCCGAGCGGTGGATGCCCTCGAGCAGCACAAACTTCAGGCGGTCTTTCTGAACGGAGAGTCGGGGTGTCATGGCCATGTTGTAGCAGGAAGCATGCGGCGATCCGCGGGAGACGGCGCGCGGCCTATGGGCATCGCACACGCTGAGCCGTCGTGCGTCGGCCCAGAGTGTGCGGTTCAGTACGCCGACAGCACCGTGCGCAGCGTCTCGACCATACGATCGATGTGCGCCCGCTCGGCGACGAAGGGCGGCGCCAGGATCAGGCTGTCGCCAGTCGATTTCAGGTTCAGGTTCGCGTCGTACAGCGCCTTCTGCGCCGCATGGCCGCGGGCCCCCGGGGGCTGCCCTGCGGTGGACAGCTCGATCGCCGCCATCATCCCGATGCCGCGGATGTCGACCAGGCACGGCAGGTCGCGCAGCGAATACACGGCGTCGAGAAAGTACGAGGACATCTCGGCGGCGCGGCCCATCAGCCCCTCGGTCTCGAAGATATCCATCATCGCCAGGCCCGCGGCGCACGAAGCCGGATGCGCCGAGTAGGTGTAGCCGTGGAAGAACTCGATGCCCTGCGCCGGACCGGCCTCGGTGATGGTGTCGTAGATCGCCTGCTTCGCGGCGATCGCGCCCATCGGCTGCGCGCCGTTGGTGATCGCCTTGGCCATGGTCAGCAGGTCGGGCGTCACGCCGAACTTCTGCGCGCCGAAGGGCGCGCCCATCCGGCCCCAGCCGGTGATCACCTCGTCGAACACCAGCAGGATGCCGTGCTGATCGCAGATCGCGCGGATGCGGTCGAGGTAGCCCACCGGCGGCGGCAGGCAGCCGAAGCTGCCGGCCGTCGGCTCGACGAACACCGCGGCGATGTTGTCGCCACCGACCAGCGCGCAGATGCGCTGCAGGTCCTCGGCGAGGTCACCGCCGGCCTGCGGCTGGCCCCGCACGAACGTGTTTTCAGGCAGCGCGGTGTGCCGCATGAAATGTACACCCGGCATGCCGACGCCGAAGGTGCGGCGGTTGTTGACCATGCCCGACAGCGCGACGCCGCCCATGTTCACGCCGTGATAGGCCCGCTCGCGCGACACAAAAAGCTGGCGGTGGCCCTGGCCGCGGATGCGATGGTAGGCGAGCGCCATCTTCATCGCCGAGTCCACCGCCTCGGAGCCCGAACAGGTGAAGAACACCCGGTTCAGGCCCTCGGGCGTGTGCTGCACCACCCGCTGCGCGAGCTCGAACGCCTTGGGATGGGCGCGCGTGAACGGCATCGTGTAGTCGAGCGTCGAGAGCTGCTCGAAGACCGCCCGGGCGATCTCGGGGCGGCAGTGACCGGCGGCCACACAGAACAGTCCGGAGGAGGCATCCAACACCTGCGAGCCATCGGGCTTGTAGAGCCACACGCCCTCGCCGCGCACAAACATCCGCGGCTCCTGCTTGAACTCCTTGTTCGGCGAGAACGGCATCCAGAAGTTCTGGCGTGCCTCCATCTCGATCAGCGGATCGGCGTGTCCCATGCGGTGTCCCTCGGGTCGGTGGCACCGGGCCACGCGGCCCGGCGGGTCGGGCGGTGGTGGGCGTTACCAGTCGATCGTCGCGGTCATCGCCTCGGCGGCGTTGCGCAGCATCGGCAGGAACTCCAGCCCCTGCTCGATGCGCATACGCGCGAGCGGCGCGTGCACGGCGACGCCGGCCACGACCTTGCCGTCGCTGTTGCGCACCGGTACGGCGATGCAGCAGATCCCCGGCAGGTACTCCTCGTTGTCGATCGAGTAGCCGCGCTCGCGGATCGCGTTGAACTCGTTGGACAGCCGCTTCGGATCGGTCAGCGTCTGCGGCGTGTGCTTGATCAAAGGCGTCTGCTGCAGGAATCGGTCGCGGCTGCGCTTGGGCATGGCGGAGAGAAACAGCTTGCCGCTCGCCGACGCATACAGCGGCACGCGCGAGCCCGAGCCGAAATGCACGCGCAGCGGCCAGGCGGTCTCGACCCGGTCGAGGTACAGCACGGTGTTGCCGTTGGGGATGGTCAGGTTGCAGGTCTCGCCGACCTGCTCGACCAGCTCCTCGAGGATCGCGTGGCGCGACGCCCGGTGTGGCGAGCCGAGCAGCACCTGCCCTGCAAACTTATTGAGGCGCTCGGCGAAACCGTAGCGCTTGGTGTCGGGCTCGCGGGCAACGACCCCGGCGTGCTCGAGCGTGCCCAGGATCCGCAGCACAGTCGGCTTGGGCAGCGCGACAGCCTGCGCGATCTCGGCGAGCTGCGGCGGACGCTCGTGATCGGCCAGGGCTTCGAGAATCCGGATGGCGCGCAGGATGGCCGAACCTGCGGGAACGTCTACGTGGGCGGCTTCGATGGCGGCTTCGGTGTTCATGATGGGCTCGTGTCTCCTGGACGTCAGTCCTGTCTCGGCCGCCTTCGGGGACGGCTCCCCCGAAATTATGGTGAAAATGGAACCTTCGCGCACTAGAAAATGAAATACTTGGGTTTCGAGCGACCGAGCCGGGTGACACGGTGCCGCACATTCAACCGGAGTCGCGCGAAGCCATCCCTCCGAACCGCAGCGTCGTCTCCGAACGCCAGACGATGACGCCGTCCGAGGCCTTCATCGAGACGCTGGCCGAGCAAGGCGTGACCGACGTGTTCGGCATCAGGCTAACTGGAGTTCAATCTTCCCGACGCGGCGGCGGACCGGGCCGACGACGATCGTGACGTCATGGCCCAGCTTGGTCATAAGTTCCAGCATCTTGGCTTAGCTGACGCCACGGAACTGGCCGCGGGTGATGCGTGACACCTTGGACTGGTCCACTCCCAGCAGCTCGGGCCAGGTCGATGGCGTGCCCGAACACGTCTTTGACGTCTTCGGGCATGGCGCCCAGGTCACGCTTGGCGGAGCCCATCTACTTGATGGGTTTGCGAGGCTGCTGCTTCGACAGCAAAAGCTTTATGCCCATTCGGGCATACGGCGTCAACGTGAGCAAAGGAATGCCGTTCGGCGCCTCACGGATGCGCGGGCTTCGCAGCGGCGGCCTTCGCCGCAGTACGCTTCGCCGCGGCGGGCTTGGTTTCGGCGGGCGTCTTCTTCGCCGCAGGCGCCTTCGCAGCCGGCCTCTTTGTCCCCGCAGCTGGCACACCCCGCACCGCCGCCTACAGCGTATCGAGCTCGTCCCCCGCATGGACCGCCAGCTCGGTGCCATCAGCAGCATCGTGTAGGGCGTCATCGCGTCGCGCGGCAGGGTCTGCGCATGTGCCTTGGCAAGCTTCGTCGACGCGACCACCGCCGCGAGGCGATCGCGCGCGCCCTCGACGTTAGTGGCCATCGAGGCGACGATGAAGGTGATCGCGTTCCCAGTGCCCTCGTCGTCGGCTGGGCGCACCGACACCGGTACGCTGGCGGTGAGCGGTCGGTCGGGCAGCGTGCCGTCCTCTACCAGGAAGCGGCGCAGCGCCCCTCCGCAGACCGACAGCACCACGTCGTTGAGCGTGCCGCCGGCGCCCTGGGCGATCGCCCGCAGCCGGGGGATCGGCACCTGCAGCGCGACCACGCCGCGCGGCGCACGCAGGTCGGCCATCAGGTCCTGCAGGAACCCCGGCCCTGCGTCCTCGGGCAGCGAGAACGGCATCAGGCCCGCGATGTGCATCGGGGTGTCGTGCGACTCGACCAGCAGCCAGGATGTGTCGAGCGATTGAGCCGGTGGGTCTGCATCCGACCGAGGGTAGCAGCGGCCCCACCCGCCCGGGGCGCCCGGCGAAGCGCCACTGGAGGCACCTAAGTGCTTGATTAAGTGCCCGATTCGACCGCAGCGTTGCAGACCGCGCCGCTATAATTGCAGATTCCCCGGCGATGCCCTCCAGCGACCCCCGCATGCAAGAACGCTACCTCCCCGCCGACGTCGAGACCGCCGCCCAGCAGCACTGGACCACGATCGACGCCTACCGCGCCATCGAGCACGACCCGCGCTTCCCGAAGGGCAAGTACTACGCATGCTCGATGCTGCCCTACCCCTCGGGCAAGCTGCACATGGGGCATGTGCGCAACTACACGATCAACGACGTCCAGTACCGCCACCTGCGGATGAACGGCTGGAACGTGCTGATGCCGATGGGCTGGGACGCGTTCGGGCTGCCGGCCGAGAACGCGGCGATGAAGAACAAGGTCGCACCCGCGCAGTGGACCCATGACAACATCGCCTACATGAAGAAGCAGTTGCAGGCGATGGGCCTGGCGATCGACTGGTCGCGCGAGATCGCCGCCTGCGACCCCTCGTACTACAGGTGGAACCAGTGGCTGTTCCTGCGGATGCTCGAGCGCGGCATCGCGTACCGCAAGACACAGGTGGTCAACTGGGACCCGGTGGACCAGACGGTGCTGGCCAATGAGCAGGTGATCGACGGCCGCGGCTGGCGCACTGGCGCGCTCGTCGAGAAGCGCGAGATCCCGGGCTACTACCTGAAGATCACCGACTACGCGGCCGAGCTCATCGAGCAGGTCGAGCACCACCTCGAAGGCTGGCCCGAGCGCGTGCGCACCATGCAGGCGAACTGGATCGGCCGCTCGGTCGGCGTGCGCTTCGCGTTCCCGCACGAGGTTCGCGACGCAGACGGCGCGCTCGTCGGCGACGGGCGCATGTACGTCTTCACCACCCGCGCCGACACGATCCAGGGCGTGACCTTCGTCGCGGTGGCGCCCGAGCACCCGCTGGCCGGCGTGGCCGCCGCGCGAGACCCGAAGGTTGCCGCCTTCGTCGACGAGGCCCGGCGCGGCTCGGTGATGGAAGCCGACATGGCGACCATGGAGAAGAAGGGCGTGGCCACTGGCCTCTTCGTCTCGCATCCGCTCACCGGGGCGCAGCTCGAGGTCTGGATCGGCAACTACGTGCTGATGAGCTACGGCGACGGCGCGGTGATGGGCGTGCCGGCGCACGACGAGCGCGACTTCGCGTTCGCGCGCAAGTATGGGCTGCCGATCCGGCAGGTGGTCACTCCTGCGGGCGTCGCGCGCGAGGGCGAGGCTGCCTTTACCGACACACGCTGGCAGGCCTGGTATGGAGACACATCGAACGTCGTGCTGACGAACAGCGGCGCCTACGACGGCCTCGGGTACGAGGCGGCGGTCGACGCTGTCGCCGCCGACCTAGCGGCAAAGGGTCTCGGCGAGAAGCGCACCCAGTACCGCCTGCGCGACTGGGGCGTCTCGCGCCAGCGCTACTGGGGCACGCCGATACCGATCATCCACTGCGAGGCCTGCGGCGCGGTACCGGTGCCGGACGAGCAGCTTCCGGTGCGCCTGCCCGAGGACTTGATCCCGGATGGCAGCGGCAACCCGCTGGCGAAGGACGAGCGCTTCCTGTCGTGCCGCTGCCCGAAGTGCGACGCGCCCGCCCGCCGCGAGACCGACACGATGGACACCTTCGTCGACTCGGCCTGGTACTACATGCGCTACTGCTCGCCGGACAACAACACCGCGATGGTCGACGCACGCGCCGACTACTGGATGCCGATGGACCAGTACATCGGCGGCATCGAGCATGCGGTGCTGCACCTGCTGTACGCGCGCTTCTGGACGAAGGTGATGCGCGACGTCACCGGCCAGGTGCCCTCGGACCCGGCACGCGGCCTGGTGAGCTTCGACGAGCCGTTCACCCGCCTGCTCTGCCAGGGCATGGTGCTCAACCATGTCTACTCCCGACGCACCGAGCGCGGCGGCGTCGAGTACTTCCGGCCCGAGGACGTGACCGACGTCCGCGGATCGGACGGCCGCGTCACACACGCGGTGCTCGAGTCCGACGGCTCGCGCGTCGAGTACGAGGGCGTGGGCAAGATGTCCAAATCCGAGAATAACGGCGTCGACCCGCAGGCGCTGATCGACCGCCACGGCGCCGACACCGCGCGGCTGTTCGTGATGTTCGCGAGCCCGCCCGAGCAGACGCTCGAATGGTCGGACAGCGGGGTCGACGGCGCGAGCCGATTCCTGCGCCGGCTCTGGGCGTTCTGCCATGCGCGCCGAGGCGCGATCGCCTCGGCTGCCGGCAGCCGGATCGCCGATCATGTGGCCACGCTCCCGGAGGCCGCGAAGACGCTGCGCCGCGAGATCCACGGCGTGCTCAGGCAGGCGAGCTACGACTACGAACGCAAGCAGTACAACACGGTCGTGTCGGCGGCGATGAAGATGCTCAACGCGCTCGAGTCCGCGAAGCTCGGCGACGACGCGGCGAGCGCGGCGGCGCTGCGCGAGACGCTGTCGATCGCGCTGCGTGTGCTCTACCCGATCGTGCCGCACGTTGGCCACGCGCTGTGGCGCGAACTCGGCTATGCCGCCGAGTCGGGCGATCTGCTCGATGCGCCCTGGCCGCAGGTCGACGAGGCCGCGCTGGTCCAGGAAGAGCTCGAACTGGTGCTGCAGGTCAACGGCAAGGTGCGCGGCTCGCTGCGCGTGCCGGCGAGCGCCGAACGCGCGGCGATCGAGGCGGCGGCCCTCGCCTCCGAGGCGGTGCAGCGGCTCGCCGAGGGCCGCGCGCCGAAGAAGGTGGTTGTGGTGCCGGGGCGCCTCGTGAACGTGGTCGTCTGACATGACCCGGCCGCACGCGCCGTCCGTGCGCGAGCCACTCGCCGGCCGCCGGCGGCTGCTTGCGGCCGCCCTGCCCGCACTGCTCGCGGCCGGCTGCGGCTTCAAGCTGCGGGGCCAGACCGAGCTGCCGTTCAAGACCTTCTACTCGCAGTTGCCGGCCAGCTCACAGCTCGGCGGCGAACTGCGGCGCTCGCTGCGCACCAACGGCGCGACCATCGTCGAGCGTCGCGAGGACGCTCAGGTGCGCTTCGAGTTGCTCGGCGAACTGCCCGAGCGCGAGATCACCGCGCTGTCCACCAGCGGCCGGCCGCGCGAGTACCAGTTGCGCTACCGGATCCGGTGGCAGCTGCGGGACGCGGGCAACGCCGAGCTGATCCCGGCGAGCGAGATGCTGCTGCGCCGGCAGATCACCGTGCTCGACGTCCAGGGGATCGTGAACGAGGAAGAGGTCGTGCTTCTCTATCGCGACATGCGCATCGACGCGATCCAACAGATCCTGCGGCGCCTTGCGGTGCTGCCGCCTCAGCCCCCGCTGCCGTGATCCTGTCCGACGCCACCCTGCCTCGCGCGTTGGAGCGGGCCCGCGGCGTGCCGCCGCCGGTCGTCTGGATTGCGAGCGACGAGCCGCTTCTGCTGCTCGAGTCGGCCGACCTGGTGCGCGCCTCGGCACGTGCGGCGGGCTTCGAAGAGCGCAGCGTGTTCTACGTCGACCGCCACTTCCGGCCCGAGGTGCTGATGCAGGAGGCGGGTGCGCTGTCGCTGTTCGCCAGCCGCCGGCTGCTCGAGCTGCGCCTGTCGGGCAAGGCGCCCAAGGAGCTCGGCGAGTCGCTCGCCGAGTCGGTGCCGCGCCTGCCCGACGACATCCGGCTGCTGGTCACCGGCCCGCGCCTCGACAAGGCCGCCAAGTCGGCGGCCTGGTTCGGGCGCGTCGAGCAGGCCGGCTGGCTGGTCGAGATCCCGGTGGTGGAGCGCGACCGCCTGCCGCGCTGGATCGGCGAGCGGCTGCAGCGGGGCGGCCAGCAGGCCGATCCGCCGACCCTGCAGCTGATCGCCGAGCGCGTCGAGGGCAACCTGCTGGCCGCCAAGCAGGAGGTCGCCAAGCTCGGCCTGCTGCTGCCGCAGGGCAAGCTCGAGTTCGAGGCGGTCCGGGCCGCCGTGCTCGACGTGGCGCGCTGGGATGCGTTCGATCTGGTCGACGCGGCGCTGTCCGGCGACGTCGACCGCGCGATGCGCTGCGCGGCCGGCCTGCGCGCCGAAGGCGCGGCGGTGCCCCTGGTGCTGTGGGCGGTCGCCGAGGCGGTGCGCACGCTGGGGCGCCTGGTGGGTGCCCGCGATGCTGGCCGCCCGGTGGCGCCGGTGCTTGCGCAGGCGCGGGTCTGGGGCGACCGGGAACGGGTCTACCACGCGGCCGCCCGGCGGCTCGACGCGCCCCGGCTGCGGCTGCTGCTGCGGGCCTGCGGGCGCGCCGATAGAATGACCAAGGGCGTGCTCGCCGGTGACGACTGGCAGGCGCTGGAGGCGATCGCGCTCGGCCTGGCCGGCGCGGCGTCGCTGGCCCTGGCCTGCGACCCGGCGCTCGTCGCCGATGCCGCGGACGCGGGCTGACCGCGCCGCCAGGAGTCTCCACGATGAATCCGATCGACATCCCGGTCTACGTCGCAGACGTCGGCCGCCGCGCACGCGAGGCCTCGCGCCACACCGCCCGCGCGGCCACCGCCGCGAAGGACGCGGCCCTGCTCGCCGCGGCCGCCGCCATCCGGCGCGAGGCCGTCGAGCTGGCCGCCGAGAACGCCCGCGACCTCGAGGCGGCACGCCACGCCGGCCACGATCCGGCCTTCGTCGACCGGCTCGCGCTCACCCCGAAGGTCATCGAGTCGATGGCGGTCGGCCTCGAGCAGATCGCCGCCCTGCCCGATCCGGTGGGCGAGATGAGCGAGCTGCGCTTCCGGCCCTCCGGGATCCAGGTCGGCAAGATGCGCGTGCCGCTCGGCGTGATCGGCATCGTCTACGAGTCGCGCCCGAACGTGACCATCGACGCGGCGGGCCTGTGCATCAAGTCGGGCAACGCGACGATCCTGCGCGGCGGCTCCGAGGCGATCCACAGCAACCGTGCGCTCGCCGTGCTGATCCGCGAAGGCCTCGAGCACGCCGGCCTGCCGGCCGATGCGGTGCAGTTGATCGACACCACCGACCGGGCCGCCGTCGGCGCCCTGATCCAGAGCCCCGAGTTCGTCGACGTGATCGTGCCGCGCGGCGGCAAGTCGCTGATCGAGCGCATCTCGAAGGACGCCCGCGTCCCGGTCATCAAGCACCTCGACGGCATCTGCCACGTCTACGTCGACGACGCCGCCGACCTCGAGCAAGCCATCCGCATCGCCGACAACGCCAAGACGCAGCGCTACTCGCCGTGCAACACGATGGAGACGCTGCTGGTCGACCGCGGCATCGCGCCGCGGCTGCTGCCGCCGCTCGGCCGCATCTACGTCGACAAGGGCGTCGAGCTGCGCGGCTGCCCGGCCACCCGCGAGCTGCTGGCCGCGGCCGGCCTGCCCTGCGCGGCGGCGACCGAGGCGGACTGGGCGACCGAGTACCTCGCCCCCATCCTGGCGATCCGCATCGTCGACGGACTGGACGAGGCGATGGCGCACATCGCCCGCTGGGGCTCGGCGCACACCGACGCGATCGTCACCGAGGACCATTCGCGGGCGATGCGCTTCCTGCGCGAGGTCGACTCGGCGAGCGTGATGATCAACGCGTCCACCCGCTTCGCCGACGGCTTCGAGTACGGGCTGGGCGCCGAGATCGGCATCTCGACCGACAAGCTGCATGCGCGCGGGCCGGTGGGCCTCGAGGGCCTGACGTCGCTGAAGTGGGTGGTGTTCGGCTCGGGGCAGATCCGGAGCTGAGACTGCGACGCTAGCCGGCAGGCGGCCCGGCAACGACCGTGATCCGGACCTCGCCCGCCACCACCTTCTGGCCGGCCCTCACCTTGCGGCTGCGGCGCGATTCGACGACGCCGTCGACCCGCACCGCGCCGGCGTCCACCATCACCTTGGCCGCGCCGCCGCTCGGGGCCGCACCGGTCGCCTTGAGCAGCGCGTCCAGGGCGATGTGATCGCCCCTGAGCACGAAGTTCACACCAGGGTCGGGACCGGCCCGAGGTAATCGCGCTTGCCGATGTCCACGCCGTTGTGGCGCAGGATCGCGTACGCGGTCATCACGTGGAAGTAGAAGTTCGGCTGCGCCCAATGCAGCAGGTACGTGCGGCCGTCGAACACATAGGTGCTCGCCCGGGTCGGCACCTCGACACGCCGGCTCTCGGCGCCCTCGTACTTCTCGGCGGGCACGCTCGCGATGAACGCACGGGTCTTCTCGATGCGCGCGCGGAGCTGCTCGATCGTCGACTCGTCGTCGGCGAACTTCGGCGCCTCGACGCCGGTCAGACGCGAGACGCCGAACTTCGCCGAGTCGGCCGCGATCTGCACCTGGCGCACCAGCGGAAACATGTCGGGCGAGAGGCGCGACTGCAGCAGCACTGCCACGTCGTAGCCCTTGGCGGCCGCATGGGCCGCGGCCTTGTCGAGTAGCGTGGCGAGGTTGTGCAGCATCGCGTCGAACACCGGCACCGCGGTGTCGTGGAGGGTCGTCATCGTTCATATCTCCTTCGGGAATGCGGCGATGCTAGCACCCGAGCGCGGCCGCGAGCGGGGCGAGCCGGTACAATCCCGCGATGCTCTGGGTCAAGTCGCTGCACATCATCTTTGTCACCAGCTGGTTCGCCGGCCTGTTCTACCTGCCGCGCATCCTGGTGAATCTCGCGATGGTGGACCCCGCCTCCAGCGCCGAGCGCGAGCGGCTCCTCGCGATGGCCCGCAAGCTTTATCGGTTCATGGGCCCGCTGATGGTGCTTGCGCTGGGCTTCGGATTCTGGCTGTGGTTCGGCTGGGGCTTCGGCGGCGGCTGGCTGCACGCGAAGCTCGCGCTGGTGGTCGCGCTGGTGGGTTACCACCATGTCTGCGGCGCGATGATCAAGCGCTTCGCCAGCGGCGCGAACCGCCGCTCCCACGTCTGGTACCGCTGGTTCAACGAGGCGCCGGTGTTGCTGCTGGTGGCGGTCGTGATCCTCGTGGTGGTCAAGCCGTTCTGAAGGCCGGCGCCCAGGCGCACCGCCCTTGCCCTGTCCGACACGAGGAGACCCGCAGCATGAAGACCGTCAGCTACTACTTCACCCCCGCCTCGCCGTGGACCTACCTCGGCCACGCGCGCTTCGTCGAGATGACCAAGCGCCACGGCGCCACCGTTCGGCTGCGCCCGGTCGACTTCGGGCGCGTCTTCCCGGTCTCCGGCGGACTGCCCCTCGCCAAGCGCCCGCCGCAGCGCCAGGCCTACCGGCTGCATGAGCTCGCGCGCTGGCGCGATGCGGTTGGCGTGCCGCTGACGATCCATCCGAAGTTCTTCCCGGTGCCGGCCGACCTCGCCGCCCGGACCCTCATCGCCGCCGACCTCGCCGCCGGCACCGATGCCGCACTCGGACTGGCCGGTGCGGTGATGCGTGCCTGCTGGGCCGAGGAGCGCGATATCTCGGACCCGGGGACGCTGGCCGCGATCGTCGCGGCCGAGGGCCTCGACGCCGCGGCAGTGGCGGCCCGCGCCGACGAGGCCGCCGCCGCGTACGACGCCTATACCGCCGAGGCCGTCGAGCACCAGGTGTTCGGCGCGCCCTGGTACCAGGTCGACGACACACCGTTCTGGGGCCAGGACCGGCTCGAGTTCGTCGACCGCGCGCTGGCCCGCGCGTGAGCGCATCGCTGGCCGCGGCGCGCGGGCGAGGGCCGTCCGCGTCCGCGCCGACCGTCTTCTTTGCGCCCTGCCCGCGCGGACTCGAGGCGGTCCTCGCCGACGAGCTGCGAGGGCTGGGCGCCACGGTGCGCGAGACGCCCTCCGGTGGCGTGCGCTTCGAGGGCGACACCCATGTGGCGCTGATGGCGAACCTGCATTCGCGGATCGCGAGCCGCGTGCTGCAGCAGGTGGCGCACGGCTCGTACCGCGGCGAGGATGACCTCTACCGGCTCGCCCACGAGACCGAGTGGGAGCGCTGGCACGATCCGCTCGCCTCGCTGCGCGTCGACACCACCGCGGTCGGTGCACCGGTGCGCAGCCTGCAGTTCGCGACGCTGCGGATCAAGGACGGCATCGTCGACCGTGCACGCGAACGCGTCGGCGACCGCCCGTCGATTGAGAAGCAGCGCCCCGACCGGCGTGTGTTTGCCTTCCTGGACGCGGGCCGCTGCACGCTCTACCTCGACTGGTCCGGCGAGTCGCTCTTCAAGCGCGGCTGGCGGCGTGACGGCGTCGAGGCGCCGATGAAGGAGAACCTGGCGGCTGGCCTGCTGGCGATCGCGGGCTGGCAGCCGGGCGCGGTGCTACTCGACCCGTTCTGCGGCTCGGGCACGATCGTCGTCGAGGCCGCGATGATCGCCGCCGGGGTGCCGCCCGGTGCGCAGCGGCCGTTCGCCTTCGAGCGGATGCGCGGCTTCGACCGCAACGCCTGGGAGCAGATGCGCCGCGTGGTGCCGCGCGAGGCCCCGGCGGCGGCGTCGATCTTCGGCTCGGACGTCTCGGAGGCAGCGATCGCCGCGGCCCGCGCGAACCTCGCGCGCTGCGGCGCCGATCCGCGCTGGGTGTCGCTGCGCCAGATCGACGTGCTGCACATCGAGGCGGCGCCCGCGCCGACCGGGCTGCTGCTCGCCAATCCGCCTTACGGCGAGCGCCTCGACGTGAAGGGCCGCGAGTCGCTCACCGGCGCCGAGCGCTTCTGGCCGGCGTTCGCCACGCAGCTCAAGCAGAAGTTCGCCGGCTGGAGCGTGGGCCTGTTCACCAACGACCTCGAAGTGCCGCGGATGATGCGGCTCAAGCCCTCGAAGCGCACGCCGCTGTTCAACGGTGCGCTCGAATGCCGGCTGTTCCGCATCGAGATGGTGGCGGGCTCGGCGAGGAAGGACGCGCCATAGCGGCGTGCCCAGCGCCTCACACGATGTCGAGGTGCTCGGTGCCTGCATGCAGGTCGCGGCTGCTGCGCTTGCTGTTGAGCTTGATGTTGAGCCGCAGGTCGTTGACCGAGTCGGCGTTGCGCAGCGAATCCTCGTAGCTGATCTTGCCCGCTTCATACAGGTCGAAGATCGCCTGGTCGAAGGTCTGCATGCCGAGCTCGCGCGACTTCTTCATCACGTCCTTGATGCCCGAGACCTCGCCCCTGAAGATCATGTCGCTCACCAGCGGCGTATTGAGCAGCACCTCGATCGCCGGGACCCGCCCCTTGCCGGAGGAGAGCGGCAGCAGCCGCTGCGAGATGATCGACTTGAGATTCAGCGACAGGTCCATCAACAGCTGCAGGCGCCGGTCCTCGGGGAAGAAGTTGATGATCCGGTCGAGCGCCTGGTTGGCGCTGTTCGAATGCAGCGTCGCCACGCACAGGTGACCGGTCTCGGCGAAGGCGATCGCGTGCTCCATTGTCTCGCGGTCACGGATCTCGCCGATCATGATCACGTCGGGCGCCTGGCGCAGCGTGTTCTTCAGCGCGAGCTCCCAGCTGTCGGTGTCCACGCCGATCTCTCGGTGAGTGACGATGCAGTTGCGGTGTGGATGGACGAATTCCACCGGGTCCTCGATCGTCACGATGTGGCCGTAGGTGTTCTCGTTTCGGTAGCCGATCATCGCGGCGAGCGAGGTCGACTTGCCCGAGCCTGTGGCGCCCACCATGATGATCAGGCCGCGCTTGGTCAGCGACAGGTCGCGCATCACCGGCGGCAGGTCGAGCTCCTCGAAGCGCGGAATCTGCGTCTGGATGGTCCGCAGTACCACCCCGACACGGCCGAGCTGCATGAAGGTGTTGACCCGGAAGCGGCCGATGCCCTGTGGGCTGATCGCGAAGTTCAGCTCTTTCTTCGCCTCGAACTCTCCGGCCTGGCGGTCATTCATCAGGGCGCGCGCGAGCTCCACCGTGTGCTGCGGCGTGAGCGGCACGTTCGACACCGGGGTGAGACGGCCGTCGATCTTGATGGCGGGCGGGAACTCGGCCGTCAGGAACAGGTCCGAGCCACGCTTGGCCAGCATCAGCTTGAGCAGATCGTGCAGGAACTTCGAGGCCTGTTCCCGCTCCATGCCGCTCGGGCGCAGGCTCGCGGGCGCCGCGGGCGCCGCGGGCAGGTTGGGTTCTGACGTCGTTGCCATCGTCTACAGAGTCCTTGCGGCGTTCAGCCGGGGAAGTTGTCTTTGTTCGCGGCGGCGGTACGCGCCTCGCCCATCGAGATCGTGTTGCGCCGGACCAAGTCGCTCAGGCACTGGTCGAGGGTCTGCATGCCGACCGAGGCGCCGGTCTGGATCGCGGCATTCATCTGCGCGACCTTGGCCTCGCGGATCAGGTTACGGATCGCCGGGGTGCCGATCATGATCTCGTGCGCGGCCACGCGTCCGCTGCCGTCCTTCGTCTTGAGCAGCGACTGCGAAATCACCGCCTTGAGCGACTCGGAGAGCATCGAGCGGACCATCTCCTTCTCCGCCGCTGGGAACACGTCGATGATCCGGTCGATGGTCTTGGCCGCGCTCGAGGTGTGCAGCGTGCCGAACACCAGGTGGCCGGTCTCGGCCGCCGACAGCGCCAGCCGGATGGTCTCCAGGTCGCGCAGCTCGCCGACGAGGATGATGTCTGGGTCCTCGCGCAGCGCCGAGCGCAGCGCGTTGTTGAACGACAGCGTATGCGGGCCGACCTCGCGCTGATTGATCAGGCAGCGCTTGGAGTCATGAACGAACTCGATCGGATCCTCGACCGTCAAGATGTGGCCGTACGTGTTTTCGTTGATGTGGTTGACCATCGCGGCGAGCGTCGTCGACTTGCCCGAGCCGGTCGGACCGGTCACGAGGATCAGCCCGCGCGGCTGCGAGGCCAGTTCGGCGAAGATCTTCGGCGCGTTCAGGTCCTCGAGCGACAGGATCTTCGAGGGAATCGTCCGCATCACGGCGCCGGCGCCGCGCTGCTGCTGGAAGGCGTTGACGCGGAAGCGCGCGAGGCCCGGGATCGCGAACGAGAAGTCGCACTCCAGGTTCTCCTCGTAATCCTTGCGCTGGGCGTCGTTCATGATGTCGTAGATCATCCCGTGCACCGCCTCGTGCTCCATCGGCGGGAGGTTGATCCGGCGAACGTCGCCGTGCACCCGAATCATTGGCGGCAGACCCGCAGACAGGTGCAGGTCAGACGCCTTGTTCTTGACCGAGAATGCGAGAAGTTCCGCGATGTCCATGAATGCCTCGACGGCAGATGCCGACTCCAGAATAAATGATGGTAGGGAGCTCTCCCCGCCACCGCCCGCCTCGCCCGAGGACCCGTCGCAGGCCGCGACGGACGGTCATGCGTCGTTGCAGGTCCGCCACGCGGCAGTGCTCGGGCGGATCGCGGCCGCGGCCTACGCCTGCGGTCGGGATCCCGCCAGCATCACCTTGCTCGCCGTGAGCAAGACCTTCGACGCCGACGCCGTGCTCACGCTCGCCGACTCCGGACAACGTGACTTTGGTGAGAACTATGTGCAGGAAGCGCTGGCCAAGAGGACAGCGGTCGGAGACCGATGGCAGCTGCGACCGTCCAGGCGGTCTCGTCAGGTCTCGGGCGAGGCGGACGGGGGACCGATCGAGGCCGGGTCGGGCCTGGCCGGCGACCAGGACGATCCACCGGTGTGGCACTTCATCGGACCGCTGCAGTCGAACAAGACCCGCCCGATTGCCGAGTCCTTCGACTGGGTGCACTCGGTGGACAGGGAGAAGGTGGCGCGCCGGCTGTCCGAGCAGCGCCCGGAGTCGCTCGCACCGCTGCAGGTCTGCATCCAGGTCGACGTCAGCGGCGAGGCCACCAAGAGCGGCTGCATGCCCCAGGACGTGTCGGCGCTGGCACACACCATCGCCGGCCTGCCACGCCTGCGGCTGCGCGGGCTGATGGCGATCCCGGCGCCGACCGACGACAGCGCTCTGCAGCGTGCCCAGTTTGCACGGGTGCGGCAGGTGTTCGAGCGGTTGCAGGCCGAGGGCCTACCGATCGACATGCTGTCGATGGGGATGTCCACCGATCTGGAGGCCGCGATCGCGGAAGGCGCGACGATCGTACGGGTCGGGACGGCGGTGTTCGGGGAGCGAGCGCCGAAGGCGCCGGGGGAATGATCAGCCGGCTCTCGCCGGGTTCCCGTTCGGGGTGGCACCCGTGCGCCGCAAGTATGCGGCGCCCGCTTCAAGAGGGGCGCGGGCAGTGCCCGCTCGCGCGGCTGTGCCGCGCGCCCTCTTTACGCCATCCGCTTGATGGCGGCCGAGAGACGGCTCTTGTAACGCGCGGCGGCGTTCTTGTGGATGATGCGCTTGTCGGCGATCGAGTCGATCACGCTCGTCGAGGCCTGCATCTGCGCGGAGGCCACGGTCTTGTCACCGGTGGCCATCGCCTTGCGGACCGACTTGATGGCGGTGCGCAGACGCGAGCGCAGACTGGAGTTATGTGCGTTCTGCTTGACGGCCTGACGGGCGCGCTTGCGAGCGGAAGCGATGTTGGCCATGCGAAAATCTCTTCTTAGGAGTTCCGCTGCCGGCGAACTGCGGGCAGCCAGAAAAATTCAGGAAAGCCTTGGAGTATAAGATGTCTTCGGCCTCTCCCGCAAGTCAGATACCGCGACCCCGCTCCGGGGCGCGCGCTTGAACCTCCTGCGGTCCGCTGCGACCGTCAGCGGCTTCACTCTGCTGTCGCGCATCACCGGCCTGGCCCGGGAGACGCTGACCGCGTCGATCTTCGGCGCCTCGGCGCTGACCGACGCCTTCTTCGTGGCCTTCCGGATCCCCAACCTGCTGCGCCGGATGTTCGCCGAGGGCGCGTTCTCGCAAGCTTTTGTGCCGATCCTCGGCGCCGCCCGCGAGCAGGGCGACGAAGCCGCCATGCGCAGCCTGGTCGACCATGTCGCAACCCTGCTGTTCTGGGCGCTGGTGGCGGTGTCGGCGGTAGGCGTGATCGCGGCGCCCGTACTGGTCTGGGCGATGGCCTCGGGCCTGCGCGCCGACCCCGAGACCTTCCGGGTGGCCGTGGTGATGACCCGCTGGATGTTCCCGTACATCGTGTTGATCTCGATGGTCGCCCTTGCCGCCGGCGTGCTCAACACCTGGCGGCGCTTCGCGGTGCCGGCCTTCACGCCGGTGCTGCTGAACCTGTCGTTCATCGGGTCTGCGATCGCGCTCGCACCGCGCTTCGAGACCCCGGTGTACGCGCTGGCAGCCGGCGTGGTGATCGGCGGCATCGCGCAGCTCGCGCTCCAGGTGCCGGCACTGCTGGGCATCCGGATGCTGCCGCGCCTGGGCCTGGATCTGCGCGTCGCCTGGGCGGATCCGCAGGTGCGGCGGGTCGTGCGCCAGATGGGGCCGGCCGTCCTGGCGGTGTCGGTCGCCCAGATCAGCCTGATCGTCAACACGCACATCGCGTCGCGGATCGGCCCCGGGGCGGTGTCCTGGATCTCCTACGGCGACCGCCTGATGGAGTTCCCCACCGCGATGCTCGGCGTCGCGCTCGGCACCGTGCTGCTGCCGAGCCTATCCCGCGCCAGCGGGGCCGGCCAAGCAGACGAGTATGCCGCGCTCCTCGACTGGGGGCTGCGACTGGCGGTGATGCTCGCGCTGCCCTGCATGGTGGGCCTAGCGCTGATGGCCGAGCCGCTGACGGCGCTGCTGTTCCATTACGGCCGCTTCGATGCGCACGACCTGGAGATGACGCGGCGCACGGTGCTCGCCTACTCAGTGGGCCTGCTCGGGCTGATCGGGGTGAAGATCCTGGCGCCCGGCTTCTACGGCAAGCAGGACGTGCGCACGCCGTTCCGCATCGCGATCGTGATCCTGCTCGTCACGCAGGCGCTCAACTTCGTGTTCGTGCCGTGGCTGCAGCATGCGGGGCTGGCCCTGTCGATCTCGGTGGCCGCGCTCGCCAATGCCGGCCTGCTGCTGGCCGGTCTCCTAAGGCGCGGCATCTACGTGCCCCGCCCCGGCTGGCTCGGCTTCGCCGCGCGCGTGGCCGCGGCGCTCGCGCTGCTGGCGCTGCTGCTCTGGCTGGCCGTGCCGCGCGTCGACTGGGTCGCGATGCGCGCGCAGCCCGCCCTTCGAATCGGTCTCGCGCTCGGCCTCGTGGCCACAGGCGCAGTGATCTACCTCGGCACGCTTGCCGCCCTCGGGCTGCGGCTTCGCCAGTTTGTCCGTCGTACCGGAGATTCGCGTTGAACGTTCCGCTCTCGTCCGTCCGCATCGCCTTCGTCGGCGGCGGCAATATGGCCGCCGCCCTGATCGGCGGACTCATCGCCCGCGGCGCGAACGCCGCCTCGCTCGCCGCGATCGACCCGTCCGAGGCGCAGCGCGCCTCGCTCGCGACGCGCTTCGGCATCGCCGTCCACCACGCCCCGTCGGCCGACGCGCTCGAGGCGGACGCCGTCGTGCTCGCGGTCAAGCCCCAACAGATGCGCGAGGCGGTGGCCTCGGTCGCGCCGCACCTGCGCGCGCCCCTGCTGCTGTCAGTTGCGGCCGGCGTGCGCGCGGTCGACCTGTCGCGCTGGCTCGGCGGCTACGGACGCATCGTCCGCACGATGCCGAACACGCCCGCGCTGGTGGGCCTGGGCGCGACCGGACTGGCGACACTCACGGGGGCGACGCCCGCCGACCGAGCGCTCGCCGAGGCGATCATGGGAGCCGTCGGCGAGACGGTGTGGGTCGACGACGAGTCGAAACTCGATGCGGTGACCGCGCTGAGCGGCAGCGGGCCGGCCTATGTCTTTCGCTTCATCGAGTCCATGATCGACGGCGGCATCGCGCTCGGCCTCGACGCCGATCAGGCCCGCCGGCTTGCGATCCAGACGGTGCTGGGCGCCGCGCAACTCGCCGCGAGCGCATCCGAGCCGCCGTCGGTCCTGCGCGAGCGCGTGACCTCCAAAGGCGGCACCACCGCAGCGGCCCTTGCGGTGATGGCCGAGCGCGACCTGCCCTCGCTGGTGGCCGATGCGATGGCCGCCGCCTGCAGCCGATCCGAGACGCTCGGACGAGAGTTCGGCGCGGGCACCTGAGGCACGCACCGCAGGCGCCGGCTCGGGAGACGCACCAGAGGGGGCTTCGGCGTCTCAGTGCATGACCGCGTCCAGCAGGATGCCGCCGAACACCGCCGCGCCGAACCAGGTGTTGTGGTTGAAGGCCCGGAAGCAGCCGTCGCGATCGCGATCGCGGATCAAGGTCCAGTGGAAGGCGGCGATGCCCGCCGCGACCACCAGCCCGCCGTAGTACAACGGCCCGAGCTCCTCGATGCAACCGACCAACCCGAGCAGCACGAGCGTGGCCGCATACGAGGCCATCACCGCCGCCACGTCGTGCCGGCCGAAGGTGATCGCCGAAGTTCGGATGCCGATCTTCAGGTCGTCGTCCCGGTCCACCATCGCGTACTCGGTATCGTAGGCCACCGCCCAGCAGACGTTGGCCGCCAGCATCATCCAAGCCGACAGCGGCAGCGTGCCCTGCAGCGCCGCCCAGGCCATCGGGATGCCGAAGCCGAAGGCGATGCCGAGGTAGGCCTGCGGGATCGCTAGGAAACGCTTGGTGAACGGATAGCTCGCTGCGAGGAATGCGCCGACCGCGGCCAACCCCCAGGTCAGCCGGTTCATCGGCAACACCAGGAGCAGCGCGAGCAGCGACAGGACCACGAACAGCCCGAGCGCCTCGCGCGGCTGGATGAGGCCCGCGGTCAGCGGGCGGTCCTTCGTCCGCGCGACATGACGGTCGAAGTCCCGATCGGCCCAGTCGTTGATCGCGCAGCCGGCCGAGCGCATCAGCAGCGTGCCGAGGCAGAAGGCGAACAGCTCATAGGGCGGCGGCGCACCGTGACCGGCGACGAACAGCGCCCACAGGGTCGGCCACAGCAGCAGCAGGGTGCCGATCGGGCGGTGCAGCCGCAGCAGGCGTCCGTAGAGCACCCAGCGCGGCGTGGCCGCGCCCGTCGACGCCTCGGTCACGGCCGGGCTTCGGCCTTCGGCGGGGTCCTGGCGGCCTTGGGGTCGGCCTTGGGGTCGGCCTTGGCGTCCGCCTTCGGGGCGGTCTTCGAGTCCGGCTTCGAGTCCGGCTTGGCGCCTGCCTTCGCGTCCAGCTTGGCGTCGGCTTGCGATTCGGACTTGGATCGGGCAGTGCCCGAGACGGTCAGTCCTGACGCGGCCATCTTGCGGATGCTGGTCTCGCCGACGCCCTTCACCCGGGCCTGGATGTCGTCGAGGCTCTTGTAAGGGCCGTTGCGCCGCTCGTCGACGATACGCTGGGCAATGGTCGGGCCGATGCCAGCGACCGTCTGCAAGTCGTCGACGGTGGCCGTGTTCGCGTTGACCGCCGCGAACGCGGTCGAGATCGACAGCAGCAGGGCTGCGAATGCGAGCAGCAGGGTCTTCATGGCGCCTCCGGGCGGGCATCGTCGGATCGACGCCGGACTGTATCGGAGCCCGGCCCATCCTCCAAGCCGACCCTTCGGCCTAGGCAGCCCGTCGAGGGCCCGCGCGGCTCCCGGGCGCGCGCGGCGCCGCAGCGTCGTGCGCCGGGCTCAGCCGGCGACTGCGGACGTCGCCTCGACAGCCGGCTCGCGGGCCGGCCAGAGCGTGTTGACCAGGTCCCGCGTGCCGCGAATATTGCCGCGACTGGACGCACCAAACACGATGCTCTCTAGGTTCGGCTGGTTGCACACCCACTCGAGCGCCTCCGGGGCCGGGATCGCACCCGAGGCGAAGACCGACATCGCGATCGGACGGAAGCGCCGCTCGCGCATCGCACGCTCGTAGGCCTCGATGCCGCCGCACATCCGGAACCCGATCTTGTTGATGTTGCTGCAGACGATCGGGTTGTCGATACCGACCTCCTCGAGCACGTCGAGCAGCTTGGGCAGGTTCATCGTGATGAAGCCCGGCTCGGCGTCGTATTTGGCGCGCACGTGGTCCGCGAAAATCCGAAAGGCATCCTTGAAGCCGAGGCCGAGCAGGAAGTCGACCAGCACGTTCTGCAGGAAGATGACCGGCGTCTTCAGCCCCTTGAACATCTTCATCTCGGCATCGATCAGCAGCGTGGCGATGCCCTCCACGTCCTTGCGGGCGAGGGACATGCCGCCGCGCACGGCAGCGTCGAGCAGGCCGCCGTCGGGCAGGAAGCGCTTGATCGCGCCGAGCATGCCGTCGTCCGCCATGGCGTTCGCGTACTTGTGCGCGTACGGCATGCACGGATAGAACACGAACTCCTCGTAGCGCTTCGGATGGGCGCGCACGTGGTCGCAGACCTCGCCGATGCGGTCGTGGGTCGTGCACATGAACGTGCGCACGCCCTCGTCATAGGCGATGTCGAGGACCTCGATAACGGCGCGCATGTCCTGGAAGCGCATCAGCTGCGCACGCGCCTTCTCCTCCGACATGTGGTTCACGCCGAAGAACTGGTTGTCGCCGAAAAGCAGTCGATCCATGGTCATCGCCCGGTGAGGCCGGTCAGTGCGGCGCGCCAACCGCGCCGCTGGGCCGTTTTTTCGGGCCGCGGCGCGAGCACCTGGGGCAGCGCGGCGGCAGTGGTGTCGGAATCGTCGATCATCATCGCGACCGTGCGGTCGGTCATCGCGGCGCTGGCGAACGAGTTGAGGTTGTCGGTGCGTCCCGCTGCGATCGCGTGGACCCAGTAGTCGAGCTGCGACGAGTACTCCTCGCCGCGGACGTAGAACCACACCGGGTCGGTCAGCTCGGTGGTGTAGCGCACGTTCCAGCCGGTCTTGTAGCCCTCGGGCGGCGCCACGCCCTCACGGATGTAGACCTGGCACTCCTGCCGGTCGGCGTAGATCCGCCCCTCGGTGCCCCAGGCCGTGATCCGCGTCGTCATCTTGCGGTACGACTCGTCGCTCCAATTGACCGAGACCTGCGCGCTGACGCCGTCGCGATAGAGCAGCGTGCCGTAGACCTCGTCCTCGGTGTCCGCCGAGAAGATGCGGCCGAGCACGGTGCCGGTGGCCCGCTCGGGCGTGCCGATCAGCCAGTTCACGAGGTTGATCGGGTGCGCCGCATAGTCGTACAGGCAGCCGCCGCCCTCGCTGCGCTGCGTGCGCCAGGTCGAGCCCTTCGGGCGCAGCACTACCGGTCCGAAGGCCTCGGCACGGATGTGCGAGACACGCCCGATCGCGCCGGAGTCGATCACGCGCTTCATCTCATTGAACGCGCCGACGAACCGGTTGTGGTAGCCGACCTGGGTCACCAGGCCCTTCTGCGCGCCGAGCTCGGCAAGCGCGTCGGCTTCGGCAGGATCCAGGCAGAACGGCTTCTCACAGAATACGTGCAGGCCGCGCTCGAGCGCCTGGCGCACGAGCGTCGCGTGCGAGCGCGACGGCGTCGCGACGATGACGGCATCGAGGTCCGTCTTCAGCATTTCGTCGTACGACGTGAACCCGTTCATGCCGGTGTACTTGCCAAGCACGTCGAGGACGTACTGGCTGGCGTCGCAGATCGCGACGACTTTAGCGCCGGGATGGGCGTTGATCATCGACAGGTGCGACAGACCCATCTTGCCCAGACCGACGACTCCGACCTTAACGACCATGTTCAGCGTGCCTCGTGTTTTCCGGAAGGGGGGATTCGGGTGCTGCGCGAGCGGAAGAGGCCGGCGAACGCCGCCTCCAACACGAACACCAGCGACCACCAGTAGCGCTTGGCGCGCAGCTTCGGCTGGATGATGAGCCGGAACAGCCACTCCAAGCCGAGCGCCCGGACCGGGGCCGGCGCCCACGGCACGGTGCCCGCGTGATAATCGAAGGCGGCGCCCACACCCACCATCCAGGGCGCGTTCACGCGTCCGAGATGCTCGGCGATCCACGCCTCCTGTTTGAGCAAGCCCAGTCCGACCCAGACGATGTCGGGCCGGGCCGCGTTGATCATGTCGACGACCTGCGCATCCTCCTCGGCGGTCAGTGCGCGGAACGGCGGCGTGTACGTGCCGACGACCTGCAGGTCCGGGAAGCGCTCGCGCAGCTTCTCGGCCATCTGCTCTGCAACGCCTTCCTTGCCGCCGTAGAAGAAGTGGCGCCAGCCGGGCGCCTGCCCGGCTTCCGAGCAGTCGAGCTGCAGCACCGGCCCGTTGTAGCGCTCGATGCGCTCGCCCCAGAACCAGCCCGCGACGATCACGCCGACGCCGTCGCACAACGAGAAGTCGGCGCCGCGGATGTAAGCGAGGTGCTCAGGCCGGCGCAGCGCGTGATACATCGACTCGGTGTTCGTGATGGACACGTAGCCACCGGTACGACGCTCCGAGATCCGCGCGCTCATCGCTTCGAGCACTTCGGTCCTGCCTGCGCCCGAGACCGGAATGCCACAGACCCAGGAGGTGGGGGAAACGTTCTGCATGGAGTGCGCGGAGAGCCCTTGAGGAGAAGAGCGTTGAGGTTCGAGTTGCCCGGAATTGTAAGTGCCCCCCCTGAGGCGCTCTGTTAGCTTTGTCACCGAGCGGGCCTGAAGCCGACAGGCTGAACAACGCGTCGTGCTGTCCGTGCAGGGCGTTTCATGCGGCGAGAGGGCATTGTTCATCGATGTCCGAACGGCCGTCGATGCAGAACGAGCGCCGCTCAGGTGCCGTCGGCCTCTAGCGCCTCGGTGCGGCGTGGCGGATAGCTGTCCCAGTGGTTGCATCCGGGACACTGCCAGTAGAAGCGGCGGGCCTTGAAGCCGCACTGGCCGCAGACGAAGCGCGAGAGACGGGCGGCCTGCTTCTGGATCAGCGCACCGGCGAGCGCGATGTCCGAGGCCGCAGCATCGGTCTCGCCGCCGGCTTGACGCAGCTCGATCAGTTGCTCCAGACCCAACAGCGACGGACTGCGCGACAGCGACTCGCGCAGCCAGCCGATCGCCGCCGGTGCGCCGTCACGCCGTGCGCGCGCCTGTGCGATCGCGCGCAGCGCATCGACGGACGCGTGCTCGGCGAGCACCGCCTCGAGCTTCGCCAGCCCGGCATCGAGCCGACCCACGTGCTCGTGGGCCTGAAGCCAGCGCTCGCCGGTGAGCGCGAGGTGCGGTGCGCTGATCCGCGCGAGCGTGGTCCAAGCGTCAATCGCGGCATCGAAGTCGTCGGCACCGAACGCAGCCTCTCCGCGCAGCAGCCAGGGCCGGGGATGCGCGCCGCCCGAGGCGAGGGCGCGGTCGATCTCGCGGCGGGCCTGCTCGAGACGGTCCGGCGCGCTGCCGGCGAGCGCCTGCTGACCGAGCTCGCAGTGGAAGTGCGCGATCAGGTGCCGCAGGTCCTCGCCGGTGTCGCGCTGCAGGCGTTGCGCGAGCTCGATCGCGCGCTGCCATTCGCGCACCATCTGGGCCAGGTCGAGCCGATGGCGCAACGCCGCGCCCGCGTAGCTCGATCCCTCTAGACGGTTGAACGCATCCTCGGCGCGATCCAGCAGACCGGCGCGCAGGAAGTCCTGACCGAGTTCGAACAGCGCGTGCTCGCGCTGCGCCGGCTGCAGGTCGGAGCGCGACACGAGACTCTGATGGACGCGGATCGCGCGATCGGTCTCGCCGCGGCGGCGAAAAAGGTTGCCGAGTGCGAAATGCAGCTCCACGGTCTCGGGGTCGAGCTTCACCACGTCGACGAAGGCGTCGATCGCCTTGTCGGGCTGCTCGTTCAGCAGAAAGTTCAGACCCTTGAAGTAGGCGTCGGGCAGCTGCGCCGACTGCCGGATCAAGTGGCGGGCGTCGATGCGCGAGGCGAGCCATCCCAGCCCGAAGAACAGCGGGATGACGGCCAGCCACCATGGCTCGAATTCCATCTCGGGATCGTCTCGGGCGCGCGGCGGCAGGCGCTCAGATGCCGCGCGGGCCGGAGTCACCGCGCTCCGGCAGGCGGGCGACGTCGGTCGGCGAGGACGCCTCGGCCGCGCGGGCCGTGGCCTTCGAGGCCGCGTCGGCATCACGCCGCAGCCGCCCGATCGAGCGGCGCTGGCGCAGGACCAGTGGCATCGTCGCGATCACGCCGATCAGGGCGCCCGCGGCGAAGAACAGCAGCAGGAAGAGCACGAGCGGCGCACGCCACTCGAACTCGGGAATACCGAAGAACCGCAGGGTCGCGGTGTCGGTGTTCGACAGCGCGAACCCCATCATCACCAGGAACAGGCCCAGCCTGAACAGCCAGCTCAGCAGCCGCATCGCGCCGGTCCCGTGAACGCGCTCAGCGCTCGTCGCCGTCGGCGCGGGCTCGGAGGTCGACCCGCTCGCGCAATTCCTTGCCCGGCTTGAAGTGCGGCACCCGCTTCTCGGGCACCTGCACGCGCTCGCCCGACTTCGGGTTGCGCCCGATCCGCGGCGGGCGGTGCGACAGCGCGAAGCTGCCGAAGCCACGAATCTCGATCCGGTGACCATCGGCGAGCGTCTTGGCCATCGCGTCGAGAATCGTCTTGACCGCGAACTCGGCGTCCTTCGCGACCAGTTGCGGATACCGCTCGGCGAGTCGCGCGATGAGCTCCGACTTGGTCATCGTCCCTGGGGACTGCTGATCGTCGATGTCGAGCATGGCGGCCTGCACGGATCCGGTGAAAGGGGTCCGACCCGCACGGGCCGGAGACCGGTCGAGCCCTCGCGGGGCACGACCGGGGTGTTGCGACTTACTTGGGCTCTTCGCCGCCGGTCAGCTTGGCACGCAGCAGCGCGCCGAGGTTGGTGGTGCCGGTGGCGGCACCGTTCTCGGCCTGCATGCGCTGGATCGTCTCGGCGGTCTCGACGTTGTCCCGCGCCTTGATCGACAGGCTGATCGAACGGTTCTTGCGGTCGATGTTGATGATCATCGCCTCGACCTGATCGCCTTCCTTCATGTGCATGCGGGCATCCTCGACGCGGTCGCGAGAGATCTCGGACGCACGAAGGTAGCCGTCGATGTCGCCACCGATGTGGACCACCGCGCCTTTCGGGTCGACACTCTTCACGGTACCGACCACGACGTGGCCCTTCTCGTGCTGCGACGCGTAGCTGGTGAACGGGTCGCCGTCGAGCTGCTTGATGCCGAGCGAAATGCGCTCGCGCTCGACGTCGATCGCCAGCACCACGGCGCCCACGTCGTCGCCCTTCTTGAACTCGCGCACGGCTTCTTCGCCGGTCTTGCTCCAGGAGAGGTCGGACAGGTGCACCAGACCGTCGATGCCGCCCGGCAGGCCGAGGAACACGCCGAAGTCGGTGATCGACTTGATCGTGCCGCTGACCTTGTCGCCCTTGCGGTGGTTATCGGCGAACTCCTGCCACGGGTTCGGACGGCACTGCTTCATGCCGAGCGAGATGCGGCGGCGGTCCTCGTCGATCTCCAGGACCATGACCTCGACCTCGTCACCCAGCGACACCACCTTGCCGGGGTTGACGTTCTTGTTGGTCCAGTCCATCTCGGAGACGTGCACCAGACCTTCGATGCCTGGCTCGATCTCGACGAAGGAGCCGTAGTCGGTGATGTTCGTGACCTTGCCGAACATGCGCGTGCCGGTGGGGTACCGACGCGAGATGCCGACCCACGGATCGTCGCCGAGCTGCTTGACGCCCAACGAGACGCGGTTCTTCTCCTGGTCGAACTTGAGCACCTTGGCGGTGACTTCCTGGCCGACCGCCAGCACTTCCGACGGGTGACGCACGCGACGCCAGGCCATGTCGGTGATGTGCAGCAGGCCGTCGATGCCGCCGAGGTCGATGAAGGCGCCGTAGTCGGTGATGTTCTTGACGGTGCCCTTGACGATCGAACCTTCCTGCAGCGTCTCGAGCAGCTTCGCGCGCTCCTCGCCCTGCGACAGCTCGATGACGGCGCGGCGCGAGACCACGACGTTGTTGCGCTTGCGATCGAGCTTGATGACCTTGAAGTCGAGGGTCTTGCCTTCGTACGGAGTCGTATCCTTGACCGGACGCATGTCAATCAGCGAACCGGGCAGGAAGGCGCGGATGCCGTTGGTCATGACGGTCAGGCCGCCCTTGACCTTGCCGGTGATCGTGCCTTCGACCAGGGTGCTGTCGTCGAGCGCGCGCTCGAGGTTGACCCAGGCCGCCAGCCGCTTGGCGCGGTCGCGCGACAGACGCGTCTCGCCGTAGCCGTTCTCGAGCGAATCAATGGCGACGGAGACGAAGTCGCCTTCCTTGACGTCGAGCTCGCCGCGATCGTTGTGGAACTCCTCGATCGGGATGAAGCTCTCGGATTTGAGTCCGGCGTTGACGACCACGAAGTTGTGATCGATGCGAACCACCTCGGCGGTGATCACCTCGCCTTGCCGCATTTCCTGCTTGGAGAGCGACTCTTCGAAGAGCTTCGCGAAACTCTCGGTCTCTGGAATGGAAGTAGTGTTCAAGTGGTTTCCTGGACGCACGCCGGAGAGAGGGAACGCGAGGTGTTCGACCCGAGGTGTTGCACCTCAGGTGTTGCACCTCTTCCGCGACCCGTAAATCCAGCGGTGTTGACGTGAAATGCGGTGCGCTCGCGCGTGCCGCTACCCTTGCGCCGCCCAAAGCTCGAGCACCTTCTTCACCGTCTCGTCGATGGAGAGCAAGGTCGAATCCAGGACGTGCGCACCTTCTGCCCGAGCCAGCGGGGCGACCGAGCGCGATGCGTCGCGCGCGTCCCGTTCCCGAAGATCCTGCAAAAGGCCCGGGAGATTAGCAGAAATCCCCTTTTCGATCAACTGCTTATGGCGACGGTCCGCGCGCGACTCGGCGCTGGCCGTCAGGAACACCTTGAGCGAGGCGTCCGGGAACACCACGGTGCCCATGTCGCGGCCGTCGGCGACCAGGCCAGGAGGGCGCCGGAAGCCGCGCTGCAGGCCGAGGAGCGCCGTGCGCACGCTGGCGTGAACCGCCAGCCGCGAGGCGCCGCTGCCGACCGCTTCGTCGCGGATCGCCTCGGTGACGTCCTCACCGCCGAGGATGATCCGGCCATCGGCGGTGAAGTCCATCGGCAGGGCGGCGGCGAGCCGCGCAAGCCCCTCGGCGTTGCCCAAGTCCACCCCGGCCCGCAGCGCCGCGAGGGCGCTCAGGCGATAGAGGGCCCCGCTGTCGAGGTAGTGCCAACCGAGGGCGCCGGCGACCCGCTGCGCGATCGTGCCTTTGCCGGAGGCCGTCGGACCGTCGAGGGCGAGCACCGGTGCGGTCCGTGCGTCGATCGACGCGGGCACCGGGCGCAGGCCACCCCGCGGGGTCGGGTCGCCGCTCATGCGGCGCGGGTAGGCTCGACGTCGATGCCCGCCTCGCGGGCGAGGGCGACGAAGTTCGGGAACGAGGTGCCGACGTTGGCGGTGTCGGCGATCCGGATCGGGCCCGCCGCGCGCAATGAGGCGACCGAGAAGGCCATCGCCGGTCGATGGTCGCCGTGCGAGTCGACCGCGCCGCCGGAGAACACGTCCGAGCGGTCGCCGCGCCCCTCGATGACGATGCCGTCGGGCGTCGGCGCGGCGTCGATGCCGAGCGCGCGCAGTCCGTCGGCCATCACGGCGATGCGGTCGGACTCTTTGACGCGCAGCTCCTCGGCGCCGGTGAGGGTGGTGCGGCCGCGCGCGCAGGCGGCAGCGACGAAGAGCACAGGGAACTCGTCGATCGCGAGCGGCACGAGCTCGGGCGGCACGTCGATGCCGCGCAGCGACGAGGAGCGGATCCGCAGGTCGGCGACCGGCTCGCCGCCGACGTTACGCGGATTCTCGAGCGTCAGGTCCGCGCCCATCAGCCGCAGGATGTCGATCACGCCGGTGCGCGTCGGGTTCGTGCCGACGTGGCGCAGCAGCAGGTCCGCATCGCGGGCGATCGCGCCGGCCACCAGGAAGAACGCGGCCGACGAAATGTCGGCGGGCACGTCGATGTCGGCGGCGCGCAGCGTGCCGCCGCCGCGGACGGTGACGGTCGCGCCGTCGACGCCGACGGATATGCCGAACGCGCCGAGCATCCGTTCAGTGTGGTCGCGGGTCGGCGCGGGCTCGGTGACCCGAGTCTCGCCCTCGGCGTACAGGCCGGCCAGCATCAGTGCAGACTTCACCTGGGCACTCGCCACCGGCATCGTGTAGTCGATGCCGTGCAGCGGTCCGGTCGGCGGGTGGATGTGCAGCGGCGGGCGGCCGTCGGCGGTGTCGATGCGCGCACCCATCCGCGCGAGCGGCTCGGTCACGCGCTTCATTGGGCGGCGCGTCAGGCTGGCGTCTCCGACCAGCCGGGCCTCGAAACCCTGGCCGGCGAGCAGGCCGGACAGCAGGCGCATCGAGGTCCCCGAGTTGCCGCAGTCGAGGTCGAGCATCGGCGCGCGAAGACCGTGCAGCCCGACCCCTTCGACCGTGACGCAACCGTCGTGCGGCCCGTCGATGCGCACGCCGAGCGCGCGGAACACGTTCATCGTCGAGATCGCATCCGCGCCCTCGAGGAAACCGGTGACCCGAGTCGTGCCGGTGGCGATCGCGCCCAGCATGATCGACCGGTGTGAGATCGACTTGTCGCCGGGGACGCGCAGCTCACCGCGCACGGCTCCGGCGGGTCGGGCGATGAAATGGTCGGACATGCGATGAAGTTCCTGTTCGCCGCGCGCGGACGGCCGGATGCTGAGTTACAAGATTGTATCGCCCGGGTCGACGCGTATCGGACGCACCGCCAGGGCAGACCGCTGCCGCAGCCGCCTGGAGGCCGACATGCCCGCAAGCCGCCCCCCGTCCATCGAGTCTCGGCGGCACGCCGACGCCGCGTCGGCCCAGCCGCAGCGACCCGGGGCCGCGGCAGCACTCCCGCCCGACGGCCGCGCCACGTCCGCGGAGCGGCCGGGCACCCCGGACAACCGCCGTCAGCCCGCCCCGCGCCGCTCGCTGGCCGCGCGTGAACTCCTGTCGAACCTGCCGGAGGGCATGCTGCAGGTCACCGCCGAGCGCTTCCCGCATGTGATCGAAGCGCTCGCCCGCGACTGGGCCGAGCCCTCGCGGATGAACGCGACGCTCGACGAGGTCGTCTTCGATGCCCGCGGCAACCGATCGGGCTTTCCGCTCGAGGTGCTGCTTGAGCTCGCCGAGCTCCGCTCGCGCTACGCGCGCTGGGTCGGTGCCCGGGCGCAGCGGGGACGCTGAGCGCGACCCGCGCGCGGCACCGCCGGGCAGACCTCGCGCCGCGGCCGCGCGTGCTATCGTCGCCGCCTTTCCGACGGAGACACGCGATGGCGTTCACCACCACCCCTTCCGGGCTTCAATACGAGGATGTCGTCGCTGGCGACGGCGCCGAGGCGACCGCCGGCTGCATGGCCGTGGTCCACTACACCGGCTGGCTGTATGCCGACGGCCAGGCCGGCCGCAAGTTCGACTCGAGCAAGGATCGAGGCGCCCCGTTCGACTTCCCGCTCGGCGCCGGCCACGTGATCCGCGGCTGGGACGAGGGCGTGCAGGGCATGAAGGTCGGCGGCACCCGCCGTCTGGTGATCCCCGCCGAGCTCGGCTACGGCCCCCAGGGCGCCGGCGGCGTCATCCCCCCGAACGCCACCCTGCTCTTCGAAGTCGATCTGCTGGGCGTCTGATCCGGAGCCCCGGCCGGACAGCCGGTAGGGAAGCCTCGGACTCGGTTGTTAGAATCGAGGTTTGACTCTGACGTCCGATGACCGCAGCGACCCCGCCCGCCTCCGCTCCGAGCGCCCCGCCCCACCGTACGGATCCGTCCCGGGACGCCGACGCAGGCCGTGCCAGCCACTTCATCCGGCAGGCCCTCGACGCCGACCTCGAGGCCGGCCAGTACGCGCACCGCGCCTGGTCGGGGCGACCGGGGCCGGCCGCACTCCAGACCGGCGCGCCGCCCGATCCCGCGCCGATCCGCACCCGATTTCCGCCCGAGCCGAACGGCTATCTGCACATCGGGCATGCCAAGTCGATCTGCCTGAACTTCGGCCTCGCGCTCGACTACTCGGGTCGCTGCCACATGCGCTTCGACGACACCAACCCGGTCAAGGAAGACCAGGAGTATGTCGACGGTATCCTCGACACAGTGCGCTGGCTCGGCTTCGAGTGGGACACCGGCGGCGAGAACGACCTGTTCTTCGCCAGCGACTACTTCGGCTGGTTCTACCAGATCGCCGAGCACCTGGTCCGCGCCGGCCACGCCTACGTCGACTCCCAGCCGGCGGACGAGATGCGCGCCCGCCGCGGCACGCTGACCGAGCCCGGGACCGACTCGCCGTTCCGCGGCCGCAGCGCCGAGGAGAGCCTCGCGCTGCTGCGCGCGATGCGCGCCGGCTCGCATGCCGAGGGCACGCACGTGCTGCGCGCGAAGATCGACATGACCTCGCCCAACGTCACGATGCGCGACCCGGTGCTCTATCGCATCCGCTTCGCACACCACCACCGGACCGGCGACGCCTGGTGCATCTACCCGATGTACGACTTCGCGCATCCGCTGTCGGACGCGCTGGAGAATGTCACCCACTCGCTGTGTACGCTCGAGTTCGAGGATCACCGGCCGCTGTACGACTGGCTGCTCGAGCGCGCGGCCGAGGGCGGCTTCTTCCAGCGTCCGCTGCCCCGGCAGATCGAGTTTGCGCGGCTCAACATGACCTACACCGTCACCAGCAAGCGCCGGCTACAGGAGCTGGTGCAGTCCGGTGCGGTCGACGGCTGGGACGACCCGCGGATGCCGACGATCGTAGCCCTGCGCCGACGCGGCTACACGCCTGAGTCGATCCGCCTGTTCGCCGAGCGAATCGGCGTGTCCAAGGCCCATCAGTGGGTCGATCCATCGGTGCTCGAGCAGGCGCTGCGCGACGACCTCGACACGAAGGCGGCCCGGGCGTTTGCGGTGCTCGACCCGCTGCGGCTCGAGCTGGTGAACTTCCCGGAGACGCTCGAGGAGCCCTGCGCTGCGCCCGTCCATCCGCACCATCCGGAGCGCGGGCTGCGGCACTTCCCCCTGACCCGCGAACTCTGGATCGAGCGCGAGGACTTCCAGGCGCAGCCGCCCAAGGGGTTCTTCCGGCTGTTCCCGGGCAGCAAGGTGCGCCTCAAGCACGGTTTTGTCATCGAATGCACCGGCTTCGAGACCGACACCGACGGCCGGGTCATCAAGGTCCTGGCGAGCTACTTCCCCGACTCGAAGTCCGGCACGCCCGGCGCCGACGGCTACAAGGTCAAGGGGAACATCCACTGGGTCTCGGCCCGCCACGGCGTGCCCGCCGAGGTCCGGATGTACGAGCGCCTGTTCCTCGAGGCCCACCCCGATGCGGGCGGACGCGACTACCGTGAATCGATCAACCCGCAGGCCAAGCGCATCGTGCGGGCGATCCTGGAGCCGGGACTGGCGAGCACGGGCGCCGATGCGCGCTTCCAGTTCGAGCGCCACGGCTACTTCGTGGCCGACCGGACCGACCACCGCCCCGAGGAACCGGTCTTCAACCTTTCGGTGACGCTGAAGGACTCGTGGGGCGCCAAGAAGTAACCGGGCGCGGCCAGCGCTAGGCGTCGTCCGCCACGTACGGGTTCGACGCCCGCTCGTCGCCGAAAGTCGACATCGGTCCATGCCCCGGCACGAAGGCAACGTCGTCGCCCATCGGCCAGAGCTTCTCGCGGATCGATCGGATCAGCTGCGTACGGTTGCCGCGAGGAAAGTCGGTGCGGCCGATCGAGCCTTGGAACAGCACATCGCCGACGATCGCCAGCCGGCTCTCGGGGTGATGGAAGACGACGTGACCGGGCGTGTGTCCGGGACAGTGCGCGACCCGCAGCTCGATGTCGCCGAAGCGCACGGTGTCGCCATCGACCAGCCAGCGGTCGGACTCGAAGGCGTCGAGCTGCGGAAAGCCGAACATCCTCCCCTGGCCGGGCAACTGGTCGATCCAGAACTTGTCGTCGAGGTGCGGGCCCTCGATGCTGACGCCGTGCCGCGTCGCGTACTCGGCGGCCTGGCCGCAGTGGTCGATGTGGCCGTGAGTCAGCAGCACTTTCTCGAGCGTCGCACCGGTGGCGGCGAGCGCGGTGTCGATGCGATCGAGGTCGCCGCCCGGATCGATGACGACCGCGCGCTGTGTCGCCTCGTCGACGAGGATCGAGCAATTCTGCTGGAACGGGGTGACCGGGACGATCGTGAGCTTCATCGCAGTGGCCTCAGCGCGACTCGGTAGGCCGATGCACCCAGGCATGCGCGAGCAAGGCCTTCATCGGCACGATCGACAGCGCCGACTCGTGGGTCGCCTCGAGCACCACCGGCGGTGCCGCGCCCGCCTCGTAGGCCTCGAGCCAGCGGGCCGCGCACAGACACCATCGGTCGCCGGCCTCGAGCCCCTTGAAGCGATACTCGGGACGCGGCGTGCTCAGGTCGTTGCCGCGCCGCTTGCTGAACTCGAGGAAGGCTGCCGTGACGCGCGCGCAGACGGTGTGGCTGCCATGATCGTCGGGACCGGTGCTGCAGCAGCCGTCGCGAAAGAAGCCTGTCAGCGGGTCGTACGAGCAGGCCTGCAGCGGCCCGCCGAGCACGTTGCGGCCGGGACGGCCGACCGGATCGGTCATGGGGAACGGACTCCTCGAGATCGCCGGTCAGATCCGGCCTCAGCCGTCCCGGTCGATCACCTGATCGAGCACGCGGCGACTCGCATCCTCGATGCGGAGCCGCACCGGCAGCATCTCGAAATCGTACCCCAACCACAGGTCGATCCTGGGATCGGCCGTTCCAGGCAGCGCCGGTCTTGCCAGGTGCAGGGCATGGATCGGGCCTCCGGGCGCCATCAGCACGTCTGGGCCGACGACCATAAAACGCTCGGTCCGGACCTCCCGCATCGTCGCCACCGGCAGTTCGAAGGCAAGACCGGCGACGAAGCGCGCAGGTTCGGCCCTCACCAGCAGGCCGATCTGGTAGAACACACTCAGGCGGTCCTGGGTGCCCACGGGCAGCGGCACCGGCTCACGGCCGCCCGGCAGCAGTCGACTTCCATCGGGGTCGAAGTCGACGGCCCGTTCGGCACGCTTGCCGCGGGTCTCGGCGTAGCGCACCGGCTGCAGCCCGCCCGGCCCGAGACGGCCGGCGCTTGTCTGAGTGAGCGTGCCGGAGTACACGAGCGACAGCAGGCCCTCGGCCTCGACTTCGGTGCGCAACGCGTAGCGCTCGCCGTCGTGGCTCAAGCGGTATTCGAGGCGCGCTACTGAGCGCCCCTCGGAGAACTCGCCCCAGTAGACCCTGAAGCGCTGGTTGCGCGAACTGGGCAGCGCCGGCAGCGGTACGGCGGGCTCGACGGCCGGCGGCGGCGACGGGGACGTTTCGGCGACGGCTGCCGCGGGGGGCTCGGACGCGGGCGGCAGGGGGTCCTCGGGCACCCGCGGCGGTTCCGGAGGCGGTTCGGCCGGTGGGGCGCTCGCCTGCACGACCGGCAGCGGTGGTGCTTGGGCGCGCGTCGCGGCCGACTCGGAGGGGATGTCGGCGGGCACCCTCGGCGCCGGCGCGCGGCGCTGCGCTTTCGGAGCCTGAGCCTGAGCCTGAGCCGGGGCGGCCGACGGCGTTGGTGGGGAAGGCGGCGAGGGTGGAACCAGCAGTGCGACCGTGACCGTCGTACCGGCGTCGGCCTGACGCGGCGCCGTCGCACCGAGCCTGCCTGCAATGCCGGTGGCGAAGAGCGCGTGCAGCGCGACCGACGCCGCGAGCAGCGCGACGGTCGCGCCTGCAGCACGGATGCGATCGGCGATTCGGGTCACCGAGCCATCCTAACGCACGGCTCCGGCACCGTGCCGACCCGGGCTCCGGAGTGTTGCCGACCTTTACACCGGCCGTCGGTTCGTCGCCTACGCTGCACGGCCGAGCCTTGCGAATCAGGCACTTGGCGAGCCTCCCTGCCCCCGGCACGCGAATTGCTGGTCACATGTCCGTCATGAGAATCTCTATCGAACGGCTGTGGAGGGTGGTACCGGTTCCGGTGATCGTGCTGAACCGGATGCCGGGGCGCTTGGTCGGCCTGAGCATGGGCGTGTTTGTGGTCCTGCGGTCCGACTACGCGCGGGACCGTCCGACCATCATCCACGAACTCGAGCACTGCAAGCAGTTCTGGCGGGGCGGCGTACTGCTGCACATGCTGCGCTATTACATCAGCCGGGAGTACCGTCTGCGGGTCGAGGTCGAAGCCTTCCGCGCCGAGCTCGACGCCTGCGCGGCCGGGGAGCGCGCCGAGCGGCTCGACGACGCGTCGCGCGCGCTGGCCACCGGCTACCATGTCGGGCTAGACGTCGCCGCGTGCCGAAGGCTCCTCACGTGCTCCCACCCATTCGACGCCTTCTGGCCGACTTCTCCGAGCGCCGCAGCACGCCCGTCGAACTCCTCGCCCGCTGTCATGGCGAGATCGACCAACTCGACGGAGTCCTGAACGCGCTGCCCACGCGCCGCGACCGGGCGGCGTGTGTCGCCGAGGCAGCGCACGCGGGCCGTGCGATCGCGGCTGGCGAGCCGGTCGGCCTGCTCGCCGGCCTGCCCTACGTCGCCAAGGACATCTTCGACACAGCCGGGCTGCGCACCACGCTCGGTTCACCGATCTTCGCCGACCGTGTGCCCGAGAGTGATGCGCCCGGCGTGCGTCGCCTGCGCGAGGCGGGTGCGATCTTGATCGCGAAGTCGAACACACCGGAGTTCGCCGCCGGCTCACAGACTTTCAACCCAGTGCTCGGCGCCACGCGCAATCCCTACGACACGACACGTACCGTCGGCGGGTCCTCGGGCGGCGCGGCCGCGGCGCTTGCCGCCGGGATGACGGTCGTCGCCGACGGTTCCGACCTGGCGGCCAGCCTGCGCAATCCGGCGAGCTTCTGCGGCGTCGTCGGCATGCGACCCTCGACGCGGCTCGACCCGACGCTGACCGACGGGCCGAACGGCTTCGATCTGATGTCGACGATCGGGCCGCTCGCCCGCTGCGTCGACGACTGCCGGATCGTGCACTCGGCGCTGTTCGAGCCCGCCGCCCATCGCCCGCTCGAGGCCTGGCTCGCCCACCTCGAGGCGCACCGCACGCCGCGTGCCCCGCGTGGCCTGCGCCTGGCCTGGTCGGCCGACCTCGGCGGCGTGCCGCTCGCCGCGCCGGTGCGCGAGGCCTTCCTGCGCGGCATCGACGCCCTTCGCGAAGCGGGCGCCACGCTCATCGAGATGTATCCCGACTTCAGCGGCGCGGACGAGGCGTTCCTGACGCTGCGCGGCCTGTACTTCGTCGAATGGCTGGGCGAGCTCTACGAAACCGAGCGGGCCCGGATGAAGGACACGGTCGTCTGGAACATCGAGCAGGGCATGGCGCTCGACGCCGCCGCCATCGCCCGCGCGCAGCGCCTGCGCAGCGCCGTGTTCCGGCGCGTCGCGGCCTTCATGGCCGACGTCGACGCCTTTTTGCTTCCGACGGTGCAGGTGCTGCCTTTCCCGCTCGACGTCGCCTTCCCAACGCAGGTCGACGGCGTGCCGCTGGTGAATTATGTCGACTGGCTCAAGACCTGCTACTGGATCAGCGCGAGCGGACATCCCGCCGTGTCGGTGCCCTGCGGCCGGGCACGGGACGGCAAGAGCGCTCCCCTGCCGGTCGGCCTGCAGGTGGTCGGTCGCTGGAACGGCGACGCGGCGCTGCTCGACGTCGCCGAGGCGGTGGAAGCGGTGCTCGGTCCGCTGAACGGGCGCTGACGCACGGTTGCCGAGGCTGGCGTCCGCGCGGCCACGCCCGGTTGCCGTCCGGGCACGCCTCGCCTCACAGCACGAGCGGTGCGTTCGGCAGCTCGTCCGGGTTGGCACGGCCGTCGGCCGGATACGCGAGTGCGAGCGCGTCGTTGAGCGTCGCCAGGCAGGCGACGGCCCCCTCGACTGGCTGCCCACCGCGGCATCCTTCGGCGAGCTGCGCGCAGGCCCGCTCCCAGACGGCCGCATCGATCGCGCGCCTGGCACCGCGGTCCGCGACGATCTCGACCGCACGGTCCGCCCACAGCAGGTAGACCAGCACGCCGTTGTCCTCCTCGGTGTCCCAGATGCGGAATCGGGAGAACACCTCGAGCGCGCGTTCGCGAGCGTGCATGGCGCGCCAGAGCTGAGCGGTCTCCAGCGAGGACTCGACCGCGAAGCGCAGCTCGGCGCGATGCCTGCGCTCGCCATCGGCGATGGCCCGCTCGATGCGTACGTAGGCCCCATCGGGAAAGGCCGCGCGAACATGCATCGGCCCGATCCACAGATGATGGAGCCAGCGGGCGATGCCCGTGCGGCGGCTCACGCCCGCCTCCGTGCGAAGCTGTACGAGCGCATGCCTTCACCAGTCACCGGACGCCCCTCCTCCTCCGAAGCCACCACCCCCGCCGCCGAACCCTCCGCCACCACCGAAGCCGCCGCCGCCGCGCCCGCCCCCCCAACCCGAGCCCGGCAGGAAGATCGGCGCATCGCCGATCGTGCGTCGCCCGACCGTACGCAGGCGCCCGCCCGACCCGCCGCCGCCGCCGCCGCCGCCGCCGCGCCCGCCCATGACCATCAGGAGCAGGCCGACGCAGCCCCCGATCACCGCCCCCAGACCAGTCGAGGCCAGACCGACCGCCGCGGTGACGCCCGCCCCCCCCCCGCCGACGGCCGCGCCGAGGACTCGGCCGGCCACGCGCGAGACCATCAGTCCAACGAAGAACGACATGAACACCGCCGGCAGCAGCTCGAACTGTGGCTCGGCCTGCTGGCCCTGCTGCCAGGGCGCCGGCAGGTCCTCGCCAGCGATCCGCTTCGACAGGTCGACGACCGCCGCGTGCAGGCCGCCGGCGAAGTCGCCGGTCCGAAAGCGCGGGCCGATCGCCTCGGTGATGATCCGCTTGGCGACCGCGTCGGGGATCGCGCCCTCGAGCCCGTAGCCGACCTCGATGCGCACCTTGCGGTCGTTCTTGGCGACCACGACGAGCACGCCGTCGTCGATCGCTCCGGCCCGGCGATCACCGGTGTCGCGTTGTGCGCGCTCGCGCCCCCGGCCGAGCTTCCAAGCCTCTGCGACGCGGATGCCGAACTCATCGATGGTCTCGGGCTGAGTCGTCGGCACCATGAGGATCGCGACCTGGGTGCCCTTACGCGCCTCGAGGGCGGCCAGCTCGGCCTCGAGGCCGGCGCGCTGCTCGGCGCTCAGCGTCCCGGTGAGGTCGGTGACGCGGGTCGACAGGGCCGGCACCGGCACCCTCTCCTGCGCGGCCGCGGGCGGGACGGACGCGAAGAGCCCCAGCGTCGCCGACAGCGCGAGCAGGGCCGCGAGCAGGCCGCGGCGCAGCCCGATCACCACGACCTGTCCCGCTACTTCAACGGCGCCGGCGCCGGCTTGCCGAAGTCGACCTTCGGCGCGCTGGAGATCTCGCGCTCATTGTCGACGGTGAACTGCGGCTTGACCTTGTAGCTGAAGACCATCGCGGTCAGGTTCCCCGGGAACTGACGGACCATCACGTTGTAGGCCTGGACCGAATCGATGTAGCGCTTGCGTGCGACAGTGATGCGGTTCTCAGTGCCTTCGAGCTGAGCCTGCAGCTCGCGGAAGTTCTGGTCCGACTTGAGCTGCGGATAATTCTCGCTGACCACCAGCAGCCGCGACAGCGCGCTGCCGACCTCGCGCTGCGCCGACTCGAACTTCTTGAGCGACTCCGGGTCCGCGGGATCGACGCGCACCTGTCCGACACGCGAGCGGGCTTCGGTGACGCCGAGCAGCACGTCCTTCTCCTGCTCCGCGTAGCCCTTGACGGTGTTCACCAGGTTGGGGATGAGGTCGGCGCGACGCTGGTACTGGTTCACGACCTCCGACCAGGCCGAGTTCGTCGACTCGTCGGCGACCTGGATGTCGTTGTAGCCGCAGCCGGTCAGACCGACCGCGACGGCGATCCACAGCATCAAGCGATTGAACACACGTTTCTCCCGAGGGTGAGCGGCCTTGGCCGGCCGGCGTCGCGTAAGATACCCGAATCGATGTCCGCGACCGTCCGGGCCCCAGCAGACCTGCCCACGGTCGACTTTCGGCCAGCCATGCGCGACCCTCCCCGCCCCGTCCCTCCGCCCGGGTCAGCCGCAGCGCTCCTGGTTGCCCTGTTCCTGTGCGGGGCGCTGCCTGCCGGCGCCGCTGACCCGAGGGACGCGACGCCGACGCCGACGCCGGTAGGCTCCACGAAGGCCGATGCGCGTGCGGTCCGCGACTGGAACCGCGAGGCCTTCGAGCGCTACGAAGCCGGAGAGACCGCCCGCGCACTCGCGCTCTTCCAGCGGGCCGCCCGGACCGGCGACGCCTCGGCGCAGTACAACGTCGCGGTGATCCGCCTGCGCGGCGAGAGCCGCACGCCCTCGCTGCAGCAGGCGATCGCACTGCTGCGGACCAGCGCCCGGACCGGCTTCTCGCCCGCGCAGTACATACTCGCATCGATGCTCGAGACCGGTCGCGAGGTGCCCGCCTCGCAGCCCGAGGCCACCGCGTGGTATGCGAAGGCCGCCGAGCAGGGGCATGTCGATGCGCAGACCTCGCTTGCGACACAGTACTACCTCGGCCGTGGGATTGCGCAGGACTACACGGCCGCCGCGCGCTGGTACGAGCGCGCGGCCGACGGTGGCGACGTCGGCGCGCAGTACCTGATCGCGTCGATGTACGAGAAGGGCCTGGGCGTCGAGCGCGACCTGCGCGTCGCTCTCGACTGGTACGCGGCCGCGGCCCGCAACGGCGATGACGTCGCCCGCGCACAGGCGCGCGTGATCGCCGAGCGGCTCGCGCTCGAGCGCGACTCCTGAGCCGATGGCGCCGCGCCGGCGGGAGCGCCGAGTGCGGTGCGCCACAGGGGGCGCTCACCGGCTAGCCGCTGCCGCTCTGTTCGACGACCTGCCGCCGGTTCCCGCGAGCCGCCGCCCTGGGCGGCAGGACGCCTCTCAGCCCGCCTTCAGGTGCGACTTGAACTGCTTGCGGAACTTCGCGACCTTCGGGCCCACGACGACCATGCAGTAGCCCTGGTATGGGTTCCGCTCGAAGTAACGCTGGTGGTAGGCCTCGCCCGGCCAGTACTGCGGCACCGGCGCGAGCTGCGTGACCACGGGCGCGTCGTAGATCCGCTGGCGCTCGATCTCCTCGACCACCTCGCGCGCGGTCGCGGCCTGCGCGTCGGAATGTGTGAAGATCACCGAGCGGTACTGGGTGCCGGCGTCATTGCCCTGGCGGTTGAGCGTGGTCGGATCGTGGATCGCGAAGAAGATGCCGAGGATCTCGCGGAACGAGATCGTCCCGGTGTCGAAGGACACGCGCACCACCTCGGCATGGCCGGTCTGGCCGCCGCAAACCTGCTCGTAGCTCGGATCGTGCATCTGGCCGCCGGCATAGCCCGACTCCACCGCGGTCACGCCGCGCACGTCGAGGAACACCGCCTCCAGGCACCAGAAGCAGCCTCCGCCCAGCGTGGTCGTCTCGATCGTCATCTCAGCTCCATCAAGTTCAGCGGGGTCCAGCGGATCCGGACGAGGATACCTCGTCGGCCCGACGATCGCGCCCTGACGGTGCTGCGATCGGCCGAGCCGCTCGATCATGCGCTCGCGGTGCTCGAAGAGCGCCGCGGCGCTGCGCCCCATGCCGTTCGCCTCGAGCGCCATCGTCAGCGCGACCCGCAGCTCGGGCGGCACGCCCGCGAGATCCTCGTCGGGCAGCGGCCGGAGGCCCCCCGTCAGGCCTTGAGCCTCGCCGCCTTGCGGGCCGCATCCTGCTTCGCGCGCTGCATCGTCGTGTGCAACTGCAAGGCGCCGGTGTGGTACTGCACGGGCCAGTCGATGCCACGCCAGTCCGCCTCGGCCGCGGCGTGCAGCGTGAAGTACGGATCAGCCAGGTGCGGCCTCGCCAGCGCGACCAGGTCGGCGCGGCCGGAGATCAGCAGCGTATTCACCTGGTCGGCGCTAGTGACCGCGCCGACCGCCAAGGTCGCGATGTCTGCCTCGAGGCGGATCTGCTCGGCGAAGCTCGCCTGGTACATGCGGCCGTACACCGGCTTGGAGGCCGGATCGGTCTGGCCGGTCGACACGTCGACCAGGTCGCAGCCGGCCGCTGCGAAGGCCCGCGCGATCTCGACCGAGTCGTCGCCTGACAACCCGCCCGGGATCCAGTCGGTGGCCGACAGCCGCACGCTCATCGGCTTGGCCTGCGGCCACGCCCGGCGCACCGCGGCGAACACCTCGAGCGGCCAGCGCATCCGGTTGGCAAGCGAGCCGCCGTAAGGGTCGGTGCGGCGGTTGGTGACCGGCGACAGGAAGCTCGCCAGCAGGTAGCCGTGCGCCATGTGCAGCTCGAGCATGTCGAAGCCCGCCTGATCAGCGCGCCGCGCGCTGTGCACGAACTGCGCGAGCACCTCGTCCATGTCGGCACGACTCATCTCGCGCGGCACCTGGTTCACACCCTCGCGATACGGGATCGGCGACGGCGCGAGCAGCGGCCAGTTGCCCTCGCCATCCGTGTTCGTGCCCGCATCGATCGGCCAGTCCATCCGTCCCCAGCCGACCTGCGTCGAGCCCTTGCGGCCGGCGTGTCCGATCTGCAGGCACAGCTTGGCCTGGGAGTTCGCATGTGTGAAGTCGGCGAGCCGGCGGAACGCGCACATCTGTTCGTCGTTCCACAGCCCAGTGCAGCCCGGGGTGATGCGGCCCTCGGGCGACACGCAGGTCATCTCGACGAACACCAGGCCCGCGCCGCCGAGCGCGCGCGAGCCGTAGTGCACCAGGTGCCAGTCGTTCGGCACGCCGTCGACGGCGGAGTACTGCGCCATCGGCGAGACCACGACGCGGTTCGGGATCCACAGTTCGCGCAGCCGCAGGGGCGCGAACATCGGCGGGGCGTCGAGCCAGGGCTGCTCTCCGTGTGAGGGAATGCCGAAGCGCGCCGCCTCCTGGCGGTTCCACCAGCGAGTGGCCGACGCCACCAGCGTCGCGTCGCGCAAGCGCAGGTTATCGAAGGTGATCTGCTTGCTGCGGGTGAGCAGCGACACCTCGAACTGGATCGGATCCAAGTCGAAGAAGCGCCGCACGTTCTCGAACCACACCAGCGACACGTTGGCCGAGTGCTGGATGCGGCCGACCTCGTCGCGCCGGCTCTCCTGGTAGAGCGCCAGCGCCGCGCGCAGGTCGTCGGGCCGCGCGCCGATCGCCTCGTCGAGTGCGATCGCATCCTCAAGCGCGAGCTTGGTGCCCGAGCCGATCGAGAAGTGCGCGGTGTGCGCGGCGTCGCCGAGCAGCACCACCGGCAGGCCGTCGACCTCGGTGTGCCAGGATCTGCAAGAGATGGTCGGGAACTGCCGCCAGTGCGAGCGGTTGGTCAGCACCGTCGCGCCCTTCAGGTCGTCGGCGAACAGGCGCTCGACCAGCGCGGCCGTGCCCGCCTCGTCGTCGACCGCGAGCCCCGAGGCGCGCCAGGCGACGTCGGTGGTCTCGATGACGATCGTGCACTCGCCCGGCCGGTACGGATAGGCGTGCATGGCCCAGATGCCGCCGTGGTCGTCCTCGCGGAAGCTGTAGTAGAAGCCCGGCAGGTTCATCTTTGCGCCGAGCCAGGTGAAGCGGTTGGTGCGCAGGTCCACCGAGGGCACGAAGCGCTCGCGGTGGGACTCGCGCACCGCGCTGTTGATGCCGTCGGCCGCGATCACCAGGTCCGCGCCGCGGTGCGACTCAAGGCCCGTATCCTCACTCTGGTAACGCACCGGGATGCCGAGTTCCTCGGCACGCTCCTGCAGGATCTTCAGCAGCGCGAGCCGCCCGATGCCCGAGAAGCCATGTCCCGAGGAGCGTTGCACCGTGCCCCTGTACTGCACCAGGATGTCGTCCCAGTACGCGAAGCCCGCCTCGATCGCGCGGCGCGACGGCGGATCGGCCCGCTCGAGGTTGGCCAGCGTCTCGTCGGAGAGCACGATGCCGAAGCCGAAGGTGTCATCCGGACGGTTGCGCTCGGCCACCCCGATCTCGGCATTGGGAAAGCGCTTCTTGAGCAGGATTGCCGAGTACAAGCCCGCGGGGCCGCCCCCGATCACGTCGATACGCATGGTCACTCGTCCTTCTTGGCCGCCCTGCAGCCGGCCGTCGCCCGGGGCGCCGATTGCACCCGAATTACTTTAAACTTAAAGTAACGTGCATGAGCTCCACAAGCCTGGAAGCCCCTGCCGGCGACGCGGCGGCCTCGCATCACGGTGAGCGGCTCGACGGCTCGTCGACGATGCGCTGCGAAGACTGCCCGCGCCGCGTGCTAGGCACCGTGCTGTTCCATGAACTCTGGAAGGTGCGCACCGACCCATGAACCGACACCTGCTCCCCCCCGGCTGGCCGACCCCCAAGGGCTATGCGAACGGCATCGCCGCGCGCGGCACGCTTGTCTCGATCGCCGGCCAGGTCGGCTGGCATCCGGACGGCCGCTGGGAGACTGACGATTTTGTCGCCCAGTGCCGCCAGGCGCTGCAGAACGTGCTGGCGGTGCTGGCGGAAGCCGGCGGCGGGCCCGAGCACATCGTGCGGATGACCTGGTACCTGACCAGTAAACGCGAGTACCTGGAGTCGGGGCGTGCACTCGGCGCGGTCTACCGCGAGCTGATGAAGGGCGCCGACGGCAAGGTCGCCTTTCCCGCGATGAGCGCCGTCGAGGTCACCGCTCTGATCGAGGACCGCGCCAGGGTGGAGATCGAGGCGACCGCGGTCGTGCCGGACTAGAATCCAGACTCCGCCTGCCGCGCTCGCGGCGGGCCCGCATCGCCGGCGGCCGACCGGCATGTATGCATCGCTGAGGAACGAGGATGAACGCACCCGACTCCGCTCGCGGCCTGAAAGCCGCGTTCAAATGGGACGACCCGCTGCTGATCGACGCGCAGCTGACCGAGGACGAGCGGATGATCCGCGAGGCCGCCGCCCAGTACTGCCAGGACAAGCTCGCCCCACGCGTGACCTCGGCCTTCCTCGACGAGCGCACCGACATCGAGATCTTCCGCGAGATGGGCGCACTCGGCCTGCTCGGGCCGACCATCCCCACCGAGTACGGTGGCCCGGGCCTGAACTACGTCGCCTACGGGCTGATCGCCCGCGAGGTCGAGCGCGTCGACTCCGGTTACCGCTCGATGATGAGCGTGCAGTCCTCGCTGGTGATGCTGCCGATCCACGACTTCGGCACCGAAGCGCAGCGCATGAAGTACCTGCCGAAGCTCGCCACAGGCGAGTGGATCGGCTGCTTCGGCCTGACCGAGCCGAACCACGGCTCGGACCCCGGCAGCATGGAGACGCGTGCCAAGCGCGTCGATGGCGGCTGGCTGCTCACCGGCTCGAAAATGTGGATCTCGAACAGCCCGATCGCCGATGTCTTCGTGGTCTGGGCCAAGTGCCAGGGCGGCGACTTCGACGGCCGCATCAAGGGCTTCGTGCTTGAAAAGGGCGTGAAGGGCCTGTCGGCACCGAAGATCTCCGGCAAGGTCGGCCTGCGGGCGTCGATCACCGGCGAGATCGTGATGGACGAGGTGTTCGCCTCCGACGCGCAGCTGCTGCCCGGCGTGGAGGGCCTCAAGGGTCCGTTCACCTGTCTGAACAGCGCCCGCTATGGCATCGCTTGGGGTGCGCTCGGCGCCGCCGAGGACTGCTGGTTCCGCGCACGACAGTATGTGCTCGACCGCAAGCAGTTCGGCCGGCCGCTTGCCGCCAACCAGCTTATTCAGAAGAAGCTTGCCGACATGCAGACCGAGATCACGCTTGGGCTGCAGGGCTGCCTGCGCCTGGGACGCATGAAGGACGAGGGCACGGCCGCGGTCGAGATCACCTCGATCATGAAACGCAACAGCTGCGGCAAGTCGCTCGACATCGCGCGGCTGGCCCGCGACATGATGGGTGGCAACGGCATCTCGGCTGAGTACGGTGTCGCTCGCCACCTGGTCAACCTCGAGGTGGTCAACACCTACGAGGGCACGCACGACGTGCATGCGCTGATTCTGGGCCGAGCACAGACCGGCATCCAGGCTTTCTCCTGATCCGCGGCCCAGTACGATGACGGTCTCCCACGATTTCAAGGGCCGCCGCGTGCTTGTCGCCGGCGGCAGCCGCGGCATCGGCCGCTCGATCGCGATCGGCTTTGCGCGAGCCGGCGCCTCGGTGTCGATCTGCGCACGCGGCGCCCAGGCCCTCGAGGCCGCCCGCGCCGAGCTCGCCGCGGCCGGCCCCGGCCGCAAACACGCGGCCTCGTGCGACCTCGCCGACCCGGCGCAGATCGAGGCCTGGGTCGCGTCGGCCGCCGACGCGCTGGGCGGCGTCGACGTGCTGGTCAACAATGCCTCCGGCTTCGGTGCCGGCGACACCGAGGAAGGCTGGGCCGCGAGCTTCGGCGTCGACGTGCAGGCGGTGGTGCGCGCCAGCCGCGCCGCCCTGCCCTGGCTCGAGCGCGCGACCTCGGGGTCGGTCATCAACGTATCGTCGATCTCGGCGCTCAAGCCTTCGACGCGTACGCCGGCCTACGGCGCCGCGAAGGCTGCGGTGATCCACTACACGACCAGCCAGGCCGCGCTCTGGGCACGGCTCGGCATCCGCGTGAACTGCGTGGCGCCCGGCTCGATCGACTTCCCCGGCGGCTTGTGGGAGCAGCGCAAAGCGTCCGATCCCAAGCTCTACGAGGGCACGCGTCGGAGCATCCCGTTCGGCCGGTTCGGCGCGCCCGAGGAAGTCGCCGAGGTCGTAATGTGGCTCGCCTCGGACGGCGCCCGCTGGGTCACCGCTCAGACCATCGCCGTCGACGGCGGTCAGACCCTCGGCGCCTGAAGTGTCCGCAGCACCCGCGCCGGGCCTGCCCCCCGAGCAGGTCCGGCGGATCGTCCTGGGCCTGCTGCCGACGATCTTCCTTGGCGCGATCGACGGCTCGATCGTCCCGATCGCCCTGCTGACCATCGGCCGTGCGCTCGAGGACGTCTCGCTGATCGCCTGGGTGATGGCGGGCTACCTGGTGGCGGGCACGGTGGCCACGCCCATCTACGGCAAGCTCTCCGACCTGCACGGGCGGCGCAGGATGCTGCTGATCGCGACCGGCATCGCCGCCTGCGGCTCGCTGATGTGCGCGCTGTCGGTGAGCATGCCGATGCTGATCGGCGCACGCATCGTGCAGGGCCTGGGCAGCGGTGCGCTCTTCGCGCTCGGGCAGGCCGCGGCGGCCGACGTCGTGAGCGGCCCCGAGCGCGGACGCTGGCAGGGCTACTTCTCGTCGGTGTTCGCCACCGCGGCCCTCGCCGCACCGCTGCTCGGCGGCTACCTGACCGAACACCTGTCTTGGCGGGCGGTGTTCTGGATCAACCTGCCGCTGGCGGCCTTCGCGGCTTGGCGCGTGTTCACCGTGCTGCCGGCGGCCGCACCAGCGGGCCGCGAGGCGCGCATCGACTGGCCGGGTGCGGCGCTGCTGGCCGCGGGACTTGCCGTGCCGCTGGTGGCGCTGACGCGGATCGGACAGGGCGCAGACTGGTTCGGCGCCTCGACGCTGGCACTGGTCGCCGCCGGCCTCGTGCTGCTCGGGCTTTGGGCCTGGTTCGAGTCCGACGCGCCCGAGCCGATCGTGCCGACCTCGCTGTTCGCCAACCGCACCGTGCTCGCCTGCTGCCTGGTGAACGGGCTGAACTTCTTCGTGCTGATCGGCAGCACGGTCCTGCTGCCGCTGACCATGCAGACGCTCGACGGCGCCCGTGCGGGCGAGGTGGCGCTGCGGCTGGTGGCGCTGACGCTCGCGACCCCCGCCGGCGCCCTCACCGCCGGACGCCTGATGCTGCGCTGGCCGAGGATGGGTGCGATCTCCGCGATCGGCTCCGCGCTCGCCTGCGTGGGCCTGGCCGTCATCGCCTGGTCGGCATACGCGACGGCGCCCGTGCCGCTGCCGGCGATGGTGCCGCTGGGCTTCGGGCTCGGGATGACGCTGCCCTCTGTGCTGGTGGCGGCGCAGGGCGCGGTCGGGCCGGCGATGATCGGCGTGGTGACGGCGCTGGTGTCGTTCTTCCGCTCGCTCGGCGGCGTGGTGGGCATCGCGGTGCTCACCTCGATGGTGATGGCCGGCACGACCAGCGGCTCGCTCGCCGATGCCCAGCCCGCGGCACTGTCGCGCGCGTTCGCGCTCGCCTTCGCGACGGCCGCCGGGGTGGCCGCGCTCGCCGCGCTCGCGGCGCTGCGGATCAGGCCGCCGAGCGCCCTGACCGCCTGAGCATGGGCCGGCCTGGGCCGCTCACGATCGGCCGGCTATCGCTTGAGAGCGAACCCAGCGACTCACTCGCGCGGCAGCAGCCGAGAGCGGCGGCGCACGATGGTCACGGTTGGCGCGACCGGTGTGCGCGGCTCGCTCGGCAGCAGCACGTCGCCGTCGAGCTCGGGGTCGGAGACCGGTGCCGCATCGCGCGGCGCAGACCAGGGCCGGTCGGCGGTGTCGCGACGCGGGGCCGCACCGCTGTCGCGGCGAACGCCACCGCCCTCGCGGCGCGGCGCGCCCGGACCCGAACGGCGTCCGCGCACGTTGGTCGCCGGCTCGATGGTGCTGACCGCATGGCCGTAGATCACCATCTCGCCGTGCTGCGTCTCGAGCAGCAGCGTGTGCACGTCGAACGAGCGGATGCGACCGGTGAACCGTGTGCCGCTCAGCAGGTACACGTGGACCGTGGTGCGCTCGCGCCGGTACCGGTTCAGCTGCAGGAACTGCCGGTTCTTGGGATCTTCAGGAGCTTTCAAGCCAAACCGTGTCGTTGGACGGGGGCCGGGAGGTGGGACGTCGGCTCGCCGATCAGTCCCGTAGTGTCCATCCATTGTAGACGCCGACGCGCGTTAGTGCGATCCGCGCACGATGAACGACTTGATCGCGGCTATCAAGGCGAAACCGGGCATCGTCAAGTAAGGCCGGCGGACCATGCGATCGATCGACCGCTGGACGGGTGGCGGCGTCGCGGCCCTCGGGGATCGACGCCGCGGTCGCGCGCGAGCCCGGGCGCCTCGGGGCGAAGGTCGCGGTCTACGAGCAGGACTCGAGCGCCTCGCGGTTCGAACGGACGTCGGGCACCAGTGCGACGCGCCCGTCGGTGGCTCAGTGCTTGGTGCCGAGTCGGTGGCTCAGTGCTTGGTGCCGAAGATGCGGTCGCCGGCGTCGCCGAGGCCGGGGACGATGTACGCATGCTCGTTCAGGTGCGAGTCGAGCGAGGCGACGTAGACGGGCACCGTCGGATGCGCCGCCTGGAACGCGGTCACACCCTCGGGCGCGGCGACCAGCGCGAGGAATCGGACCTGCTCGGCGCGCACGCCGCGATCGCGCAGCACCTGCACCGCGTGCGCGCCGGAGTGGCCGGTGGCGAGCATCGGGTCGCAGACGATGAAGACCCGGCCCTCGAGCTCCGGCAGGCGCACGTAGTACTCGACCGGGCGGTTGTCCTCGCCGCGGTACAGCCCGATATGGCCCTGGCGTGCCGAGGGCATCAGCTCCATCAGGCCCTCGGCCATGCCGAGGCCGGCGCGCAGCACCGGCACGACCGCGACCTTCTTGCCATCGATCACCGGCGCATCCATCGGGCACAGCGGCGTCTCGATGGACTGCGTGGTCAGTGGCAGGTCGCGGGTGATCTCGTAGCCCATCAGCAGCGTCAGCTCGCGCAGCAGCTGGCGGAAGGTGCGCGTGGACGTCGTGCGGTCGCGCAGGTGCGAGAGCTTGTGCTGGATCAGCGGGTGATCGAGTACGAACAGGTTCGGGAAGCGGGGATCTCGGCGCATCGCGGCTCCCACGGCGGAAGAGGCAGGTCGATTCAGTGTAGCGCGGGGCACGTCGGCACGGGCGGCGATACCGCGCGCTTGCGAGCGCCCCCTCAGCGCCCCTTGAACACCGCGTCGCGCCGCTCGCGGAACGCGGTCGTGCCCTCGGCCAGGTCTTCGGTCAGGCCGACGTCGTGGAACGAGCTCGATTCCAGCCGCAGCGCCTCGTCCTGCGGCAGCCCGACGGCACGCTTCATCACTTCCTTGGCGAAGCGGTGCGACAGCGGCGAGCGCGAGGCCAGCTTCTGCGCATAGTCCATCGTGCGCTCGAGCAGCTCGGCCTGCGGCCAGATCCGGTTGACGAGGCCGATGCGAAACGCATGCTCGGCGTCGACCCGATCGCCGGACAGCACGATCTCCATCGCATGGCCCAGGCCGACGATCTGCGGCAGCCGGATCAGGCCGCCGTCGCAGGCGTGGAAGCCCCACTTCGCGTCCTGCAGCGCGAACTCGGCGTTCGGCGAACAGAAGCGCAGGTCGCAGGCGAGCGCGAGCTCGAAGCCGCCAGAGATCGCGAAACCGTTGACCGCCGCGACGATGGGCTTGAAGACATCCATGTTGCGCGTGATGCCGCCGAAGCCAGGACCGTTGGTGAAGCGGCGGCGGAACTCGGGGGCCGGGCGACGTGCGAAGTCCATCGTGTAGGTCTTGAGGTCGGCGCCGGCACAGAACGCCTGCTCGCCCGCCCCGGTGACCACCGCGACATGTGCGTCGTCGTCGGCATCGAACTCACGCCAGGCGGCCACCAGTCGGTCGTTGGCCTCGAAGTCGAGCGAGTTCATCTTCGCCGGCCGGTCGATGGTGATCAGCCGGACACGGCCGTGGGCTTCGTAGCGGATGTCGGTCATGAAGGGGTCACCTCGTGGCGGCGCTTGGGGCCGCGGGCAGCAGCTCGAACAGCAGGTACGGTGCGTCGCAGGGCCGCGCCCGGACGGACGAACCGACCTCGGGCACGCCGCCGCCGGGGACGAGGCGCCCGGTCACCCGGGGGCCGGCGTCCAGGTCGACGACGGCGACCTCATAGGGCGCGTCGTCGCGGAACTGCGAGGGCGCACGGCGGATGGTGGTCCAGGTGGCGAGCCGGCCGGTGCCCGACACCTCGACCGGCTCGAGCGCGAACGACAGGCAGCCGGCGCAGACCGTGCGTCCGGCGCCGTCGAGCCGGCCGCAGCCCGCGCAGCGCAGCAGCGCGACCGTATAAGGCTCGCTCATGCGCGGCCCCCGCGAAACAGCGCGACCGTGACCGGGGCGCTCATGCGCGGCCCCGGCGCAGCAGCGGGATCCGTGCCGCGCTCACGCGTCGCCCCGCCGCAGCACGCTCACCGTGCAGGCCACGCCCGTACCGCCGAGGTTGTGCGTCATGCCGATCGCGGCGCCGGGCACCGGGTTCGGATGGTCGCCGCGCAGCTGGCGCACCACCTCGTAGAGCTGGCCGACGCCGGTGGCGCCGACTGGATGGCCCTTGGCCAGCAGCCCGCCGCTGGAGTTGATCGCAACCTCGCCGCCGATACCGGTGCGTCCCTCGGCAGCCCAGCCACCGCCGTGGCCGCGCGGCATGAGGCCCAGGTCCTCGCCGTCGATGATCTCGGCGATCGAGAAGCAGTCGTGCAACTCGACCACATCGATGTCGCAGGCCGCGATGCCCGCCATCGCGTAGGCCTGCCGGGCCGCCGAGACGGTGGCGTCGAACGAGCACAGGTCGGGGTGGCCAGCAATGCGCGAGGCGCCGCGTGTCTGCACGGTGGCGAGCACGTCGACTGGCAGCCGCGGCAGCCCGCGCGCGCAGTCGCGGGCGACCACCACCAGTGCGGCGGCGCCGTCGCTGGTGGGGCAGCAGTCGTACAGTTGTAGCGGGTCGCAGATCGCGGCGGAGGCGGCGATCTGCTCGTCGGTGAGCACCGCGCCCATCTGGGCGAGCGGGTTGCGCAGTCCCGCGGCCTTGTTCTTGCGCACCACTGCCGAGACCTGCGCGCGCGTCGTGCCGTGGCGCTGCGCATGCTGACGCCACGCGAGGCCGAACAAACCCGGGAAGGTCAGCCCGCTCGGGCCGTCGTGCGTGTTGTCCATCGCACAGTTGAGCGCGGCAGTGGTCTGCGCGGTCGGTGCGTGGGTCATCGTCTCCACGCCCACCACGAGCGCGGCGTCGCACTGCCCGGAGGCGACCGCGAGCCAGGCGTGGCGGAACGCGATGCCCCCAGACGCGCAGGCGCCTTCTACCTTCGTGCACGGCACGTTCGGCAGACCGAGCTGGTCGGCGACGATGCCGGCGAGCACCTCCTTGCCGTTGAGCGGTCCGCTCACGAAGTTGCCGAGATAGACCGCGCCGATCCGCTCGCGCGGCAGCCCCGAATCGATCAGCGCCTCGGCCCCGGCGCGCACCGCGAGTTGTTCGATCGGCGTACCTGCGTGCCGGCCGAAGGTCGTGGACCCGATGCCTGCGATCACCACCTCACGCATCTCTAAGCTCCTCGTTCGATACCGATGCGGCGGATACGCCCGGCGCGGCTTGGGACGCCTCACCCAGCAGGCGGCGCAGCTCGGTCTTGAGCACCTTGCCATAGTTGTTCTTCGGCAGCGACGCGACCCGACGGTACGCGCGCGGGCGCTTGAAGCGCGCGATGTGCTCGAGACACAGCGCATCGAGCGCAGGGTCGTCGACCGCCTGCCCGTCGCGCACGACGACGAAGGCGATCACCTCCTCGCCCCAGTCGGCATGCGGGCGCCCGACCACCGAACACTCGAGCAGCGCCGGATGGCGCAGCAGCACCTCCTCGATCTCGCGCGGATAGATGTTGGTGCCGCCCGAGATGATCATGTCCTTGGAGCGGTCGCGCAGCGTGAGGTAGCCGTGCCCGTCGAGCGCGCCGACATCGCCGGTCCACAGCCAGCCCTCGCGCAGCGCAGCGGCGGTGGCCTGCGGGTTGTTCCAGTAGCCGGCCATCGTGCAGTCGCTGCGGCTCACCACCTCGCCGGTCTCGCCGGGTCCCACGTCTCGCCCCGTCGCATCCACCACGCGTACCTCAACGCCGGTGCGTGCGATGCCGCAGGACGCGAGCCGCGCGAGGTGGGCAGGGCCGCCGTCACCCTCGTGGTCGACCTTCGACAGGCCGGTGATGGTCATCGGGCTCTCGCCCTGGCCGAAAAGCTGCCACAGGCGCGGGCCAAAGGCGTCGAGCGCACGCCTTAAGTCGCTCACATACATCGGGCCGCCGCCGTAGTAGAGCGTGCGCAGACCGGCGGCGCGCGGCTGCGCGCCCGCCGCCTGCACGAGCCGCGTGACCATCGTGGGCGCGGCGAACATCGTCACGTTCGTATGGCGCTCGAAGGCCTCGAGCACGTCCTGCGGCTCGAAGCCGGGCAGCACCACCTGATGGCCGCCGGCGAACAGGTGCGGCAGCGCGTACAGGCCCGAGCCATGCGACAGGGGCGCCGCGTGCAGCTTCACGTCGCCCGGCGACACATGCTCGATGTCGGCCGCATAGGCGAGGCTCATGAACATCAGGTTGCGGTGTGTGAGCATCGCGCCCTTGGGACGGCCGGTGGTGCCGCTGGTGTAGAAGAGCCAGGCAAGCTCGGTGGCGGACACCTCGGCGCAGTCGGCGGGTGCGGCGTCGAGGAGCCCCGCCCAGCCGGCGCTGCCCGCCACCACGATCGACGGCGGCAGCGCGCCGTCCTCGCGCAGCGCCAGGGCGATGCCCTCGACCAGCGCCTCGCTGGTGAGCACCGCGGCCGCGCCGCTGTCGCGCACGATGTGCGTGACCTCGCGCGGATGCAGCTTGGCGTTCACCGGCACCGCCGTCAGCCCGCCGATCCAGCAGCCGAACAGCGCCTCGAGGAACTCGGGCCGATTCTCCATGCACAGCACGACACGATCGGCTGCGGCCAGCCCGTGGCCGCCGCGCAGGCCGCCTGCGATGCGGACGGCCCGCGAGACGAGTTCGCCGTACGACCAGGTCCGGCCGTGTGCAGTGATCGCGGGGCGATCGGGCGCGCTGCGAGCGCGCTTCAACAGGCTGGCTGCGATGTTCATGCTCGACGGTCCCCTCTTTCGGGCGATGGTAGACGGGCGTGGCGGGAACGCAAGCTGGCGGATCGAAGCGTGGGGGGGGTCGTCGTCGCTGGGGGTCTGGGGGTCTGGGGGTCTGGGGCAATCGTCGTGGTGTTGACTCGAAGGTTGGCGCGCGGCGCCGCTGCCCTTCAGGCCGTTGCTTCCTCCGCGGGCCGCACCCCGGGCTTCGCCCGGGGTCCCCGTCTCGCGCAGGCGCCCGACGGGCCGGCAAAAGAACTCGCCCCTTCGGGGCTCAGACAGCTTTTGCCTCGTATGGTCGCCACCGTCAAGAGTTGCTGCAATCAGGTGCGTGTAGTCCTTTGCTGGCAATTCCGATCGATCGGGTGATGCGACTGGGGCGGGATGCTGCGGCGA